>NZ_FOGP01000012.1 GCF_900111255.1 Parafannyhessea umbonata
GGACCTACGGCATTCGGAGTTTGATTGGTCTTGGTAGGCGGTGAGGCCCCCGCAACCATTCAGTGCTCTACCTCCGCAGGTAAACGTCCGAGGCTAGCCCTAAAGCTATTTCGGGGAGAACGAGATATCTCCGGGTTTGATAGGCCTTTCACTCCTATCCACAGGTCATCCCCTCAGTTTTCAACCTAAGTGGGTTCGGCCCTCCACGGGGTCTTACCCCCGCTTCAGCCTGCCCATGGATAGCTCACCCGGCTTCGCGTCTACGGTGTGCGACTGAACGCCCTGTTCAGACTCGCTCTCGCTGCGGCTCGCTTGCTAGCTTAACCTCGCCACACGCCGTAACTCGCTGGCTCATTCTACAAAAGGCACGCCGTCACAGTGCAAGCACTGCTCCGACTGCTTGTAGGCACACGGTTTCAGGTACTATTTCACTCCCCTCCCGGGGTGCTTTTCACCTTTCCCTCACGGTACTTGTCCACTATCGGTCACAGGAGAGTATTTAGGCTTGGAGGGTGGTCCCCCCAGGTTCCCACCGGGTTTCACGTGTCCGGCAGTACTCAGGAACCACTCGGCAGTCCTCGCGGATTCGCGTACGGGGCTCTAACCCTGTCTCGCCGGCCTTCCCAGGCCGTTCCGCTTCCACGAGGTTTTGTAACTGCGCGATGAGTGGCCCTACAACCCCGCCGGCGCCGAAGCGGCCGACGGTTTGGCCTATGTCCCCGTTCGCTCGCCACTACTAGGGGAATCTCGTTTGATTTCTCTTCCTCCGGGTACTTAGATGTTTCAGTTCCCCGGGTTACCTCCGCCGCGCCTATGTGTTCAGCGCGGGGCGACGGGAAATGACTCCCGCCGGGTTCGCCCATTCGGAAATCCACGGGTCAAGCGGATATGTGCTCCTAACCGTGGCTTATCGCAGCTTGTCACGTCCTTCGTCGGCTTCCTGTGCCAAGGCATCCACCGTGTGCCCTTACCATCTTCTCTTCGATGGTCCGGTACATACATACACTCCGGCGGACTGGCCGCCGGTGCGATCAGATGCGATCTTCTTGAAAAAGAAAAATATCGTCTTTGTCACGCTATGCAGCTCTCAAGGTACGGCAGGGCGGGGCCCTGGAGACCGGACACTGCGCGCTCTCGCGCGACGAAAGGCAGGCTTCAGCGGGAATGGACGGGACCCGTCCGTGTAAGTGTATGTCTTCTCTAGAAGAGGTGATTCTCCCTAGAAAGGAGGTGATCCATCCGCACGTTCTCGTACGGATACCTTGTTACGACTTCACCCCCCTTACCCTCCACACCTTCGGCGCCTCCCTCCCTTGCGGGTTGGGCCGACGACTTCGGGTGCAGACGACTCGGGTGGTGTGACGGGCGGTGTGTACAAGGCCCGGGAACGCATTCACCGCGGCGTGCTGATCCGCGATTACTAGCAACTCCAACTTCATGGAGGCGGGTTGCAGCCTCCAATCCGAACTGGGGCCGGCTTTGGGGATTCGCTCCTGCTCGCGCAGTGGCAGCCCATTGTGCCGGTCATTGTAGCACGTGTGCAGCCCAGGACATAAGGGGCATGATGACTTGACGTCGTCCCCACCTTCCTCCGGCTTGACGCCGGCGGTCTCGCATGGGTGCCCGGCCGAACCGCTGGCAACATGCGACGAGGGTTGCGCTCGTTGCGGGACTTAACCCAACATCTCACGACACGAGCTGACGACAGCCATGCACCACCTGTATAGGCTCCTCTCGGCCACGGCGTTTCCGCCGCTTCACCTATATGTCAAGCCCTGGTAAGGTTCTTCGCGTTGCTTCGAATTAAGCCACATGCTCCGCTGCTTGTGCGGGCCCCCGTCAATTCCTTTGAGTTTTAGCCTTGCGGCCGTACTCCCCAGGCGGGACACTTAATGCGTTGGCTGCGGCACGGAGGGCACATCCCCCCACACCTAGTGTCCATCGTTTACGGCTAGGACTACCAGGGTATCTAATCCTGTTCGCTCCCCTAGCTTTCGCGCCTCAGCGTCAGTCGTGGCCCAGAAGGCCGCCTTCGCCACCGGTGTTCTTCCAAATATCTGCGCATTCCACCGCTACACTTGGAATTCCGCCTTCCCCTACCAGACTCAAGCCCGCCGGTATCGGGAGCGGGCGGGGGTTGAGCCCCCGGATTTAACTCCCGACCTAACAGGCCGCCTACGCGCGCTTTACGCCCAATGAATCCGGATAACGCTTGCCCCCTACGTATTACCGCGGCTGCTGGCACGTAGTTAGCCGGGGCTTCTTCTGCAGGTACCGTCACCTTGCGGCCTCGTCCCTGCTGAAAGCGGTTTACAACCCGAAGGCCTTCGTCCCGCACGCGGCGTCGCTGCATCAGGCTTTCGCCCATTGTGCAAGATTCCCCACTGCTGCCTCCCGTAGGAGTCTGGGCCGTGTCTCAGTCCCAATCTGGCCGGTCGGTCTCTCAACCCGGCTACCCATCATTGCCTTGGTGGGCCGTTACCCCGCCAACAAGCTAACAGGCCGCGGGCCCATCCCTCGCCGTCGGAGCTTTCCCGGGTCCCCCATGCGGGGGTCCCGGAGTATCAGGTATTAACCACGGTTTCCCGAGGCTATCCCTGTGCGAGGGGCAGGTTGCCCACGTGTTACTCAGCCGTTCGCCACTTTATACACACCCGAAGGTGCTTTAACCGTTCGACTTGCATGTGTTAGGCGCGCCGCCAGCGTTCATCCTGAGCCAGGATCGAACTCTCCGTTCAAATGCCACCGGCCGAGGCCGGTCACGAGTGAAAAAGGAGACAGGTCCGTCTCTGGATCCCGCTGATCTGGATTCGCTTGGTTTGAATTGACTGTTCGTAAATTCGAACTTCGCTTGTGCTGTCTTTCGTCGATCTTTCGATCGCAGTATCCGGTTTTCAAGGTCCGCCGCGTCGCCCGGAGCTCCTCGCCCCGCTGCGGCGCGAGAGATAACTATACGCACCTTCCGGCCCCGTGGGGCCGGGAATCGCGGCCTCCACAACTCCTATACATTTCGGCCCCTCGGGCAACGCGGAATCGGCGGGCGGGGC
>NZ_FOGP01000011.1 GCF_900111255.1 Parafannyhessea umbonata
CGCCAGCCCGATACTGCACTCGGACATGGGCTGGCAGTACCAGCAGGCCGGGTGGTGCAACAGGCTGAAGGAGGCGGGCGTCGTGCAGAGCATGTCCCGGAAGGGCAACTGCATCGACAACGGGGCGACCGAGCAGGTGTTCGGCCACCTGAAGGACGAGTTCTTCCGTGACCAGACATGGCCGAGCTTCGACGCGTTCAAGAGGGACCTCGACGCCTACGTCGTCCACTGGAACACGAGGAGGCGTCAGGTTAAGCTGAAGGGACTGACCCCGGAGGAGTTCCGGAATCAGTCCCTGCATGCGGCCTAGGCCGCTTTATTTGCCCGTCCAAGAACTGGGGCGCAGTTCACGCTTCTCTCCGGGCCCTTGCATTTGCCTTGCGCGCAGCCGGTGCGCGTGCGGCTGTTTATGCCTTGAGCACCTGCGGCTCGTGACTGTAGTGGTTCAGGACCTCGCAGCCGTCTTCGGTCACGATGACGAGGTCCTCGATGCGCACGCCAATCTCGCCGGGCAGGTAGATACCGGGCTCGATCGAGAAGATCATGCCTGCCTTGACCGGCTCGTCGTGCGTGCACGAAACGTCGCCGGGCTCGTGGTCCTCGAGGCCGATCTGGTGGCCCAGGCGATGCGTAAAGTAGGGTCCGAAGCCTGCGTCCTCTATAACGTGGCGCGCGGTCAGGTCGATCTCCGCAAAGGTGACGCCGGGCTTGATGATGGCTTCGGCCGCCTCGTTGGCGCGGCGGACGGTGTTGTAGACCTCCAACTGGCGATCGGTGGGCTCTGCCGTGAAGAAGGTGCGCGTCATGTCGGAGCAGTAGCCCTGGCGCTTGCATCCCACGTCGAACAGGACCATGTCGCCCTTGCCGAGGGTGGTTCCGTCGGGCTCGTGGTGTGGGTCGGCGGCGTTTGTGCCGAAGCTCACGATGGGCGAGAAGCTGTGGTCCCCGGCACCCAGGCGGCGGTACTCGGCCAACAGGCCGGAGGCAATTTTGCGCTCCGTGACGCCCTCGTGGACCTGGGCCGCGAGCCAGGACATCGCCTCGTCGTTGATGCGGCTGGCCTCGCGCATGAGGTCCTTCTCGGCGTCGTCCTTAATCGCGCGGGCGTCGTCTACGGCGTTCGACGCCAGACGGAAGTCGCTTGCGATTTGGGCGTCCATCATGGGCAGCAGCCAGTGCGCAACCAGCTTGCGGTCGACTCCCAGGGGCTTGTCCGACTTCGTGACGGCGGCGATCAGAGGGATGGGATTCTCGGTGTCGTCAAAGGTCACGATAGCGTTGGCCGCGCCCGTGGCATCGGGGAACAGCTTGTTGCAGAAGAGCGTGGAGGTCGCGCCGCCCTTGCCGTCAGCCGAAAGGTGCAGTGCGAAAAAGCGCTCAAGGGGCTGGTTGTAGTAGCCCGTGAGGTACCAGATGGACATGGGGTCGCACACGAGGGCCTGGGTTAGGCCCATCGACTCCAGGTTCGACATGACGTGTCCGATGCGTGATTTATTGGGTGAAAACTGACCCATCTCTACCACCTTATTACCGTGTTTTCCGTGGAAATCATGTTTGTCCCATATACTGGAACGTTGCATGGCACTTTGGCGGGCGGAACCATGCGCCGTCCGCTGCAACCCGGAGGTACAGATGGAAGTTGAGGTTCCGCCCGTCAACAGGGTAGACCAGATTCGTGATGAGCTTAGCTCTCTGCAGGGAAACCGCATCAGGGTCCGCGCAAACATGGGTCGCTCCCGCATCGTTGAGCGTACGGGCGTTCTAGTTGGTGCCTATCCCACCCTCTTCGTCGTCGAGGTTGAGGAGCGTCGCGGTCGCAAGGCTCGCCAGAGCTACCAGTACGTCGACGTCCTCACCAGCACGGTTGAGATTTACGACCCCGACACCGGGGAGCGCATCCTCGACTTCGGGACTGCCGAGGAGCAGGAGTAGCAACGCCGCCGGGCCGCCTCGCGACCCGGCTTTCTTTTGGGCGGCTTGCGCCGTTTGTCTTTCCTTCAGCACCAGGGGTTCCCATGCAGCAGAGCGTCACCAAAAAGGCTCCCGTCAAAGTCAACCTCCACCTAGGTATACATCCCGGGCGTGACGAGCGTGGCTACCATCGCGCCGATTCGGTCATGTGCGCCCTCGATCTGGGCGACGCCGTTACGGTCGAGCGGCTATGCGCGCCCGCGCCGCAGTCCGCCGCACAGCGGGGTGTCGCTCTCGACATGAGCGAAGACGTGGGAATCGACTATGCGCGCAACACGGCCTGGCTTGCGGCGGTCCGTGCCAAGGAGGCTTTGGGAGACGAGCACCACTATTGCGTTCGCGTCACCAAAGGCGTGATTCCGCAGAGCGGCCTTGGCGGATCTTCGTCTGATGCAGCGTCGACAATCATGGCCATCCTCGAGCTTTGTGGCGAAAGCCGCCGAGAAGAGCTTGCGGTTCAAGTCGCGCGTTCCATCGGGGCGGACGTCCCCTTCTTCTTGAATCCTGTGCCCTCGTACCTCGATGGTGCTGGCGACGTACTTAAAGAGAGTTTTGGCCGCCTGGACGATGTGCCCGTCGTGCTCGTCCGCCCTTCGGATGGCGTCTCGACTGCGGTGGCATACGGAGCATTTGATCTGGAGCCCACCGCTCCAGTTGCGCCTGACGCCATGCTTGCCGCCCTTCGCGCGGGCGACGTCCAAGCTGTCGCGGAGCACCTGTACAACAATCTCGATCCGGTTGCGAGGCGGCTCGTGCCGGACGACGACGTCATCGCGGCGTGGCTCGCGGCAGACGGCGGCGTGCTCGGCGCCCAGGTAAGTGGCTCGGGTAGCTGCGTGTTTGCCATCTGCAGGTCTCACGAGGATGCCGGGCGCCTGGCGGGTGCGGCGAGGCTTCGCGGCTGGTGGTCAGCTGCGACCAAGATGCTCTAAGCGAGCGTCTTCCAGACTGCTGGGCGGAAGGCGAGACGGATGGCCCGGCGGGTGACTGCGGGTAAGGGTCCGAGGCTGCGGAATCCGATTCGGATTGGGTTAAAATGCCTTGCCAATTCGGCTGTGAGGGCGCAAAGTGTGGGTTGCATTTAGCGCAACCGCAGGCCTCGGCAGTTAGGATGTCCAATGCCCCCTTCCACCAACGAGCTCTTGTTCTTCTCGCCGTTCTTCCTCTCCAAGATCTGGGGAGGTCGCAAGCTCCAGACGGAGTTTGGCTACGAGATTCCTGAGGGTAAAATAGGTGAGTGCTGGGCCATAAGCGCGCATCCCAACGGGCCGTCCCCCGTGCGCGGCGGCACCTACGACGGGCGCGGCCTTGCGGGGCTTTGGGCCGAGGAGCCTCAACTCTTTGGCCACATCGCCGGTGATCGCTTCCCGCTGCTGATCAAGATCCTGGATACCAACGAGTACCTTTCGGTGCAGGTCCATCCTGACGATGCCTATGCGGCTGAGCACGAGAACGGTAGCCTGGGAAAGAGCGAATGCTGGTACATCCTGGATGCGGACGAGGACGCGCGCATCATGATTGGGCAGAAGGCCCACGACCGCGCCGAGTTCGCCAAGATGGTTGAGGCTGGTTGCTGGGACGAGCTACTCAACGAGATCCCCATCCACAAGGGCGATTTCTTCAGCATCACACCCGGCACGGTGCACGCGGTCAAGGGCGCGCTGATCCTCGAGGTACAGCAGTCGTCTGACGTCACCTATCGCGTATATGACTTCGACCGCCCCCAGGCTGACGGCAGTCTGCGAGAGCTGCACATGGCCCAGGCGCTCGACGTCATCGACTACGGTGCGCCGCTGCTTGCCGATGGGGTTGTGACGGCGCCTGAGCAAGGCGGCGTGACGCGTCTCATGGACTGCCGGTACTTCAGCGTGGACCGCGTTCGCGTGGCTCCCGACGCCCCCGTCTCTCTTGAGCAGTCCCACCCCTTCATGTGCTTCTCGGTCGTGGAGGGGGAGGGCGGCTCCGTCACGGTTTCGCCCACATCTTCGGCCGAGAAGCGCGCGTCCCCGGAGACCAGGCGCTATGAGCTTCGCAAGGGCGATCACTTTCTCGCGCCCTACGCTTGCGGACGTCTGGATTATGAGGGGGACCTCGAGTTGGTCGCCAGCTACGTACCGAACGCGAACGATTAGCGTGCTGCGAGCCGATGGCTTTTGGGCGGCGGGGGTGCTTGTTTGGTGGCAGTGCGAAGGGGGCTGCTGTAAGAGGAAAGATTTGTCTTTTCTTGATCTCGTTGGTTTGCACAAGGAGTTCTGCTAAAGTATCTACGCTAACGGGTTGTGGCTCAGCTTGGTAGAGCGCTCGGTTCGGGACCGAGAGGTCGCTGGTTCAAATCCAGTCAACCCGACCATGATTAGTCAAGGCCAGTCGCTTGTGCGGCTGGTCTTTTCTTTTTGATACAAGCTATTGTTTTTATGGCATGTATATGATGCGTTGCTACTACCTAATCAAAAACTAAACGTATTGTCGTAAGGTAGCGACTATTTGGCAGTTCAATAATCAAATATTTTTTATCTTTCCGATAAAGCTTCATACTCTCTTACGGAAACTGAGATTTGTAAACGGATACTAAATGCCAGTAGGAAGAAATAATCAGTATTTGAATAGTATCTCTTGTTATGGCTTTCCATTACAAAAAAATACCGCCCTACCTGCGCTCCATTGGTGGAAATAGTTGGCTTGTGGTGTATGGAAAAGGCTGCCGGTTGGTAAAATCTACATAGGAACTCTCGAAAACCTTCGTTATAATGCGACACTTTGACGAGTCAGGAATTTCGTAACTCTCTCGTCATAGAGAGCACTATGCGAAGGCTTTTGCCGTGACCGGACGTTCTGTTGGATGTTGACACGCGGCGGGGTAATTGGCCTTTGCGCCGGCGTGACGTTGGAACCATCGATCTAAATGATTCTGGCGGGGAGGATTGATCATGAGAAAGTACAGGAAACCACAGGTGCTTTGCCGTGGCAGCTTGGCCAATAGAGTACTGTCAATATTTCTGTCGTTTGCGATGGTAACGACTTGCGTGCCTGCGACTGCCATCGCAGAGGCGCGTGACGAGGCGGCGGGTGAGGAGGTGTCCTCGCAACCCGTCGGGCAGTCCTCTACAGAAGAGTCCACGCCCGCCCAGGCGACCCCGCAGGTAGGCGCTGCGCCCATTGCGCAGGAACAATCTTCAACGCAGGAGAAGCAAGAGGCTTCGGCGGCGCAGGGTGAGCCTGCTCCCACTGCGCAGCCCGCGGCGCCTGCCGCGGAGCCCGCCGCCCAGGAGCAGGAGGGCGCTCCCGCGCAGGCTGCAGACGCGAGAATAGCCATCGATCTTGGCAATTCGAGCATCACCTGCTTTGGGCAGACCATCGCCTCCCCCGCCTCGAGCATCACGGTCCCTGCGGGCAAGGACTTTGCGTTTCACGTCACTGCCGACCATGACTACGAGATAACCCAGGTCTCCCTTTGCGTGAACGGGACGGTTTCGGCTCTTCCCGCTGACGCGAATGGTAACTACACTGTCCCCGCCGCATCGGCGGTGGATGGTGCCCGCATCACCATCTCCACTCAGCGGAAGGCGGGAGAGCCGGAGTCTCAAGTTGAGGTTCAGGCAGAGAACACGGCGACTGCGGTGACTGATCCCGTTGAGCCGAATGGCGCCGAGGCCCAGAAGGAACTGGTTGCTGAAAGCAAGAGCGCAAAGCTTGGCGCCATGGGGCTGATCGGCGATCTGATTGACGCACTGCTTGGCTCCGACGATGCCGACGCCGATGCTAATGTCAACGCCGCCAAGGGGCCTGGCGAGACGAAGGCCGCCGGAACCCTGAGCTTCGTAAAGAACAACGATAATGTCCGCGCCGAGATGCCCGGGAACGTCAAGTCGGACAAGAACGGTGTCGTGACCATCCCCGATGTCACCCCTGTGGCGCACACCACTACAACGTCGACCTACAATTACTACTTCTTGTCCTGGAACACTAAGGCAGATGGGACGGGCGTCGCGTATGCTCCCGGCCAGACTATTACCATCGACGGCAACACCAAGCTGTATGCCACGTGGGTAAGGGAAAGCACCGTTTCCTTCAGGCTGAACGGAGTTGCCGGGGCGAACCCTGCCAGCATCTCCGCACTTGACGGCGAGACGATTGTTCTGCCGGACCCCGGTGTCACAAGGCCTGGATATAAATTCATAGGTTGGTCCACCAGCCAGACCGCTCAGGGGTCGGGGGCCAGCAACTACTCGGCTCCCGTTTATCCGGTCGGCAGCACGTATACGGTTTTGGGCAACAAGACGCTTTATGGTACCTGGGCTGCAGAGAAGGCCGTGGACACGACGTTCTTCGTCCGTCTTGATGGCGTTATTCCCACGGAACCCAGTGGCCATCCGATGACTGAGTACACAGAGGGCGTTACGCTGAAGAACAATTTCAATTTTTCGCACTTTGCGACCGACAGCTCAATCGGAATCGCCGATCTTCTCAATGCGCTTCCGTCCGACGACCAGATCGTAACGATGTGCAGTCACAGCGGCATCACCTATGACCCAGAGACCCAGTATGTCCTCTGGTATGTCGTAAAGCGTGAGAGCACGTGGCACGTCGACGGAGTGATGCTCAACAAGGCACTCGTCAATCTTGCCTATGACCCCAACTGCCCAACGGGAGAGTGGGCACAGGGCACTATGCCGGATGGCAAACAGTACACGCAGGGCTCAACTGCGACGGCTGCGGCAACGCCGACTCCCCAGCGAAGGGGCTATACGTTTACCGGATGGAACACGAGCGCTGGCGGAGATGGAACGGCGTACGCTCCCGGAGAGTCCTTCGTGATAAATCAGGACACCACGCTCTTTGCCCAGTGGAGGCCCAAGGACGATACCGAGTACACGATCAAGCGTATTGATGCGGACACGGGCACGGTAATCGACGTCGTCAAAGATCACGGCCGAACTGGAGCGCCTGCGACCGTCGCGCAGGAATATAAGACGATCGACAACTATATATATGCTGGAGACGATTACCCGGGCACCGTCCTGACAGGCCTTGTCGCGGGCGACGGTTCGCTTGTCCTTACGATTTTCTTCCACAAGCAGTTCAACGTAACCGGCTCCATCGATCGAGGCACCGTTACTAATGAGAGCCAGGCGGACATTGCCTACGGAGGAACGTCCGAGGCCATGACGTTCACTCCGGCTCAGGGCTATACGATCACTGGTGTCACGGACAACGGTGAGGCCGTCGATTTCGAACTGAATGCAGACGGGACGTACACCTATGCCGCAATCAACGGCGTCACCGAGAGCCATGACGTCGAGGTGACCACGACCAGGGACGACTCGCAGACCCACTCCGTCAGCGCCCAGGTCGAGTACTACTTCGGCGACACCCTCGCCGAGGCCAAGGCCAAGTCCGAGGCCGACGCCACCGACGAGGCCGTGACCGAGACCGGCTGGATCAACGACGCCGTCACCGCGACGGTCGAGCCCAACCAGACGGACAAGTTCTCCGGCTACAAGTGGGACTCCACCGACGGCGAGACCTCCTACGAGCTCGCCGCCGGCGAGGCGACCGACCCGTCCACGCACGTGG
>NZ_FOGP01000001.1:0-97217 GCF_900111255.1 Parafannyhessea umbonata
CTTCGTCATGCCCTCGTCGACGACGGCGCGCGCGGCGGCGACCTTGGTCTCATATGAGTAGACGGCGTATTTCTTTCCCATGTCTGTCAGCCCCTCGATGCCGACGGATCTGTACGTGTCGATCCATTTTCTCACGGCCTCGTAGGGAACACCGATCAGGCTGGAGATGGCTTTGACACCGTTCCCCGCGTCGTAGAGCTCGGCGGCTTTCGACCTCGTGGCGGCGTCGTACAAAGTTCTTCGGGTCATGAAAGAAGCCTCCCTTTTCTCATGTCCAAGAAAAGGGAGGCGGTTCAAAGGGGAGGGGGGCTGAGCCGTTGCCGTCTGTGAGGTCAGGCGATGGCGCCTGGTTCCTTACATGCGGTCGTGGCAGGTACGGGCGATGACGTCAAGCTGCTGCTCGTGCGTGAGGTCGATGAACTTCACGGCGTAGCCGGAGACGCGGATTGTGAAGTTGGCGTACTCGGGCTTCTCGGGGTGCTCCATCGCGTCCTTGAGCTTCTCGATGCCGAAGACGTTGACGTTGAGGTGGTGGGCACCATTGGCGAAGTAGCCGTCCATGACGTTGACCAGGTTGGTGACGCGCTGGTCCTCGTCGTTGCCCAGGGCGCTGGGGTTGATGGTCTGCGTGTTGGAGATGCCGTCGAGCGCGTACTCATAGGGGAGCTTGGCCACGGAGTTGAGGCTGGCGAGCAGGCCGTTCTTCTCGGCTCCGTAGGCGGGGTTGGCACCAGGGGCGAACGGGGTGAAGGGCTTGCGGCCGTCGGGCATGCCGGCGGTTGCCTTGCCGTAGACCACGTTGGAGGTGATGGTCAGGATCGAGGTGGTCGGCTCGGAGTTGCGATAGGTGTGGTGCTTCTTGATCTTGCTCATGAAGGTCTTCAGCAGCCAGACCGCAATCTCGTCGGCACGGTCGTCGTCGTTTCCATAGCGGGGGAAGTCACCCTCGGTCTCGAACTCGCCAGCGATGCCGTACTCGTCGCGGATGCACTTGACCTTGGCGTACTTGATGGCGCTCAGGGAGTCGACGACGTGGCTGAAGCCCGCGATGCCCGTGGCGAAGGTGCGACGGACGTCGGTGTCGATGAGGGCCATCTCGGCAGCCTCGTAGTAGTACTTGTCGTGCATGTACTGGATGAGGTTGAGGATGTTGACGTAGAGGTCAGCCAGCCAGTCCATCATGAGGTCGAACTTGTGCATGACCTCGTCGTAGTCGAGGTACTCGGAGGTGATGGGGGCAAACTCGGGACCAACCTGCATGGGGAGGCCGGTCTTCTTGTCCTTGAACTTCGCGTCACGGCCGCCGTTGATGGCGTAGAGGAGGCACTTGGCCAGGTTGGCGCGAGCGCCGAAGAACTGCATCTCCTTGCCGGTCTGCGTTGCGGAGACGCAGCAGCAGATGCTGTAGTCGTCACCCCAGACGGGACGCATGACGTCGTCGTTCTCGTACTGGATGGAAGACGTGTCGATGGAGATCTTGGCGGCGTAGTCGCGGAAGTTCTTGGGCAGGCGCTTGCTGTAGAGAACCGTGAGGTTGGGCTCGGGAGAGGGACCCATGTTCTCGAGCGTGTGCAGGAAGCGGTAGTCGTTCTTGGTGACCATGTGACGGCCGTCCTGGCCAAGGCCAGCGACCTCGAGCGTTGCCCAGACGGGGTCGCCGGAGAAGAGCTCGTTGTAGGAGGGAATGCGCGCGAACTTGACCATGCGGAACTTCAGGACCATGTGGTCGACGAGCTCCTGGGCCTCGGTCTCGGTAATCTTGCCGGCCTTGAGGTCACGCTCGATGTAGATGTCGAGGAAGGTGGAGATGCGGCCGACGGACATTGCGGCGCCGTTCTGCGTCTTGATTGCGGCAAGGTAGCCGAAGTACAGCCACTGGAAGGCCTCGTGCGCGTTGGTCGCAGGCTTGGAGATGTCGTAGCCGTAGACCTCGGCCATGGCCTTCATGCCCTGAAGGGCGCGGATCTGCTCGGCGATCTCCTCGCGCAGGCGAATGACGTCGTCGGTCATGGTGCCGTCGCCGCAGTTGAGCTTGTCCTGCTGCTTCTGGGCAATCAGACGATCGATGCCGTAGAGGGCAACGCGACGATAGTCGCCAACGATGCGGCCACGGCCGTAGGTGTCGGGGAGGCCGGTGATGATGTGGGAGTGACGGGCGGCGCGCATCTCGGGCGTGTACGCATCGAAGACGGCCTGGTTGTGCGTCTTGTGGTACTCGTTGAAGATCTGGTTGAACTTGTCGTTGACGTGATAGCCGTAGTTCTCGGCAGCCTGTTGGGCCATCTTGATGCCGCCATAGGGCATGAACGCGCGCTTGAGGGGCTTGTCGGTCTGGAGGCCGACGACCTTCTCGAGGTCCTTCATCGACTCGTCAATGTAGCCGGGGCCATAGGCGGTCAGGCCAGAAACGACCTCGGTCTCACAGTCCAGGACGCCGCCCTTTGCGCGCTCCTGGGCCTGGAGCTCCTGCACCTTACCCCAGAGCTTGTCGGTTGCCTCAGTGGGACCGGCCAGGAAGGAGTCGTCGCCGTCATAGGCGGTGTAGTTCCTCTGGATGAAGTCTCGGACATTGATGTCGTCGACCCAGTGCCCACCAACAAAGCCGTTCCACTCATCACGTAGATCCATGCATGCCTCCTTGGCACTTGTCATGCGGAACTAGTCTGCGCAGCCGCGCAGAATTGCCTCCGCGTTTTTCACTCTATCTGCGGTGGGGGGCTCGACATCTTCCAGCGTGTAGGGGATGCCCAGCTCCTCCCACTTGTAGACGCCCAGCGTGTGGTATGGCAGGACCTCGATGCGCTCGACGTTCTCGAGCCCTGCTATGAAGTCCCTGGTTCGGTGCAGGTACTCGTCGACGTCGGTGATGCCGGGAACGAGCACGTGCCTGATCCAGACAGGCTTCTTGATGGAAGAGAGGTAGCGCAGGCAGTCAAGGATGTTGGCGTTGTCGTGGCCGGTGAGTGCCTTGTGCTCTGCGGGGTCGATGTGCTTGATGTCTGCCAGGATGAGGTCGGTGACCTCCATGAGCCGCTCGAACTTCGAGAAGAACGTGCCCTCGCGCGTGAAGGGGGCAAGCGAGCTGTCGAGGCAGGTGTTGATTCCGCGCTCTTGGGCCTTTGAGAAGAGCTCGAGCACGAAGTCGATCTGCATGAGGGCCTCGCCGCCGCTGACGGTGATGCCGCCCTCGCTGCCCCAGTAGTTGCGATAGCGCTCGGCCGCATCGAGCAGCTCGTCGGCGCTCTTCATGTCACCCTTGTTGAAGCCCCAGCTGTCGACGTTGTGGCAGTAGCGGCAGCGCATGGGGCAGCCCTGCAGGAAGATGAGGTAGCGAACGCCGGGGCCATCGGCCGAGCCGAACGACTCTGTCGAATGGATCCTACCGAGCATGGGCGTCACCTCTTTCGGGCCGATCAATTTCCATTGGTCAATCTAGCCTGAGGTGACGGGTAGTTCATTGATTAGAATCAAGTAACGCTAACGATTCTTGAACGAGCAGCTCAGATGGGGTGCCCTTTGTGAGGAAGGCGCTGAGGGTTTGCCGTCTGCCGAAATCATACTTGCATTTCTAGTATGAATCGTCAGTACTGCGCGATGCGTCCGCAATCGCTCTCAACAGGCAATTCCTGGCTCTTCTCGGTGACTAATCGCCGAGCATCGAGATGGACTTGAGCCCCTCTCGGTCGACGACTTTGAGGCGCCCGCGTCCAAGGCGGGTGACATAGCCCTCCTGCTCCAGTGCGCTGAAGTTGCGCGAGACCGTCTCGGGCCTGAGCCCGATGGAGCGCGCGATGTCGTCGAGCTTGAGCATGATCTCCGAGCCGATGCAGCGGGCGTCGCGGTGGAGGAGGTACTCGGCAAGGCGTTGCTTGGGATCGCGGATGCTGAGCATCGTGATCTTCTCCTCGGCGTCGTCGAGCTCGGTCTCGATCATGCGGATGAGTCCCATGGCGACGTCGGGATGACTGGCGATCATGGCCTCGAAGTCGGTGCGATGGATGCTGCAGAGCTCGACCTTGCTCAGGCAGGCCACGGAGTAGTGGTAGCTGTGGTCCTTGAGGAACATGCCGTGCCAGATGGCCTGCCCCTCGTGGAGCACGTCGAGCACGTGTTCCTCGCCGGTCGCGTCGATGTGGAAGGTCTTGATGCGACCGGAGCGCAGGATGAGTATCGACTCGATGGGATCACCCTCGCGGACCAGGATGGAGCCATTGGGGTGCGTGGAGCGGCGCGCGTTGGAGATGAGCTCGTGCTTCGCCTCGAGAGGGAGGCCGGCGAACAGGCGGATGTTGCCCATGCACGCCGTTGCGTCCACGGCGAACGGGCAGTGCGTGCTCTCTGCGCAGTGATGCATTGTCGAAGCGGATTTCGTCATCGCCATCAACCCTCCCTGCGGCAGCGCGTTATGCAGGCTGCCACAGTTTCTAATGATAGCGGAGCCGACGTGGGGTGCGTGCCTTCCACGTCGGCTCTGTTGGGACATCTCGTATTCGGCCGGCTTCGCGCGACTAGCCTTCCATCTCGCCAAGGCGAGCCCTTCGGCTGCGACGGGCCTTGAGGTACTCGAGATACATTGCGATGTAGCTCATGACGCCCACGAATGCCGACAGGAAGGCGGCCGTCGAGGCGATGTCTGCCCAGGCGATTTTCTCCCATCCAACGACCTGGAACTCTGCCGCGGCTTCGGACAGGGTCAGGAGCGCGAAGAAGGCGATTGCGGACAGGAGGGCGAGAAGGGCAAAGTATGCGCGCGGGAACGTCTCGGTCTCGGCGAACCTGTTTCTGTCGACGTAGCCGGCCTTGGTGAATCGCGAGCAAGCCCAGGCTCCCGATAGTCCGGTGTAGACCAGAAGGACCATGCTGGGAATCAGGACCAGGGACACGCGTGGCCAGTCGTTCATGAGGTTTGTCCGCGTGGCGAGTCCCTCGAGGTGGAGAGCGTAGTAGGCGAGACAGAGGTTGGCGATCATCAGGAACTTGCCCATCCTCGCGAAGACCTCGTTCTCGTGTGCCTTGATGCGCTCGTCGGTCGGTCCCACGTACGCGCGCCACTTGCTCTTGAGTGTGGTAATCATTTCTCTAGTCCTCCCAAAACAGGTCGTTGAGCGTGACGTCCAACGCCTTGCAGATATCCGTGCACAGCTTGAGCGTGGGGTTGTAGCCCCCGGCCTCGATGAGCCCGATGGTCTGTCTGGTGACGCCGACGGCACGGGCGAGGTCGGCTTGCGACAGGTCCTTGGCCACGCGAGCGGCCCTCATGCGCAGGTTCTTCTTTCCCTCCACGTCTTCACCTCCAAACGCAATTGATATCTTACGTGATGTAAGAAATATATTGCATCGATTGGTGTATGTCAACTATATCTTGCATTATGGAAAGAATGTCTGTCGCGCTTGTGACCTCGCGTTTGGGTTGGGGCACGCGGCATGCCGCTCGAAAGAACGTGGCCTGCCGACGCCAGGGGGGCGTCGGCAGGCCGTGGGCTGCGCCTATGAGGTCCGCCCGGGAGCGGTCCAATGGGCGGGCTAGTAGCCCAGCTCGTCGTTGACCAAGATGACGTTCATGCGACCGGTGTGGCGCGAGTGGCGCGTGATGAGGAAGTTGCAGCAGATGGTGTCCGCCGACTTGCAGTTGGCACAGGCTCCGGTCTTGCGACAGGGCGTGTCGAGGTCGAAGCGCTGGGCGTTGATGGGGGCGGCGACGTTGCGGGCGCGCGCGACGGCGCTGTCGAGGTCGCCGCAGACCTTGTTCATGCCAACGACGAAGACGACCTTCCTGGGGCCTTGGGCGATCATCGAGACGCGGTTGGAGTTGCCGTCGATGTTGACCAGGATTCCGTCGCTGGTGAGGGCGTTGCAGCTGGCCAGAAAGACGTCGGCCGCATAGCCTGCGAGCATGGCCTCGCGCGGGTCGTCGTACTTGTCGCGGTCGATGAAGTGGTACTTCTCGCCTTGGACCGCGTCGACGAGGCCGATCTCGCGTGCGCTCATGCATCCGCCCATGGTGATGGTGCTTCCCTCGGGTATGAGCTCGAGCGCCTTCTTGAGGGCCTCCTGGCGGTTGGCGGCGTAGAAGCCGCTGATGTTTCGGCGCTCGAGGCCCTTGATGACGGTCTGGGCCAAAAGCTCGTTGCGCTTGAACAGGTTCTGATCCATGGTTTCCTCTCCCTTGGATGCGCGTTGGACGGGCAAGGCGGCGCGGGGCCGCGTCTTCCTACGCTGGTTGTACCCAAAAAAGCCCCAGGCGCAAGCCCGGGGCATGACGTGGTGCGCTACTCGAAGTCCTCGTCGGGCACCCACTCGACCAGGCAGTCGTCAAGGCCCTTGATGAGCGACTCCTTGTCCATGTGGCGGCCGATGAAGCAGAGCTTGGTCATGCGGTCTCCGCACTCGGGGTCCCAGTCCTTCAGGAGCTCGGGGTTCTCCCTGAGGATCCTCTCGCGCTCGCCGTCGGGTGCGGATGCGACGAACAGGCCGTTCTGCGTCAGGTGGACCTGGTGGCCCGCCTGCTCCAGGACGTAGCACATGTCCGGGTCTTGCTCGAACCAGCACATGCCCTTGGAACGAATGATGCTTTCCGGCCAAGTGCTGACGTAGTCGGAGAGCTTGTCGAGGTCAAACGGGGCGCGACGCTGGTAGATGAAGGTCTCGATGCCGTACTCGAGTACCTCGGGGTCGTCGTGCTCCTCCGGGTGCTCCATGGCGTCCATCCAGGCGGCGGAGTTGTAGGCACGGTTGAAGTCGAAGCGCCCGGTGTCAAGAAGCTCGCTCATGGGAACCTGCGCGTGTTCTGCCTCGACGATGACGGCGTCCTTCTGAAGGCTGCGGACGATGGCCTTGAGCTCGGCGATCTGGTCCGGTGTGACAGTGTCGGTCTTGTTGAGGACGAGGGTTGTGCAGAACTCGATCTGCTGGATCAGGAGCGACTCGATGTCGTCTTCGTCCACGTCCTTCTCGACGAGGTCCTTGCCGCCGTGGAACTCGTCGAACATGCGGGCGCAGTCGACGACGGCGACGATGTTGTCCAGGGCGAGCGGAGCCTGGCCTCCGCTCTTGCTTTGGTCGCAGAACGAGCTGATGGTGTATGCGATGGGGATTGGCTCGCAGATGCCCGAGGCCTCGATGATGATGTAGTCGAAGTCTCCGCTCTTCGCGATGCCGTCGAGCTGATTGGCGAGGTCTGCAGAGAGGGTGCAGCAGATGCATCCGTTGGTGAGGGGGATGAGCGAGTCGGTCTCGGACAGTCCGCCCTCGGCGATCAGGCTGGCGTCGACGTTGACCTCGCCGATGTCGTTGACGATCACTGCAGCGCGGATGCCCTCGTCGTTGGCGAGGATGTTGTTGAGGAGCGTGGTCTTGCCTGCTCCCAGATAGCCGGTGAGCATGATGATCTTTACCGGCTGCTTGCTGTTGGGCATGCGCCCTCCTTTGCCTTGATGGTATTGCCGCGAACATATATAGCCCCTATCGCGCTCCCGTAGTCATCGCGGCGGAGCTTCTACACGCTAACAGCGTTTGTCGATGTGCAGATTGTATCGAGGTAAACGGCATTTGTTGAACGCCTGCTCAACCATTCGTATAGTTGAGCGTCGATTCAACTATCAGGATGGGAGCCGCATGTCCAAGGTGAGCGAGGTTCGAGGGCTGGTGCGGGAGGGATGCTGCCAGCCCGTGCATCCCGAGACCGTCGACTGCGTGCGCGCCGCGATGCCCTGCGACACGGTGCTTGACGGGCTCGAGCAGCTCTTCAACGTGTTGGGTGACCGCACGCGCATTCGCATCCTGCTTGCCGTCTCGCAGCGCGAGATGTGCGTGCAGGACGTCGCGGCGCTGCTGGGGATGACCAAGAGCGCCGTCAGCCACCAGCTTGCGAACCTCAAGGACGCACGCCTCATCTCGTGCAGGCGAGAAGGGCGCGTTGTCTACTACTTCAGCGCGGACGACCACGTGAATCGCCTGATCGAGCTGGGGCTCGAGCATGCTGCCGGCAGCTGCCATGCGCCGCGCGCCATCTAGGGACAAGACGAAAGAGGAACTAATACCATGGCACTTCTCATCACCTTCCTTGCGGGAATCTCTATGGCGGTTGGCGCCGTCGTGGTGAAGTTCTCGAACAATCCGGAACGCGTCAGCCACATGTCGGTTGCGGTCGCGCTTGGTGCCATGGGAGCTCTTGTGGTGCTCGACCTTGGCCCCGAGGCAATCGAGGCGACGGCGTACCATGGCGCGGTTCCCGCGATTCTGGTGGTTATCGTTGGGGCCGCGTTTCTGCTGGCGCTCGACCGCTTCATTCCCGACCACGACGACGAGGATGCCCACAGTCGCCATGCCTCGCAGGACGACATCGCCATCCACATCGGCATCATGACGGTCCTCGCCCTGGTCATCCACAACCTCGTCGAGGGCATGACCATCTACGCGCTGTCGAGCGCCGACGTCGCGCAGGGCGCGTCCTATGCGCTGGGCGTGGGTCTGCACAACGTGCCCATGGGCATGCTCGTTTTCTCGACGCTTCGCCACGAAAGGCGCCGCGCGAAGGCCATCGCGCTGAGCGGCGCAATGCTGTCGACGCTCTTGGGCGGGGCCGTCATGGCGCTCATGAGCCCCATCATGACCGAGCCCGTCAGGGGCATGCTCACCTGCCTGGCCCTGGGCATGATCCTCTACATCGCCCTTGCCGAGTTGCTTCCGCGCGTGCTCAAGAATCGTCCCGTCTGGCTTTCGGGCATAAGCCTCACCGTCGGGGTCGCCCTCGTCTTCCTGGCGACGCGCATCGCATAGGAAACGCAACGGAACGCGCATCGCAATCGCTTGCGTGGTACCTTCTTCGTGTCGCACATCAACCGAAGGAAGGTATGTATGAGCTACAGGAATTCCAAGGTGGTCATCGTCGGGGCGGGCAAGGTTGGCTCCACCACAGCGTTTAGCATCATTAGCCAGGGGCTTTGCGAGGACGTCTGCCTGATTGACGTCAACCGCGAGCATGCCGTGGGCGAGGCCCTCGATATGAGCGATTCCATCTTCTTCATGCACCGCAACGTGAGCGTCCACGCGGGTGACTACGACGACTGCGCCGATGCCGACATCGTCATCATCACGGCTGCGGCGCCCATGCCCAAGGACTCGACCGACCGTCTGGAGATGCTCAAGCCGTCTCTGGGCGTGGTGCGCGAGGTGGTCCAGAAGGTTATGGCATCCGGCTTCGGCGGCATCTTCCTCGTGGTGTCGAACCCCGTCGACATCATGACCTATTACACGTGGAAGGTCTCGGGCCTACCTGCCCAGCGCGTCATCGGCAGCGGAACCTACCTGGACACTGCGCGCCTCTCCCGTGCGCTCTCCGAGATGTACGACCTGGCGCCCGCGAGCGTCGAGGCCTACGTCCTGGGCGAGCACGGCGACTCCGAGATCGTCAGCTGGAACAGCGCGACCATCGGCGGCAAGCGCGTGGACGCGGTCATGCGCGACAACGCCGACCGCACCGCCGGCGTGACCCGCGAGGGCCTTCGCAAGCGCACGGTGCAGGCGGGATGGGACATCTTCAGCCGCAAGGGCAACACCTGCTATGGCATCGCGGCCTCCGCGACGGCCATCTGCAAGACCATCCTGTTCGACGAGAACCGCATCGTGCCCGTCTCGGTGTACGTCGAGGGCCAGTACGGCATCGACGGCATCTACCTTTCTGTGCCGACCATCGTCGACCACACGGGTGCCAAGGAGATCGTTGAGATCGACCTCGAGAAGGACGAGCTCGACGCGCTGAGGAAGTCTGCGGACCTCCTTGGCGCGTTCTACGACCGGCTCGACGCCTAGCTGTGGACAACGTGGCCGCGAGGCCTCGTTACTTGGCCTCTGCCTCAGGCGCCTGGCTCTTCTCCAAGAAGGCCAGGTGCCTCTTTTCGTCTCCCGCTAGCTCGTGCAGAACCGAAGCGGCCATGGGTACGGTCACCAGTCCGGTGATGAGGTCGGTCACTGGCTGGGAGATCTGTACGCCGGTGAGTCCCAGCGCATGCGAGAGGACCAGGACGACGGGCCCCAGCACCAGGCCCAGCCTGCAGGCGCCCAGAATGGTCGCTCGCCACATCTTGCCTGAGGTCTGGAGCAGGAAGTTGGTGATCATGGCCGCGCCCGTCAGCGGCATGGTGAAGCTCACCAGACGCAGCGTGAGCGTTCCCACCCTGACGACCTCGGGGTCGTTGCGGAAGAACCAGATGAGCTCGGGCGCAAAGACGCAGGTGAGGGTGCCGATGCACAGCACCGTGCCGAAGGCCACCTTGAGCGAGAAGAAGTAGCCCTCGCGGATGCGGTCGTACTTCCTCGCACCCAGATTGAAGCCGATGACTGGCTGGAAGCCCTGCCCGATGGCAATCTGGACGTAGTTGCCGAAGCCCGTGATGCGCTGAACGATGGCGATTGCCGCTACGGCCGCGTCGCCGAAGGGCTTGGCCGCGTTGTTGAGCAAGGTGGTTGCGACACCTAGCATGACCTGTCGCACGAACGAGGGGAAGCCGCCGTTGAAGACCTCGCGCGCCAGCGCGGGCGTGAGCTGCACGTAGCGGGGCGAGAGCTTGGTCAGGCCGCTCTTGATCATGGCGCGCAGGAGCAGGCAGAAGCCTATGAACTCGCAGATGATGGTCGACAGGGCGCTGCCCGCGATGCCCAGGCCCACACCGAACACGAGGATGGGCGTCAGCAGCATGTTCAGCACGGCGCCGGTCATGATCGCGTACATGGAGTGGGATGCCTCGCCCTCGAAGCGCATCTGCATGTTGAGCATGAGCGACGCGCACATCCAGGGCGCGCCGATCAGGATGATGCCGATGAAGGTCTTCGCGTAGGGGAGGATCGTCTGGGTCGAGCCCGAGATCAGGCAGAGGGGCTCCAGGAAGACATGGCCAAGAATCGCTATCAGGAGGCCAAGGAGAAGTGCCGCGGCCAGGCCCGTCGAGCTCATCACGTTCGCACGCTCGTTCTGCTTGGAGCCCAGGTAGCGCGAGATGGCGTTGCCGGTGCCCTGACCCAGGAAGAACCCGGCGGCCTGGATCGTGGTCATGGCCACGAAGGAGACCCCGACGGCGCCCGAGGCGGCCGTGTTGATGTGCCCCACGAAGAACGTGTCGGAGATGTTGTAGATGGCCGTCACGAGGTTTGACGCAAGGGCGGGAAGCGCAAGCGATATGACAAGGGGCTTTACGGGTCGCTCGGTCATTTCCTGATACTTGGTGCCGTACTTCTGCATGCATCCCTCGGTTCTGTTCCGGCCTCACTCTCGCTTCGACTTATACACCACCCTTGTTCGAGGCGGCCTACGGCGCGAACGCCATGCACCTCTCGTCCACAATGCCGGTGGGCGCCGCCGCGCGCTTCTGGGGCGGAGGCGTTTTTTGGGAACGGGGTCTCGTGGCGGGGTTGGTGGGTACCCTAGTGGTTAGGGCCGCCTTTGCGGCGAAGAAACGCTCGCCACGGGAGGTTGCGGGTCATGCCAGACAGAATCGTTACGCTCGCCTACATCGGCAACGGGAAGAGCACCAATCGCTACCACGCCCCGTTCGTCCTGGACAGGCCCGACGAGTTCCGCATTAAGACCATTCAGGCCAGGCACGTCGACCATTCCTCCTGGGATGCCTTGCCTGGCGTTCGCTACACCACCAACGTGGAGGACGTCCTGGGCGATCCCGAGGTGGACGTAGTCGAGGTGACCACTCCCTCCGCCCTGCACTACGAGATGGCGAAGATGGTCCTTGAGGCCGGGAAGAGCGTCGTCGTCGACAAGCCCTTCGCCGCGAGCTACGACCAGGCGGCCGAGCTCTTCGAGCTGGCGAGCGAGCGCGGCCTCATGGTCCAGTGCTATCAGAACCGCCGCTTCGACTCGGACTACCTCACGGCGAGGGCGGTCGTTGCGTCGGGCAGGCTGGGGCGCGTCTTCGAGGTGGTGACGAGCTACGACTACTATCGCCCCTGGCAGAAGGAGGGGCAGCGTCTTGACGTGGTGACCAGCGCCGCCTTCGAGCATGCCACGCACTGCGTCGACCAGCTCATCGACTGGTTCGGGATTCCAGACCGCAGCCATGCCGACCTGCGCCAGCTGCAGGGCGCGGGCATGGCAAACGACTACTTCGACTTCGACCTGTACTACGACGACCGGGGCCTCAAGTGCACGGCCCACTCCAACTACCTGAGCGCAATCCAGCGGCCGAGCTTCGAGGTCTATGGGACTAAGGGCTGCTTCATCAAGGTTCAGAAAGACCAGCAGGAGCGTGACCTCAAGCACTTCTATCTGCCCGTTGGCCATGACGACTTTGGCTTGGACGCTCCAGAGCAGTACGGTCTGCTCCGCTGCTACGACGACGAGGGGGCCTTCCACGAGGAGCGCGTCCCCACGGTGCGCAGCAGCTATGCGCGCTGGTATGACGCCCTGTACCGGACCGTGGTCGAGGGTTCCCCGCAGCTCGTGAAGCCCGAGGAGACCTTGGCCCAGATGCGAATCCTGGAAGACGGCGTCAGCCGGTTGAGCTAAGGCGGAAGGGCCAAAAAAGGGGCCTCCCGAAGACCTCTTCGGGAGGCCCCTGCCGTTCAGGCCTGCGGGCCCGCGATTAGTGGTGGAAGAGACGCATGCCGGTGAAGGCCATGGCCATGCCGTACTTGTCGGCGGTCTCGATCACGTTGTCGTCGCGGATGGAGCCACCTGGCTCGGCGATGTACTTGACGCCGGACTTGTGGGCGCGCTCGACGTTGTCGCCGAAGGGGAAGAACGCGTCGGATCCCAGGGTGACGTCGTCGAGCTTGGCGATCCAGGCCTTCTTCTCGTCCATGGTGAGGACCTCGGGCTTGGTCGCGAACCACTTCTGCCACTCGCCCTCGGCCAGCACGTCGTCGTGCTCCTCCGAGATGTAGACGTCGATGGAGTTGTCGCGGTTGGCGCGGCGGATGCCGTCGACAAACTGCAGACCCAGCACCTTGGGGTGCTGGCGCAGCCACCAGGTGTCGGCCTTGTTGCCGGCGAGGCGGGTGCAGTGGACGCGGCTCTGCTGGCCGGCGCCGACGCCGATGGTCTGGCCGCCCTTCACGTAGCAGACGGAGTTGGACTGCGTGTACTTGAGGGTGATGAGGCTCACGATCATGTCGATCTTGGCGGACTCGGGGATCTCCTTGTTCTTGGTCACGACGTTGGAGAGGAGCTCGTCGTCGATCTTGAAGAAGTTATGCCCCTGCTCGAAGGTGATGCCGAAGACATCCTTGGTCTCAATCTCGGCGCAGACGTAGTCGGGGTCGATCTGGACGACGTTGTACCTGCCGCCCTTCTTGGAGCGCAGGATCTCGAGCGCCTCGTCGGTGTAGCCCGGCGCGATGATGCCGTCGGAGACCTCGTGCTTGATGTAGCGGGCGACGCGTGCGTCGCAGACGTCGGACAGGGCCGCCCAGTCGCCGTAGGAACTCATGCGGTCCGCGCCACGAGCGCGGATGTAGGCGCAGGCGATGGGGGAGAGCTCGCCCTCGTCGTCGACGAAGTAGATCTTCTTGTCGGTCTCGGTCAGGGGCAGGCCGACTGCGGCGCCGGCGGGCGAGACGTGCTTGAAGGACGCGGCTGCGGGAAGGCCGGTGGCCTCCTTGAGCTCGCGCACCAGCTGCCAGGAGTTGAGGGCGTCCAGGAAGTTGATGTAGCCGGGCTTGCCGGACAGGACGGTGACAGGCAGGTCGGAGCCGTCCTTCATGAAGATGCGGGAGGGCTTCTGGTTGGGGTTGCATCCGTACTTGAGCTGAAGCTCGTTCACGATGGCTCCTTTCGCGTGGGGGCTAGTCGCCCAGGTTCTTGTTGTAGATGCGGACGTCTTCGCCGACCTTGGCGTAGAGCGAGACCTTGTTGTCCTCGTTGAGCGCGGCCCAGACCTCGTCGGGCTCGGGCATGCTCACCTCGACGGGCTCGCCGGCGAAGGTCGGCAGCGGGTTGCCGTCTCCCTGGTAGGTGCTGATGAAGTAGCCACGGTCCTTCTCGACGCCCTCGTAGGCGAAGAAGTTGCGCTGGCAGCGGTTGGAGCCGTCGTGCTGGTTCTTGAGGATGGAGATCTCGAACGAGCCGTCGGCGTTGATGATCGCGCTGATGCGCGGCGTCCAGTTGGGCTCGTCGGGCTCGTACTCGCGGGCCATGCAGCCGTCGCGGAAACTGCCCCTCTGGACGATGGTGTCGGTCTGGTCGCCGTTGGTCACGACCAGCGCGTCGCCCATGGTGCGCACGGGGTGGTAGATAATGAGCGAGGGGTCCTCGAGCCTTGAGGGGTCGTGCGCCTCGGTCATGATGCCGTCCTCGGTCTTGGTGAAGACGCGGTTGCGGCTGTTTGCGCTGCGGCCCATGATCCAGTAGTAGACGCGGTCCTTGCCGACGACGATGCCGCGGCCGGGGTAGGGGTTGGTTCTCAAGAGCTCGATCAGGTCCTGCATGGTCTCCCTTTCCTGACGGCGCATTCCAGGAGTGCCTGCATAAAAAGAGGCAAGGCACCTCTTGTGGATGCGCTTGCCCAGACGGTCGGCGGTATGGTCTCACGCTGCTTCCCCGTGGTGATCCACGATTATCCGTCAGTAACAGCGCGTTCCTAACAACAAGACTTTAGCACGCCGGCGGCGTGCCGCTCCCCCCGAATGAGGGCGCGGCCACGAGCTCTCCAGGAACGGGCGGCTTTCGCCCGTTCGACCATGCGCCCGCTATACTTGCAGGGATTTGAGGACGGCATGGGCCGCCCGCCTCCGGCTCCGCCGGTGCGCGGGGCGAGGCAAAAACGGAGGAGAAGGGCCTGCATGACGGGAAAGACGCACATTATGGTCGGGACGGCTGCGGCGCTGGCACTCGTGCCGCTCTCGCAGCCCGTCGCCTCGTGTCTCCCCTTTGCGATCGGCGGCGTCATGGGCTCCCTGGCGCCGGACACCGACATCGGCACGAGCGAGGGGAGCCGAGAGCTTCGTCGCGTCTGGGCGGGACTGTTCGTGGTCCTGGCCTCCGCGCTCGTGGCCGACGCCGTGCTTGGCACGGGCGTCTGCGACTACGCCCGCACGCACGTGGGCCTCGAGCAGCTTGCTGGTCTGGCGACGCTCGTGGCCGTGTTCGCGCTGGGGCGTGCCTCGGGCCATCGCGGCTTCTCGCACTCCGTGGTGGCGCTCGCGGCGTCGACCCTCGCGCTCAGGCTCGCCTATCCGCTGCTTGCGACTCCCTTTGCGATGGGATATGCGTCCCATCTGCTGCTCGATCTGCTGAACAAGAAGGACCAGCGCCTGTTCTGGCCCCTGGGCCGCGGCGTCTCGCTGGGCGCGTGCAAGGCCAGCGGCGTCGCCGACGCGCTGCTGTGCCTGGCGGGCTTTCTTGTCTGCCTCGTGCTGGTGCTGCTGCACCTGGACATCCTGCCGGGGGCCCTGGGAAGCCTGGCTGGCCTGCGGCTGCGCTAGGCCTACGCCCCGCGGAGGCCCGGAACATCTTCCTGGCGCAGCGTCCAGGCAAGCGCCTTGCGCATGCGCCGCGCAAAGCCCGTGAAGTGGTTTCCCGAGTTGAGGTCGAAGGTTGTCCGCACGCCGCGCTCCTCGACGAGCGATCGTATGCGGATCGTGTCGTCCTGCACCGAGCGCATCGTGCGATTGGGCACCTTCCTCTCGCGGTTTCCCACCGAGAAGTACATGCGCTCCACCGTCGACGCGAGCTCGTGGTCGCGCACGTAGTCGACGAAGCCCGGGTACCAGAGCGACCCGGAGACGCTGGCCGTGCGCCTGAACAGGCTGGTGTTGAAGGCCGCCCAGGTGGCGAAGAGGCCTGCCAGGGAGTAGCCGGCGAGCACCAGCATCGGCCCGTCACCGGAATCCGCGGCGAGGGCCGCGAGCGCGCGCGGGACTACGTCCTCGGTCAGCAGCCTCAGGTGGTCGCGGGCTTCTCCGCCGTAGTCGGCCTGCCCCGCACGCGTGGCGGATGCGGGCCAGGGCGTGAGCTCGCGATCCCACGTAAGTCCGCTGACGGTCACGAGCGAGAAGGGCGCGCAACGTGGCAGGGGGTCGCCCCCGGTCCCGGGCTTGGCCGGGCTGCGACACGCGTTCCAGACGGTGGCACCATCGTCCTCGAACTCGTTCAGGAAGACGATGGGCACGCCCGGCGCGTCGGAGCGCCTGATCGTGACCGTCTTGTTCCCGCACGAAAACGCGTCGCTCACGTCGTTGCCTGCCATCGCCATCATCCGTCCCAATCGCCTGCGCCTGCGCGGGCGTGTCGGCCGCCCGCACGTCCATCACTGATAAGGTTGTGCTAGTTGGGGCGTCCGCGCAAGGGTGCGGCCGCAGTTTGCCATGACGGGAGGAGAAGGGCGTGGGGCAGTCTGCGACACGGGGGCCTTCGGGCCAAACGGGTTCGAGGCAGGCCGTCGTGGGCATGCTTGCCCACGTTGACGCGGGCAAGACCACGCTCGCCGAGGCCCTGCTGTACCGGGCGGGCGCCATTCGCAAGCTCGGGCGCGTCGACCATGGCGACTCGTTCCTGGACGCGAGCAGCATGGAGCGCGAGCGGGGGATCACGATCTTCTCGTCCCAGGCGGTGCTTGACCACGATGGGGTGCACCTCATGCTGGTCGACACGCCCGGCCACGTCGACTTTGGCGCCGAGGCCGAACGCACGCTCCAGGTGTTGGACTGCGCCGTGCTGGTGGTCGGCGCCAACGACGGCGTGCGGGGGCACACCCTCACGCTTTGGCGTCTGCTCGAGCGCTACGGCGTCCCCACCGTCATCTTCGTGAACAAGTGCGATCTGGAGAGCCCGGACCGCGAGGCGACCATGGTCTTGCTGCGCGACCGCCTGAGCCAGGGCTGCGTGGATTGCGCCTGCCTGTTTGATACCGAGGCGCAGGAGGCGATGGCCATCCTGGACGAGTCCGCGCTTGACGAGTACCTGGATGCGGGCGTGCTCTCGGTCGCAACCGTGCGCAGGCTGGTGGCCGAGCGTAGGGCGCATCCCGTCTTCTTCGGGTCGGCCCTGCGTCTGGAGGGGGTTGACGAGTTTCTGGATGGCCTCTGCGGCCTGGTCGCGCCGCGGGAGCACCCCAAGGAGTTCGCAGCACGCGTGTACAAGGTCACCCACGAGGCGCGCGGCGAGCGTGTCTCGTGGCTCAAGGTGACGGGCGGCTGCCTGCGCACGCGCGACCTGGTAAAAGGTGTGGGCCGTCGCGACGGGCGATCGTGGGCAGACAAGGTCAGCCAGCTCAGGATCTACTCGGGCGCCAAGTTCGACTCCGTGGACCGTGTGGGGGCCGGTCAGGTGTGCGCTGCGTGCGGCCTGGTCCATGCACTGCCGGGCGACGCCCTGGGTGCGGAGCCCCAGGGGAGCGAGCCGACGCTCGCGCCGGTCCTTAGCTACAGCGTCGAGCCCGGCCAGGTCGAGGCCCATCGCGTGCACGAGGCCCTTGCTCGGCTGGCGGAGGAGGACCCGCTTTTGGGCGTCGTCTGGAACGAGCAGCTCCAGGAGGTGCGTCTGCAGCTCATGGGGCCCATCCAGCTCGAGGTGGTGCGCCAGGAGCTGGAGGAGCGCTTTGGCATGAAGGTGGGCTTTGGGCCTGGCGGCATCATGTACCGCGAGACGATCGCCGAGGCCGTGCGGGGCGTGGGCCACTTCGAGCCGCTGCGCCACTACGCGGAGGTGCAGCTGCTGATCGAGCCCCTGCCGCGCGGGTCGGGCGTGGTCTTCGGCACGCGCGCCAGCGAGGACGACCTTGACCGAAACTGGCAGCGCCTCATCCTGACCAATGCGATGGAGCGGCCCCACCTGGGCGTCCTTACGGGTTCGCCCCTGACCGACGTGCGCGTCACGCTGCTGGGAGGCAGGGCCCACTCCAAGCACACCGAGGGAGGCGACTTCAGACAGGCGACCTATCGCGCCGTGCGCCAGGCCCTGATGGGCGCAAGGTCCGTGCTGCTGGAGCCTTGGTACCGCTTCTCTCTCGAGCTGCCGCAGGACCAGCTGGGGCGGGGCATGTCCGACCTGCAGCGCATGGGCGCGAGCTTCGGGGCGCCCGCGATGTGCGGGGGCTTCGCGGCCCTCGAGGGGCGCGTCCCCGCCTCGGAGTGCCAGGAGTACGCGATCCAGGTGAGCGCCTACAGTAGCGGACGCGGGCACTTCTCGCTCGCCTTTGACGGATACGACGAGTGCCACGACGCCGACCGCGTGGTCGAGGAGGCCTCCTACGATCCCGAGGCCGACCTTCCCAACACGCCGGACTCCGTCTTCTGCGCGCATGGGGCGGGCTACACCGTCAAGTGGCGCGACGTGCCCGAACACGCCCACGTGCAGATCGACCCCGCGCGACTCAGACCGTGGCGCGCGGCGGATGCCGCGTTCTTCTCGTCCGGCGCATAGCCACGGCGGAGAAGCGCCTGGCCCCTTGCTCCTACCCGGCGTCCATCCCCGGGAAGCCAATCTGGCGAAGCGCCTCGTACAGCACGATGCCGGCGGAGTTCGCCAGGTTGAGCGCGCTGATGCGGTAGTCGTCGGGATCGACGAAGTTGCCACAGATGTCGCGCCGCATCAGGGCGTCGTGCCGAAGGACGCTCGAGCCTCCGCCCAGCGCGTCGGCTCGCTCGCTCCACTCCTCGCGGTTGGTGAGGGTCTGGTCGTCGGGAAGCATGGGTATGCGCTCGCAGCTGTCGGGCAGGTCGGCGAGCAGCCGTTCGGGCAGGCCTGCGCTCTCCTTTCCGAACACCAGGAAGTCACCCTCGCGGTATTGGGCCTGCACGTAGGTCTTGCGGGCCTTCTTGGTGAGTAGGTGCAGCCTGTGCGCCCCCTCAGCCGAGACGTCGCCTTCCCTGTCCGCGAGTCCGTTGCGCTGGAGGAAGTCCTGCCAGTTGTGGTAGGTGGTCACGTCGAGGCTCTCCCAGTAGGCGAGGCCGGCGCGCTTGAGCTTCTTGTCGTCCACGCTGAACCCCAGGGGCTCGATCAGGTGCAGGCGGGCCCCGGTCACCACGCAGGTGCGGCCGATGGCACCGGTGTTGGAGGGGATCTCGGGCTCGAAGAGGACGATGTTAAACAACTTATCCAGCTTTCCAGAACATGCGCGCCGCGCGCGACTCCTGACGTATCGTATGCAGTATTGCATGAAATGGCCGCGACGCGGGCTGGGCCGGACGCGCGGCGCAAAAGACGAGGGGGCTACGTGAGGAAAGTGACCGAGGGCTCCATTCCCTTTATGGACTACCGGACCCACTATCGCATCGTGGGTGACCTGAAGGCCGGGCGGGCCCCGCTCGTGTGCCTGCACGGCGGGCCGGGCTCGACCCGCGCGTACTTTGAGCTGCTGGACGCGCTTGCCGACGACGGACGCGCCGTCATCTCGTACGACCAGCTGGGATGCGGAGAGTCCTACCTCGAGGGCCACCCCGAGCTCTGGTGTGCCCAGACCTGGCTTTCCGAGCTCGAGAACCTCATCGACTCGCTCGGCCTTGGCGAGTACCACCTGCTGGGCCAGTCGTGGGGTGGCATGATGGCCATCCAATATGCCGTCGAGAGGCGCCCGTGCCGCTGCCGCTCGATCGTCATCAGCAGCGGCCATCCCTCCTCCAGGCTCTGGAGCGACGAGGGGTGGCGCATGGCGCGCGAGCTTCCCGAAGACGAGTACGAGGCGCTTGTGCGCGCCAGCGAGAGCGGTGACTACGACGACGAGGGCTATCGTCGTGCCATCGCCCACTACATGCAGCTGCACTGTGCGGACCAGGTTCCTTCCGACGACGCCCCGGAGTGCCTGCGCCGCCCGAGCAGGAAGGGGGCCGAGTCGTACCTGGTGGCCTGGGGACCGGACGAGCTGACGCCGACCGGCACCCTGCGCGATTGGGAGTATCGCGACCGCCTGGGCGAGGTCGACCTCCCCACGCTCATCGTCAGCGGCACGAGCGACCTCTGCACACCGCTTGTGGCCAAGACCATGTTCGACGGCATCCCGCATGCGCGCTGGGAGCTCATGGCAAACTGCCGCCACATGTGCTTTGCCGACGACAACCCGCGCTATCTGGAACTTGTGGGAGCCTGGCTTTCCAAGCACGACTAAGGCGCCCATGTCAGATAATGGGCAGTCGTGAGAGAGCGTGGCGCCGGCGAAGGCGGCGCTCGCGGAGTTGAGGCCCTACAAGTTGGCCCGGTCGAAAGGACTATCCCATGATCAAGGATCTGGTTAAGGACGAGGCAATCCTCTCCCAGAAGTGCGAGAAGGCCACCGCAGAGGACGCCGAGCTCGCCCAGGATCTCGTGGACACCATGAAGTCGCTTGAGGATTGTGGCTGCCTTGCCGCCAATCAGATTGGCGTCGCCAAGGCCGTCGTCGCCTACCTGGACGAGAACGAGCAGGCGCACGTCATGTACAACCCCAGGATCATGATGGGCCTGGGTGCTCAGAAGGTCCAGGAGAGCTGCATGACCCTGGACGAGCCCTCCAAGGTGACTCGCTATGCGAAGGTGAAGGTCGCCTACGACGAGCTGGTCGACGGCGAGCTCAAGAGCAAGAAGCGTGACTTCATCGGCTGGACCGCGCAGATGATCCAGCACATGTGCGACCACTGCCGCGGCAAGCTGGTCTAAGGACCAGACAGACAGATTGAACCTTTGGAGGCCTTCGGGTCTCCTTTTTTGTGTCGCGCGGCATAAGGCTGCGGGGGGGGTGCGGCCTCCTGCCGTCCTGGGGGGGCGACGTGCCGCAGTGGTGGAAAACGATGGCATGAGGTGGTCAAACGCTGAAATGGACGGAGGCGCCCCAGTTTCATCCGTGAACGGTAGCAATTATTTACATAGGTTGTTAAACGTAAAAGAACATGTCATATATGTATTAGAATTAATGAATAACGCGAGATGAGGTGCACGCAGCGAAAGAAATCGTTTTCAGAATTTATCGTCACGATAGTTTACCTATCGCTAGCTGCAGCGATAAGTTGTGGCGAAGATGCAGACGAGACGTGTAGGTCGCGTGTTCGAGGGAGACAGTAACGTGTTTTCGTGTAAAAATCTCTCACGACGCTTGAAATTGCTGGTTGCATTCTGACATTTACCCTGCGCTATTGCAGGGTTTCTTTTTGCAGGAGGAACATCCATGGCTTTTGGTATGAATGGTCTAGGCAAGCGACCTGTGAGCTCATATATCAAGGAGGACCTCTGGTGCGCGCGTGGCAGCGAGCGCATTCACAGCGTTCTCTTCGCACCGCGCGCCATGAACGGGTGTGCGCCCGTCGTCGTCTGCGCGCACGCCTTTGGCGGCAGCTATCGTGACACTGTTGACTACGCCGAGAGCATGGCGCGCAACGGCTACGTCGCGGTCTCCATCGACCTCCGCGGTGGCTCCTCTCACTCCACCAGCGATGGCGATGTCATGAACGCCTCTGTCGCCACGATGGCGCAGGACATCGAGAGCGTCGTGCGCGCTCTTGTCATGCGCAGCGACGTCGACGTCGACAACATCTATCTGATGGGCCAGGGCGAGGGCGCCGTCGCCGCGACGCGCGTCGCCACCTCTGGTGCGGCTGACATCCGCGGCATGGTGCTTTGCTACCCCACCTTCAACCTCCAGGACCTCATGGTCAAGGCATTCGGTACCGCTAGCAAGATTCCCGAGAGCTTCGATCTCTGGCAGGTTGCCGGTCGTGCCTTCGGCCTCGACGCCATCAGCAACGATCCCTATGCCGGCATGGAGTCCTACGAGGGGCGCACGATCATCTTCCACGGCGACAGGGACAAGATTGCGCCGTTTGCCTATTCCCACAAGGCTGCGAGGCTGCTACCCAACGCTCGCATCGAGGTCCTTTCCAAGGTCGCCCACGGGTTCTTCGGCATTGCCGCCCGCACCGTGGTCGAGGAGAGCCTGAACATGATTGAGGCTACGCGCGTCAGGAAGGCTTCCGCCGCTGCATAGCGTTTGCTGACGCAAGAAATTGAACTGCTATCTATATGGCACCCCATACGACGGCATGGGGTGCCATATTTGTATCTGCTGCTGCTTCTTTTGATCGCTGGTCCTGCCATCCTGCATCATGTGAACAATCGTGGTGCCTTTAGAACGTCGCCGACGAGCGATGGTAGTGAACTTGTTCAATTTGTTCAATTTTGGTTTGAAGCAACTGTGACAAGAGGTATGAATCAAATTCACTGCAAGTATATGTTGGCGCGTTGGTGTGATATTGGATGCGCCTTATCCTGCGACGACTTAGAATCAGCTAAGTTATCTGCGGAAATGCACACTATGACGATCGCTGCGGCGAGCATGTGGACAGATGCTGAGGCAATGCCAGGCTGCCTATCGTAAATGACCGTTCGCAAGGAACATTTGCACACAATTGAACTCAATGGGCTCCCGTGCGCTCTGGGCATGCTATTCTCAAATGAACTTGAACTGACTTTGAACTATCTCGGTTCCCGACCTTTGGAGGGCGAACATGGAGACGACGTTTGCAGACAGGCTCAGAAGTTCGATGGAGTCCAACGGCTTCAAGCAGATCGATCTGATTCGACTTGCCGAGGAGCGTGGGCAGAAGCTCGGAAAAAGCCAGATCAGTCAGTACCTAAGCGGAAAGACCGAGCCGCGTCCCGGAATCATGGAGCTGCTGGCCGACATTCTTTCCGTGAGCGAGGACTGGCTCGCGGGGGATGGCTACGGCTCCTCGTCTTACGCATCCTCTTCGTCGCTCTCCTATGCCACGCCGTCCATGGGGTCCGCGGGCGATGACGCCTCCCAGACCGACTCCGTCACGGGTTCGCAGGAAGGCGCCACGTCGAAGCCGAGTCCTTCTCCCGCGCCGCGTCCTCAGGCGCCCAGGCGCTCTCGCTCTCGCAGGGCATCCCGCCAACCCGAGATGGAGAACGGCGTGCGCATGTTCACCAAGTCTCACAAGCTCGACAACGTCTTGTACGACGTCCGCGGCCCCGTGCTCGACGAGGCGAATCGCATGGAGGACCAGGGCGTCCACGTGCTCAAGCTGAACATCGGCAACCCGGCGCCCTTTGGCTTCCGCACTCCCGACGAGGTCGTAAAGGACATGCAGGACCAGCTGAGGGACTGCGAGGGCTATTCCGACAGCCGCGGCCTCTTCTCGGCGCGCAAGGCCATCATGCAGTACGACCAGCTCAAGGGCATCCCCAACGTGGACGTGGAGGACATCTACACCGGAAACGGCGCCTCCGAGCTCATCAACCTTGCCATGTCGGCATTCCTGGACGACGGGGACGAGATCCTGATTCCCAGCCCCGACTACCCGCTGTGGACGGCTTCCGCGACGCTGGCCGGCGGTCGCGTGATCCACTACGTCTGCGACGAGCAGGCCAACTGGTACCCCGACATCGACGACATCCGCTCGAAGATCACCCCGCGTACCAAGGGCATCGTCATCATCAATCCTAACAACCCCACGGGCGCCCTGTATCCCAAGGAGGTCCTCGAGGAGATCGTCCAGGTGGCGCGCGAGCACCAGCTGGTGATCTTCTCGGACGAGATCTACGATCGCCTGGTGATGGACGGCAAGGAGCACGTCTCCATCGCGAGCCTCGCGCCCGACCTGTTCTGCATCACGTTCAATGGCCTCTCCAAGAGCCACATGATCGCGGGCTACCGCATCGGCTGGATGAGCCTCTCCGGCAACAAGCGCATCGCGAGGGACCTAATCGATGGCATCAACATGCTGTCGAACATGCGCCTGTGCTCTAACGTCCCCGCGCAGTCCGTCGTCCAGACCTGCCTGGGCGGCATCCAGCGCGCCAAGAACTATCTGGTTCCCGGTGGTCGCATCTACGACCAGCGCGAGTACGTCTACGATCGCCTGTCGCAGATGGAGGGCGTCACGGTCAACAAGCCGGACGCCGCGTTCTACATGTTCCCGCGCCTTGACCCCCAGAAGTTCAACATCCGCGACGACGACCAGTTCGCCCTCGATCTCCTCAAAGAGAAGCACGTCCTGATCGTGGGCGGCAAGGGGTTCAACTGGATGACGCCGGGCTACTTCCGCGTGGTCTACCTGCCGCGCATGCACACGCTCGAGGACGCGATGGACAACCTTGAGGACTTCCTGCGCTATTACAGGCAGTAGGGACTCGCGCACGGCGAGAGCGAAGGCGGTTCCTCGGCAATGAACGCACGCCCTTCTCCCCAAAATAGGGGGAGAAGGGCGTGTCGCGTTTGGCTTGAAAATTTCAGGAAGGCGTGCCTAGCGCTACTGCAGCGTGTCGCCGCCGGTCAGAATCTCGAGGAAGTCGCGCAGGGTATCCTGGTCGGTGTCGGTCGTCTTGAAGTTGAACTCGGGGTTCTTGGTCTTGAGCGCGCGGTACTGCGACATGAACTCCCCGATGATCTGTCCCGTGGTGGGTGGGGTGTAGACGATGGAGTTCGCGCCGGCTTCGATGGTGGCCAGGATCGATTCGTCGGAGTTGCCGCCCGTCGCGATGATGGGGACCTTGGGGAACTCCTCACGAATCTGACGGACGACCTCGGGGGTCTTGGCGCCGGCCGCGACGTTGAGGATCGAGACGCCGGCATCCAGGCGACCCTGGATGTCCTCGCCCTCGTCGGCGACGGTCGCGACGATGGGAATGTCGATCAGCCTGCGGATCAGGCGGATGTTCGAGTTGCTCATGGGCGTGTTCACCACGACGCCAAAGGCACCCTGGGCCTCGGCGTCCTGCGCGATGACGGCCGAGCGAACCCCCTTGGTCACGCCGCCTCCGACTCCCACGAAGACGGGGGCCATGGCGGAGTTGATGACGGCCTGCGAGATGGTCTGCTGCGGGGTGAACGGGTAGACGGCCAGGACCGCGTCGGCGTTGCAGTTGCGGATGATGGCGACGTCGGTCGAGAAGATGATCGTCTTGATGCGACGACCCATGACGACCATGCCCTTTGCCTTGTAGATGGTCTCGGGAAGCCTGAGCGCGTGAGCGCGCAGCGTGCCGGAGATGCGAGGGATGTGGTCGTCGGTGTTGGGCGTGCCCATTTAGGCCTCCTTAGTGACATGCGGGATACGGCTTCGTTTCGGCCCAAGAATGATAGTTCCCATTCGGCGGCGCTGTAAAGCCTTCTTTTACGACGATGTGCCAGACGCACAATGGCTCTGGTGGGAAGCGACGCCATCGGTGCGGCCCGCGGCGTGCGCCGCACGTGCGACGGGTGTGGGGTGGGGTATAAGGAACGAAGGAGACGCCGTCCCGTCGCCCGAATGGCGGGCGCGGGTCCAAATGCTTTGGAAGGGGAGCCCATGAACGTCATCTTGGTCAACGGAAGCCCTCACAGGAGGGGATGCACCGCTCGCGCGCTGCAGGAGGTCGCCGTTCCGCTCAAGGATGCCGGCATCGACGTCGTTGACTTCTGGATAGGCTCGAGGGAGCTCGGCGGATGCAAGGCCTGTGGCTATTGCTCCACGGCCGGCAAGTGCGTCATGGAAGACAAGGTGAACGAGTTCAACGAGCTCGCCCTCGACGCCGACGGCTTCGTGTTCGGATCGCCCGTCTACTACGCCTCTATGGCCGGACAGATGCGCTCGTTCATGGATCGAGTATTCTATTCGTCCAACGACCCCCGTCGCTTTCACATGAAGCCTGCCGCCGGCATTTCGAACTCCCGTCGCGCGGGCAGCGTGACCACGTACGACCAGTTCAACAAGTACTTCGGAATCAGCAACATGCTCATCGTGTCCGGAAGCTACTGGAACGAGACGCACGGGTTCACTCCCGATGACGTCGAGAAGGACATAGAGGGCTTGCGCACGATGCGCGCCATCGGATTGAACATGGCATACGTGCTGAGGGCGAAGGAGGCTGCGGCCGCCGCGGGCATCCAAGTGCCCGAGCGGCTGTCTGGTCCCAGCACAAGCTTTATGGATGGCAAGTAGGAGCCGGCCTACTCCCAGGTCTTCCAGACGTCGGGCTCGAACCCCACGGTCGCCTTCTTGCCGTTGCGTACGATGGGCGTGCGCATGACCTGCTGGTTCTCGAGCAGGACGTCGACAAGCATGGACTTCGGCGTGTGCTGCACCAGGGCGAGTGCATAGCCGTCCTTGCACTGTGGGTTCAGAAGCTGGGCGATTCCGCCGACGGCAGACGCGACGGAGTTCAGCTCTCCCTTCGAGAGCCCCTTTTCGCGCATGTCGATGTACTGGAACTTGATGCGGCGCTCTTTGAACCAGCGCTCGGCCTTCTTGGAGTCGTTGCTCTTCTTGCTGCCGAAAATCTGAACGTTCATCGTGACTCCAATCTTGTCTTGTGACCCGGTCGCGCGTCGGCTACCTGCGCCTGCTCTTGAACGTCTGGTCGAGGGCGACGTGGCCGCAGCTGCAACGAGCCAGATAATCAGGCTGCGTCCCAGACTCCCGTGCAGAAGTCGACGCCAAGGCAGAGGGCGGTCGCGGCGATTCAGAGCACTGCCTTCCGGCCGTTGGCTTCGGTGGATGCCCTGCCCGCGCGGCTTTGGTCATCCTGCTCCAGAATCATGATGCACTCCTTGTTCGGCGCGCCTGCTACAAACGTATCAGACTATCCCCGTGTCGTGCGGGGCCGGCGCGCCGGGGCTCCCGTCTGGACACGAACGTAGCTCCCGGTGCCCGGTTGCCGCCGCCAACCGGGCCCGACTTTTTGACAACCAGCGGTTGCGTCCGTCAAAGTCGCAGCTAGATACCTATACTAGTGGCAAAGGCTTTAGCCTCGGATTAAGGGGTGGTGGCGCATGCCGTTCGATTTCCAGGAGGTTTGGGAGGCTCGCGAGCGCATTCGCGGCTACGTGCGGAAGACCCCGCTCGAGGAATCCTATTACCTGGGAACGGGCCTGGGCGGCAGGTTCCCGAAGACCGGGCGCCGCTACTTCTTCAAGCTCGAGTGCCTTCAGCGCGCGAAGAGCTTCAAGATTCGTGGTGCCCTGAACAAGATGCTGACGCTCACGCCCGGGGAGGTCCGCCGCGGGGTGGCTGCGGTCTCGTCGGGAAACCACGGCAGCTCGGTCGCATACGCCGCGTCCATCTTGGGCATCAAGGCGCCCAAGATCATCGTGCCCTCAACCACGCCTCAGTCGAAGCTGGACAAGATTCGCTACTTCGGCGGCGACGTCCTTCTGATGGGAGACAACTACGACGGCGCGCACGTTCAGGGGCTCGCCTACATCCGCGAGCATGGGCTTACGCTGATTGACTCGTGCGACGAGGATCCGAAGGTCTACGGCGGGCAGGGCACGGTGGGCCTCGAGATTATGGAGCAGAACCCCGACATCGACACCATCATCTGTCCCATGGGTGGCGGAAGCCTGGCCACGGGTGTGGCGACGGCCGCCAAGCACGCAAGGCCCGGCGTGCGCGTCTTCGGCGTGCAGACGGAGGCCTCGCCAGCCTTCGTGGCATCGTATCGCGATGGCGTGATGTACGAGGAGTACCCGACCATTGGCGAGACCATCTGTGACGCGACGGTTGGCGGCGTCGGCAGGCTTGCCTACGAGCTCGACCGCGATCTTCTGGACGGCATACTCGTTGAGCCGGAGGAGACCGTGCGCCGCGCGGTCGCGTTCATGGCACGGGGCGAGAAGTTCCTATGTGAGGGGGCTGGCTGCCTCGCCGTGGCTGCAGTCATGAACCATGCCGAACAGATTGGCGGAAGGAACGTCGCCCTGGTCGTGAGCGGCGGAAACATCGACGGAGATGCCCTCGCGCGCGTGCTGAACGAGTTCCCCGACGCCTAGTGGGATTCCCTGCGCACGGAGCGTCACTGCCGGCTAGCCCCTCGGGGTGAAGATGGGAAGGCTTTCGACCTTTCGGTCTCCCGTGGGACGGCTGCGCATGGCCAGACCGCGCTCGTTCTCCTCCTCGCACATGAACTCCGGCATCCTGCCGTCCGCGGTGGCTCGGGCAATCTGTGCGATGGCGTCGGCCACGGCGTCGTCGGCCGACGCGCCGATGTGCCAGCGGGCGGCCCTTGCCACCTCGTCCGTCGCGTTCGCAACAGCCACGGAGTTGGGGTACAGGTCAATCAGCTCGAGGTCGTTCTCGGCATCGCCGAAGACCGCGACCTCCTCGGGCTCGAGCCCCAGGTGCCTGCGCAGGACCTCGGCGCCCATGGCCTTGCTCCAGTTTTCGGGGGCGATGTCGAGCAGGGGAACCTGCGGGCCGGGCGAGAAGAACCTCAACCCCCCGACGTGCTCGCTCAGGCGCCGGCGCATGGCCTCCATGCGCTCGGGGTCCGCCAGGACGCGGATGTTCGCCTTTACGACGGGTGCGTCGGGCAGCGTGGTGCAGACGGTTATCTCGTCGCCGCCCTGCGAGACGGCGTGGCGCGCGTCCGTGGGGTCGGAGGAGATGACGAACCTCTGGGCGTGCTCGCGCTCGACTCCCAAGGTGAGGCACATGACGAAGTCGGGCTCGTCCCTCAGGAGGTCGGCGACCTTCTGCAGGCCTGCCGGGTCAAGGGTCTCGCGATGCAGGATTTTGCCGTCCGCGCGCACGACCTGGCCGTTCGAGAAGGCTGCCGTTGCGCAGCAGCGCTCGTCTCCGTCGAACGCGCTGAGGACGCCCGCGAAGACGCGCCCGGTGATCGCCGAGAAGTGAACGCCCGCGTCAAGTGCCGCGTGGATGCCGTCTAGCGCGTGGTCGGTCGCGTGCTCCAGGCCAAAGTGGATGAGGGTCTCGTCTAGGTCGCTCAAGATGAGCTTGATCACGTTCTTCTCCTCTGCTTCTTCGGTGTGACGAGGCTCATTATGGGCGAAGATGAACTTTTGCCTCACGACAACGGCCTGCGTGCGCTATCTCCATGGACAGAACTATTAAAATGTCAGTCAAAACGTCAATTCCCCTGCCAGCAAAAGGAGAGTCGCATGAAGGCTCAGATGTTCACCCTCGAGAGCAAGGACCTGCAGAAAAGCTTCGACGTCGCCGTGTTTGGTGAATCGGGCACGCCCGTGTTGGTCTTCCCGGAGGGGGATTCGTCGTTTGCCAGCTGGCAGGAGGCAGGCATGATCGACGGCCTTGCGAGCCTGATGGACGACGGCGCGGTCCAGCTGTTCTGCGTCGACTCCGCCGACGACCTTGGCTGGTACTCGCGCTTTGCCATCGACGAGTACCGCGTGGACAACATCGAGGGCTACCTCTCGTTCGTTAAGGACGGGCTCGTGCCGTTCGTCCGTGCGCACGCGGCCTCGCCTGCGGCGCCTGTCGCGCTTGGTGCCGGCATGGGCGCCCTCAATGCGACGCTCGCCGTGCTGCGTGACCCCGCGTCCTTTGGTGGCCTACTCGCGCTCTCCGGAAGCTACGACGTTCGCGCCTTCGTGAACGGTGAGCCCTCGGCCCTCTGGGAGAAGGTCTCGCCCCTCTCGCTGGTGGACGCTCTTGGACCGCGCGCCAAGGCGACTCAGGAGCTCAAGAGGCTTCGCCTGGCGTTCGTCTGCGGTCAGGAGCAGAGCGAGTCGGGCATCGCCTCCCAGAAGACGCTCGAGGAGGCGCTTGCCCAGAAGGGGGTCAAGGCGACCTTCGAGTACTGGGGTTATGACGTCTCGCACAGCTGGGGCTGGTGGCTCGAGGAGACTAGGCAGCTGCTTCCCGCGATCCTGAGCCCGGGTGGGCTGGAGGAGCGCAGGGTCTCGGCCCGCGTCGCATATGCGGCAAACGAGGACGAGCATGCCCGTGCCGCGCTGACGGATGCGCGCGAGCGCCTGGCCGCAGCCCGCGACGCACTCAAGATTGCCATCAAGGACGCCGAGGCCACTGCGGCGCGCGTCCAGCGCGAGGACGCCTCTGTCGAGCAGAAGCGCGGGCGCGAGGCCGACCTGATGGCCAAGGCCGCGAAGCTCTGGGAGGAGCGCGACCGGGTGGCCGCCCTCCTTGCGGAGGCCGAGGGCAAGGCGCGTGACGTCCAGGGCCAGGCAGATGCTGCCGCACACGACCGCGCCGACGCCGAGTGGATTGCCGGCGAGGCGAAGGCCGCGGTCGAGCACGCAACCCAGAACAGGCTGTCCGCAGAGGCGAGGATCGCCGAGTGCGAGGCGGCCGTCGAAGCGGCCCAGGCGGCGAGTGCCGCTGCGGCCAGCGCGCTGAGCGCGGTCAGGGCCGAGGCGGACGCAGAGGTCGCCGCCGCGAAGAGGCCCGCGGCCAAGAAGGCCGCCACGAAGAGGCCCGCGGTCAAGAAGGCCGCCACGAAGAAGCCCGCGGCCAAGAAGGCCGCCTCGAAGAAGCCCGCGGCCAAGAAGGCCGCCACGACCAAGAAGACAACCGGCACCTCGGGCGCCAAGGGCGGCAAGGCTTCGCCCAAGGCAGCCAGGGGCGCAAAGTAGCGCGCCCGCTCGAGTGAGGAAGAGACGATGCTGAGGCAAAAGAGGCTGCGACTCGTCTCCCGGAGCTTCCGGGACGTCTACCGCCTGCTGAGGGCGTCGTTTCCGGCGACCGAGATGCTGCCCTTCTGGCGGCTGCGGCTCAACACCATCCGAAGCTCGGTCCTCCTGCTTGCGTTCTACGAGGACGAGACGTTCGTGGGCTTCGTCTACCTGGTCAACTGCGACGACGGCATGTACATGCCCTACCTCGCGGTGAGCGACACCTGCAGGTCGCAGGGCTTTGGCAGGAAGATGATGACGCAGGTCAAGATGATCGCCTGCGAGAAGCCCGTGGTCGCTATTGTCGAGGAGCCCGACGAGGATGCGCGCAACTCGGAGCAGCGACGCAGGCGCAACGCGTTCTTCAGGAGAAACGGGATGCGAGACACCGGCATCAGGACCATCGAGCCGGACGGACTCCACTGCGTGATCTCGACCGATCCCGACCTGGCTCCCGACAGGGTGCGCCGGCTCATCCTGCTCCTGTCTGGCGGCCTCTACAGGCCGACCTTCGCGTGCCAGGACTCGGATTGGACGCTTCACCCTGAGGAGATGCATGCATCCGGTCGCCGATAGGGGGGCTGCCGTTTGGGGCGGTCATTTGACCGTCGCACAGACGCATTTGCCCTAAGGGGAGAGAAGTGCCCTCGAGGTGATAACATATCGTAGGGCGAGGCAGCTTCCCTTTGGAAACGAAAGAGGTGGACCATGGCTGATGCGGTCGGGCAAGGCTACGTTGAGTTTCGCAACGGCAATCGTCCCAACAGGGCGGACCTGCCCTCGTGTCCTGTGCAGGTCTGCGCCCAGTTGATGGGAACGAAGTGGAAGATCCTCATTCTGCGTGACCTTCTGGAAGGTACGAAGCGCTTCGGCGAGCTGCGCAAGTCGGTGACAGGCATCTCGCAGAAGGTGCTGACTGGCAACCTTCGCGAGCTTGAGGACGCGGGACTGGTCGCGCGGCGCGTGTACCCGGAGGTTCCGCCTCGCGTCGAGTATCTCCTTACCGAGACGGGCGAGAGCATCAGGCCCGTTATCGAGAGCATGCGTTTGTGGGGCGAGTCCTACCTCGCGTCGTCCTTGCGGGACTAGCTCCCGATCGGGCCGTTGGCCGCCGTGTCCGACCGGAGCTCCTGCGCCTCGGCGTGGCCGAGCAGCCAGAGGGACGTGACGACCAACACGATCAGGCCCAGTGCCAGCATCTCGTTGGGGTTGAGACCGAAGAGCGACATGAAGGTGTTGATGGTGCCGTGGAGGATGGCGCAGTAGGTCGCCGAACCCGTCGTCGCGTACAGGGAGCAAAGCGGGAGCGACAGCGCTATTGCCATGAGGGCGAACGCCCAGAAGGGCGTCGAGAGGTGCGGGTCCCCTGGCGTGAACCAGAACGGCAGGTGCCAGATTGCCCAGGTGGCGCCCGTCCCCATGGTCGAGAGAAGCCACGATCCCGTTATGTGCTCGAGCAGGGGCTGCATGGTTGCCCTCCAGCCGACCTCCTCGTTTCCGCCCGCCCAGACCGTCGCCGCGAGCCAGATGAGGGGGAGCAGCGCGGGCGAGACGTTTGGGTTGATGCGAAACCCGGCGGAAAGGGCGAGCGTTGCGACGATGATGACGGCGAACATGATGAGGCGGTTTGCCGTCTTGGGCCGCGCGCTAAAGAACAGCCTGTGAAGCGTCGACTTGTCGCGCCAGGGAAGGGCCGCGATTGCGCCGATGGCGGGCCCGAACCCGCCTACAAGCCAGAGCGTGCTCGGCAGCGGGTCTGCTATGGATGCGACGCCGAGGTTCGAGATGATGGCCCTGAGGCCCCAGCACGACCAGGTTATGGCGAAGGAGGTGGCTATATAACGGGCTAGTCGCGCCGGGCTTTTGAGTTCGGGCGTGGAACGCATGCACTTCTCCGTGGTGATGGTTGGGGACCTATGCGATTGACTTGATTGTCGGGAACGGCTTGAACTTGGGCGCGGGAATGACGTGGCGTGCGATGACGCGCTCCATCCAGACCATGTCGTACCAGCGGCCGAACTTGTTCTGGCATCCGTCGAAGCGACCGACCATGCGGTATCCCATGCGCTCGTGGAAGCGGATACTCGCGTCGGTCAGGTATGGGTCGTCCTGCGCCTGGGTGGCAGAGATGCACGCGCACATGTTGGTGACGTTCATCGAGGTCAGAATCTTGACCAGCCTGTCGTGCAGCGCGCGTCCCACGCCCCTGCCGCGTGCATCCCGGCTGACGTAGATCGAGGTCTCTACCGACTGGTCGTACGCCGCCCTGGTATTGAGGGGGCTGACGTAGGAGTATCCCAGGATGCGTCCCTGACTGTCGACGCCTGCGAGATCAGATTCGTCAGAGACGGCGACGAGGTAGGGATAGCGCTCGAGCGTGTGGGCGATGCGCCCGCGGAACTCGTCTTCTGTGGGTACCTCGTACTCCGCCGTGATGGCCGTTCCCTCGACGTAGGGCGCATATATCGCTAGGAGCTCCGGCGCGTCATCCACCGTGGCGACTCTGATGTGCATTCTTCTCCGATCGACAATAAGCAACCTACACATGATATGCCACGAGCGAAAGATTCGTGGGGATGCGCGTCGGGATGAAACAAAGGAGTCGGGTGCGGCGGGGGGCGGGAGGTGCGCGGTGCCGGCAGGCGCGGTCTCCCCACCTGTGTCATCATGTTGTTCGTTAGCTATGAACGTCGTCTTGTTCTCTTGGGAGGTGGGCCCATGTTTTGGTCACTTGTCAGTCTCTTGCTCCTGGCTGCGGCCCTTAGGGTCATCTACAGCCTTATAAGGGCTTTCTTCGCGTGGCTTGGGCGTGGCAAGCCCATCGAGCGCGCCGCCGTGAACCGCGATTTGCCCGAAGACGTTCGCAAGGCGGCCGCCGGACTCGACTACTACTACCGCCTCAAGGGATACCGAGAAGAGATTGGCAAGCCCACCAGGCTTACGCGCGCGCAACTGAAGGTCATTGCCAGGGCCGAGCGCCTGGTCCGAAACGACCGCGTGAACCACATGATGATAGGCTGGTACCAGCTTGTCATACTGTTTCTGGTGGGATCGGTCGCGGGCCTCGCCCTGGAAGAGGTCTGGATGTTCATCACGACGGGCCTCACCGAGGGGCGCTACGGTCTTGTGTGGGGGCCCTTCTCGCCTTTGTACGGAGTGGGCTGCGCGCTGCTGACCATCATCTCGCTCAAGCTGCGCCGCAGGAACGCGACGTGGTGGCAGACGTTTCTTGCCGCGATGATCGTCGGCGGGCTTCTGGAGCAGATCACGGGATGGGGAATGGAGACCCTCATGGGCGCCGTCTCGTGGGACTACTCGGCCGTGCCGGGCGCCATCACCAAGTGGGTGGCGGTGCCGTTCCTGTTGTTCTGGGGAATCCTGGGGCTGATCTGGGCCGACGTCGTGACGCCGTGGCTGCTTGACCTGATTGGCGAGCCGACGACGAGGCGCCAGGTGGTGTTCGTGCTGATTCTTGCCGTCTACCTGGGTCTGGACGTGTTTATGACCACGGCGTGCTTTGCGAGGCGCGCGGCACGAGATCACGGCATCCCGCCGGCCAACGGGTTTGAGGTATGGATAGACACGCACTACTCGAACGAGTTCATGAGCAACCGCTTCGAGAACATGGTCATAGAGGGCGAGGACTAGTCGGATGTCCCCCTCGTGCCCCGGGACGGTTTCTGCGAGTTGTCTCTGCCGATGCCGTAGTTTTGACATATGTTAAAAAACGTTTCCATTTAGGCGCGCGCCCAAGACTCAAGTGACCCGCGAGCTGCAATTTGGCTACTATTTTCATATCGGAGTGTGCGAGTGGACGCCCCACGATCCGCTCGCCGTGTAGCGAGGAGTGGATTGAGTATGCGCAAGACTAAGACTTTCGAGGGCAAGCGTCACGTGTACGATACCGCCAAGGCCGAGGCCGTCGGAAACCGCTGCTTCGGAGAGTTCGGCGATCCGGCCGGCTATGAGGAGACGCTGTACAAGACCAAGGGCGGCCTGTACTTTATCGACGGTGTCGGCGGTCCCGATTCTCCGTATCCCCAGGAGGACATTCGTCCCCTGACCAAGGCGGAGGGCGAGTCCTTCTAGCCGTTGGCCCCATGCTTTGACTGTCTACGGACTGGGCGCCTGCCGCCCAGTCCGCGTTTTGTATTATGGTTAGCTGCGAAACCGGCGCGTGCGAATCGACTGCCTCCGCCAGGCGGCGTGCGCTCGCGCGTATGGCGCGTCAGCAATAAGGAGCGAGCTTTCATGGCAGACGAGCGCAGAGACGTTATCTCTTGGGACGAGTTCTTCATGCGTGTCGCGATTGCGGCGCAGCTTCGCAGCAAGGATCCCAACACGCAGGTGGGGGCCTGCATCGCCGACACGGACCACCGCATCCTCACGGTCGGCTACAACGGGACGCCTCACGCCATATCGGACGCCGAGTTCCCCTGGGGCACCACCGACGACCCCCTGAACGACAAGCACAGCTACGTCGTCCATGCCGAGGCGAACGCCATCTTGAACTTTCGCGGCAGCCTGAAGGACATGCAGGACGCGACGGTCTATGTCACGCTGTTTCCCTGTCACGAGTGCGCGAAGCTCTTGGTTCAGGTGGGAATCGGCGAGGTCGTCTACCTGGATGACAAGTACGACGGAACGGTCGACAACCAGATCAGCAAGCGCGTTCTCGATTCCTGCGGCGTCAACTATCGCAAGGTCGAGATGACCCACGGCCTTGGCTAGGGACCCTTCTTCCGTTTGCGGCCTCGGTGCAGGTGAGGGGCGAGGTGCTATCATGCGCGTGCTGATGCTGGGCAACAGCCTGACGACCGCCCATGACCTGCCTCGGCTGCTCTTGGCACGACTGTCAGAGCGCTGCGGCGCCAAGGTGGAGGTCGTCGTCCACGCGCGCGGGGGAGCGAGGCTGTCCGAGCACCTCAACCCGAAGACCAAAAACGGGGCGCGTACGCTTCGCGCGCTCGGTCGGCTGTGCGGCGAGCGGCAGGCTGGCCTTGACTTCGTGGTGCTCCAGGAGATGTCGCATGCCCCGGCGACGACGCCCGAGGCATATCTGCGCGCGGCGTCCGGGCTGTGCGAGCTGGCGCGATCTGCGGGTGCGCGTCCCGTCATCTATGGCACCTGGGCCTACGAGAGGGATTCTGCGGCGCTCGCGAGGCTGGTGGAAAGGCATCCGGAGGCCTGCGGGCGAGCCTGCATCCACTGCCCCCATAGCGACGTCCGCCGTGAGGGGCCTGGCGTCACGGACGGCTTTGCGCCCTGCATGGGGATGCACGGGCTGATGCACAGGGCCTTCGCTGCGGCCGCGCGTGAGGGCGGGGCGGTGCTGGCAGACGTTGGCTCTGCGTTTGTCGAGTACCATGGCGTCGGTTCGCCCTATTCGTCCGATGGGGTCCATCCCAGCGAGGTGGGGGCACTTCTTGCCGCGGACGTGATCGCGCGTGCGATTGCCGGCGCATGGCGCAACCCGCCGGCGTCTGGGGGGCTGTCCCAAGGGGCTTCGGAGCCGCTAAACGTTAAGAGGGGCCGCCGCACCAGGTGATGCGACGGCCCGCTTTGGCGCCTGGCGCGTTGCGTCGGGGCTAGGCGAGGTTGTAGAAGGCGTTCTTCCCGAGGTACTCGGAGGAGTCGCCGAGCCCATCCTCGATGCGGAGGAGCTGGTTGTACTTCGCCACGCGGTCGGTGCGGGCGGGGGCGCCGGTCTTGATCTGTCCGGCGTTGGTCGCGACGGCGAGGTCGGCGATGGTGGTGTCCTCGGTCTCGCCGGAGCGGTGCGAGACGATGGCGGTGTAGCCAGCGCGCTTTGCCATCTCGATGGCCTCGAGGGTCTCGGTGAGCGAGCCAATCTGGTTGACCTTGATCAGGATGGCGTTTGCGGCGCCCAGCTGGATGCCCTTGGCAAGGCGCTTGGTGTTGGTGACGAAGAGGTCGTCGCCCACGAGCTGGACCTTCTTGCCAATGCGTTGGGTGAGCTTCACCCAACCGTCCCAGTCCTCCTCTGCGAGGCCGTCTTCGATGGAGATGATGGGGTAGGTGGAGACGAGCTTATCCCAGTAGTCGACCATCTGTTCGCTCGAGAGGGTGCGTCCTTCTCCCTTGAGCTCGTACATGCCGGTCTCCTTGTTGTAGACCTCGGAGGTCGCGGGGTCCATGGCGAACATGAAGTCGACGCCTGGCTCGAACCCGGCCTCCCTGACGGCCTTCATGAGGTACTCGAACGGCTCAGCGTTGGTCTTGAGGTCAGGGGCGAAGCCACCCTCGTCACCGACGCCGGTGTTGAGGCCGGCCGCCTTGAGGACGCCCTTGAGCGTGTGGTAGACCTGCGAGCACCAGCGCAGCGCGGTGCTGAAGTCGGGTGCGCCGACGGGCATGATCATGAACTCCTGGAAGTCCACGTTGTTGTCGGCGTGAACGCCGCCGTTGAGGACGTTCATCATGGGGACGGGAAGGGTGTGGCCGCCCACGCCGCCAAGGTACGCGTAGAGGGGCTGGCCTGCGCTCTGGGCGCCGGCGCGCGCGACGGCGAGGGAGGCGCCCAGGATGGCGTTGGCGCCGAAGTTGCCCTTGTTGGGGGTGCCGTCGGCGGCGATCATTGCGTAGTCGGCACCTCGCTGGTCGGCGGCCTCGCGACCCACCAGAAGCTCGCGGATCTCGTTGTTGACGTGGCCGACGGCGGTCTGGACGCCCTTGCCCTGATAGCGCTTTGCGTCGTCGTCGCGCAGCTCGACGGCCTCGAACTCTCCGGTGGACGCGCCGGAGGGAACGATGGCACGGCCGAAGGAGCCGTCTTCCAGGGTTACCTCGACCTCGACGGTGGGGTTGGCGCGGGAGTCCAGTACCTCTCGCGCATAGACGCTTGCGATCTTGCTCATGTGATGCCCCTTTCGGATGCTTGGCATGGCTCGCTTTAAGTAAGCCACGGTTTACTTACATAAGTATACCCAAGCTAACTTCCTTTCGCGCGCATGGAGAGAAATGCGTCCCGCGCGACCCAATGACCACGTTGCGGTAGACAATGGAGAAGGACGTACCGTGCGAGGTTGGGGAGGCGCGATGGCTGAGCGAGAGCTGCAGGTGGGCAAGATCTACCGGCATTTCAAGGGAGACCACTACCTGGTAGAGGGAGTTGCGCGGCACAGCGAGACCGGCGAGGAGCTGGTGATCTACCGAAAGCTTTACGGCGACTGCTCGCTCTGGGTGCGCCCCAGGCAGATGTTCATGGGTGAGGTCGATCGCCAGAAGTACCCGGACGCCAGGCAGCGCTACCGCTTCGAGCTCCAGGAGATCCCGAGCGTCGCGGGACATTAGTTGGGGCCGGTCTTGCGGCCGGCCCCCATGGTCTGATCTGGGCTACTCGGAGTCCATCATGTCTCGAACGAGGAACTTCGTGCCCGACGCCTCGATCGCCTCGCGCGGCCCGAAGACCACCAGCGAGCGGGAGTCGTGCAGACCCGCTAGGGAGGCCGCGGCACCGCGAACGTCCTCGGCGCTCACCGCAAGCTCCTGGTCGCGAACGTCGGCGCGCCAGGTCGCGGGCCTTCCGATGAAGTGCTCGCCGTCCTGCCTGCGGGCGATGGCTCGGCTCTTGGCCGGTGCGTCGTGCGCCGCGACAACGGACACGACGTAGCCGTCAAGCTCCGCCGGCGAGGGATTCCAGTCCCTGAGGTAGGACTCGGCGGCCTCGTAGCGGTCGAGCGTCGCGTCGACGTTGGGGTCGCGATACGACCAGAACTGGTCGAGCTGCGAGACGGTGTGACGGAAGCCCGTGCCGTAGGCGCCGCCCTTGACGCGAACCTCGTTCCACAGGTAGTCGAACGAGAGGGCGCGCGCCGCGACCTGCCAAGTGCCCACGCTGGCCACCTTGGGCCGTGCGCCGGCGCCCTCGGCCACGTAGCTCACGTTCGAGGGGATGACGAACGCCTCGTCGTCGGCGACGGGCTCGGGAACCTGGAGCGAGCGCCTCTGCCCCTGGAAGGACTTGAGGCCCAGCGCGCCCGCGGACTTCCAGAACGCCTCGAGGTCCTCGCGCGACCCGGTGAAGCTGACCAGCACGTGGTCGCTGGTGAAGATGCGCCTCGAGAGGTCGTCGAGCCTTGCGCGCAGATCGTCCTTGCGCGCGTCCCAGTTGGCGAGCAGGTCCTTCAGGAAGAAGTAGAAGTCGATGCCACCAAGCGCCTCGGCCACGACGGCCGACTTCGCGTAGTGCGCGGTCAGGCGCTTCATGGCGGCCGCGTGCCCGGAGCCGACGAAATACTGCGAGAGGGCGATGCGCTTCTGGGTCAGCAGGGCAAGCATGCGATCGGTGTCTGAGAACTGCGTGCTCGACCAGACCTCGCTAGGAATGGTCGCCGCGGAGCCGATGCGCTCCGAAAGCGCGCTGGTGCCGACCACGAGATAGGGACGGGCGTCATCCAGGTCATCGTCTACGGCGTAGGTCTCGCTGAAGAAGTCGAGGTTGCCCAGGTTCTTCTCGACCAGGGTGTCGAGCTCTGCGGCGCTGCGGGTTGCGGTGTCCAGGTTGCCCAGCAGCGCCGAGAGGACGCCGACGTAGGGAAGGTCCTCGAAGGCGAGGTCGTCCAGTCCGAAGTAGTGGTAGACATAGTCGATCTTGTGCGTGGGCAGGGCGTGGTAGAGGCAGGGGAGAGGTGCCTCGACCTTCGTCGCGTGCGCCTCCTCGGGTGCGTCCTCGATGTCGGCGACCGTGAGCTGGGGGAGCTTGGCGAGGTCCTCGGGAGAGTCGGGGGTCTCCTGCTCCGCGCGAAGCGCCGCGACCTCGCTCGCGACGTGGTCGAGCTCGGCCTCGCTCATGTGCGACCTGAGCTCGGCAAGCTCGGCCGCCTCTTCCGTCGCGGAGCCCTCCTGGACGGGCACCAGGTCGACGAGGGCGTTGTGGGAGCTCTCGCAAACGAGCTCGCGCAGGAGCCTCTCGAAGTACCCGTCGTCGAGCCCGGCGCGCATTGAGTCCATCGCGTCCTCGTAGCGCAGGTAGTCGACGGGGCGTTCGTCGTCGTAGAGCCAGCTGGCCAGCGACTGCATCGAGAGGGCAACGCCGTCTCCGTACGAGCCCCAGTCGTTCTCGCGCAGGTTGAACTCGCACTGCGCGAGCGACGCGCTCAGGCGCTCGCGGTCGATGCCCGAGTCTGCCATCTGGGCGCAGGCCGACTCGACAAGCTCGCGGAACCGCTGCGCGACGCCGGGCTTGGCGCCCTTGAGGACGAACAGGACCTGCGGCTGAAGCTCGCTGTCGATCAACGTCGCGCTGAAGTCGTCGCCCAGGCCGGAGTCGAGCACGACGCGCTTGAGGGGAGACTCGTTGGAGCCGGCAAGCGTGTCCAGAAGGACGTCGGTGGCAAGCACGCGCTCGCGCTGGTCTGCGGTGCCGATGACATAGGCGAGCCCGACGCTGGCGTTCTCCGGCGCGGTCGCCATCTCGATCCGCTTGAGCGCGGGCGTGACGGGGCGCTGCAGGACCAGAGGGTTGGGCGCGCCCGCCGTACGGACGGGCGCCTGTGCGAAGCGCTCGCCGATAAAGGCGAGCTCCCGGTCGATGTCCAGGTTGCCGTACAGGATGGTGTAGCTGTTCGCCAGGTTGTAGTGGCGCGCATGCGCGTCGAGGAAGCCCTCGTAGCTCAGCGTGGGAATGGCACGTGGGTTACCGCCTGACTCGAAGCCGTATGCGCTGTCCGGGAACAGCTGGGAGCCGATTGCCTGGAACAGCACGTCGTCGGGATCGCTCAGGGCGCCCTTCATCTCGTTGAAGACGACGCCGTTGTAGCTCAGGGGACCGTACTTCTCGTCCGCTCCCTCCTCTGCGGGGGCGAGCTCAAGGTGCCAGCCCTCCTGCTCGAAGATGCGCGGGCGCTTGTAGATGGCGGGCTGCAGGACGGCGTCGAGGTAGACGTCCATGAGGTTCTCGAGGTCGGCCGTGTTCGTCGACGCCACGGGATACATTGTCTTGTCGGGGAAGGTCAGGGCGTTCAGGAAGGTCTGCATCGAGGTCTTCAGCAGGTTCACGAATGGCTCCTTGACCGGGAAGCGCTCACTTCCGCAGAGCACCGAGTGCTCGAGGATGTGGAACACGCCGGTGTTATCCGCCGGGGGAGTCTTGAAGGCTATCGAGAAGGACTTGTTGTTGTCGTCGATGGCGAGCCACAGCGCGCGGGCCCCCGTCGCGTCGTGGCGCATGACATAGGCCATGCCGGAGAGCTCGGGCAGAGGCTCGACCTTGGTCACGGTGAAGCCGGCATGGTGCGTGCCGACGGCAAGCGCGGGGTCTGCTGCGGTGTAGGGAACGGTCTGTGGGGTGTCGCTCATGTGCGCTCCTTTGGGGCGGTGGTGTCATGTTCCAGGCACCAGATTCTGTGCCTCGTGTCGATTCGTTTCTGACGCTAACTTTACCCGTCTTGTGTGATTCAATGCTCTGTGCATGACACATCGTACAAGTCCACAGAACGACCCATCCAACTGCGGATGGACAGGAGAGTTGGGTAAGAGTGAGCGAAACCGCCATCGTCGGGAAGACCGAAGTCGACAAAGATATTGATGCATCTTCGGATGTCTTGGGCGAGGCCGAAGGCACGCCTGCGGCAGAGTCTGCCGAAAAGCCTAGGAAGGTGTCCGACGGCCTGGTGCGTGGCATCGTCTTCACGGTCCTGGGCGGTGCGATGTGGGGCATGAACGGGACGATCTCAAAGGTCCTGATGGACGGCTACGGCGTGGCCCCGCTGTGGCTCGCCTGCGTGCGCGAGCTCTCGGCGTGCTGGCTCTTTCTGATCGCGGCGGGAGTCCACTCGCCCAATCGCCTCAGGGGCGCCCTCTCCGACGGCCGGTCGCTCCTGTCGATTCTGAGCATCGCGCTATTCTCGATCCTCTTCTCGCAGGTTGCCTATCTTGAGGCCATCCACTGGACCAACTCGGCGACGGCGACCATCCTGCAGAGCCTCGAGGTCGTGCTGGTCATGGTCTACGTGTGCCTCGTCAACCGCCGAAGCCCGCGAAAGAGGGAGATCGCCGGCCTGATGCTGGCGCTCGCCGGAACCTTCCTCGTTGCGACGGGCGGAGACCCCAGCAAACTCCAGCTTCCGGTCGAGGGACTGGCGTGGGGCTTGGGCTGCGCCGCTGCGGCTGCCGTTTTGGCCATCCAGCCCATCCGCATGATCGACCGATGGGGCAACTTCACCGTAAACGGCCTGGCCTTCCTGTTCTCCGGCCTGATTCTTGCGGCGTTTGTCCAGCCATGGGCCAACGTGCCCCAGATCGATCCCACGGGCATCGCCCTTTTGTGCTGCTCCATCCTGATGGGGACCTTCGGCGCCTATGCGCTGTTTCTGCAGGGGACCAAGATGGTAGGGTCCGTCCGCGGCTCTATGCTGGCGACCACCGAGCCCATGATGGCGACGCTGAGCTCGATCGTCTGGTTGGGTGCGGTGTTCAGCCCTGCCGACCTCCTTGGATTTGCGATGATCATCGTGATGGTGTTCCTCACCGCATAGCCCCCGCTCCGTCCGCCCCGCAGATGTCGGGCACGTGAGGCCGGCAAACATACGCTAAACGAGAAGGGCGACCCCAGCGGGCCGCCCTTCGTCATGCATGGACAAGGCGCTACGAGCTGCGTCGCTACTTGAGTACCAGCGTGTCGCACTTGGCGTTGCGCGTGAGGAAGGTCGAGATGGACCCCAGAAGTGCGTACTTGATGGACGATAGCCCGCGCGCTCCGCAGATGATGAGCTCGGGCTTGATCTCATCGATCATCTCGTCCTTCAGGGTCTCGCGAATGCGGCCCGCCTTGACGACCACCTCGATCTTGGGAATCTTGCCCGTTGCCTCTGCCCTGGAGATCTGGTCCTCAATCGAGGCGCGGAAGTCCTTCTCGAGCGAGGCGACAAGGTCCATGGGGTAGGTGCCGGCGGTCTCGAGGGCCGTGGAGTCAATCACGTGTCCGACGTAGAGCTCCGCGTTGTTGTTGGCGGCAACGATGATTGCGCGGTCAAGAACCTCATGCTGCGCGTCGGTTCCGTCGAGGGCGACGAAGATCTTGTCGTATCCCAGGTCCTGAAAGCTTGTCATGGGGACACCTCCTGTTTCGGATGTAGGGTCACCGGCTTGGTTTGAGTCTACCCATGACTCTGGCGACGTAGATGAGCAGCGCTTTATCTTTTTGTGAACGGTTTCTCACGCGAGCGTTGCGCGCGATTGCCCCGCGCCTGCGACGGTTTTCTTGTGGGCCGAGCCCCCGTGATGGCGGACGCTCGCATAATGATGCAAGCACCGAATCGCAAGCACGCTGTCGTCCGGCCGTCGCACCGCGATGGCCGTCCGCTCGCTAGGAGGTTTTTGTTTTGGAACTCGTCGAGCTGCTCAAGGCCGCCCTGTACGGCCTGGTCGAGGGCATAACCGAGTGGCTGCCCATCTCGAGCACCGGTCACATGCTGCTGCTGAAGCCCTTCGTCACTCTGGACGTCAGCAAGGACTTCTGGGATATGTTCCTGGTGGTCATACAGCTGGGCGCCATCCTCGCCGTGTGCGTGTTGTTCTTCTACCAGCTGAATCCCCTCTCGCCCGGGAAGACGCCGGACGAGCGCAGGGGCACCTGGGGGCTGTGGGCGAAGATCGTCGTCGCGTGCCTTCCCGCCGCCGCCATCGGCATCCCGCTGGATGACTGGATGGAGGACCACCTGGGCGGCCCCCTCGTCATCGCGACGACGCTGATCGCCTACGGCGTGGCGTTCGTCGTTATCGAAAACCTGCGCTCCCGCAGGGCCCGGAGGGTGGCGCAGGAGATCTCTTCCGCGGCTGCCCCCAGGCACATGAGCGTGAGCTCCGCCGCGCCGGAACGCTCCCTGGCAGAGCTTGCCGACACCGACGCGCGCGTGCAGGACATATCGGAGCTCGACTGGAAGACCGCCATCGGCATCGGCCTCTTCCAGGTGCTCTCGATGGTCCCGGGCACCTCGCGCTCCGGCTCGACTATCATCGGCGGCCTGATTCTGGGCTGTTCGCGCACGGTTGCGGCCGAGTTCACCTTCTACCTCGCCGTCCCCGTCATGGTCGGCGCCAGCGGACTTCGCCTGGTCAAGTTCTTCCTCAAGGGCAATTCATTCACGGGGGCCGAGGCTGCCATTCTGGGCGTCGGCTGCCTGGTGGCCTTCCTGGTCTCGATTGCCGCCGTCCGCTTCCTCATGGGCTTCATCAAGAAGCATGACTTTAAGCCCTTCGGCTGGTACCGAATCCTCCTGGGCATCGCGGTCATCGTCTACTTCGCCCTGAATCCCATCGCCTAGGGACCGCAGCGCATGGCCTTGTTACGCCTTCGCCGCACTCTGGCCCGCAGACCCCTGCGAGTCCGCGTGCGGCGATATACTCTCACAAACCAATGAGTGGAGAAGAACACAGATGGCCGAGCTCATAGACATCTACGACGACAACCGCCAGCCTACGGGCGAGCGCGTCGAGCGAAAGGGCGCCTTCCTGGGCGAGGGGCAGTACATGCTCTATGTGCTTGCCATCCTTGAGGACCTCGACGGACGCGTGCTCATAACACGTCGCACGCTGGACAAGAAGTGGGCCGCCGGCTGGTGGGAGGTCACCGGCGGCGGCGTGAGTGCCGGCGAGACCTCGGCCCAGGCCATTGCGCGCGAGGTGCGCGAGGAGGTTGGCCTGAGCGTGGACGATCTCGTCAAAAAGCCCATACACGGCTACAAGAACATCGATCTCCCGCGGGGCGACAACTACTTTGTCGATATCTATCACCTGCGCTTTGACTTCTCGCTAGCCGACGTTAGCCTGCAGGCGCGCGAGGCCATCGACGCGCGACTTGTGACATGGGACGAGATTGCGCAGCTTGACCAACAGGGAATATTCCTCCATTATCGACGGTTGCAAGATGCGCTGGCTGCCGAGAGGGAGGCTGCGCGCGCGTAGTGCCGGCGGTTGCCGGCGTCGATGGACGCGAGCGAGGATTTGGTTGATGGAAGCATATCTGCCCATGGTGGTCATTCTTGCGGCGGGTCTCGCCGTTGCCGCCATGTACCTGATCATGGGCAGTACGGTCAGGCGCGCTAGGGCTGCCCGGGAGGAATACTCCGACTACGTCAGCAGAGAGCTCACGTTCTACAGCGGAGACATCCTCGAGCGCGGCATCACGCACGACCCCTGGGGCAGCCACGAGTACCTCGTGTACATCGACCGAGGCAACGGCTCGGTTCATGTTTGCGCGGAGTGGCACCGCGGGCACGCGAAGGGACTCCTATCCTGTTTGGCGACCTATGAGGCAAAGCTGGCTTCCTCCGTCGAGTCGTATCGAAGCCTTGACCACCAGACTGTCGAGCGGTCTGCCTACAACGCCTGGGTGACGGGGGAGCGTTCGTAGCACATGAGGGGGAACACCATGGGTTGTACCAGCATTCTGTTCGTCTGCCACGGCAACATCTGCCGCTCGACCATGGCGGAGTTCGTCATGAGGCACCTTGTCGAGCAGGCTGGTCTTGCCGACTCCATTCGCGTCGACTCCGCGGCGACCAGCAAAGAGGAGTTGGGGAACGACGTGCACCCCGGCACGCGCGGCAAGCTCGGCCAGATGGGAGTTCCCTGTGGCCACCATGTCTCCCGACAGATGGGGCCGGCAGACTACGAGTCGTTCGACTACATCGTGGGCATGGACCAGGACAACATGGATGGCATCTACCGTCTCCTCCTGGGCGAGAAGGGCTACGGATGGAGCTGGGATCCGGTGTCCGGCGCCGAGATCTCTCGTGCCGATCCCGAGGAGAAGGTCTCGCGTCTTCTCTCGTGGGCGGGGGTCGACCGAGACGTTGCCGATCCGTGGTATACGGGCAACTTCGACGTTACCTACGACGACGTGCTTCTGGGCTGCACCGCATTGCTGAAGGAGATAACGAATTAGGAGCGTAACGAAGTAGGAGCGGTGGCTTCGACTGTGCCCGCAACAGATGCCAAATGCAGGGAGCCTCCACACGGACTAATTCGGGGGAGGCCCTCTATTGATGGTCGCGCTGTCGTTACGCCTTGCTTGCGGCGGCCTGCACGTCGGCCGTCGGTTCCTCCTGCGGGGCCTCTACCCTGCGGAAGGCCAGGCGGAACGCGAGCCTGACTACGGGGCCGCACACCACGAACTGCCAGAGGAATGCGGCGGGCAGGTTCATGGCCCAGGTCTGCGCGAAGGTCGCCAGGCTGGGCTGCTTGAACAGGAACGTCGCGATGAGGCTCATGAGGGGGCACATGAGCGAGCAGATGCAGAACGAGATCGCGTAGGTGATGAACTGCGTTCGGTCGGACGGACGCATGAACGAGAAGGCGAGCACGGGGGCGATGCGTCCCACGACGAAGAGCTCCAGCACGAAGGCGACGGGCCACATGATCTTGAGCTCTCCCAGGGCCACGACGAACACCTCGTTGGTCATGGCGCCAAGGTTGAGGGCGATGTTGTAGCAGATCATGCCGTACACCATCAGGAGTGCCATGAGCGCGGTGAATACTGCGTTTTCGAATTTGTTCTTCGGCATTGCTTGAGCAGTCCTTTCTTTTGTCGCATGGAGCCTGGACACAAAAAATGGCTGACCGAGAATCTTTCATCTCGATCAGCCAAGCTGTCTGCGACTACCAATAATTGAAGGAAACCCTAGCAGAGAAGTGCGCGTCTTCGTAAGCGCGTTCACAAATACGCGATAAGTGCCGGCGCCTCAAAGGCCTATTTCGAGCTGACGTAGCTTTGGTCGATGGTAATCACGCAGTTGTATGTGGGGTGCTTCTCGCGGACCATGCCGTTGATGGTGCCGCGCAGCTCGTCGTCGGACATCTCGAGCTCGTGGGGTCGGACGCAGTCGAAGATAACGTTGGTGTGCGTGGGACCGGGGACGGTGCGCAGGTCGTGGATCGTGAGTTTGGGGTGAATCATCGTCACCTGCTGGGCGATCCAGTTCCTGAGATTCGTGACCTTGGGGTCGTCCGTTACGATGGGGTCATAGTGGAGGACGACATGCAGGTTGTCCTGCGAGAGGAATTCCTGCTCGATGTTGTCGATGGTGTCGTGACTCTCCATGGGGTCGACCTCCGCAGCCATCTCGACGTGGGCGCTGGCGAACTGGCGACCGGGTCCGTAGTCGTGGACCATGAGGTCATGGGTTCCCAGCACGCCGGGGTAGCTCAGGATCTTGTCGTGGATGTGCCTGACGAGCGCCGGGTCCGGGGCCTCGCCCAGCAGCGGGTTCAGCGTGTCGCGAACCAGCCCCACGCCGCTTGCGACGATGAAGGCGCCGACCACCAGACCGGCCCAGCCATCGAGGTCGAATCCCGTCAGCGCCGAGACGACGGCCGCCCCCAGGACCGCCGCCGTGGTGATGACGTCGTTGCGCGAGTCGACCGACGTCGCCTCGAGCGCGACGGAGTCAATGCGTTGGGCGAGCACGTGGTTGAAGTGAGCCATCCAAAGCTTTACCAGCATCGACCCAATGAGGATCCCAACAATGACGGGGGAGAAGTCCGTTGGCGACGGCTCGGCAATCTTCTGGGCCGACGTCTTGATCAGCTCGATGCCGATGAACATGATCAGCACGCTCACTGCCACGCCGGCAAGGTACTCTATGCGCCCGTGGCCATAGGGGTGCTCCTCGTCTGCGGGCTTGCTGGCCAGGCGAAACCCAATCAGGCTGATGATGTTGCTGGAGGCGTCCGACAGGTTGTTGACGGCGTCGGCTACGATGGAGACCGAGCCGGACAGCACGCCGACGACCCCCTTGCCGACGCACAGCAAGACGTTGCAGACGATGCAGACGATGCTGGCGAAGGTGCCGTACGAGTTGCGCACGGCGGGCAGCTCGGTCTGGTCCGCGTTTGGGACGAACGTGCGAATGAATGCCTCGAGCATACGAAGACTTCCTTCGGGCGGGTCCTCGGCGGACCCATTGGCGATGTTCAAATGCCGCTAGGGGAAAACCACTAGTGGGGTTGAGTCTACCCACTTTTGGGTGCTTGCACTCATCCTCTGGAACTCTCCCCGCGAGCGAGTAAGTGTCGGAAACCCGCGCTAGACTCTTGTAGTCAAACACAAGCCCAGGGAGAAGTACATGCAATCTGACCAGCAGCAACTGTTCTCGTTCGGCACCCCTGCTCAGGACCGCGAGCCTCAGGTCGCGACTGTGCCCGCGGCTCCCGCCGTCGAACCCGAAGCCGCGCCTGCGGCCGCGCCCGTGGTGGACCTCACCACGCTCAACCCGGCCCAGCGCCAGGCGGCCGAGTGCACGCACGGGCCGCTGCTGGTCTTGGCGGGCGCCGGCTCAGGCAAGACCCGCGTGCTCACCTACCGCATCGCGCACATGATCAACGACGAGGGCGTCCGTCCCTGGCAGATCCTGGCCATCACCTTCACCAACAAGGCCGCGGCCGAGATGCGCGAGCGTCTGGGCAAGATCCTTCCCGACGGCACGCGCGGCATGTGGATATGCACCTTCCACGCCATGTGCGTGAGGATGCTGCGCGAGGACGGCGAGCTTTTGGGCTACCAGGGCAACTTCACCATCTACGATGACGATGACTCGAAGCGCCTGGTCAAGTCCATCATGAGCGACCTCAACATCGACCAGAAGCAGTGCCCCATCAACTCGATCCGCTCCAAGATCAGCCAGGCCAAGAACGGCCTCGTCTATCCGGACGAGATGGAGGGCTCCGCCAAGTCGCCCGTCGAGCACGCTGCCGCGCGCGTCTACCGTGCCCTCCAGCAGCGCCTCGAGCGCGCCAACGCCATGGACTTCGACGACCTGCTGGTCAAGACGTATGAACTTCTCTCCAAGTACCCGGAGGTGCTTGACCACTACCAGGAGCGCTTCCGCCAGATCAGCGTCGACGAGTACCAGGACACCAACGGCGTTCAGTACGCCATCACCAACCTGCTCGCGCGCAAGCACCAGAACCTCATGGTCGTCGGCGATGACGACCAGTCCATCTACAGCTGGCGTGGCGCCGACATCAAGAACATCCTGAGCTTCCGCAAGGACTATCCCAACGCGACGGTGGTCAAGCTCGAGCAGAACTACCGCTCGACCGGCCACATCCTCAACGCGGCCAACGCGGTCGTGCGCCACAACATGCGCCGCGAGGCGAAGCGCCTGTTCACCGATAGGGGAGACGGCGAGAAGGTCCAGCTCTTCCAGGCGGCGGACGAGCGCGACGAGGGGCGCTGGATTGGCTCCGAGATCGAGAAGCTGCACGACGCGGGCACCAGCTATGACGACATCGCGGTCTTCTACCGCACCAACGCGCAGTCCCGTACGCTCGAAGACATGTTCCTGCGCGCGGGCGTCCCCTACAAGATCGTGGGCGGCACGCGATTCTTCGACCGCGCGGAGATCCGTGACGTGACGGCCTACCTCAAGCTGGTCGTCAACCCTGACGACGACGTGAGCGCGCTGCGCGTCATCAACACCCCGCGCCGCGGCATCGGCACCACCAGCGTCAACAAGATCCGAGACTACGCCGCCCAGGCGGGAATCTCGTTCTTCTCGGCCGCCCAGGCCTGCGCGACCGAGTCGGGGATCCTCTCGACCAAGTGCCGCAACGCGCTTGTCGAGTTCACCAACACCATCGAGACCGCACGCCACATGGACGGCGAGCTCTCGCGCGTGGTCGAGGCCATCATCGACCGCACCGGCCTCATCAGGTCGCTCCAGGCGGAAAACTCGGTCGAGGCGGACAGCCGCGTCGAGAACATCCGAGAGTTCTTCAGCGTCGCGCAGGAGTTCGACGAGACGCACGACGACGTGGCCGAGACGCTCGAGAGTCTGCGACAGCTGCGCGAGGCCGGCATGGCCGACGCCCAGGCGGACGAGGTCCCCGAGGTCTCCGTGCCCCAGGGCTACTTTGCCGACGCGCTGGTGACTCCTCCCGCGGCCCCGGGCGCCCAGGCGAGCCTCGCCACGCCCGAGATGGCGCGCCCGGAGGTCGCCGCCGAGAAGCTCCCCGCCTTCATGGAGTGGCTCGCCCTGCGTTCCGACCTCGACTCCCTTGCGGGCCAGTCGAGCGCCATCACGATGATGACCATCCACTCCGCCAAGGGCCTCGAGTTCCCCGTCGTCTTCGTCGCCGGTATGGAGGAGGGCATCTTCCCGCACCGTGCGCACGAGGAGGACCCCGCCTCGATCGAGGAGGAAAGGCGCCTGGCCTACGTCGCCATCACGCGCGCCGAAAAGAAGCTCTACCTCACCTACGCGGTCACGCGCCGCATGTTCGGGTCGGCCCAGGCCAACCCGCGCAGTCGCTTCGTGAACGAGATTCCCGAGCAGGAGATCAACGCCATCGGCGTCGGGTCGTCGGGCTTCTCGGGCGTCGGCTGGGAAAAGCGCGGTGACCGCCACGGCACCTATGGCTCGGGTCGCGGCTCGGAGGTCTACGGTGGCCACGTCTTTGGCAGCCGCACGCGCTCCACCGGAGGCGCTCGCCCAAGTGCCGGTCGTCCCGCCTCGACGGGAACGGGGTTCCCCTCCTGGCCGGGAAGGCCCACCGGCTCCACGGCCACCCGTCCCTCCGCCGGCGCCTCGGGCGCGGCGAGTGCGCCCGTCAAGCGCGACCGCAGCAAGGAGGCCGAGTCCTTCTCGGCGGGGGACCGCGTCTCGCACAAGACGTTCGGTCCCGGCGTGGTCAAGGCGGCCTCGGGCGACACCATCGAGGTCTACTTCACGCGCACGGGCAAGACCAAGAAGCTCATGAAGGGCTTTGCCCCCATCGTCAAGGTCCAGTAGGGAGAAGTGCATGGACTTCCTAGGCTCAGAGATCGTCTGGAAGTGCGCGTTTCTGGCAGTCGTCGCGGTTGCGGCAGCGCTGGCCGCCCGCCTGCTCTCGAGGATGCTCAGGCGCATGCTCGACGCGTCACGGGTGCCCTCGGCGTCCATCTTCGTCAACCTGGCGAAGGGCGTCGTGTGGGCCTTCGCGCTCCTGGCGGTGCTCCAGCCCGTCTTCGGCGTCCAGCCGACCGCCTTCGTGACCGCCCTGGGCGTCTCGTCCGTCGTGATCTCGTTTGGCCTGCAGGACACGGTCTCCAACGTGGTTGGCGGACTCAATCTGATGGTCAGCAAGGCCGTCGTGCCTGACGACGTCGTGAGCGTCAACGGGGTGTCGGGCGTGGTGACCGACGTCAACTGGCGCGCCACGGTCGTGCGCACGCGCGGAGGCACCACCGTCGTAATCCCCAACTCGGTGCTCAACAAGAACGCCGTCACCAAGCTCGTACCGTGGGACGCAAGTGACTGCGCGGTCAAGCTGGTCGTGTGCGCCGACGCGGACCTCGCCGAGGTCGAGCGCACCATCCACAGCAAAGCCCACAAGGCGCTGCGCGACGTCTTGGTTCCTGGACACACGGTGGAGGTCTACTTTACCGAGCTCACCTCGATGGGCATTCGTTGTACGGTACACCTGCACGTCAAGGGCGGTGTCGGCCTTGACGCGCAAAGGGACAAGCTGGTGCGCGCGCTTGCCGGAAGCAGCTGGCTGGCATCGGCTACGCTTGCCCTCGAAGAGGAATAGCGCGTCCACAATCGTCGCGACTGGCTCGGCCGGCGCGGGATAGACGTAAGGAGGACCATGAGGTTCACGCATACCAAGATCGGCATCATCGGCGCCATGGAGGTCGAGGTCGAATACCTCAAGGAGCAGCTTGAGGACGTTAGGGTCACCAAGCGCGCCAACATGGAGTTCAACGAGGGCGTCCTCGGCGGCGTCCCCGTCGTCGTGGTCAAGTGCGGCATCGGCAAGATCAATGCCGGCATCTGCGCGCAGGTTCTCTGCGACCTGTATGACGTCACGCACGTCATCAACACGGGCGTTGCGGGCTCGCTCGACAGTGCCATCAACATCGGCGACGTGGTCGTGTCTGTCGATGCCGTTCACCACGACTTTGACCTGACCAACGTGGGCTACGAGCCGGGCCAGGTGCCTGACATCGACGTACTGGCGTTCCCGGCCGACCCCGAGCTCCGTGCGGCCGCCGTCGAGGCGGTGCGCAGCGCGGCTCCCGAGATCGGCGTGTTCGAGGGCCGCGTCGCGTCGGGGGACCAGTTCGTTCACACCGACGAGGAAAAGCGTCGCATCGTCAGCGTCTTCGGCGGCCGCTGCTGCGAGATGGAGGGTGCCTCCATCGCCCATGCCTGCTACCTCAACGGCGTCCCGTTCGTAATCGTTCGCGCCATCTCCGACAAGGCCGATGGCAGCTCGAGCGTCGACTACCCCACGTTCGAGAAGGTCGCGGCGCGCCACTGCGCGCAGATCGTCGAGCACATGCTCGCGAAGTTCGTCCGGCGCTAGACGCATGCTCTTCTCGCCCGGCGTTTCGTCTTCCAGAAGAAAGGGTCATCCATGGAGAAGATCGCAAGCTTCACTATCGACCACATCAAGCTCGAGCCTGGCGTCTACGTGAGCCGCATCGACAAGGATGCGGCGACCGGTGCCGTCGTGACCACCTTCGACCTGCGCATGACCGCTCCCAACCGCGAGCCGGTCATGAACACCGCCGAGCTGCATACCATCGAGCACCTCTGCGCGACGTTCCTCCGCAACGACGAGGAGTGGTCGAGCCGTGTGGTTTACTTTGGTCCCATGGGCTGCCGTACTGGCTGCTACCTCGTGCTCTTCGGCCAGTACGAGTCCAAGGACGTCATTGGTCTGGTGACGCGCATGTTCGAGTTCGTGCGCGACTTTGAGGGCGAGATTCCCGGCGCCAAGCCTGACGAGTGCGGGAACTACCTCGACCAGAACCTGGGCATGGCAAACTGGCTTGCCCGTCGCTACCTGGACAGCACGCTCTACGGCATCGACGAGGCACACATGACCTATCCGACCAAGGACTAGGTCGCCTCGCATTCACGCAAGCGCAAGCTAGGGGGCGCCGCCCGTCGACAGTGACGAGCGGCGCTCTGCTTGCGGGCGATGGGGCCCGTTGGCTAGACGGCGGCGTTCTGCACGCCGACGCCCACGATGTTGGGGCCGGTGTGGACGACGAGGTCTGCCTTGATGTCGCGGGTGAACATCTGGGCCACGTGCGGAATCGCCTCGCGCAGGCGCTGCTCGAGCGGCTTGTAGAGGGCCTTGGTCGCGGTGGAGCAGCACAGGCCGATGCGCACGGACTCGTATTGGGCGGCGTTGTCGGCGACGAGCTTGACAATCGTGTCGAGGCAGCGGTCCCATCCGCGGGCCTTCTTGGCGATGGTGTAGTAGCCCTCCTCGTTGCAGGTGAGGACGGGCTTGATGTTGAGCGCGTTGCCGATGCGATAGATGTGCTTGTTGATGCGCCCGCCCCTGTACAGGTTGTCCAGCGACCTGACGCCGAAGTAGATGTCGGTCTGGGCGACCACGACCTGGAGGCGCGCGTCGAGCTCCTCGAAGGGGACTCCCCGCTCGATGTAGTCGACTGCGCGCTCGACCACCATGCCTGCGACGAGGCCGATCGAGCGGGTGTCGACTACCAAGGTGGGGATGACATCCGTCATCTGGTCGGCGATCATCTGGGCGGTCTGGTTGGTTGCCGATAGCGCGGATGCGATGGTGACGATGACGGCCCTCTGGTAGCCGTCCTCACGTGCCTGCTCGAGCGCGTTCTTGATCTGCTCGGGCGAGGGGAGAGAAGTGCGGGGGATCTCCTCCTCGAAGCGAGCGACGACCTCGTCCGCCGTGATGTCCACACCGCTTTGGAACGACGAGCCGTCCGAGTAGTTGATGCGCAGCGGCACGACGCGGATGTCGTGCTCGACGCAGTACTCGCGGTCAAGGTCGGTACCCGAATCGGTGATGATGGCAATGCGCTGGTCGTTCATGCTTCCCCTCCGAAGCCGTCTCATCCGTGATCGCGTGCGGCGACGCCTGAGGTATTGGTACCCCAAAAGCATCCGGGCCACACCTCCGAGGGGCCAGCGTCGCAAAAAGCATGTCGCACAGCGCCTGGCCAGGGCTCGAGCGCAACGCTTCCCCGGGTGGTCTGGTCCCCTTTGCGAAGGAGGCGTTGTTTGGGCGACGGAACACCGCATTGACCATGCCCATGCCGTATTCTCTTAGTAGGACAAAAGTGCCGCGGCCCAGCAGGTCACTTGGGGACCTGGCCGCGAGCTGGGAGGAGAGCATCGTAGCATGAGCGAGGTACGAAAAAAGAAGATGGGCAAGCGCAGGCGGTATGGCCGTCGCAGCTCCAAGCAGACGAAGAAGTCCGCGATCATTCGCGAGGACGCCGTCGTCAGCAGGCTTGCGGTCAGGAGCGTCGTGTCGACCGTCACGTCGAACGGCACCATATCCGCGGCCGTAATGGTGGGGGCCGCTCTCCTTGCGGTGGTGGTTGCGAACTCGCCTCTCTTTGAGCCGGTGCACCATTTCCTGTCGATGCCGCTCGGCCTCGACATCGGTTCCGTCCACATGGGAATCTCGCTCGAGGGCTTCGTGAACGACTTTCTGATGTCCATCTTCTTCCTGCTGGTGGGCATCGAGCTCAAGTACGAGATGACCGTGGGCCAGCTGCGCAAGCCTCGCCAGGCCGCGCTGCCCATGCTCGCGGCGGTCGGCGGCGTCGCCGTTCCCGCCCTCATCTTCCTGTTCTTCAACCATGCCGGAGCCGCCAACGGCTGGGCCATCCCCATCGCCACCGACATCGCCTTCGCCCTGGGCGTTATGTCCCTTCTGGGCGACCGTGTTGCCCCCGAGACCAAGGTGTTCTTCCAGACCCTGGCAATCGCCGACGACATCCTGGCCATCGTGGTCCTGGCGGTCTTCTACGGGCAGAGCCCCAACGTTGCGTGGTGCGCGCTCTCCCTGCTCGTGATCCTGGTGCTTGCCGGAATCCATCGCGCCCGCGTCTACACGGCAAAGTACTACGTGCTCATCGGTCTGGTGCTGTGGTTCTGCATGTACAATTCGGGCATCCACGCCACGCTTGCCGGCGTCATCCTGGCGTTCTTCCTGCCTGCGAAGTCCGACGTGCGCCTGAGCAACCTGCGCGACTGGCTCAACAGCAAGGCGCGCGACCTCGAGGACGACTACGACGACACGGCGCACGTCCTGGGCCAGCACGACTTCACTGAGGCGGCCAACCAGGTCGAGCGCGTGATGCATCACGTGACGCCGCCCCTGCAGCGCGTCGAGCGCTACATCGCGACCATGGTCAACTTCTTCATCCTCCCGGTGTTCGCCTTCGTGAACGCACAGGTTCGTCTGGTTGGCGCCGACCTGGGCATGATCGTGCACGACCCCGTCACCCAGGGCGCTTACCTCGGCGCGGTGGTCGGCAAGCCCATCGGCATCATCCTGGTGACGCTGCTGCTGGTGAAGATCGGCTTTGCCAAGCTCCCGAGACACGTCACCTGGGACCAGATCATCGCGGTGGGCATCATGGGAGGCATGGGCTTCACCATGTCCATCCTCATCGCGGGGCTCGCGTTCCCCAACCCGGCCGAGGTCATGGCTGCCAAGTGCGCCATCCTTGCGGGCTCCTTCACGGCGGCCCTCCTGGGCATCCTGTTCGTACGCGTGCATGACCTCATAAAGGTTGGCGCGACGCCGAAGGGGCGGGCCCAGAAGGAGGCTTCCGGCGAGGGGGCCGCGGCCAAGCAGACCGAGCTGCCCGCGCGCAAGGAGGTCGACCTTTCCCCGAACGACGACTTCTTCGACGAATAGCGAAGAGGGCGAGAAGGACATGCGTCCTTCTCGCCCTCTTTTCCTATCCCGCGTTCTTGTCTTGCCCGCGGCCCCTCACTCTACGGTTCCGTAGACGTAGGCCCATCCGTGAGCCGTGATGATCGAGTTCATCTGGTCGCACAGGGTGGCGCGCTTGTATTTGCCGCCGGGCAGGAGGTCGATCACCTCGCGCAGGTCGTCGTTGAGGTCGTCGATCTCTGCGCGCTCGATGGCTTCGAGCTTGGTGACGTAGCCCGAGGGCTTGCGTGCGTAGAGCTCGTTCACGAGCGTCTGAAGGTCGCCGTACTCGGGCGCGGGCGTGCTGCCCGAGGGTGCGGGTGTCCTGGTGGCCATGGCTTTCCAATCTCTCTGGGTACGCATTCGATTGTAGCGGGTCTGCGGCTACGTGCCTGCCCGCATGGGGCCACGAGCCGCCGCGCGCGGGCTGGGCGCGGCGGCTGAATGCGAGCTTTCCTGATGCTGCGCACCGGCGTGTTGCATATGCACCTTGATGCCTTGCCATCTGATTACCGTATGTTTGTTCGCGCGGGTATGGGGATATACTCACTCATACAACTATGTAATCGGGAGGTAGCATGGCTAACGTGTACGAAGACATGACGACTGAGGCGCTCGATGCCGAGATCGAGCACCTTCAAAAGCAGGCTGACGAGATTCGCGCGCAGAACGTCTCGCTCGATATGGCTCGCGGCAAGCCGTCGGCAGAGCAGACGGCGCTCGCACGTCCGATGCTCGACCTCCTGACCTCCGAGACCAAGCTGGAAGACGGCGCGGCCATCGTCGACAACTACGGAACGCCCGACGGACTTCCCTCTGCCCGTGCCCTTGCGGCCCAGATTCTGGGCGTCGAACCCGCGAACATCGTGGTTTCAGGCTCGTCCAGCCTCAACCTCATGCACGACGTCGTGACCCATGGTTTCACGAACGGCGTCGCCGGCAACAAGCCCTGGTGCCAGCAGGGCCAGGTCAAGTGGCTGTGCCCGGCCCCCGGCTATGACCGCCACTTCACCGTGACGGCCCACCTGGGAATCAAGAACATCCCCGTCCCCATGCATGAGGACGGTCCCGACATGGACATGGTGCAGCGCCTTGTCGAGAGCGACCCCTCGGTCAAGGGCATCTGGTGCGTCCCCAAGTACGCCAACCCGACGGGCGTCACCTACTCTGACGAGGTGGTGCGTCGCTTCGCGTCGCTCAAGCCCGCCGCCCCCGACTTCCGCATCTACTGGGACAACGCCTACTGCGTCCATGGCTTCGGCGAGAAGGACGACGCGCTTCTGAACGTCTTTGACGCCCTGGCCGACGCCGGCGCGACCGACCTCGTGTATGAGTTCGGCTCTACCGCAAAGGTGACCTTCCCCAGCTCCGGCATCGCGTTCGTCACCGCCTCCGCCTCTGACATGGCCGAGGTCCGCAAGGCCTTCGGCGTGTCGCGCGTCAGTCCCGAGAAGTTCTCGCAGCTCGCCCATGTCCTGTTCCTCAAGGACCTCGATGGCGTCAAGGCCCACATGGCAAAGCACGCGGCAATCGTCGCGCCTCGCTTCGCGCTGGTCGAGCAGAAGCTTACCGACGGTCTGGCCGACCTCGGCATCGCCAAGTGGACCCACCCCCACGGCGGCTACTTCGTGTCGTTTGACGGCCCCGAGGGCTCTGCCCGCAAGATCGTGGCCCTCATGTCCGAGCTTGGGGTAAAGCTCACGCCGGCGGGCGCCACTTGGCCCTATGGCGACGACCCGCACGACACCAACATCCGAATTGCCCCCACCTATCCGTCCCTCGAAGAGCTGGGGCAGGCGCTCGACATCTTCGTCATCGCGGTGAGGCTCGTCTCGGCCCGCCTCGCACGGGCTAAGCGCGCCTAGCGCGGAGGGGTCAGTGCACATCTGCGCTCGCCCGAAGCGGAGCTTGACGCGCGACGAGTTTTTGTAGAATGTGCAGCTGTGTGAATGGGTTAAGAAAGGTGTCTCTTATGGCTAGCTCCAAAAACGGTCGCCGCGCGAAGTTCTCGTCCTCTGCCAAGGTCCTGCGCCCTGGCGAGAAGCGCCCCAAGAAGTCCGAGGCCAAGGCCAAGGCCAAGGGCGAGGGCAACAATGGCGTCAGCGTGTTCGACCTCGATGCCGGGGAACCTGCGTCTCGAAAGAAGCAGTCTTCCAAGCAGCGCTGGATGGCCGTTCTCGTTGTTGTGTTCGGCGTCGTGATGGCCATCTCGATGATGCTGCCGTCGCTGTCGGCCATCTTTGCGAACAGCGGGTCTACCGCGAGCCAGGAGCAGAGCCAGACCTCTGACGACGGCGGGTCGGATGATGGCTCCTCCAAGCAGTACGACACCAGCACCATGGATGGCCTCGACGCCGCCTTCACTGACGTCGCCAAGCCGCTCGAGGACAAGCTCGCGAGCGATCCCCAGAATCTTGCCGCCCTTCTCAACCTGGGTAACACCTATATGAACTGGGGCTACAACGCAAGCCAGCTCGCCGTGAAGAACGGCATCCCCACCGAGACCGACGCCAGGCACGTCCTGGACATCTTCGCGAAGGCCATCGGGTACTACGACCAGTACCTCGCCCTCAATGACTCCGCCTCGGTCAAGGTCAACCGCGCGTTGTGCGAGCTGTACTCGGCCCAGTCCGACCAGGCCATCGCCGACCTCACCCAGACCACGATCGACAACCCAGACTACGGTCCCGCTTGGGCCAACCTTGGCCTTGCGTATGAGGCTACCGGAGACCAGGGCAAGGCGAAGGAGGCCTACGAGAAGGCCAAGGAGGTCGACGCCAACGACGAGTACGGCGCCAAGTCCTTCGCGGGCAAGAGGCTCGTCGCCATGCAGCAGAAGCAGAATCAGGAGACCGAGCAGACGCTCGGCATCGGCCAGACCTCGCAGGGTCTTTCCGACGCGCTCAATGGCGCCGGATCTCTCTAGCGCGGCTCTGCCAATAGGAAAGCGAGAAGTATGAGCATCAAGATCAACGCCGTCGAAAGCGGCAAGACCATTACCGTCCACGCCGAGGGAGAGGTCGACGTGTCCAACGCCTCCGAGCTCCGTGACGCGATCGATGCGGCGCTCAAGAAGGCGCCGGAGCGCATTGTGGTCGACCTCGCCGAGGTTCCCTATATCGACTCCACCGGCATCGGCGTCCTTGTGGGCGCTGCCCACCACGGACGCGACGAGGGCGTGGCCCTCAGCGTCACCAACCAGCAGAAGAACGTCGCGCGCGTTCTGGGCATGCTGGGGGTCGAGGGCGAGCTGGGCGCAGGCGACTTTGCCGAGTAGGCGTCCGGCGCAATTCGTTCATCGTTTGTAAGTAAGTGACTACACCGCGGGAGGTGTGCGCGTGTTTGGTATTGGCGAGACAGAGCTCGTGATCATCGTGGTCTTCGGCTTCTTGCTGTTCGGCCCCGACAAGCTTCCTGGCATGGGCAGGACGATTGGGCGTATGCTCAGGCAGTTCAGGGAGGCACAGGAAGGCTTTACCGAGGTCGTTCAGACCGAGGTGATGGATCCTCTCAACCAGGCCATGAACGAGCCGCTCGATGACAAGCAGCGCGCACGTGCCAAGGCCCGCGCCGATGCGTTCGACGAGGATGCCGACCTCGACGACGACGCCGAGGAGACTTCCACCAAGAAGACCGAGACCTTCGCGGAGCGCAAGGCGCGCCTCGCAAAGGAGAAGGCCGAGCGCGAGGCGGCTGAGGCCGCCGCGGAGGCCAAGGATGCCGACGGCTCCGAGCAGGTGGGCTCCGACGGCGCTGACTCTGATGCCGACGCCGACGATGCCGCTCCCGCCGCAGAGGCTCCCGAGCCGGCAGAGCCCGCCAAGCCTGACACGAGCGCGGCCGCGCTCTACGCCATGATGCCGAAGGCGCACGCGCCCAAGGCCAAGGAGGATGAGGCTGACGCAGAGAGCCAGGACGCAGAGGGAGGCGAGCAGTAATGCCTATCGGACCAGCACGTATGCCCCTTATGGATCACCTTGGCGAGCTGAGGCGCCGCCTCACGATCATCGTGGTCTCACTGATTATCACGGCCGTAGTCGTCTATGCCGCTACGCCCACGCTGATCGACATCATGATCGACCCCATCCGCTCCTCGCTTCCCGAGGGCACCTCGCTCACGGTCCTGTCCGTCTTGGGCGGCTTCACGATCCGCTTCAAGGTCGCGCTCTTCTTCGGCATGATCATCTGCACGCCGATCATCATCTGGGAGGTCATGGCCTTCTTCCTTCCTGCGCTTAAGCCCAACGAGCGCAAGTGGGTCGTGCCCACGGTTGCGGCCATGGTCGCCCTGTTCTTCCTGGGTATGATCTTCTGCTACTTCATCATCCAGAACGCTGCGGTCGGCTGGATGATTGACCAGTCGACCGAGTTCGCCGGCGTCATCGCCGACGCCGTCGACTACCTAAACATCATGATGATGCTCGAGATTGGCTTCGGCCTTGCCTTCCAGCTTCCCCTTGTCATCTTCTACCTGTCCATTCTGCACCTGGTTCCGTACAAGACCTTCCGCTCCCAGTGGCGCTACATCTACGTCGGACTGATGATCCTCTCCGGCGTCGTCACCCCGGATGCCTCACCCGTGACCATGGTCCTCATGTTCGCGGCGCTCATCTCGCTCTACGAGGTCGCGCTTGCGGTTGCGCGCTACGTGCTCATAGCACGCGATGGCAAGGAGTCGCTCAAGTGGACCAGAGAAGAGTACTCGGACCACAAGTACGAGCAGGAAATGGCAAACATGTAAGCTTCGATTGGCGCCGAGAGGCGCCAATCGGGTATAAGAGGAACCATAAGGAATTGATTCGACAAGAAGGTTTGGTGTCCCGTTGAAGCTTGTAGTCACCGAGAAGAACGATGCTGCCCAGCAGATTGCGAGGCTTCTTGCAAATGCAGGTAAGCCCAAGCAGGACAAGGTGTATGACACCCCCGTCTATCGCTTTACGGTCGATGGCGAGGAGTGGGTCAACATCGGTCTGAGGGGTCACATCCTGGCTCCCGACTTTGCCCGCGAGCTTCACTACAGCAAGAAGGAAGGCTGGACCGCCGTTACCGCTGAGGGCGAGATTCTGCCCGCTAGCCTACCCGATACCCTGGCGCGTCCTCCCTACGACACCAAACGCAAGCCCTTCCTCAAGGATGGCGTTGACATCAAGGGATGGAAGGTCCCCAGCCTGCCGTATCTCATCTGGGCTCCCATCGAGAAGCAGCCAGCCGAGAAGGGCATCATTCGCGCGCTCAAGAACCTTGCCAAGAAGGCGGACTCCATCGTTATCGCGACGGACTTCGACCGCGAGGGCGAGCTCATCGGATCCGACGCCCTGCGCCAGATGCGCGAGGTCGCGCCCGACACGCCCGTCTCGCGCGCCCGCTACTCCGCCTTCACCAAGCCTGAGATCGAGCATGCCTTCAACAATCTGGTCGACCTCGACCAGAACCTCGCCGATGCCGGCGAGTCCCGCCAGTACATCGACCTCATCTGGGGCGCCGTCCTGACGCGCTACCTCACGATGGCCCGCTTCGGCGGCCTCGGCAACGTGCGCTCGGCAGGCCGCGTCCAGACGCCGACGCTTGCCATCGTGGTCGAGAAGGAGCGTGAGCGCAACGCGTTCGTCCCCGAGGACTACTGGGTGCTCTCTGGCGCGCTCGCCCCCAAGGGCTCCGACGACGACGGCTTCAAAGTCACGCATGCCACGGCTCGCTTTACCGACGAGCAGAAGGCGAACGCCGCCTTCGACCACGTGCGCGACGCAAAGGTTGCCACCGTCACCAATGTCGAGCGCAAGAGCCGCACCAACAAGCCGCCCGTGCCGTTCAACACCACGTCGCTGCAGACCGCCGCGGCAGCCGAGGGCATCAGCCCCGCACGCACCATGCGTCTTGCCGAGTCCCTCTACATGGACGGCCTCATCTCGTACCCGCGCGTCGACAACACGGTCTATCCCAAGTCGCTCGACCTCAAGGATGTTGTCAAGACGCTCTCGGCCGTGCCTCAGTACCGTCCCGTCTGCACGGACCTCCTGTCGAAGGAGAGCCTGACCGCAACCCGCGGTAAGCAGGAGACGACGGACCACCCGCCCATCTACCCCACCGGCGCAGCCGATCCCGACAAGCTCGAGGGTCCCGCCTGGAGGCTCTACAACCTGATTGCCCGCCGCTTCCTGGCGACGCTCTCCGAGCCGTCGGTCACCGAGAGCACCAAGTTCTCCTTCGACGTGGAAGGCGAGCCCTTCTCCGCTTCGGGCACCGTCCTCGTCAAGCCGGGATTCCGAGCGATCTACCCCTACGGAATGAAGAAGGACGAGCAGCTTCCTGCCCTCGAGGTGGGGGACTCCTGCGACGTTCGCAAGATGGACCTCGAGGCCAAGCAGACCGAGCCTCCGGCGCGCTACAGCCAGGGTCGTCTCATCGCCGAGATGGAGAAGAGGGGTCTGGGCACGAAGTCCACGCGTGCCTCCATCATCCAGCGACTCTACGATGTCAAGTACCTCAAGAACGACCCGTGCGAGCCCAGCCAGCTGGGCATGGCCATCATCGACGCCCTCACGAAGTACGCGCCTCACATCACGAGCCCCGATATGACGGCCGTCCTCGAGTCTGACATGACCAGGGTGGCCGCCGGCGAGGACACGCAGGACGACGTCGTCAGGCACTCGCGCACGCTGCTGTCCGGCATGATCGACGCCCTCATCGAGCACAAGGACGACCTGGGCGACGCCATCGCCGACGCCGTCACCGCCGACGCCAAGGTGGGCGTCTGTCCCAAGTGCGGCAGGGACCTCGTCATGAAGACCTCCGCCAAGAACCGCTCGAGCTTCATCGGCTGCATGGGCTGGCCCGACTGCGACGTGACCTATCCCGTCCCCAGCCGCGTGAAGGTCATCCCCATCGAAGGGGAGCAGGGTGTCTGCCCCGTCTGCGGCGCGCCCCGGATCAAGTGCCAGCCCTTCCGCAGCCGCGCGTACGAGATCTGCGTCAACCCCGCCTGCGAGACCAACCGCGAGCCCGACGTCAAGGTGGGCGAGTGTCCCGTCTGCGCCGCCGCCGGCAAGCACGGCGACCTCATCGCCCACAAGAGCGAGCGCACGGGCAAGCGCTTCATTCGCTGCGAGAACTACGACGTCTGCAGCGTCAGCTACCCGCTGCCCCAGCGCGGCGAGCTCCACGCTACGGGCGAGACGTGCCCGGATTGTGGTGCCCCCATCGTCGAGGTCGTCACCCAGCGTGGCCCGTGGCGCATCTGCGTTAACATGGACTGCCCCGGCAAGGAGAAGAAGGCCGCGGCCAAGGGCCGTGGCACGAGCCGCAAGACCAAGGGCGGCTCCAAGGGCACGGCCAAGAGTTCGTCGAAGAGCACCTCGAAGAGTGCCTCCAAGGGCGGCTCCAAGGGCGGCAAGCGCTCCTCCAAGTAGCCGGGTTCTGAGGGGAGAAGGACTTGAGCTCTGCTGCTGACACAACCAGGGGTGCGTTCGTAACGCTCGAGGGCGTCGACGGTGCCGGGAAGACCACCCAGGCCGACGCGCTCGCACGCTCTCTCGAGGCCATGGGTCGCGAGGTGGTGCGCCTGCGAGAGCCTGGGGGAACGCCGATTTCCGAGAAGATCCGAGCCATCCTGCTCGACCCCGACAACGTCGCCATGACGGACGAGTGCGAGCTTCTGCTCTATGAGGCTTCCCGCGCGCAGCTGGTGAGGCAAACCGTCGTGCCTGCCCTCAAGCGCGGTGCCGTCGTGCTGTGCGACAGGTTCTACGATTCCACCTATGCATACCAGGCAGGCGGGCGACAGCTTGACGAGACGCTGGTCGACCGCTGTAACGAGCTCGGCAGCTGCGGCGTCAAGCCCGACGCCACCGTCGTGTTCGACATCGATCCCGCCCGCGCCTTCGCACGAGCCACCAAGGACGGTGCCGATCGACTCGAGGAGGAGGGGCTCGCGTTCCAGCGTCGCGTTCGCGAGGCCTACCTGAGGCTCGCCGAGCGCGAGGGCGGGCGCCTGCGCGTGATCGACGCCTCGGGAAGCCCGGATGAGGTCTTCTTGCGCCTGCGCGATGCGCTCTCGGATGTTCTTTTGGTGACAGACGACGCAAGGGGCGCCTTCGAAAGGGGTGTCGGCGATGTCCGCTAACGTCTCTGCGGCCGCGGCCCCCAAGGCCCTCGAGGCCCTGGCACAGCAGCCCCGCGTACAGAGGTTCTTCTCGGCTGCGGTGGCCGAGGGGCGCCTGAGCCACGCCTACCTGTTCGTCGGTGCGCCGGGCTCGGGCATGAAGGAGTCGGCCTGCGCCATCGCGCAGTGCGTGGTCTGCCCCAATGGCGGAGACGCCAGCTGCGACGAGTGCATTCGTGTCGCGCACCGCACGCACCCCGACGTCCGATGGCTCTCCCCGCAGAGCGTCTCGGGCTATCTGGTCTCGCAGGTGCGTGATCTCATCGAGGACGTCTCGCTGGCGCCCGTGCGTGCATCGTCGAAGGTCTACGTTCTCGACGACGTTGGCATGCTTCGGGGGACGGCTGCAAACGCCCTGCTCAAGACTATTGAGGAGCCGCCGGCGGGCGTCGTGTTCATCCTCATTGCGCGTACCGTGGCGAGCGTCCTGCCCACCATCGTCTCGCGCTGCCAGGTCATTCCCTTCTCGATCGTTTCGCCGGACGCGGCCGAGAAGGCCGTCGAGCTCGCCTGTGGCGCGACGGCCACCGAGGCCAGGATCGCGCTCTCCGTGGCGCAGACCCCGGAGCGTGCGGCGGAGTTCCTGAAGTCGATGGATCGCCGACAGGTCCGCAGGATCGTCGTCAGGGTCCTGGGCGAGCTTGAGCGTGACGACTCCTGGGACGTGCTCAAGGCGGCCAAGGAGATAGTCGAGGCAGTTCGCGTTCCGCTTGGCGACCTGAGGGACGCTCAGGAGAAGGCTCTCGACGAGAACTCCGACTACCTTGCCAAGTCGGCCATGAAGCGAATCGAGGACGCGAACAAGCGCGAGCTAACCGCGCGCGAGCGTTCGGGTATGATGGAGGCGCTTGCGGCCGCGGACTCGCTTCTGAGGGACGTCCTGCTGCGCTGCGAGGGCGTCTCGACCCCAATCGTAAACGAGGACGCCGCCGACGTGGTCGATCGCATAGCGGCCTCGTCGTGCACCGAAGCAACCGTCAGGGCGCTCGACGCCATCACGCGCGCGTCTCACAACCTGACCAGAAACGTATCGCCACAGCTGACCCTCGAGGTCATGCTTCTTTCCGTCAAGGAGGCACTTGCATGCCCACCGTCATCTCGGTGAAGTTCAAATATGCTGCTCATGACCTGTGGTTTGACCCCAGGGACACTGGCGCCCAGGAGGGTGACCACCTGATCTGCGCGACGGAGCGCGGCCAGGAGATCGGCCTTGCCACGATGGACGCGCGCGAGGTGAGCGAAGAGCACCTGTGCGAGGTCATCGGCGAGGGCGGCAAGCTCAAGGCCGTCGAGCGCATTGCGACCGATGCCGACCTCTCGCGCGCGGAGATGCTTGCCCAGAGGGGCGAGGACGCATTCCCCACCTTCCGCGCGCTCGTGCACGAGTCGGAGCTCGACATGAAGCCCATCGGCGTCGAGTACCTCTTTGGCGGCGGCAAGGTCGTGTGCTACTTCTCGGCGGAGGAGCGCGTCGACTTCCGCCAGCTCGTTCGTGACCTGAGCCGTGAGCTTCACGAGCGCATCGACATGCGTCAGATTGGCGTTCGCGAGGAGGCCGCCATCGTCGGCGGCTTTGCGCACTGCGGGCAGGAGCTCTGCTGCTCGCGCTTTGGCACGCAGTTCGAGCCGGTCTCGATTCGCATGGCCAAGGAGCAGGACCTGCCCCTCAACTCATCCAAGATCTCTGGCGCCTGTGGTCGCCTCATGTGCTGCCTGCGCTACGAGTTCGAGGCCTACCGCGACTTCAAGCAGCGTGCGCCCAAGCGCAACGCCGTAATCGAGACGCCCCTTGGCAAGGCGAAGATTGTCGAGTATGACACGCCCAAGGAGCAGATCTGCCTTCGCCTTGAGAACGGCAAGCAGGTGCGCGTGCCGCTAGCCGACATGGAGGCCTCCGAGGCCGCCCACAAGAAGAGTCGCGATTTGGGCTGCGCCTGCCGTCCCGACACCGTGACCCGCCAGGCGCTCGAGAGGCTCGATTCGCCTGACGTGCAGATGGCGCTGGCCGAGCTCGACCGCCAGATGGGCGTCACTCCTGCAGAGACCTTCGACGCCGCCGACATCTTCGTCGAATCGAAGCCCAAGCGCCGCCGCTCGCGCAAGTCGCAGGACGAGACCGGGTCCAACGACCAGCCGGGCGCATCTAGGCGCGCGCGCAAGTCGGGCGAGGAGGGCGCTTCCGAGGCTCCCGCACGCCCGCGTCGTCGTCGCAAGAAGAGCACCGTTGCTTCCGCCGCTGCCGATCAACAGGGAACGGCCGAGAAGAGCCAGCAGCCCAAGGAGGCTAGGTCCCACCGCAGGCGCCATCACCACTCCGCCTCGGGCGACCAGGCCTCGCAGGCGTCGCGCGCGCAGCAGCGCAGTGACGGTAAGGGCCGCGGCGAGCAGGGCACGTCTGGTTCCCAGGGCGCTCCCAAGAGGCGACGTCGCCCTGGAGACCACGGTGGGCAACAGACGACTCAGACCGCCCACAAGGGTTCGGGACAGGGTAGCAAGCGCCAGCAGCCGCAGCCTGCGGAGGGCGCCGAGAAGCCCAAGAGGCGTCGTCGCCATCGCGGCCATGGAAGGGGCTCGCAGGGTGACGGAAACGCCAACGGCGGTGGCAAGGGCGCGTCCCCTGCCGAATAGGCCGGCTCGTCCGATTGTGCCCTGACCGCAACGACATAAGGCCTCGCGGGACGTTCTGCGTGGCTGCGAGGGAGGTCGCCTTTGCGGGCGGCCTCCCTCTTCGTGTCTGCTCGCGGGACTCCACACCCCCGTTGTGGCGCCGTCTTGAATTCATGTCCTTCTCGTCTGCAATACTACGAACATATGTTCTTATATGAGGTGGCGTCGCGAGGCGGATGCTCGTGCGCCGCGCTTCGGGAGGGCGAGGACCATGGGTTACGACGACAGAAGGAAGCACTACGTCAGGGTCGTCTCGTCGACCGACGTCGACGGACGCGTCGTCCCGCTCTGCATCGTGTGGGACGACGACACACGCTACGAGGTCGACCGAGTGCTGGGGGTGCGCCATGCGTACTCTCGCCGAACCGGTGCGAAGGGGCTGCGCTACAGCATCCAGGTCGACGGCAGGCAGACCTACCTGTACTACGAGGATCCCCGCTGGTTTGTGGAGGCGAAGGTCAGGCCGAGCTACCTGGGCTAGGCATGGCACAATGGTTGCGTACAGACGGGTGCGCGCCGCGGACGGCCGCGGCGCGCGGATGCGGAGCGGACATGTTTGGACTCAAGACGGAAGCAAGCTTTGACGGCGCACACTTTCTGGCCGACTACTATGGCAAGTGCGAGAACCTCCACGGCCATCGTTGGCGTGTGGTCGCCTATGCCCGCCAGGAGTCCCTTCAGACGGAGGGAACGATGCGTGGCATGGTGCTGGACTTTGGCGTCTTCAAAAAGGCGCTGCGTTCCATCGTCGGCGAGTTCGACCACATGTTCCTGGTGGAGGAGGGCACCCTCAAACAGGCGACCGTCGACGCGCTGGAGGGGGAGGGCTTCACCCTCAAGATGCTTCCGTTCCGCACCACCGCGGAAAACCTGGCGCGCTACTTCTACGGACGCCTGGAGCAGGAGGGCATCCCCGTCGCGCAGGTCGACGTGTACGAGACGCCGCTCAACTGCGCCAGCTACTTTGGAGAATAGCGTCCGCTAACCCTCGTTGCCCAGGATGGGGTGCTCGTCGTCCGCGCTTGCGAAGTTCTGGGGAATCAGGACGTGCTCGAAGCGCGTGAGCCACTTGCTGAAGAGGTGGACCATGGTGCCGGTAAGCGCGGCCATCACAATGGTGCCCTCGCGGATGCAGAGCAGCCTGTGGAAGGCTACCAGGTTCATGGCGAGCGCCGTCGCCGCCATGCTGGAGTCCGTAATGACGCGGATGCGGCCAAAGTCACTGTGGGTGACCTGCGTGAGCACACGGCAGAGGCCGTCTGCGGCCATAAGTCCCACGTGACTGATGAGCTGCAGGTACGATCCGAAGGCCTGGCTTGCGATGGCGAGGGCCAGGATCACGACCTGCAGGGGGTAAACGCTGGGGCTGAGCCACGAGATGATGAGCATCGCGGCGTCGACGAAGCTTCCAAATATCGCGCACAGCACCAGCTGCTGGGCGATGTCGAACCAGTTGCACTTGGAACGCAGAATCAGGACTTGCGCCAGGGCGAGAAGCGCGTTGAATCCTCCGACGTAGGCACCATAGCTCGCCTGCGGCAGGAGAGTGCTGAGCGTGTAGGGTATGGCCGAGAGGGGTGACGTCCCAAGTCCCGCTTTGGTGCTGAAGGCGACTCCCAATGCGATGAAGAAGAGTCCCGAAACCATGATGACGTAGCGCTTTACTCTCTCGGCAATGCTCATATAGCTCCTCTCTACATTCAATTGTTTTTTAAACGTTAACAAATCAAAGCTCTAAAAAAATGGAGCAAGTATGTGGTCTTTCTCTTCATACAATGCATTGATTTATGTGTTTTGGTGACATAAAAGGGGCGCCGGACACTGTCCGGCGCCCCTGCGTTTCTCTTGCGGAAGGCGTGTGCCTTCCCACGTTTGGCGCTAGCTACATGCAGGTGTAGCCGCCGTCGACGGGCAGCTGAACGCCCGTGACGTAGGACGAGGCGGGAGACGCCAGGAAGAGGGTGGCGGTGTCGAGCTCGCCCTCGTTGCCGTAGCGTTCCTCGGGGATCATCGTCTTGGCGTTCTGCTGGAAGAACTCGGAGTCGAGCGTCTCCTGCGTGAGTGGCGTGTAGAAGTAGCCCGGGCAGATGGAGTTGACGGTGATGTTGTACTTGCCCCACTCGGCCGCGAGTGCGCGCGTCAGGTTGACGACGCCGCCTTTTGCCGCGTGATAGGGTGCGGAGCCCGCAACCTTGTTGCCCACCAGGCCGTACATGGAAGCGATGTTGATGATGCGGCCGTAGTTGGCGGGAATCATGGCCTTCTTGGCAACCGCGCGCGCAACGCGGAAGGTGCCGAACAGGTCGATCTGCATCTCGTTGCCGAACTGGTCGTCGGTGATGTCCTCTGCGGGGGCGACGGCGCCGGTGCCGGCGTTGTTGACGAGGATGTCGATGCGCCCGAACTTCTCGTAGACGGCGTCTACCATCTGGTTAACGACGTCGGTGTCGGTGATGTCGCACTTGTAGTACCAGGTGGGAACGCCAAACTCTGCGGCGATCTCCTCTGCGACCTCCTGAACCTTGTTCTCGCGGCGAGCGGTTGCCACGATGGTCGCACCCTGAGAAGCGAGCGCCTTTGCCATCTGGACGCCCAGGCCTCCAGAGCAGCCGGTGACGATGGCGACGTGGTCCTTGAGGTCGAAGTAGTTACGATCCATGGATAATGCCTCCTTGCTGATTGCCGACCGATGATGGCACGATTGTGTCAACGCTCACAGGCTACCCGTGGGTCTTTCATTCATTCACGGGGATTCTGGTGGGCGAGCTGCTTTGCCCTACGGGCGCAAATGCTGCCTGCAATGTGATGTTTTGATGACACGTCCGTTCAAAAAAGGCTCCGTCTGGTGGCGACCGCGCATTACTTGCCTCATCGAGTGCGTATACTCGAACTACTCAATTCGTGGTCGCAAGGGGGGATGGCTATGGCTTCGCGGGCGCTGCACGGCGTGAATCTGTCTGGTTGGCTTACGCTGCGCATGTGGGTCACCCCCTCCCTGTATGTCGATTCGGGCGCCCTGGACGAGGGCGAGCTGGTGCGGTCCATCGGGAAGGACGAGTATCGCGAGCGCATCGACCGTCACCGCGCGTCGTTCGTCACCCAGTCGGACTTCGTCCAGATCGCGTCCAGGGGATTCAACTGCGTGCGCCTCCCGGTGCCCTGGTATGTCTTTGGCGAGGCCGGTCCCAACCCCGGTCCCTACATCGGCTGCATCGAGCTCGTGGACGAGGCCTTCGACTGGGCCGACGAGATCGGGCTCAAGATCATTCTGGACCTCGACATCAAGCCCGGGGCAGAGGACGCGACCGACTCCATCGTCCGGGGCCACGACGACTTCTCGCACTACAAAGATGACATGGTCAGCGTCATAGCGGCCCTTGCGAAGCGCTACGGTACCCGCGCGGCGTTCAGAGGGCTCGAGGTTGCCGACGCGCCAAAGCTCCAACTGCGACGCGGCCTCAGCGTCGAGCCGGGCGTTCCCCTCCACCGCCTGCGCAACTACTACCGTGAAGCCTACGACGCCGTCCGCCAGGAGGCGGGAGAAGACCCCGTCGTCGTCATCCACGACGGCGGTCGGGTGAACGCGTGGGACGGCTTCATGGCGCCCAGGCGCTACAGGAACGTGTGGATCGACTCCGCGCTGTTCCACTACAGCGACAACATCAAGAGTGCGGGTCCCGCGGCCATCCGCGAGCTCTCGCGTCGCTCGCGCGAGTCCATCAAGTCGCTGGCGCGCAGCGGCCTGCCCGTGATGGTTGGCAGCTGGTCCGGGGCCATGCCCTTCTCTGATACCATATCGACGCCCGAGGGACGCATCGCCCTCGAGCGCATCTACATCTCAGAGCAGATCTCGTCGTTCTCGTCCTGCGCGGGATGGTTCTTCCAGACGTGGAAGACCTCCGGGCGCCTGGATGGATGGGACGCGCGAGTCTCGCTCGCGTCGTTTGAGCGGAGGATGCTCGCGTGACGGTACAAGCGGAGCCCAGCTGTGGCGTGCTTTCCATTGTCGGGACCCCCATTGGCAACCTTGGTGACGCCTCGCCCCGCGTGGTCGAGACGCTTTCGTCCGCCGACCTGCTTCTGTGCGAGGACACGCGCGTCACCAGCAAGCTGCTGACCCGCTTCGACATTCACGTCTCGCTCGAGCGCGCGGACGAGAACGTCCTGGCGCAGAAGGTCGACTCCGTCCTGAGGCGCCTCGAGTCAGGCCAGCGAGTGGCGTTCGTGTCCGACGCGGGCATGCCGGGCGTGTCCGATCCCGGCCAGCGCCTGGTTGACGCCGCGCTGGACCACGGCGTCAAAGTTGAGGTCATCCCCGGCCCGTCTGCGGTCACGTGCGCGCTCGTCGCTTCGGGACTGCCCATGGACCACTTCTTCTTCGAGGGCTTCCTGCCCCGCAAGGCTGGCGCGATGACCGCGCGCCTCGAGGCGCTGGCGATGGTGCCCGGCGCGCTGGTCGTCTACGAGTCACCCCGCCGCGCGGCCGCAACGCTCGAGCGCATCGCCCAGGTCTTTCCCCAGCGCAAGGTTGCTTTGGTCCGCGAGCTCACAAAGCTGCACGAGGAGGTCGTTCGCGGGACTTCGCCCGAGGTCTCGAAGGAGATTGGCGCGCGCGAGTCGCTCAAGGGGGAGTGCGTCATCGTCATCGGCGCCCCTGGCGCCGTCGAGCTCGACGCACGTGCCCGGCAGGTCTCCGCCGCTCCCGCCTCGCTCGAGGAGGCCATCACCGAGGGGCTCGAGGCCGGTGAGCACAAGAGCGCGCTGGCAAAGCGCCTGGCAAAGCTCTTCTCGATGAGCAAGGCCGAGGCCTACGACGCCATTCTTGCCCAGGAGCAGGCCTCGTACAAGTAGGCCCAGCGCCCTGCGCCGTTCGGCCGACAGGCGTCTTCGGGCTTCTGCGCCGCGAACTATGATGGGTCAAAGGCCCACGTCACGCCGCCCATAAGGGGTGACTCGCTCATGTGCGTGGGCACGGCTTCCACGGGTGAGGAGCTCCCATGCTCGACGGTGACAGGATTTGGATGGCCCAGGGAGAAAAACCCTGCTACCTGCTTCTTAGCCAGGCGAACCGGCACGGCTTGATCGCCGGCGCGTCCGGCACGGGAAAGACCGTCACGCTCAAGGTCATGGCGGAGGGCTTCTCGCAGGCGGGCGTGCCCGTCTTCGTGGCCGACGTGAAGGGCGATGTCACGGGTATGGCCGAGGCCGGCCAGATGAGCGACTTCATCCGCAAGCGCTGCGAGGACAGCTTCGGGCTTGCCCCCGAGCGCGTCTCGTTCGAGGGATGCCCCGTGCGCGTGTGGGACCCGCTGGGTGGCGAGGGCATCCCGGTCCGCGTCACCGTGAGCCAGATGGGCCCCATGCTTCTTGGAAGGCTGCTCGGCCTTACCGACGTGCAGCAGGGCGTGCTCAACATCGTCTTTCGCGTGGCTGACGACCAGGGTCTCCTCCTGATAGACCTCAAGGACCTGCGTGCGATGCTGGGCTTTGTGGCCGAGCATCGCGGCGAGTACACCGTGACCTACGGCAATGTCTCGACCCAGTCGGTCGGCGCCATCCAGCGCGCCCTGATTGCGGTCGAGGACCAGGGAGGCGACGTCTTCTTCGGCGAGCCCGACCTCGATCTGGATGATTGGTTCCAGTGCGACCCGCGCGGCCGCGGCTACGTGAACATCCTCAACGCGGCCAGGCTCGTCCGGACGCCGCAGGTGTACGCGATGTTCCTGCTCTGGATGCTCTCGACGCTGTTCGAGACGCTCCCCGAGGTGGGGGACCCCGACAAGCCGCGCTTCGTGTTCTTCTTCGACGAGGCTCATCTGCTCTTCGACGACATGCCCAAGCGGCTTGGCGACAAGATCGTGCAGGTTGTCAAGCTTATCCGCTCGAAGGGCGTGGGCGTGTACTTCATCACGCAGAGCCCCAGTGACGTTCCGGGCGAGGTGCTCGCACAGCTCTCGAACCGCGTCCAGCACGGACTCAGGGCCTACACGCCGGCCGAGCAGAAGGTCGTTCGCGCGGCCGCCGCGTCGTTCCGGGCCAACCCTTCGTTTGACAGCGCGGCTGCGCTGCAGGAGATCGGCACCGGCGAGGCCTTGGTGAGCTTTCTGGACGAGAAGGGCGCGCCCACGGTTGTCGAGAGCGCCCGGGTGCTGTTTCCCCAGTGCAAGATGGACGCGGCCGACCCCGAGGTTCTGCGCGGCGCGGTGACGGCGCAGTCTGACCTGATGGGCAAGTACGGAACCGCCATAGACAGGCAGTCGGCCTTCGAGGACATCAACGGCATGAAGGTCGAGGAGGCGGAGTCCCAGCGGCTCGCCGCCGAGCGCGTCGAGCTCGAGAGGGAGCGGGCCGAGTTCGAGAAGGAGCGCGCCAAGGTAGCCGAGAGGGAAGAGAAGGAGCGCCAGAAGGCCGCCGAGAAGGCCGAGCGCGCCCAGGAGCGCGAGATGGAGCGCCAGCGCAAGGAGCTCGAGCGCCAGCAGCGGACCCTTGAGCGACAGCAGGAGCGCAGGGATGCCCAGATACGTCGTACGGCCGGCTCCATCCTGGGCGCCATCGGACGCGAGGCGTCGCGCCAGCTGGTGCGTGGCATCTTTGGAACGCTTCGGCTCTAGCGCGCCGGAACGACGGCATTTGGCGCGGTGGCCCATTTTTTGAACTTGTACACGATTTTTTAGTTATCTTGTACATGAACGGTGTTTGACGCCTTCTCATTGCAATTGGGGTGCGTGGTACGTGTCTGAGCGTGTGACAGCAAGTGGAATGTCGGCAGGAGGCTCGCCTTCTGCGTCGGGGCGTGCGGGCGGCTCTTCATTCGTTCCGCGCTACGTTACGGTTGCCGACTTTCTCCGCAGGATGATCTACAACCATGAGCTCGAGCCGGGGGAGAGGATTCCCTCGGAGCATCAGCTGATGGACAAGTTCGACATCGCGCGTGGCACCGCCCGCCATGCCATAAAGATCCTCGCGGAGGAGGGCCTGCTCAAGCAGGCGCACGGCCGTGGCACCTTCGTCTCGGAGCCAGACATCACGCACAACGTCGGGAGCTTCCCCCTTTCGCTCGCACAATCCCTCACCGAGCAGGGCAAGTCCTTCAAGACGCACGTGGTGAGGGCGAAAGTCGAGGTCCCGCCTCCTGCGATGCAGATAGCCCTTGACATCAAGCCGGGCTACGGCGCCTTCTACATCGAGCGCGTGCGCATCGTCGACGGGGAGCCCATGCTCTGCCAGGAAAACTGGATCTCCACCGTCGAGTGTCCCGGCATCGCCTCGCACGACTTCGAGCACGAGACGATGTTCGATGCCATCGAGCACTGCTCAGGACGCAAGATCAAGAAGTCGAATATGACATACAGCGCCCGAAGCGCTGGTCCCAAGTACGCATCGATATTGGACTGCGACGAGACCACGGCCATCCTCGTTCTTGAGCAAGTTGTCATGCTGAGTGACAACCGTCCCGTCTCGTGGGGAAGGACCTGGCTCAAGCCTGGACAGACAGTTACGGGTACAACGGCAGTCTAGCTGCGATGATTCAGAATAACAGCAGGTATGAGGGCAAGTTCGCCAAGAAGGACTTGTCCTCATTTTTGTAGACAGAATCTACCGCTGGGGAACAGATGGCTACCGTTGGGGCGGTTGGCATGGCTAGATGTCAGGTAAATTTCAACTAATAAAAATCTGGAAGTATTAGATATGAATTACTGTTTATGTGGCTGTTTACAAATTGATTTGTGATATCCGAATACACGCATGCGCATCACCAAGGTGACTGACGGCCCCCATGACTTGTACAACTTGAGTTGAACAACTTTATGATGAGTTTGTGATGTTCAGTTCGTTACATGGGAGTTCGGTATGGAAACAATCGTTCTGCGTCGCCCGTTTTTCGTCGTCAATCCCAAGTCGTACCTTTACGGCGAGGAGCTGCGCAAGCTCGCCAAGAAGACTGACGAGCTGTGCGAGAGGTACAACTTCCAGAGCCTCTTCACCGCTCAGCTGATCGACCTTGCCTGGGTGGCAGAGAATTGCCCGCACCTCATTCCCTGCGCGCAGAACATGGAGAGCCTCAAGCCTGGCCGCGGCATGGGGCACATCCTTCCCGAGGCGCTTGCTGCAGCTGGCGTTAAGGCAACCTTCCTCAACCACGCCGAGAATCCGATGACCGTCGGCGAGCTCGCCAAGACGATCAAGCGTGCGCGCGAGGTCGGCATCCTCACCTGCGTCTGCGCCGACTCCGTCGACGAGGCCCGCGCCATCGCCGAGCTTCATCCCGACATCATGACCTGCGAGCTCAACGAGCTCATCGGCACCGGCAAGATTGCGGGTCCCGACTACATCCGTCAGTCAACCGAGGCCGTGAAGTCCGTCTCGCCCGAAACCATGGTCCTTCAGGCCGCCGGCATCTCTTCCGGCCAGGACGTCTACGACGCCATCATCTACGGCGGCGACGCGACGGGCGGCACCTCCGGCATCGTCGCGGCAGACGACCCGTTTGCCGTCCTCGAAGAGATGTTCGAGGCGCTCGACCGCGTCCGCAACGACATTCAAAAGGAGGCCTAGGCCATGGCAGTCTACAAGGATCGCGTTGTTGTCGAGACCCTCGAGGGAAAGCCCACCTACGTCGACGTGACCGATCAGGTTCGCGAGATCGTTAAGGCCAGCGGCATCAAGGAGGGCGTGGTCAACTGCATCTCCCAGCACACCACCTGCGCGGTGTTCACCGAGGAGTTCGACCACGACTACAACCCCGCGGGCGACACCTTCCTCCAGGTCGACCTCAACAACGGCCTCCAGAGGGTCTTCCCCGAGCAGCATGACTGGACCACCTACAACTATCCGGGAATGCGCCACTTCGACGAGGTCGAGTCCTGGCCCAACGTCGACTCCTACCTTCCCGGCGGCGACCGACGCTATCTCTGGAACGGTGACGGCCACCTGCGCAGCACCCTCATCGGTGGCAGCGTCACCCTCGAGGTTGAGAACGGCGAACTCCAGATGAATGGTCTCGCGAGCATCTTCTTCGTCGACTACGACCGCACGCGCGAGCGCACCCGCAAGCTTCGCGTGATCGTACTCGGAGAGTAGTACCGCGCTTTCCCGCGGTTGCGACTGCGGAATGCGTGTGAGCCTACTAATTGGACAAGTGACGAACGTTTGTAGAGAGGAGGAAGAAATGGTCAACATTCTTCTGGCATGCGGCTCTGGTATCGCAACTTCTACGGCGGTGGCCGCAAAGATCAAGGACCTGCTTAACGACAACGGCTACAGTGGCAAGTTCAACATCACCACCTGCTCCATAGCCGACGCCGTCGGCAAGTCCGCCAGCGCGGACCTGGTCATTGCCACCACGGTCAAGCCCGGCGGAATCGACTGCCCCTTCATTTCGGGCATTCCCTTCCTGACCGGCATGGGCCGCGCTTCTGCCGAGAAACAGGTTCTTGATTTCATGGCGCAGAACGCCTAGCGCCGCCGAAGTCTAAGGGGGGCGGGGGCGTGCAGCGTCCTCGCCATGAGTAGAAGGCTTTCTATCATGGATGCAATCGTTGCTTTCTTTACTGGCTTGTCCAGCTTGGGCGTCTCGGTCGTCATGCCGATCGTCCTCACGATTATCGGTTGCCTGTTTGGATGCGGTTTCGGCAAGAGCCTTAAGGCTGGCCTCACGGTCGGCATCGGCTTCATCGGCCTTAACCTTGTCATCAACCAGCTCATGGGCACCGACCTCGCCGGCGCGGTTACCGCAATGGTAACGCGCTTCGGCCTCTCCCTGTCCGTCATCGACGTCGGATGGCCCGCGGCCTCCGCAATCGCCATGGGCTCGGTCGTCGGCACCATCATCATCCCGCTCGGCCTGCTCGTTAACATCGTGATGCTGGTCACCAACACCACGCAGACGGCTGACGTCGATATCTGGAACTACTGGCACTTCGCCTTCACGGGCGCTCTCGTTGCCATCATCACCAACAACGTTGCCTTCGGCATCGCTGCCGCCATCATCAATGAGGTCATCGTCCTCATCATCGGCGACGTCACCGCTCCGCTCGTCGAGGAGTCCCTCGGCCTTCCCGGCGTCTCCATCCCTCACGGCTTTGCCGGCGCCTACGCGCCCATCGCCTGGGCCATGGACAAGCTCATCGATAAGATTCCCGGCCTGAACAAGATCGACATCAACGTCGAGAACATGCAGAAGAAGTTCGGCGTCTTCGGCGACCCGATTCTCCTCGGCTCCATCATCGGCCTCATCATCGGCATCCTCGCCGGCTATGGCTTCCTGCCTGGCGTCGACGCCGAGGGCGCTGCCATCCCGTCCTTCCTCGGCACCGCCGTCTACATGGGCGCCGTCATGGTGCTCATCCCGAAGATGGCCGCACTCCTGATGGAGGGCCTGCTCCCCATCTCCGACGCTGCCTCCACCTTCATCTCCGAGCACTTCCAGAACCGTGGCAAGATCTACATCGGCCTCGACTCCGCAGTCGGCACCGGTCACCCCGTGACCCTGACGATGGCGCTCATTCTCGTCCCGTTCTGCATCGCCCTGTCCTTCGTTCTTCCTGGCAACAAGGTCATGCCCCTTGCTGACCTCGCCTGCATTCCCTACATGCTCGTTCTCGTGACCCCCATCGTTCACCAGAATGGCTTCCGCGGCATCCTCTGCGGCATCGTCGTCCTGGCGGTTGGCCTCTACATCGCGACCGACCTCTCGCCGCTCATCACCCAGGCTGCCGCAAACGTCAACTTTGACATGGGTGGCGCGGCCGCCATCTCCTCCATCTGCGATGGCGCAAACCCGCTCACATGGGTCATCGTTCGCCTTGGCCAGCTCGGCAACGGCATCGGCCTTGCCGTCCCCGGCGTCGCAGTCCTCGCCCTGGCTCTCTGGAACCGCAAGCGCATCATCGCTGAGGCTGCCGAGATTCACGAGGAGGCTGCCGAGGCCAACGCCAAGTAGCGAAGGGACTCGCTACATCGTTCGGTTTTGATCACTCGTCCGTTTCACTTGCTCCAGCAGAGGCGGGACTCTGTACAGGAGTCCCGCCTCTTTCTTTATGGGAGATCGAATGAAGAGATACAGGTATGACCAGGCGAAGTTCAACGTCTCCGTGACCGCTACGGGAGCGTTCTGCCTGGCACTATGCGTCATCTCCATCTTGAGCATCATTGGTGTCATCTCGCTGATCCCTGCGGCGCTCGGCGTCCTCATCTTGATCGTCGCGGGCTATCAGACGTGGAACACCTTCGTTGCCATCGCCAACCCGCAGGACGTCATCGTCGACGACGACTCGATTTCCTTCTGCGCGTTCGGCAGGACTGACCGCTATGCCTTCGAGGACATCAAGTCCTTCAACGTCCGAGAGGTCGGTGGGGACGCGAAGGTGTACGTCCGCGTCAACGGCGGCGGCCTCCTACGTGGCAGGTATTGGCTGCAGCTGCTCTATATGAACGATGGCAAGGAGCTCTTCCAGTGGATTGAGGACTTCGAGTACAAGCTCGATCCCAACAGCCTCAAGGCTCGCGCGCGCCGTTCGAGCGAGGAATACCGCACGGTCCACGGGGACTCGAACGGCAAGGTCCCCGCCCGCAAGAAAAAGAAGACAAAGCGCGGCTAGGCTTCGCGCCGCCGTGCCGAGATAGAGACAGTTTTCGACCATCTACCTGTTAGGGGAACGACATGATTGTGAACCTTCGCGACATCTGCGCCATTGCCGAGCAGAACAACATGGCAATCGCGTCATTCAACGTCCCGAGCCTCGAGGCGACGCGTGCGGCGCTCGACGCCGCGGAAGAGACGGGCTTTCCCGTCATCCTGAGCCACGCCGAGGGACATGAGCCCTTTGCTCCTCTCGACTACATCGGACCCGCCATCGTTGCCCTGGCAGAGCGCTCGAGCGCCATGGTCTGCGTGCACCTCGACCACTGCGAGAACCTCTCGTACATGCGCCGTGCGCTCGAGATGGGCTTCACCGGAGCCATGTTTGACGGCTCGATGCTCCCGTACGACCAGAACGTTGCCAACTCCGCCCGCGCTGCCGATATGGTTTCGGCCTTCGACTGCGGCCTCGAGTGCGAGCTCGGCTCCATGGGCACGCGCGAGAACGGCGTCGGCCACGAGAACGACCACGTCTCCGAGGCGGTCTACACCGATCCTGACCAGGCGAAGGACTTCATCGCGAGCACGGGACTCGACATCCTGGCCTGTTCCTTCGGCACGTCGCACGGCATCTACAAGGGCGAGCCACACCTCTCGTACGACGTGCTCGAGCAGATCCGCGAGCGCGCCAACGTCCCTCTGGTCATGCATGGAGGCTCCGGCGTCTCCGACGAGGACTATCACCACTCCATCGACGCCGGCATCCGCAAGATTAACTACTACACCTACGGCGTGAAGTACGCGGGCGACGCCGTGCGCGACGTCATCGCCGACTACGAGGCCAAGAACCCGGGCGAGGCCGTCGTGTACTGGCACGACATGACGATGGCCGCGTACGAGCGCATGTACGAGGACTTCAAGCACGTAATCGAGGTATTTGCAAACGGTGCCAGGCCCATTGCCTAGGCCGGCGCAATCAGGAGGTTACACATGGCACAGGTAGACACTTCTCTCTTCAGGCCCGAGCTTGTCTTCTTTGACTTCGAGGCTACTGACGAGTGGGACTTCTTCAAGCAGATGCAGCGGAAGCTGCAGGATATGGGCTACGTCAAGGAGGGCTGGTACGACGCCATCACGCAGCGCGAGAAGAGCTTCCCTACGGGGCTCCAGTTCGAGAAGATCGGCATCGCCATTCCTCACGTCGATCCCGAGAACATCGTCAAGCCCTACATCGCGGTCATCAAGCCCAAGACGACGATCGACTTCGCGCCCATGGCCGACATGGTGGACCATCCCGTCCACACGGAGCTGATCATCAACCTCGGACTCCTCGCCCACGCTGAGGACCAGGTTGCCGTGCTCCAGGCTATGATGGGCATCTTCATGGACGAGGAGGCTACGGCCGATATCATGAGCCGGGACAGCGCAGAGGGCATTATCGAGGCCATCACCAAGCGCTGCTAGGCTCGGCGCCACCGCACCAGATTCCTCCGCCGGACGCCCCGCTCGCCGGACGTGGTGCACCCGACCCGCCCCCGCGCCCGGAGACTTCGCTTCACCTCTCGACTGGTTGTTCCCTCAGCAAGCACAATGTGGCCCCCCATCGCAGCCAGCCTGCACGACCCCGTGCACACCCCATCGCGGTCCCTCCTCCATGGGCCGCGACCCGCGCGACCCCATCCGCGCGGGATTGCATCGACGCACCATCGCCTCAGGAACCGGGGAGAAGAGCATGTCTCTTCTCCCCGGTTCCGCCTTTGATTGTTGATGTCCGCCGTGAGTGAACGTCGCGCCAACCAATGCGACAGACCGCATACTTGATGTCGCGACATAGTGACAGGTATAAGAGAGCGCGCGACCCCCATCGGTATGTGCTGCACGACATGGGCCAGGATAACGATGCGACATAGTGTCGCACGCGTGTCGCGACACTGTCGTACGGTGTGTTTTCTTACTGCGGAGGAGAGCATGTTGGCTGATGTAGACGAAGAGTTCATCGACAAGGTGGCCGACATCGTGCAGCGGCACTTGCGTGTCAGCAAACTGAACGGGTTCGTGAGTGAGTTGCTGCACCGCTCGTACGATGTTCCTTGTGTGCCAATATGCAAGGCGTTATAACAACGTTGTTATTACAACATGAAACGGAGGCGCCATGTCCGCATCGTCCGTAACCATTCGGGTTGACTCTGACATCAAGGAGAATGCCGCACGTATTGCGGAGCACTTTGGCTTTGACCTTTCTTCCGTTACGCGCGCTTTCTATAAGCAGATGATTCGCGAAAACAGAATTCCACTCAATCTTTCTGACCCGGAGCCCAACGCAGCTTCTTTGGAGTCGATTCGCGAGGCTGATGAGATTATTGCTGCCGGCGGCGCCGGATATGGGTCGGCATCCGAGATGTTTGAATCGATGGGCCTGTAATTGCTCGGCGCGCGGTACACCTCAAGATTCAATCGCGATGTTAAGGCGCTTGTGAGGAAACACCGTGACATCGCTCCACTTGGCGAGGTGATCAATCTAGTTCTTGCTGATACCGATGAGTCGAAGCGAGTTTTAAAGCAGCGGCATAACATGCACTCCTTTAGGGGGTCGTGGTCGGGCAGCAATGAGTGCCACGTCGCAAACGCTGGAGACTGGCTTGTAATTTGGAAGATCGGTAACGGCCTTGTCGTTTTTCAGAGAACCGGATCTTACGATGAGCTATTCAAATGAATCGATGGCCTTGGGATCTGCGCTCTTATATCGATGAGTAATTAGACCATTGTTTGGCCTCGCATGAACCTGAGGGTCAGCTTCTTGTTAAAGGTGGTCCCCGGAGTTCTTGTACGTCTCTTTTCTATAGAAGGGGAGGTCTCATGAGCGCACATGGCAGAATAGGCGAGCTCGACCGCATGACGGCGGAGCGCACCCAGTCGACCCATGACGCTCGTCTTGTCCCGGACGCAACTGTCGACGAGCTTGACCCTGACCTCTTGTCAGGCTTTCTCGCTCGCGAGCGCGCCACCTCATCGCACGTCTTTGAAAACCTCTCGGACGAGGACATCCTCCTTGCGCTCGGCGCCGCCAAGCGCGACGACGCCGACACCGTCCGCCCCACGCTCGCCGGCCTCATGGCACTTGGCCACCATCCGCAGGACCACTTCCCTCGCGCCAACATTGTCTTCATCGCTTTCTGGGGCCCGAAGTCCGATCCGCTTGCGGGTGGTCGCTTCCTCGACTCCCGCACTGTCATCGGTCCCATCCCCGTGATGGTCGCCGAGACCCTCGCGTCCGTCCGCCGCAACATGCGCATTGCTTCCTACGTCGTCGGCGGCTCGCGCATAGACGTGCCCGAGTACCCCGAGGTCGCCGTTCGCGAGGCCGTGGCGAACGCCCTCATGCACCGCGACTACTCGCCCGAGGCGCTCGGTTCCCAGGTGCAGGTCAACATGTTCGCCGATCGTATCGAGATCATCAGCCCGGGCGGCCTCTACGGCATGGTCACGGTCGACAACATCGGCACCTACGGCGCCTCCTCCAGCCGCAACCAGTTCCTCTCGCGCATCCTCGAGAGCGTGCCCTACCCCGAGGGCTACCCCGAGCGCGGCTTCATCGTCGGGAACAGGGGCGCAGGTTTCGCGCGAATCCAGGAGTCGCTCAGTCGTCAGGGCATGCGCTCCGCGCACTTGAAGTCAGGTTCTTCGCGCTTCTGCCTGACCATGTGGAAGGGAGATGCCGCCGAGATGGGCGCGGCCGTGCAGCGAGCCGTATGCTTGCGCAAGGGCTTCGGGTAGCGGGCGACGTACGTCTCCTGTGATGGGGAAGCCTAGGCGAGGCTCGAGTTTCGAACGTGGATCTCCATGGGGTAGTCGACGCTCTCGTGGGGGACATCCTCGCCCTCGATGAGGTCGACCGCCTTGCGCGCGACGTCTCGGCCGAGGGCGAGGTAGTCGAAGCCAACGCTGGTGAGGGAGACCATCGGGAGGCTTCCCTCCTCGTAGTTGCCGAAACCCGCGAGCCTCACGTCCTTGGGCGCACTCATGCCGTGCTCGCCGAGGTAGCGCAGGACGCCGAGGCAGATGGTGTCGGAGGCTCCCACGATGAAGTCGGTTCCATTTGCGAGCGCCTGCTCGGCGAGGTGGTACCCCGCCTCTCGCTCGTAGCCGCACTCCAGGTACTCGACGCCGACTCCGGCGCTGCCGCACGCGTCCACGAAGCCGTGCCACCTCTCGAGGCCGGCGCGATCGTATCCTGGAAAGCCGAGGTAAACCAGGTGCTTTGGCTTCTGCTCGATGACATGCTCCGCCATCAGCCGCCCGCCTGCGTAGTCGTCCACCTTCGCAAAGGGGAAGGCATCGCTTCTCTGACCCAAGACGATGATGGGGACATCTGCTCCCAGCATGAAGCGGGCGTGTTCGTCGGTGAGCTGTGCGGTCCCGAAGATGATGGCGTCGACGCCCTGGCGGACCAAGGCCTGCATACCGGCGAGCTTGTGGTCCTCGTCGTGGTTGTCGATGACGATGAAGGGGAGGTAGTCAAGCTCGTGGAGCCTGTCGTTGATGCCGCGCAGGATTCGGGTGACCGCGCGCGCGTCGATGCCGTCCACGAGGACGCCCACCAGCCTGCTGCGCTGTGAGCGAAGCTTCGAGGCGGAGGCGTTGAGGACGTAGCCGGTGCTCTCGATGACGCGCGCGATCTTCTCGGCGCTCTTCTTCGAGACGCTCCCTCCCGTAAGGTAGCGGGAGACGGTGCTTTTGGATACGCCAGCGAGGCGTGCGATGTCATTGATGGTCATGGGCTCTCCTGATCGTCCGAGGCCATAATACCATAGCCTCCGGGAACGTTCCCAATGAGGCCTTGACATCCCTACCCGCAACGGCGATGATAGCCATTAATGGGAACGTTCCCATTTTGTAAGAGCGATCAGGCGCCACGGCGCAGTGAGGAGTGGGGAAGAGGCATGGCAAGCGAGCGCGAGCTGTCGTACATCGCGTCCGTCAAGGACGAGGACGTCTACGCATACCGCATGCGAAAGGAGCTGCGGTACCGGACGTACTGCAACGAGCTCCGGGTCAACGACACGAGCGTGAAGCGTTCGGTGTGGACCGACGCGGGCTGGCTCGACCTCTACTTCTACTACCCTCGCGAGCGCACGAGCGACGTGGTGGTCTTCAACTTCCACGGCGGCGGCTTCTGCCTTGGCTACTGGGAGCTCGACGTCCCGTACTGCAGGCTCATGGCCGACCGGTCCGGGGCGGTCGTCGTCAACGTGGACTACCCCTGCTCGCCCGAGCATAAGTACCCGATGACGTACACCGCCAGCTACGACGCCATGGTCTGGTGCCACCGCCATGCGGAGGAGCTCGACATCGCGCGCGGCCGCTTCATGACCGTGGGCTCCTCGGCGGGCGGCAACATCGCCGCGGCGATGGTTCAGATGGCGTCCCGCCAGGGCGACTTCCCCATCGTCGGTTTCGCGATGAACTACCCCGTGCTTCGCATGAGCCTCTCCCGCGAGGCCCTCGACTCGAGTCGCGCGATCGCCAACGAACGGAGCCTGCAGTACATTGCCTGGGAGTATGCCGACCTGAACCAGATGGGGGAGCCCCTTGCGTCTCCCACCGAGGCCGGCCCGGAGGTGTGCTGGCCCGACATGCTCCTCAACGTCGCGGGCTTCGACTCGCTCAAGGGCGAGGCCGATGACTTCCGGGACCTGCTCGTCTCCCGGGGGACCCATGTCGACTACAAGAACTACCCGCAGGCCGAGCACGGCTTCACCCACGCAGACCTCAACGAGTACCGCCCGGACGACTCCTCCGACGCATGGGGTCGAATCGCTCGGTTTATCAAGGCGCACTAAGGGGCGGGGCAGACGTCCCCGCAGACAAGGAGAAGACGATGCAGTACCTCGAGTTCCCGCTCCGCGATGACGGCACGGCCACGCTCTGCGCGTACGTCCTCGACCCCGCGATCCGCCTCCAGCGCAAAAAGAAGCGCCCTGCCATGCTGGTCTGTCCCGGCGGCGCCTACCTCACGCTGGCGACCAAGGAGGGAGAGCCGGTCGCGGCCCGGTGGATGGGCCTCGGCTACCAGTCGTTCGTCGTCCGCTACAAGCACTACGTCGTGCGTCGGGCCGAGGAGACGGGAGGCGACCCGGAGGTCGACGAGGCGTCTCGCGTCCCCGAGCAGCTCGTCGACCTCATGAAGGCCATGCGCATCGTTCACGAGCACGCCCGGGAATGGGACATAGACGAGAGCCGGGTCTTTTGCATGGGCTTCTCGGCGGGTGCCCATCTGGCGGGAAGCCTGGCGGAGCGCTTCGACGACCCGCAGCTCCTCGCCAGGGCTGGCGCCACTGCGGGTCAGGCGCGTCCTGCGGGCGTGGTCATGGGCTACCCCATGATCAGCGCGCGCCCGCTCCTGAGGGGCGCGGACGAGGTTCCCGAGCAGATGCTGCCCACCCTGGGGATGATCTCCCGGGGCATCTTTGGTACGGACGCACCGACGCCGGAGCAGGTCGAGGACATCGACCTAAGGCTTCACGTGCGAGAGGACATGCCCCGCGTCTTCGTGTGGCACACCACGCAGGACGTCGTGGTCGACCCCTGTGACACGCTTGCGTTCGTCGCGGCGCTGCAGGCGGCGCGCGTTCCGTGCGAGCTGCACCTCTACGAGAGGGGACCCCACGGCACGAGCCTGTGCGACGCCACGAGCGCTGCGGTCGAAGACGACGTCTGGCCGGACAACGCCGCGTGGGTCGAGGCGTGCCGCCGCTGGCTCGAGCTTGGTGCCCCCGAGGGGGACTACAGCCACGAATAGGGGAGGAAACCCCTGCTGAGAGTGCGTGGCGAAATAATGGGAACGTTCCCCAAAAAGTTGTTGACACTGCTGGTCAAGAAACATATAAATGACATGGGAACGTTCCCACAATAGCAGTTTGGTTCAGTACCGGTTCGTTGTCTTGGTTCGCAAAGGAGTCACACGATGGCAGGCAAGGATTACTGCGCGTTGGCAGAGAGGATCGTGGAGCAGGTGGGTGGTGCGGACAACATCACCAAGGTGCTCCACTGCGCCACTCGCCTTCGCTTCAACCTACGAGACATGGCGAAGGCCGACAAGGACGCCCTCAAGGCGATTGACGGAGTCCTGGGTGTGGTCGACGCCAACGCCCAGCTTCAGGTGGTCATCGGTCCCGACGTCGATCGCGTCTACGATGCCGTCCTGGCCGGCACGGGCCTCGAGGGCGCGGGTGAGGTGGACGAGAACCTCGACGCTCCCAAGGAGCGCCTGACGCCCAAGGGCGTCGGGATGGCCATCCTCGACGGCCTCTCCGGCACGATGGGCCCCGCCATCCCCGCGATTGTCGCCTGCGCCTTCTTCAAGATGATCACGAGCCTGCTCGGCCCGGACTTCCTGAACCTGCTGCCCGCCGACAGCGACCTCATGAAGCTCTTCACCTTCGTGGGTGACGCCGCCTTCTACTTCTTCCCCTGCGTCGTCGGCTACACGGCTGCCGTTAAGTTCAACGTCACGCCCGTCCTGGGCATCGTGATGGGCGCCATTCTCATCCACCCGACCTTCGTGGCCATGGCCACCGAGGGCACTCCGTTCACCGTCTTCGGCATCCCCTGCAACGTGCAGAACTACTCGAGCACGATCATCCCGGTCATCCTTTCCGTGTGGGTGATGGGTTACATCGAGAGGTTCCTCAACGCCAAGATGCCCAGCTCCATCCGCGGCGTCTTCGCCCCGGCGATCACCATCCTCGTGATGCTGCCGATCTCGCTGTGTGTGCTCGGGCCTGCCGGCGCGTTCCTGGGCGGCTACCTCGTGGGCGGCTTGCTGGCGCTCCAGAACGTCATCGGCCCCCTCGGCATCGCGATCATCGCCGGCCTCTATCCCATCCTCGTCATGACCGGCATGCACATGGTGCTCATCGTCACCCTCTTCCAGGTCTTCGCGACCCAGGGCTACGACGGCTTCGGCGGCCCCGCGCTCGTCTTCGCGAGTTTCTCCGTGATGGGCGTCGCCATCGGCGCAATGCTGCGCATCAAGAACAAGGAGCAGAAGGCGCTCGCGGCTGAGTACGCCATCACCGCGATCCTCGCGGGAACCTCCGAGCCGACCATCTACGGCATCTGCACCCGCTACAAGAGGCCCTTCTTCGGCCTCATCGCCGGTGGCTTCACGGGCGGCCTCGTCGCGGGCATCCTCGGCGTCGTCTCCGCAAGCCTGGTGCCCTCTTCCAACGTGGTCTGCGCCTTGGCCTTCGCCGGCGGCACCCAGTTCAACCTCATCGCCGGCTGGGGATGCGCAATCCTCTCCGCCGTGGTTGCCGCAGCTGTGACCTACTTCACCGGGTTTGACTCCGACTCCGAGGCGTTCGACGTCGAGTAGCCGAGCGACCCAAAAACATTGCCCCCCCTTTGGCGGCGCCCCGCAGATTCTTGCGGGGTGCCGTTTTCGTCTCGAGGGCAATGAGCCGTGGGCGCAGTGGCGTCGTCACCAACCCTGTCCGCTACGCAAGCGCCTCCACCGGCGGCAGCCCCTTTGGGTCGAACGTCTTGATTTGATATGTCATCTCCAGGTTCAGCCAGAACTGCGGGCTCGTTCCCAGGGCCTTGCCCAGCAGGTACGCCATCTCGACGCTGACGGCGCGGCGGCCGTGCACGATGTCGGAGATGGCCGACTGCGGCTTGTGGATCGCCTTGGCAAGCCGGTACTGCGAGATGCCCCTCGGCTCGAGGAACTCCTCGAGCAGGACCTCGCCGGGGGTGGATGCGTAGTCGCGAACGCTGGCCATGAGACCTTCCTTCATCGGCAATGCTTCTGCCATACAGAAGTATAGTCCTCGCGGCGGCGTGGCCGGCTCGGACTGGCTCGTGCGCCCGTACGTGATCGGCTTCGTGCCGATGTCCGTCAACTACGTGCTGCTGTACCACTTCAACGTCGTGCAGTGCCGCACGATGGCGCTGTCGCTCATCGCGCTCGAGAACACCGTGCTGTACCTGCCGCTGATCTGGGTGCTCACGCACGCGCTGGGCTTGGTGGGCGCCGTGGCGTCGTTCGTGTGCGCCGAGGCGCTGACGACGGTCGTCACGCCGCTCGTCGTCGGCGAGGCGGCCCGCCCGCTCAAGCAGCAGAACGGCACCCTGCTCGGCCTCTTCGACGACATCGAGCTCGTCGACGAGACCGTGACCCTTGCGCCCGGCGAGTCCCTCCTCGTCTTCACCGACGGCGTGACCGAGGCGGTCGACAAGAACAAGGCCTTCCTCGGCGACGCCGCCTTCGCCGAGCGCCTCTCCGCCCGCGCGCCCTTCGCCTCGGCCCAGTCCGTGGTCGACGCCACGACCCAGATCGTCGACGCCCACGCCGCCGGCCGCGAGCAGTTCGACGACCTCACAGCCCTCGCCCTCACTCACACGCCTCCAACCCCCGCCGAGAAGAGCCTCCCCATTGCCGGTGCTCATGAGGTGCCTGCGGACATCACGTCGATGGACATCGTCAAGGAGGCGATCTTTGCCACCGGCGCGGACGGTCCCCTCAAGCGCCGCACGACCCTGGCGGTGGAGGAGGCCTTCGCGAACGTCGTGTCGTACTCGGGCGCAACGCACGCCTGGTACGCGGTGGAGGAGATGCCTGCGGGCCTCAGTGTGACCCTCGTCGACGACGGCGACGCCTTCGACCTCACTACGGCCGAGGCGCCCGACCCCGATTTCGAGGACCTCGAGTTCGGCGGCATGGGCATGCGTCTCGTGCGCGACCTCGCGAGCGACGTGAGCTACCGCTACGAGGACGGGCTCAACATTCTCTTGATCGCGGTACTCTCCTAGTGGAACCCAATCTTTGCTGCCTGCATGCGCAACGGCCCCTCGCTTGTTGCCTATTGCCAGATTACGGGAGAGTCTTTTTTTGCAAACTGCGGTTCCTGTGGGCTGGATTATCTCCTTAAGAGATCTTGATGGCGTTGATGCAGCAACCCACTTAAACAATTAGATTTTGGTGATTCTTGAAACCCTCGGACGATCGAGGGTATTTCGGTCCTTGCTTTGACATCTGATGTCTAGGCTACGAACGCCAATAATTAATGTCCGGTCGCGGTGGCACTATAGTCAGTGCTGCAGGCGCAGGTTTTGTTGTTCCATGCTGATCTGGTTTTCAGATGCGAGGCGATGTAGGCGTGCGACAGGCTCTTTCTAATAAGGCGAAATCGCTTTGGGCGAAGTCAGACCGCGAGTCAGGGGATGCTTGGTTGCCGTTATACGTCCATCTTCTCGACGCTTTGGGGGTGGCGGGGCTTCTCTGGGATAGATGGCTTCCCGAGGGGACAAAGGAATCAATTGCACGGTTTGTTGGCGGAGACCTTGAGCTTGCTCGAAAGACCTATCTTTTTTTGTCAGCCGTCCATGATTTGGGCAAGGCAACGCCCCTCTTTCAGTCAAAGCCGGTCGCGAGTGGTCAGGGTTTTCCCGGCAGTCTTGCCTGGAAGCCTGAGCATGCTGGTCTGTACATTCGCCCCGACCTTGCTAGCGTTCGCCATCCTCTTCATGCGGTTGCAGGGCAGGTGTTGCTAGAGCAGTTCTTTTGCGACCGTGGATGGGATGCGCGCGTGGCTGCTTCCTATGCGTCGGTAATTGGCTCCCATCACGGCGTTTTCCCTGATTCTGGTGTTGTTCGCGACGCCAGTCTGTCTGAGGTCGAGCTTGGAATCTCGGGGGAGGGGGCCGATGGGTGGAAAGCGGTACATCGAGAGCTGGTTGAGTTTATGCTCAACGTGGCGCGCCTAGATGCGACGACCTTTAGCCATCTTTCCAATTGCGTCTTACCCGTTCCAATTGCCAGTTTGCTTACGGGGCTCGTCATTATGGCCGATTGGATGGCAAGTGACGGAGAAGTCTTCCCTCTTATTCCACTTGATTGTGGCGGGCTAGGTGACGCTGACGACGGCTTTTGGCCTGCATTTGAGCGCCGACTACGCAAGGCTTGGAATGATTTATCTATTGCTCCCGCATGGAGCGAGCAGTATCTGCCTGAGACGAACTCGGGAAGACTTCTGTTCGAGAGGTTTGATCTCCCGGCTTCAGCGACGCCACATCCAATCCAAGAAGAAGTCATAGAGATCGCTCAACGCCTCGAGACGCCAGGTTTGATGCTAATCGAGGCGCCTATGGGGGAGGGGAAAACCGAAGCGGCGCTAGCTGCCGCAGAGATCTTGGCTGCCCGCTTTGGTCGAGGCGGAGTTTGTGTTGCGCTGCCTACCATGGCGACCACTGACGCAATGTTTGCGAGGGTGCACAACTGGCTCGACCGACTTCCTCATGGTGACTTGCCGAGTAAGAGTCTTTTCCTCGCGCATGGGAAGTCACGGCTCAATGAGGAGTTCAGCGGAATCGTAAAAAGGTCCCGCTCTGCATGTCTGTCCGTCGACGCTTGGGAGCATTCGGAGCCAAGGGATGCAGAGGCTCGTATGCCTGACAGGTCATGGCGAACGGAGTCGGCATTTGCATCCGATTGGATGTTCGGTCGCAAGAAGGGCATGCTTTCAAATTTTGTCGTTTGTACGGTTGACCAGGTTCTTATGGCAGCACTCAACATGAGGCACCTCTCAATGAGGCATATTGCAGTGGCAAACAAAGTGGTGATTATTGACGAGTGCCATGCTTATGACGCCTATATGCAAGAGTATCTACGCCGCGCATTGGAATGGCTTGGTTACTGGGGAACGCCTGTCATTCTCTTGTCTGCGACTCTACCTCACAAGCAGCGAATTGATATGACGGAATCCTATCTGCGCGGACGCCGGTCGTCACTTGAATTGCCCCTCACGTCACGCCGTTCTGCCCTGTCATGGAAGGACAAGATTGGGCGAAGGGAATGTAGGCAGGCGCCTAACGCGGAAAGCAGACCTTTGGACAAGCTGCCGGAAGAGGCTTATCCCCTCATTACCTACACGAGTGACGTCACGGTGGAGTGGGCGCGATGCGCTTCTTCAGGGCGTCGCTGTGATGTAAGGCTGTTCGTTCACGATGAGGCAAGCATGCCAGTTGAGAAGCTGCTGTCTAACCTTCTTTCGGAGGGTGGTTGCGCGGGCGTAATATGTGACACCGTTTCTCGAGCGCAGAATGCGGCCGATCGTCTAGGTAAGTTGTTCGGACAGGATGCCGTGATTCTGGATCACTCTCGCTTTGTCGATATCGATCGAATGGCGATAGAGGAGAGAATCCGTGGTTTGCTTGGCCCAGCATCGACTATTGAGAATGGGCTAAGGCCCAGGCTTCTTATTGTTGTCGGTACACAGGTTCTAGAGCAATCGCTGGATATCGACTTTGACGTGCTCGTAACCGATGTGGCGCCCGTCGACTTGCTGCTGCAGAGAATGGGAAGGATGCATCGTCATCTTCGTGGGAACGGTGAGTCGTCAAGGCCGCGTGCGCTGCGTACGCCGCAGTGCTACCTCACGGGTGTATCTGGTTGGGGTGGAATACCACGGTTTGAGCCGGGCATTACAAGTGTCTATGACGCCGCGTCGCTCTATGAATCGTTGGCCGCGCTTGATATTGACGAGGGGAGTCGGACGACGACGATCTCAATTCCAGAGGACATATCACATCTTGTACAGACGGCATATTCCACGGGTATACGAACGCTCATTCCAGATGCGTGGAAATCGAAGTGGGTTGAAGCATGTCGGAAGCGTGACATGAACGCCGGCAGAAAGAAGAGCAGGGCCAATCAGTGTCGCATCCAGTCTGCGGCACGGATGCAACGTGAGCGTTACTCGCTCATAGAAATGGCCGCGACCCATTCGACTACGGAACTGGAAGCGGATTTTGATGCGGGTAGCAGGGCTATACGCGATACTCAGGAATCTGTCGATGTTTTGTTGCTTCGTCGTACGGGCGATGGGCTGGCTCTTCTTCCGTGGGTAGGCGACGAGAGACATGGCGTACGGAAAGGGGGCTCAGTCCCGATCGACACCGTTCCTCCTCCGGCTCTCGCAAAAGTGGTGGCGCAGTCTTCGGTGCGTCTTCCTCTTTCCCTCTGTCCCGCAGGTGAGCTCGAGAGTCTCATCCTTGAACTTGAGGATGCATGCTCGATGTATGTAGGGGCTTGGCAGGAGTCGCCCTGGCTTGTTGGTCGACTCGTTCTTCCGCTCGACGAAGGCGCAGGTTCCTTTGTGGCTCGAATTCATGGCCATAAGGTCACCTACACCGCTCGCGGAGGAATTGCCTGCCAAATAGCGGGGAGTTGAAGGTAGAAACATTAACACGTTCTAATCTTGGTTCATCCACTAATGTGGAATGCTCCAGTGTTGATGTTCCTGTCAACGTGTTCCCCATCTAAATGGGGTTTGATCGATTGTCCGGTTAGCTAAGGAGAAAGGAGGACGAAGCATGGACGGTATTGAAGCATTGCGCGGATTCAATCTGCTTGAGGAGCCATGGATTCCCGTGGTGCTATCAAATGGGTCTGCGGGCGTAGTGTCTCTGACGGAGGCGTTTGAGCGGGCTTCCAGCATTCGATGCATCACTGGCGACATGCCGCAGCAGACACTGCCTATCGTCCGATTGATGGTTGCGATCCTTTATAGGTCTCATCTCTTTACACCCGAATCTGACGACGAACTTATTGAGATGTGGCGGGAAATTTGGAATCAAGGCGAGTTTAGCCTCGACGTTATTAATGACTACTTGAGTCAGTACAAGAGTGCCTTTGATTTGTTCGACGCGGATAATCCGTTCTTCCAAGTTCGGGGATTGCAATACATTGGGAAGGAGCCTGATCCGATCGGTGAGCTGTTGGCGGATGTTCCGAAGCCAGAAAAATACTTGTTTTCAGTTCGCAATCGCAATCAGCTTGATGGCATTTCGTATGCAGAAGCTGCAAGGTGGCTCATCTTTGTCCAGTCCTATGACGCAGCTGGGATTAAGTCACCCGTAAAAGGTAATACTCACTCGAAGTCCGGAAAGGTATACGCGCCCAAAGGAGCCGTTGGAACAGGCTTGCTTGGGGGCGAGGGCGGAGTGTATCTCGAAGGGGACAGTCTTTTTCGGACCCTTATGCTCAATTGGGTCCTCTTTGATCCCCAGCGTTCAAAGAACTCTGAGTTATTCGGAAACGAGGACGACAGGGCTCCGTGGGAGATGAGCAATGCCAGCTCCGACCTCAGAAATGCCGACGCCGGCGAACCGATTGGACCCGTGTCCCTATTTACGTGGCAGTCGCGTCGCATGAGGTTGGTTCGCGACGAGCGCCAGGGGAAGGTGACGAATCTAATCTCTTGCTATGGGGACATTACAACGCTGGTTGATAAGCAGAACGTTGAGACCATGACGGCATGGCGCGAGAGTAAGCAGCAACAAAAAAAGCTTGGCACGCCTTACGTTCCGTTGATGCCGCGAATCCATGACTCGACCAAGTTGCTATGGCGAGGAATGTCATCTCTCTTGGTTGCGGGCGGTGCCGAAGATGGCACGGACCTACGCCCTGGTGTCGTACGTTGGATTGACCTACTAATTCGTCGTGGAGTCATTAAGGACAGCTGCTCAATTGTCTCGCTCCATGCACAGGGAATAGAGTACGGAACGCAAAGCAGTGTCATTGTTAATGGCATCGATGACGAGTTCAGCTTTCCCGTGTCAATGCTTCGTTACGAGTCACCTGAATGCCTGAAGGCAATTGAGGTTGTCAATCAGACAGATGAGGCAGTTACCGAGCTCGCACGTTTTGTCTCCCGAGCTAGCAGGGCGTCTGGCAGCTTAGCTGATCCTAAGGAAATAAGGGTCATGCAGGATGCGGTTCGAGAAAAGGCGTACGGAGAACTTGACGCGCTTTTCAAAAGAAAACTGGTGGCCTTCACTCAGGATGAAGACGCGATTAGCTATTGCAACGCTTGGCGTAGCCAGGTGCGAGCGAAGCTTGCGTCGATGGCCAAGGATTACGTTTCTTCCTCGTGCGGCTCCTTGTTCGCGATGCACGACAACATGTCGGTCGGAAGGGCGTACTTCGAGTTAATGGCGAAGCTAAGCAAAATACTTGGCAAGCCTAGCGTTGGGGACGATGCCGAAGGGCGCTCGCCTTCTGGCGACGAAAAGCCTTCGAAAGGGGAGTGACAGACGTGAACGACTGCAAGACCGTTGCAGACATTGTCGAGCGCTTTGTGAACGGTAAGGTGCTGATGCTGCAGAAATCTTACCTCGCAGGGTCTTCCTCATCCCGAGCTACACTCGCGCGCCTTCGAAGGCTAGGCCAGCCCGGCATGGGGTCGTGGATGGTCGTTGGAGATGACGTGTTCTCCGGTCTTCCGGAACTTTGCACGTCAAGGGTCGACGAGGAAGACGCGCTTCGAGCAATTAGGTGTGCGATGAAGCTGTACGCGATTCATCAGCAATCTGAGGTGGTTGGTGTCGCAATTCCCCCCTCATCTATGGATTGGACATCTGGTTCGTTTGGGCGCGCTTGTTACCTCATCTCGCATCAAGTTGGAAGCGAGCCGCAGGGCGAGGCGGGTGTTCTCCGAAGGATGTCGACGATTGAATCCGCAACAGGATTCGAGGGGGTCGAGGCTGGGCTACGCGCGCTCATATCACTAATGAAATCGAAGGGCGTGAAACTCAACTACGGGAGATTGGCGAGAGACATCTACTTCATTCAGAAAAGCTCTGCTCGGGATCGTGTGTTCATGGGGTGGGCCCGCGACTATTACGTTCCGAGGAAGCAGGACGCTTGCGACACAAGCAACTAGTGGGATTAGTACGAAACCGGAGGAAATCATGTTTATCGATGTTTATGCGATTCAGAATGTTCCGCCCTGCAACATCAACCGCGATGATACCGGAACGCCTAAGACGGCCATCTATGGCGGAGCGCTTCGCGCGAGGGTATCAAGTCAGGCATGGAAGCGTGCGATGCGCGAGTCTTTCCCCTCGATGCTTGGTGCCGACGAGCTTGGTGTGCGTACGAAGAAGGCGGTGTCCTTGGTTGCGGACAAGATCACCGAGGTTTCTCCAGAGATGTCAGAGAGGGCCATGGATTATGCCGAGGCCGTCCTAAAGGCTGCAGGGGTAAAGGTAAAGGAGTCGAAGAGGGCTGGGTCCGATTCTGGTAGTCCAGTCACTGAGTACCTTCTTTTTATTTCTCGTTCGGAGATTGCCAAGCTTGCTGACATTGCCGTTAATCATTTTGGAGCAGGCGAGGACCCGTCTTCTATTTCCAAGGAGCTCAAGAAAGAGGTCTCTGCTGCATTTCACGGCACCCAGGCCCTGGATATCGCCCTTTTCGGGCGAATGCTTGCTGATTCGCCCGACCTGAATGTCGACGCGGCCGCACAGGTGGCGCATGCTATCTCTGTCGACAAGATTACGCAGGAGTATGACTTCTTTACTGCTATAGACGATTGCGTTTCAGAGGACAACGCCGGCGCGGCGATGATCGAGACGAACGGCTTCAATTCGTCAACTCTGTATCGCTACGCAACAGTTAATGTTGATTCGCTTCTGTGCCAGCTTGGCGATGTGAAGGCCGCGGCATGTGGTGCAAGGGCATTCATTGAGGCCTTTGCGACATCCATGCCAACGGGCAAGCAGAACTCGTTTGCGAATAAGACTCTCCCCAACGCTCTTCTCGTTTCCATTCGTAATGGCGGACCAATCAATGCCGTTTCAGCGTTCGAAGTGCCTGTTCGCGCAACGGCAGACTCTTCGATCAGTCATCAGGCAGAGGAGAAGTTGGCGGATTCGATTCGTTCGTTCGAGACCTCATTTGGTCAGTCTCCGAAGAGGGCGATGTGGCTTGCTACTGATGGCGGCGGCGAGCAGCTGAGGAGCTATGGGGAGGAGACCGATTTCGTCGGAATGCTCGCGGCCGTTGAAGATGAGGTTATGGCTTATGGCGAGGGTGACTAGAAATGAGCGTACTGCTTTTGAGGCTATCTGGTCCCATGCAGGCCTGGGGAGACTCTTCGCGTTTTGTTATGAGGACGACTCGTAGAGAGCCAACGAAAAGTGGCGTTGTGGGGCTATTGGCGGCCGCGCTCGGGAGATCACGAGAAGAATCAATTGAAGACATTGCTTCGCTCGAATTTGGTGTTCGAGCTGATCAACCGGGGCAGTTGCTTTCTGATTTTCAAACCGAGCGGTCTCTTGACGGTAAGAAGACAATGCCGCTTTCGACGAGGTATTATCTTGCGGATGCAAAGTTTCTTGTTGCGTTGCAGGGCAATCCGGAACATCTATGCGAGATTGCTGATGCACTCGACTCTCCTGTTTGGCCGCTTTTTCTTGGGCGTCGTTCATGCCCTCCCGACTCCCCAATAAAGATTGGGGTCTTCGATGAGTTCGAAGACGTACGCGTCGCGCTCAAAAAGCATCCGTGGATTGCGTCGAGCCGCTATCAACGAGCTCATGTTGGCGATGCGCTTGAAGTGTCAGTTGATGCGCGTGATGGAGAACCTTGTGTTAGCCAGTCTGATTTTCCTCTGAGTTATAGCGGTACGGGGAGGCGGTACGCCAACCGACCCGTTTACAGGTTCTCTGTTGATGCGGCAAGTTTGTCGAATCGCACCGTTGAGGATGAGTCGCAGTCAGGGAATCGCGTTTCTCGGTCTTCGGTAACCTCTGGGGATTTGTTTGACGAGCATGACCCGATGGGCTTTTTCTAGGAGGGTTCTTGTGTTCATTTCTCGTATGCCGCTGAATGTTGAAAGAGCGCAGGCCATGCGGCTGATTAGTTCTCCTTATAGGATTCACGCTGCGGTGGAGCATGCATTTGCCCCAGGCGCGAATCGGCTGTCACCTGATGGTCGAATCCTTTGGAGGATCGATGCGTCAACACACGATAAGGATGTTATATGGCTCTATGTCGTGAGCCCCGACCGTCCTGATTTCTCGCATCTGTGCGAACAGGTTGGCTGGCCCACGACAACGCAGTGGGAATGTAAGGACTACTCGCCCGTCATTTCGTCTATTCAGGAGGGGCAGGTTTGGCAGTTTCGCCTTAAGGCTAATCCGTCGCGGAGGGTCGCGCGAGATTGTGGGTTGAGATCAAATGCTTCTGTCGTCGGAAAGACGATGGGGCATGTCACCGTTGGCCAACAGGTTGACTGGCTTGCCGCCCGTGCCGCTCGTAATGGATTCGAGGTTCTACAGGGCGAATCTGGCGCGCCTCGTGTAAACGTATCGCACAGAAAGATTGAGCGTTTCGCTCGAGGGAGCGAAATGGTAACCCTTTCGACGGCGAGGTTCGATGGGCTTCTTCGTGTGACTGACGGGGATGCCTTCAAGCAAGCTTTGTGCCATGGCCTTGGTCGTGCAAAGGGGTTCGGCTGCGGCCTCATGACAATTGCGCCGGTAAGACGATCTGCGGGTTAGGCCGCCGTTCGGAGGAGGCGTTATGACGGATTCGCATGGTTCAACTTCGGGAGCGGATGGCTTGGTGCGATCTGGATCGCCTCCTCCGGACATTGCAAGTTTGGCGAGGGTCGATGATCGGCTTTCTTTTCTATACTTTGAGCATTGTCGAATTAATCGAGCTGACAACGCTATTACAGTTCATGACGAGAACGGCACGATTCACATACCATCTGCCGTCTTGAGTGTTCTTATGCTTGGGCCAGGAACAAGCGTTACTCATGATGCGATGACGGTCATTAGTGAGAGTGGGTCGACTGTTGTGTGGGTGGGCGAGAGGGGCGTACGGATGTATGCTTCGGGCAAGCCTCTAACCCATTCGTCTTCTTTGTTGCAACGACAAGCGGAGCTTTCGACAAACAGGCGCAGTCGTATAGCCGTAGCGCGCTCCATGTATCAGATGAGATTTCCCAACGAGGACGTGAGCTCCCTAACAATGCAGCAGCTCAGAGGGCGAGAGGGAGCTCGCATTCGAAGGACATATCGGGAATGGTCCCAAAGGACAAGTGTCCCTTGGGACAAAAGAGATTATGATCCCCACTCGTTTGAGAGTTCGACTGATATAAATAAGGCGCTCTCCGCTGCGCATGCATGTCTTTACGGGTTGACCCATGCCGTCATAATCGCGATGGGGTGCTCTCCGGGCTTGGGCTTTGTGCATACCGGACATGAAAACTCGTTTGTGTATGACATTGCTGATTTATATAAGGCCGAGACGTCGATTCCCGTTGCGTTTAAGACGGTGGCGCTGACGCCGAAAGATGTTGGGGCGGCGACCCGAAGAAACATGCGTGATTCGTTCTTCGATGAAAAGATCATTCGCAAGATGGTTCATGACATTAAAGCTTTGTTGGGAGTGTCGCATGAGGACGATTCGTTGCCGGAGGGAGATCATGTTGCGCTTTGGGACGAAGCTTTGGGCGAGGTTCCATCAGGGAGATCCTATTCAGAGGAAGCGGAGTAATGGTTGTCCTTGTTCTCACAGCCTGTCCCCCAGGTCTTAGAGGCGATTTAACAAGATGGCTTCTTGAAATAGCGCCAGGAGTCTTTGTCGGTCGCATTAGCGCTCGCGTGAGAGAAAGGTTGTGGGAGCGCGTTTGCTCTCTCGTGAAGGGTGGACGTGCGATTATGGTCTATCCAGCCAAAAACGAGCAACGTCTTGCTTTTGAGGTTCTTCAGTCCGACTGGAAGCCCGTCGATTGCGAGGGGGTTGAACTGATCCAACGCCCCAACGGTTTGGAGAGAACTTCTTTGGTTGGGGTACCCCCTAGGGGATGGAGCAATGCGAGTAAGCATCACAAGGCTCGAAAGTATGGTTGTTAGGAGCGCTTTAAACATACGCTATTAATGAACCTTGAAAACCGAATTAGAAATGGGAATTTCGTATATCATCTGCTGTTGAATTAGTGTGCTCCCCGCACATGCGGGGATGATCCCGGGGGTC
>NZ_FOGP01000001.1:98893-628015 GCF_900111255.1 Parafannyhessea umbonata
GTGCTCCCCGCACATGCGGGGATGATCCCACCGATGTGCGCAACCTTGCCGCTGCCTTTAAGTGCTCCCCGCACATGCGGGGATGATCCCGGCATTACCACGGCGCGCGGCCTTCCCGCCGAGTGCTCCCCGCACATGCGGGAATGATCCCAATCGGCGACGCTATCCGTTTTTCAAGGTCCAGTGCTCCCCGCACTTGCGGGGATGATCCCGGCCGCGCCAAAGAGCATGCGCACAACAAGCGGTGCTCCCCGCACATGCGGGGATGAGTCACCACCCCGACCCGAACGACCCGGATATGGTCGACTCGCAGGGGGACGGGCAGTTCCCGGAGGGTATGTTCCGGTTCGAGAAGCAGATACGGTAGGGCGCGGGGCTAGAGCTCTTTCGCGGACTTGCCGTTGTTGCAGTCGTGGCAGAGGGTCCAGAGGTTCTCGGGCACGGTGAGGCCGCCAGCTGCGACGGGCACCTTGTGGTCGACCTCGAGCCTGGCGCCCTCGGCGGCGGTGCGCCCGCAGATCTGGCAGCGGTAGCCGTCGCGCTTGAGGATGTCGAAGCGCAGGCTCGGCGTCATGAGCGCGCGCTGGTGCTCGCGCGATGCCTCGTGGCGGGCGCGCTCCTCGCTTTCGACGAGGGCCTCGTAGACGTCCTGCGCGCCGAAGACGCGGTTGGCGATGTAGCGGTTACGCCCCTTGGGGGAGACGTAGGACCAGGCCCAGGTGATGTGCACGAGTTCGGCCTCGCGCAGTTGGCTGGTGGCCTGCTCATGCGGGGCATCGGCGTTCCAGAGGAGGTGCCACGGGACGGACGGGTGTGGCGTGCTGTCGATGATGGCGCGGGCCTCGGCTGCGTAGGCGCGCCAGGTCTCTGCTGGGACGGCGGCGAGCGAGGGCGCGCTGTCGGTCAGGTAGGCGCTCAGGCTTGCCGTGGGGTCATAGCGGTCGAAGGCGTCCTTGCTGGGAAGCGCGACGTGCTGCCTGAGGTGCGCGAGGGCGTCGACATCGGGGCCGAGGGCCTGGCGGTAGCGCTCGTTGAGGCCGCGCATCTGCGCGAGGCGGGGTGCGGCAGGCGCTCGACGAGGCGCCTGCGGGCGAGGCGGTTGAGCAGGATGGCGACGGCAACGAGCGCGGCGACGGCGAGCGTGACGAGCGTGGCCGTGGCCAGGAGGTCGAGCAGGCCGCGGGCGACGTCGCCGGCCTGCGAGAGGGTTGCGTTGTCGATCTGGTCCATGGTGCTCCTCGTGGCTGCGGTCGCGACGGAGGTCGCGGTGCCGGTCGCGCTCGATGCTGGTCGGTTGGGCGTAGTCTTCTTGGCGTGGATCACCATCGTAGACCACGTGGAGGGCGCGGAGGTGGCTGCGTGAGCCTGGCGTTGCGGCGGAGGCGGACGTGCCTTGCCCGGTGAGGTGCGGGCGCGGGGCAGGCTCTTCTCGGCTGCGTGGTGGCGCGTTTGCAGAAACGTCGCAGGGCGCGGGGGCTGGGGTGGGGCGCCTGCCTGCTGCTGTATAATCGCCTGTCGCGCCGTCGGGCGCCTTTCTCGCCTATTTGCTCTTCTCTCACGGCTGATGCATTTTGTTGTCTGGATAAGGATGGACAATAGCAGACGTGGGGACCTAGGCCGTTTTGCCGTTTCCAGGGGGTGATTGGCACGAGCGCAGCCGACTCGTGGCCTCTCGTTCTGTTCACGCTCTTCGTGTTCGAGCCGATGGCGTGGGGTTTACTTCGTGCTCAGGCTAAGGAGGCGCGACGCGCGCAAGCCGACGCGAGACGAGGGAATTCGCCGCCTGGAGGACGAGTGCGACTTCTGCGAGCCAACGGCCCCGTACAAAAACAGCCGCAGAATGGGACGATTGAATCGAAGCGGCAGGCACTGAGCCCACCGAGTGCATCCCATGACCCCAGCTATTTGCGGGTTCGTATGCCAATGGCAACGTTGCTGACATAAGCTGTATCGTGTCAAATGATGCTATGAGCACAATGACGGGGTGTACGGGACTACCTTACGGGGGCATGGAATGGGTTTCGAGGAGCGAGAGTACTGGTGCAGGCGCGAGGATAAGAGCATCTACGGGAAGCTGTTCCTTCCCGAGGGGTGGGAGGGGGGTCGGCCGCGTCCTACGGCCATCTTCTCTCACGGTTTGAGCACGAACCACGGAGACATGGAAGCCTACGCGCGGACCGCGGCAGGGCGCGGCATGGTGACCTATGTCTTCGACTTCTGCGGGGGCGGAAACTACAGCAGAAGCGACTGGCAGGACAACATGTCGCTTTTCACCGAGCAGCATGACCTCGAGTCTGTTGCCTGGGAGCTCTCACGCGAGCCGTTTGTGGACGCCAACAACGTGTTCCTCTGCGGATCGAGCCTCGGCGCAGCGGTGACGTTCATGGCCGCACGTGCGAACGCGGACCTGATCCGAGGGTGCGTCCTTCTCTACCCGGCATTCAACCTCTACGATTCGGTGCACGCGGCCTGTCCCAGGCGCGAGCTCATTCCCGAATCCTATCGCGTCATGAAGATGAACGTGAGCGGTGACTTCCTCAGGTCCTGCTACGACTACGACTTCTTCGAGCACGCACCCGCCTTTCCTGGGGACGTGCTTATATTCCACGGGGACTCCGACGAGGTGGTGCCTCTGTCCTATTCCGAGCGCGCGGCGTCGCTTCTGCCCCAGTGTGAGCTTCGCGTCATTCCTGGAGGAGGCCACGGCTTTACCGGCGATCGATACTGGCAGGTCGTGGACCAGGCTGCGGAGTGGCTGTGGTCGCGATTTGCACGTTAGGCTTGTTGGGTGGTGCATCGAACATCGGCCTGTTGTCCGCTGTATAATCTGCATTCGTGTGCGCTGCGCACCTTCCCAAAAATCCGTCATTAGGAGATACGCACCATGGCCGACAAGCCCTCGTTCTACATCACCACGCCCATCTACTACGTCAACGCCGCGCCCCACCTGGGAACTGCGTACTGCACCATGCTGTGCGACGTGCAGGCGCGCTACCGTCGCGCCGCCGGCTATGACGTGAAGTTCCTCACGGGCATGGACGAGCATGGCCAGAAGGTCGAGGAGGCCGGCGCCTCCCACGGCATGAAGCCGCAGGAGTGGTGCGACAGTCAGGAGCCGCTCTTCAAGGACCTGTGGAAGCAGATCGAGATCTCGAACGACGACTTCATCCGCACCACGCAGCAGCGCCAGTACAAGGCTGTTCAGTACCTGTGGGAGCGCATGAAGGAGTCGGGCTACCTGTACAAGGGCAGCTACGATGGCTGGTACTGCGTGCCTGAGGAGACCTACTTCACCGAGAACCAGGTCCGCAAGTCCGACGAGGCGAACGAGACCGTGGGGCAGCACCTCTGCCCCGACTGCGGCCGTCCCCTCGAGCGCGTCCAGGAGGAGTCCTACTTCTTCAAGCTCTCCGCGTTCCAGGACAAGCTGCTCAAGTTCTACGACGAGCACCCCGACTTCGTCCAGCCCGCCTTCCGCATGAACGAGGTTCGCAGCTTCGTCGAGGGTGGCCTGCAGGACCTTTCCGTCTCGCGCACCAGCTTCGACTGGGGCATCCCCGTTCCGTTTGACGGCAAGCACGTCACCTACGTCTGGTTCGACGCACTGCTCAACTACATGACCGCCGTGGGCTACGGCGACGACAGCGACGAGGCCAAGGCCGAGCTCGCCCGTCGCTGGCCCGCGCAGTACCACGTGGTCGGCAAGGACATCATCCGCTTCCACTGCGTTATCTGGCCGGCAATGCTCATGGCCATTGGCGAGGCCCTTCCCTCCCACGTCTTTGCGCACGGCTTCCTGACGGTCCGCAACAGCGAGACCGGCAAGGCCGAGAAGATGTCCAAGTCGCGCGGCAACGCCATCGCTCCCCAGGACGTCATCGACCTTCTGGGCGTCGAGGGCTACCGCTACTACTTCATGACCGACGTTACCCACGGCGAGGACTCGGCCATCAGCTTCGAGCGTATGGAGCAGGTCTACAACGCCGACCTGGCCAACAGCTGGGGCAACCTGGTCAGTCGCGCCCTCAACATGAGCGCCAAGTACTTCGACGGCAAGACCCCCGAGCTCGACGAGGGCTGGGAGCAGCGTGACAACCCGCTGCGCGCCATCGCCCTGGGCATCGAGGGCCGCTATGCCAAGTGCATGGACTCCCTCGACTACGTCGGCGCCAAGGACGTCGTCATGGAGCTCGTTCACGCGGCGAACCACTACATCGAGGATTCCGCGCCCTGGGCGGTCGCGAAGGATCCCGCCCGTGCCGGCGAGCTTCGGGACATCATCGTCAATCTGCTCGAGTCCATTCGAATCTGCGCGCACCTGCTTGCCCCCATCATGCCCGAGACCTCGGTCGAGGTCCTGCGTCGCATGAGCCTCGAGGAAGAGGCCGCAACGGACGACCTTGCGGGCGTCTGCGAGTGGGGCCAGCTCAAGGGCGGTGTTGACGTAACCAAGGGCGAAGCGCTCTTCCCGCGGCTCGCTTCCCAGAAGAAATAGCGGCGACGAAAGGCGGTAGGGCGCATGGCACACTCCTGGCTCGCCAACGTTCGCGAGACCAAGGCGGTCTTGGAGGACTTCGGCCTGTACACCAAGCATCGCCTTGGACAGAACTTCCTGGTGAACGACGACGTCATCGGGAATATCCTCGACCTTGCCCAGTTGGGCGAGAAGGACGTGGTCTTCGAGGTCGGACCCGGCGTTGGGACCCTGACCGTCGCCATGCTCCCGCTCGCGGGGGCGGTCTGCTCCGTCGAGGCGGACCGAACCCTCGAGCCGGTGCTCGCCGAGACCTGCGCCAAGGACTCCGAGCGCTTCGCCCTGATCATGGGCGACGCGCTCAAGGTCGATGGCCAGCGCCTGGCCGAGGCCGTCTTGGGTCTCGAGATAGAGGGCCTCGATCCGGCTCCAACCAAGCTCGTCTCGAACCTACCGTATCAGGTGGCGGCCACCATCATCCTGCGCAGCCTGCAGACCATTCCCTCGCTCAGTCGTGAGGTGGTCATGGTCCAGGCCGAGGTCGCCAATCGCATTGCGGCGCGTCCCGGCACGCGTGCCTTTGGCGCGTACACCGCAAAGCTCGCTCTCTACGGCGAGGTGACCGGCCGCTTCGAGGTGGGGCCGGGCAATTTCATGCCGCCTCCCCACGTCGACTCCGCCGTGGTGCGCATTGACCGCAGGCCGGCCGTCGACCCACAGACCGGCGAGGTCCTCTCGCCCGAGCGCCTTGCGCACGCAGCTGCGGTGATCGATGCCGCGTTCGCCCAGAAGCGCAAGACCATCCGCAATTCCATGGCCTCGAGCGGCTTCGACAAGGCTGCGCTCGACGCGGCCTTCGAGAGGGCGGGCGTTTCTCCCACGGCTCGCGCGGAGGCGCTCGAGCTCTCCGACTTTATCACGCTTGCGGCCCGGCTCGAGCTTCCCGAGGGGCGCTAGCATGGCCCAGGAGTGCGTCAACCACGATGCCCTTACGCTCGATGACGGCGTGCTGTTCCACAACCGCAAGGGTCGCGCCATCGAGTTGCCCCAGCCCCTCGCGCCCCTTGCGGACACGCATGGCCACCTGACGAGCTTTCGCAAGCATGACGCGTCGATTGCCATCTGCCGCGCCGCCCTCGCGGGCGTTCGCATGCTGGTGGTGCCCATCGATCCCGTCGACGAGTTCCCGCGCAAGTTCGAGGACGCCCCGGCGTTTCTGGACTGGCTCGCACGCCAGGTTGACGAGGCGTCCCGTCGCATCGAGCGCTGCGCGGAGCGGGGCCTCGTGCCCCCCACGTTCGACGAGGGCGCGTTTGGCAAGGTCGCGCCCCTGGTCGAAAACGTCCGTCTCGTAGCGGGCGCCCATCCCTATGGGGCGGCCGAGCTCACGGACGAGGCCCTGTCCCGCATGGACGCCCTTCTTGCCAGCCCGCTCTGCGTGGGCGTGGGAGAGATTGGCGTCGACTTCGGTCCCTACAACGAGCTTCCCGCGGACGTTCAGGAGCGCGCGCTGCGCATCCAGCTGCGCCGCGCCCACGAGCTCGACCTGCCCGTCGAGCTGCACGTGCGCGACAACCCCGAGGACGAGTCCTGCCAGGCACATGTCCTGGTGGCCCGCGTGCTCGAGGAGGAGGGCGTTCCCCGACGGGGCTGCGACCTACACTGCTTCACGCAGGGGCCCGAGGTCATGAGGCCCTTCGTGGACCTAGGCTGCCACATCGCCTTTGGCGGCGCCATGACCTTCAATCGCTCCGAAGACATCCGTCTTGCCGCGGCGGAGTGTCCCTCCGAGCTCCTGTTCGTCGAGACCGACTCTCCTTATATGGCGCCCGTGCCGCTACGCGGCGAAGAGTGCGAGCCGGCCATGGTCGCATTCAGCGCGGGCCGTCTGGCCGATGTGAGGGCGGAGGCCGGCCACACGCGTCAGGCTACCTATGACGCGCTGTGGAGAAACGCCCGCGACTTCTTCGAGCCGCGCCGTTAGCCGCTCCACGCGCTGGGTAGAACTCCACTAACCAGCGACCCCCATCGCAGGCTTGAGGGACATCATGCGCAGCTTTGGCCAGATGGCCGGACGTCTTGGCAACGACATGCTCGAGCTGCTGTACCCGACGCGCTGCGTGGGCTGTGACCTTCCCGGCGAGCTCCTGTGCGCAGAATGCCGCGACTCCCTGGAATGGATCGACCAACGCTGGGCCTGCCCCGTATGCGGGGCACCCTTCGGCTGGCTCACCTGCACGGAGTGCGATGGCGCGTGGGAGACACGCGCCACCGTCTGCGCGCTTTCGTTTTGCGGGACGGCCGCGCGCATGGTCGCAATCTACAAGGACCATGGCGAGAAGCGCCTGGCCCCCATCATAGCGGCGGCTATGGCATGCGCGCTGGACGAGGCCTCCGCATGGGCCGCCCCAGACGGGGAGCCGCGCTTCTCGGCAGAGGGCGCCGATGCGCTCTGCTTCGTGCCGGCGACGAAGATCGCCTATGCCAGGAGGGGATTCGACCACATGGAGGGCGTCTCTCGTGTCCTCGCCCGCGAGCTCGGCCTGCCACTTGCCGATATCCTCGTGCGTGGTAAGGCACGCGACCAGCGCGAACTTGGGCGAGAGGAAAGGACGCGAAACCTTGCGGGCACCGTCGAGGTGATCGACGACGTGTGCGGTCTTGACCTGCTGTTGGTTGACGATGTCGTCACGACGGGCTCGAGCGTGCGCGAGTGCGCCCGAAGCCTTCTGGGACGCGGCGCGAGGTCGGTCACGGCCTGCGCCCTCGCTCGCGTATGGTGAGAGCGCAGGTGCTTCCAACTTGGTATACTTGCAGCAAGTCTTATCCAGGTCTGTGGTTGCGGAGGTGATCTCCTCCTAGTTCATGGCAGACGAGGCCAAAAGGATCCACGTAAGTTCGGGCGTGCGCGCCCGAGCGAGCATGGCTCGTCCTAGAAGTAAGACGCACCGCCCGCAACTCTTGAGGCATACGGCCTCACGGGCGAGAGGGCCAGTAGTGGGGGGCCGTGTAGCCCCGAAGCGACCGTCCCAGTGTGCGAGTGTGGGGTCAAATACCAGGTCAGCTGGATAAGACGCTCTATACGCATAAGAGTGAAGGTAGACAGCATGAGAATAAACGGCGCCCGCGTCACCCTACTCGCAGCTTCAGCGGCAGCGCTCACGCTCGGTCTTTCGGCATGTGACGTTCCATTTGTCACACAGACCCCCTCGGTCGAGCAGGCAAAGGTCCAACAGACCGAATCCCTCTCTGCAAAGGTCGACTCGTCATCGCTGGTCGAGGATGGCTACCTCACGGTAGGTCTGCGCACGTCACGCACGACCGCGCCGTTCTGCATCACCGGCGACGACGATGCCGTCATGGGCATGGACGTCGACGTCGCTTCGGCCCTGGCCGACCAGCTTGGCCTCAAGGTCAAGTTCGTGCAGGTTACCAGTGCAAGCAAGTCGCTCGGGCAGACTTGCGACATCGTCATGGACATGAGCGACAGCAGTGACGGGGACGTGAAGGTGGTCGGCTCCTATGCGGAGTCGACCACCGCGTTCTTCCGCAAGGGGAATGACGGCGTCGTTAAGGTCGACGACCTGTCCTCCAAGGTCGTCGGCATCCAGGGCGGATCGGTCTCCCAGAAGGCGCTTCAGGACACTGGCCTGGTGGTTCAGGAGAAGACCTTCGACAACCTGAACAAGGCCTTCGACGCGCTCGCGGCCGGCAACGTCGACTACGTGCTGTGCGACGCCTACTCGGGTGCATATCTCTCGGCCCACTTCAACGGCATCAGTTTCTGCGGCACCCTCGACGAGCCCGTCGTGCAGGGCGTCGCCGTGTCGTCGAGCAACGAGTCGCTCCAGAGCGCGGTCTCCGAGGCGCTCTCTGCCATCCAGTCGAACGGCCAGGTCGACGTCATCCGCTGCAGGTGGGTTGGCGGAATGACCACCATCACCTCTGACCAGCAGATCAAGGACATTCCTGCCAAGCAGCAGGAGGAGGCGCAGCCCGCGGATGCGACTGACGCGGACAATCCCGGCGACGGCTCGACCGCTGGCTCGAACGCGGCCATCATCTAAGTCGCTAGCACTTCTCTCCCATTAAAATGTTCGCCATTCGTCGAAAGGAAGAATGATTTAGTGGCAAGAGAATGGGTATGAGAAGAACGCGCAGCTCCTAACGGAGGAAAACGCGAGTTTAGGAGGAACCTATGGTAGACATCAAGATCTCAGGGCGTAAGGTCTCGGTTACCGATTCCATGCGCGAGCATGTGAACGAGAAGATCGGCGAAGCCCTTAAGGTATTTGACATCAAGCCTATGTCCTGCGACGTGGTTCTGCGTGTTGACAGAAAGCGCACTGATCCCGACCGCAAGAAGTGCGAGGTCACCGTCTACGTTCGCGACAATGTCGTTCGCGTCGAGGCCTCCGACAACGACATGTACGGCGCAATCGACACCGCCGCCATCAAGGTCAGTCGCCAGCTCCGCAAGTACAAGACGCGCATCATCGACCACAAGCACCACTCCGCTCGCGAGGACGTCAGAATCTCCCTTGAGCCCGTCGCGGACCTGGCCGAGCTGATTGACGACGAGGACGACGCCCTCGTCCGCGAGAAGTTCGTCGACCTCAGGCCCATGAGCGAGGAGGAGGCCCTGGTCCAGACCGACCTGCTCGGTCACGATTTCTATGTTTTCGAAAATGCGGCCACTGGTCTCATCAACGTAATCTATCACCGTCATAATGGGGGTTACGGAATCATCAAGCCCAAGTTCGAGTTCGAGGACGAGGCTTAAAGCACATTAAGGACAGTTAATGGGTCAAGGCAATCCCACAACTGATGAGTCTCAGGTTTCGGCCGGCGCCAGTGGCGCCGGCCGCGCCTATCATCAGAAGAGCAATGTAAAGATCATCGTCGACTCCACCGCTGACTACGCCCCCGAGGTCGTTCGTCAGCTCGGCGTCGAGGTCATCCCGTTCACCTACGTCACGCCCGAGGGCGAGAAGGTGGACGACATGTGGCAGACGTCCGATCCGCATGAGTTCTACGAGCACATGCGCAAGAACCCGGACGAGCACTACACCACCTGCGCCGTCACTCCCGGTCGCTACTTCGACGTGTTCGAGCGTGCGGCCAAGGAGGGCGTCCCGACCATCTACATGGGCCTTACCGAGGGACTTTCCTCCTCCATCAACTCGGCGCGCCAGGCTGCGGAGATGATCCGCGAGAAGTACCCGGACTTTGAGATCTACGTTCTGGACAACAAGGTTGACTCCGCCGCCGGCGAGCTTCTGGCGATTGAGGTCGTCCACCAGGCCGAGAGCGGCCTTTCCGCGCGGGAGCTGTTCGAGTGGGCGGAGGACGCCCGCAACTTCATCCACGGCTACTTCACCCTGGACAGCTTCGACGCGCTCGCGGCGGGCGGGCGCATTCCTCCCGCGGCGGCGACCGTGGGCGGCAAGCTCGACATCAAGCCCGAGCTCTCGTACGACCTCAACGGCGCGCTGACGCTGCGTGGCATGTGCCGCGGCCGCAAGAAGGCGCTCAAGGCCATCATGCAGGACTTCCGCGACAACTACGCTCATGACCCCTCGCTTCCCCTTGCCATCGTCTCGACGGATGCCGAGAAGGACGCGGACTGGCTTGAGCGCGAGGTCCGCAAGGAGAAGGGCTGCGAGGACGTTGCAATCATCCGCAGCACCGTTTCGCCCATCCTGGGCTCCCACGTGGGCCCCGGCATGGTCGCCCTCGTGTTCTGGGGCGTCGACCGTCGCGAGAAGATCTCTCTGACCGACCGCATCGCCCGCAAGGTCAAGCGCGGCGAGTAGCGCGACTAGCAGAAAAGGACTTGATCTTATGGCAGTAGTGCGCGTGCATGACGTTGCGTTCATCGGCACCGGCATCATGGGTGCCCCCATCTGCGAGCACATCATGGAGGCCGGCTATTCGCTGACCGTCTACAACCGAAGCAAGGAGAGGGCCGAGCATCTCATCGAGAAGGGTGCCGCGTGGGCCGATTCTCCCGCGGCGGCTGCGGCCAAGGCCGACGTCGTCTTCACCATGCTAGGCTTTCCCGATGACGTCGAGGAGGTCTACTTCGGCAAGAACGGCCTGCTCGAGGGCAGCAAGAAGGGCGCGTGGCTCGTCGACCTGACCACCAGCGCGCCCGAGCTTGCACGTGAGCTCCATGACGCGGCCGAGGTCATGGACAAGCACTCGTTCGACTGCCCCGTCACCGGCGGCCAGTCGGGTGCACAGGACGGCACGCTGACCCTCATGGTCGGCGCCGACGAGCAGACGACGGCGATCCTCAGGCCTTTGCTCGAGTCCTTCTCGTCCAAGATCTACTACTTCGGCAAGGCTGGCGACGGCCAGGCGGCCAAGCTCTGCAACCAGGTCTCCCTGGCCTCCTGTATGGTCGGCTACGCCGACGCGCTTGCGCTGGCGAAGCAGTCCGGCCTTGACCTTGACCAGATCGTCGACGTGATGTGCGACGGCATGGGCGGCTCGGTGGCGATGGAGCGCCTGGCGCCCAAGTCCGTGGAGGGCGACTTCCGACCGGGCTTCCTGTCCGAGCACATGCGCAAGGACATCGCGCTCGCGCTGCGCCACGCCGAGGACCTCGACCTGAAGCTCCCCGGCGCAGAGACCGCGTTCAACCTGTATGACGTGCTGTGCCAGATCGGCGGAAAGCGTCTGGGCACCCAGGCCATCTCCGTCCTCTACGAGGACGAGGCCGAGGCGGCCGCGGCGGGGCTTGACTGGTCCCTTATCGAGCCTGCGGCCGATGACGCGCACGAGCACCACCACTGTCACCATCACCATCACGGGGAGGAGTAGACTTGGTCGCTTTCTCGATGGCAATCGTCGCAATTCTCCTCTTGCTCTTTGGCATCATCCTTGGCGTGCGAATTGGTGGCGAGCTGGCTCGCTCGTGCGTGACCAAGAAGGAATATTGGACTGCCAACCTCAAGATCATTGGGGTTGGCGTCGTTGTATCTGCAATCGTCTCCGCAACGGGCTGGATCATGCTCGCGGGCATTCCCGTTGGTGGCATGGCTGGGGCCATCGCGGCGCTCAAGATGGACTTCGGCGAGAGCGTCGGTCCCTGGAAGTTCCACGACACCTTCTTCAGGGTCAACAAGGACCAGGTCAGGCGCGCGGGCAACGCCAACGCCGAAGCCGTTCGCCGCGCGCGTCGCGACGGCACTCCCGAGCCTGAGATCATCAGCGTCCAAGATGATGCGGATGACGCGAACAAAGGAGAATAGGAGGGGCGCATGAGCGAGAACAGCCAAAGCTCCCTTGCGGTCCTAATTGACTATGAGAACCTTGCCCTGGGAACGGGCAAGAGGAAGAGGAACGGCCACCAGGAGCCTGGTCCCAGGCCGGACGTGAAGCGCATCCTCGAGCGTCTGGTTGACAAGGGGAGGATCGCCGCGAAGCGCGCGTATTGCGACTGGCAGCGCTTCGATGACGCCATCACGCCCCTGCACGAGCTCGGAATCGAGCTAATCGAGATCCCCGACAGGGCGTTTACCGGCAAGAACTCGGCCGACATCCGCCTCTCGGTCGACGCGATGGAGATGGCGCTCACAAAGGAGCACATCGACACCTTCGCGATTCTCTCGGGGGACTCGGACTTCTCGCCGCTCGTTGCCAAGCTCAAGGAGTTTGGCAAGACGGTCATCGGCGTGGGCATGAAGCAGGCCACGAGCTCGCTTCTGACCGAGGTCTGCGACGAGTTCATCTTCTACGAGGACATCGTTTCCGCCGGCGGCGTGCCGGACTTCTCGCCCAAGGTGTCCAAGGACAAGCACCCTTGCTACAAGCTCCTGTTCGAGACTATTGACGCCCTCCAGGGCGAGAGCGACTCCGCGATCCTGGCATCGCGCCTGAAGGACACCATGAAGCGCAAGCGTCCGCAGTTCAGCGAGAGGAGCTATGGCTACCGCTCGTTCTCGATGCTCCTGCGCGAGGCATCCAAGCTTGGTTTTATCGACATCCACCAGGACCCCAAGAGCGGAACCGTCATGGTGGACGGTTTCTGCGAATAGCACTGAGAAAGGAACGACATGGCAGAAGACAGCAACAGGGAAGAGCAGGCGCTCTCCGCGCTTATGGACCAGCTTGCGGGCTCCAACCGCCGTCGTCGCCAGGAGGCGGCGCGACTTGTCGCGGCGATTGCCGCGGCCAGCCCCGACCAGCTTCTTGACTACACCGACGATCTGCTCGAGGCGCTCGAGCGTCCCGAGGCCCAGACCCGTTGGCAGGTGCTCGACACCCTCACTCTCATGGCTGCGGTAGACAGCGACAAGGTCGCGGAGGCCTTCGACGGTGCGGAGGCATCGCTGTTTGACGACAGCTCCGCCGCGGTGCGCCTGTCTGCCTTCAAGTTCCTCGCGCGCCTTGGTGCCTCCTCGCCCGAGAACGCGGACAAGGTCTGGCCGCTGCTCGACGAGGCGATTCAGTGCTACCACGGCGACCCCGAGTACCACGACATGCTCGTGGCGCTCCTGGACTTCGCCAAGGGCTCCATCTCGCCCGCCGTGGCCTCGGCGCTCCGCGACCGCGTCGCATTCGACGCGGAGAACGGACACGGATACGTCAAGGGCTTCTCCGCGGAGATTATCGCGGCCCTCGCGGAGTAGCGTCTGGCCGTCGGGGTAGGTTCAGAACCTGTTAAGCGATGACCGTTCCTCGTGGCACTTACCGCCGCGCAGGTCGTGCCCGCATCGTTTGTAGTAGCATTTTTTCAGCATGTGTTAGTGAGTAAGCGTATGTCTTGCAGGGCAGGACATTTGGAGGTAGGTATCATGGCGGAGCCCAACACTCCCGATAACGACGAGCTCGAGACGAACGAGGTCGAGACCGTCGACCAGGACGCTTCTATCGATGAGAAGGACGAGCAGTCCTCCGTCGAGGCTGATTCGACCAAGGAGGAGTCGCCTTCCAAGAAGGATGATGACTCCAAGAAGGATCAGCCCAAGAAGAAGGAGAAGAGGAGCAAGAAGAACCGCGAGCGCAAGCAGGCCGAGGCCTCGAAGTCCAAGCCCAAGCCGGTCAAGATGCGCTCCGGCCTCTCCACGCCTATCTGGGTCGTCATCGCCCTGGTCTGCGCCATCGCGGGTGGGCTCATCGGCCACTTTGCGTTTGGCGGCGGCTCGGGTTCCGCGCTGAGCGGCAGGACCTCCGTCTCCGAGGGTGAGCTCGACACCACCATCGCAACCTACACCTACAACGGCCAGACCACCTCGGTCTCCATTCGCGACGTCATCAATGCCTCCTCCACGCTCGAGGCCTCCAAAAACGATGATGGAACGTACAAGATTCCCTCGGCCGACAACGCGCTCTCCTACGTCCGCAACGAGATCGTGATGAAGGAGGCCGAGAACCGCGGCATCAACGTTTCTGACGACGACGTCGCGGCCTACGCCGAGGAGACCCTTGGCTCCAGCGACTTCGACAGCATCGCGTCCAGCTACAACATGGACTCCGATACCGTCAAGAGCCTCATCAGGGACTCCGCCACGATGAAGGCCCTTCGCGACCAGGTGGTCACCACGCAGAGCGCCACTGCGCCTACCGCTCCCACGCAGCCCGCTGACGGCAACACCGAGGCCACGTCTGCCGATTACGCCAAGTACATCATCGATCTCGCCGGCGACGAGTGGGATGCCCAGAACAACACCTGGAAGTCGACGGACGGCGTCTACGCCTCCGCGCTCTCGAGTTACACGATCACCAACGACTCCGCGTCCTACGCTGCCGCACAGGCCGCCTACTATGTTGCCTACCAGCAGTACTCCACGACGCAGTCTGCCGTTTCCAGCGAGTGGACCGACTTCGTCAACGGCCTCCTCTGCAACGGCAACGTCACGCTCTCCTCGCTCGTTGCCTAGGCAATGGCCTGAGCGATAACCGGTGCCTATCATGGGGCGGGACCACGTGTCCCGCCCCTTTTCTTACGTGTGGAGGTAGCCAATGCGAGTGATTGTCAGCGAGTGCCTGCGAGGAACGGCGTGTCGCTACGATGGGGGAGCCAAGCCGGTCGATGCCGTGCAGGAGCTATGTCAGAAGGTGGACGTGGTCGGCGTCTGCCCCGAGCTTGCCAGCGGCCTTCCCGTGCCGCGACCGCCCGCGGAGCAGCGTGACGGGCGCGTGTGGCTCAAGGGTGGCACCGACGTCACACGGGAGTTCGAGGCTGGATCCCAGAGGTCGCTCCTCAAGGCTCGGGCCTCTGGCGCCCGACTTGCCGTCCTCAAGGCGAAAAGTCCCTCGTGCGGGGTACATGTCATCTACGATGGGACCTATACAGGACAGTTGACCAAGGGGGAGGGTGTCTTTGCCCGTCTCCTTGAGAATGAGGGGGTCTGCGTGGTAACCGAGGACATCGTTAAGAGCTGCAAGCCTTCCGTCGAGCATCCTATTGCCATCGTGCTGGGAACGGGATTGGGACAGCTGGCCTCTCTGGTCAAGCCCGTGCGCCGCATTGACTATCATGACATCAAGGGCTTCCCGCGGGATGCGCGACCGGTTCCCGGGCACAAGTTCGAGGCGACCATAGGCACCATCGACGACGTTCCCGTAGTGGTTTATCCTGGGCGCCCTCACCTTTACCAAGGCTACTCTGCTTCCGAGGTCACGTCCCTGGTGCGTCACGCGCATTCGCTCGGCTGCAGGGACATCATCTTCAGCTGCGCAACGGGCTACATCGCCGGGAACGCCAAGGCGGGCCTCGGAATCCTGGCCGACCAGATCAACCTCACGGGCGTCAATCCCCTTGCGGACTGGGACGAGGTCCGAGAGGTCGACAGCCCCTTCGTCGACATGACGGATGCCTATGCGCCCTATCTGCGCGCTGTCGCGCGAGGCGTTGCGGACGATCTGGGGATAGAGATCGACGAGGGCGTCTATTGTGGCGTGCTTGGACCGACGTTCGAGACCAAGGCAGAGGCCAACATGATGCGCGTGATGGGTGTCTCGTACGTCGGCATGTCGACGGCGAACGAGGTCATCATGGCTCGCGCGTTGGGCATGAACGTGCTTGGCCTGACCCTGGCCGCCAACGAGAGCGGTGCCGACACGGTCACTCACGAGGAGGTCCTTCAGAAGGCCGCCGCAAAGGCGGATGACTTCGAGCGGCTAGTCCGGGGTATCATCCACATGCTGTAGGGAACGGCTGCGCCGTACTTGCGATCGAGCCAATCGCAGGAGTCCGAGCGGCGTATGTGGAAGATATTAAAGAAGATGCCAACTTTTGCTTGAGTGAGGGAACGACTTCGATTAATATCTATTCCGCTGCGCAAGCAGTTGGAGTCGCCAGCATAGCTCAGTTGGTAGAGCACCGCTCTCGTAAAGCGGGGGTCATCAGTTCAAGTCTGATTGCTGGCTCCAGTGTTGACCTCAGGCCGGGACACATCGTGTCCCGGCCTTTTTCTTTGCGAGCGAGCACGATTCCTGTCGACCGTATCAGGCATGCGTCGTGCGGGCAATCGCTGCGCCCCTGGTCAGTTTGCGAGTCCGAGCGCATAACGACTTGATATGGTGCTCCTCTATTAACGGCCCATGCGACATGAGGACATGAGGCCGAAACGCGCGCATCCCAACATAAAAAACAAGCATCACGACATGACGTATGGCACCTGGTCGTGATGGAACAAATTGTCAGGATTTGCTTGCGAGGAGGTCGTCATATGGGCAGCGCAGCAGTTGGAATGGGCGGAACCATTCCCACGGAAGACAAGAAGAGCGTCTGGGTGATGGAGAAGGGCGAGGTTCGCAAGCCCGGGCTCGCACATTTCGTCATGATGGCCCTCTTCTCTGGCGTCGGCGTCGTGGTCGGTGCGTTTGGAAGCATGGCGGTGTCGCTTGGTCCCGTCTCGGCGTTCTGGCCCGGACAGGCGATCCAGAGCGTGGGAACCATTTTGCCCAGTACGCGAGCAGGATTATCGTCATGAAGCGTGGGGCAATCTTGATGAGCGGAACGCCAGCCGAGGTGTTCTCGAGACCGGACCTGCTGATGGAGGGGTTCGTAAAGCCGCCTCTGGCCACCCGGGTCGCCCAGGCTCTTGATCCTTCGGGGGCGAAGGGCGCCGTTATCAACTACGAGGGCCTTCTTTCGGCATTCGCATGACACGGGGGTAGTCCTCTTGGCGCACCGGAGGTACTCTTCGTCGATTTGACGTGGACTTTTTTTGTTCTGCAGTAACCTAATCTTTTCGGAAATGAAACGGTGCGATAGTTGTCCTTATTAACTAGTCGGCATGGCTGTATGTTTGATGCCCGATAGTTTTGACGCACCTGTAGGTCACCTCGGCGACGGAGTCCATTTTGAAGAAGCTAGAAGAGCGCATTCTGAGCGATGCACAGGTCCTCTCTGACGAAATTCTTAAGGTCGGCAGCTTTCTGAACCAGGAGATCGATACCGACCTCCTCCAAGAGATGGCTCAGGAGATCGCCGACATCTACAAGGACTGTGGCGTCAACAAGGTCATGACTATTGAGGCGAGCGGCATTGCCATCGCCGTTGCCGTCGGCATGGCTATGGGCGTGCCCGTAGTGTTTGCCAAGAAGCACAAGACGAGCAACCTGGACGGCGGCGTCTACTCGACCGTCGTCCATTCGTTTACCCACAACACGGACTACTCCGTGATGATCAGCCGTGACTACCTTACGGCGGACGACCGCGTCCTTCTGGTCGACGACTTCCTCGCTAGGGGCAAGGCCATGCGCGGCCTTATGGACCTGTGCGACCAGGCGGGCGCCACCAAGGTCGGCGCTGCCATTCAGATTGAGAAGTGCTTTGGCGGCGCGGGTGACGAGCTGCGCTCCGAGGGCTTCCGCGTCGAGTCCCTGGCAATGATCGAGTCGATGGGGAAGGACAAGATCACCTTCCGCTCGTAGCCTGGCCACATCGAAGGGCGTCTGACCTATGGCGCTTCATTCCGAATGACTTACTGCAGAGACCCCGGAGCGCTTGCGCTCCGGGGTCTTTTTGTTTGGGCGCTTCTCGGCGTCTTGGCGTGTCGGGGGATTGGGCGCCTGTCCGAGTCGTCCGCTACCCCTGGTCAGAAAAGCGATCGGGACGGTTGTAGAAACGGGTCATCGAGGCGTTTGCATGTTCGCTGACCTGCTTCTGAACCCAAGCGTCGCGCACTTGCGTTATGGCGAGCATCTCGTCGGCTATGTCTGCCGGGTTCGTGGGGCGCGCCTGCCTGAGGTAGGCGCACATCTTGCGCATGGCTTCCTCGCTCCTGAGCTCGCCGGCCATCACCTGCGCGAGCTCTTCGGGAAATCCCAGCTCGACCGTGGCCGTCACCATTGCGGCGAACGCCGAGATCCTGCCTCGGTCGTATGAATCCGTCGGTCTCGTTGTCATCTTCGGCTCGCCTTTCGCCGTCTCTTCTTGGCTGCGACATACAGTGTAGGCAACCGGTTGCCGTCTGCCGAAAACGACTCGCAGAATAATGCGACCGCGTGGACAAATGTGGTAGCCAATGTGCCCTTTGGCTCATATAATTCAATTTACTGCACTATCTGATGCCCTCTCTTGCGTCGTTGGTGGGTGACGTCATGGGGATGCTGGTCAGGCACAAGTACCGCATTCTGTCTGTGGTGCTCATGCTCACCGCGGCCTTCCTCGCACTATGCTTCTGGTTCGAGAACTCCCACATGATGCAGATCTCGAACAATGCCGTCACCCTTCAGAAGAGCTTTCTGAAAGAGACGGTCAACAACGTCATTCGCGACATCGATAACGAGCGAGAAACTCGCAATGCCTACTATTTGCAGATTCTCTCGGGCATGAGCCATGGGCTCGATGCCGCCATGGCCGATTCGCCCGACCAGCAGACGTTCTGTGACACGGTGAACGGCTTCTTTGGACGCGACTCAGATGTGAACGTATCGCATGTCGTGGTCGACCTTAAGACGGGACAGGTCCTCTGCGACGAGGACAAGGTTCTTTCGGACGGCTATTCGTCCGTTGACGGCCTGCATCGGGAGTTTGAGGTCTGCCTTGACTTCCGCCGCGGTGACTACATGCTAGTCTTCGGCCTCTCACGCAAGACGGCCGAGCGCCTGCTGGCAGGCAGCCTCCACGATCGTCTGCATCGCTACGTGTTCGACGATCAGAGCTACATCTGGGTCAATGCGGTGGTCAACTTCGATGGGGGAGACGGCTACGCCATACGCCTCATCCACCCCTACCTTTCCGACACGGAGGGCATGCTCCTCTCGACAAACATGACCGACGCCGTGGGGGACACGCCCTACCTGACCGAGCTCGAGGGCATAAAGGAGCACGGGGAGCTGTTCAGCTCGTACTACTTCCAGCGTCCGCAGGACGGCCAGCCCGCGCGTAAGATCACCTACTCGAAGCTGTATCGCGACTACGGCTGGATCATCTCGATGGGCTCCTACTACGAGGACATCGAGGGGGAGGTGAACGAGGGCGCCGCCTATATGGGGCCGCTGCGGGTCGATGTTTTGATCGTTGTCCTTCTGGCCGTGTACTTCGTCGTCGTGGCAGCCCTTCTGGTGCTGTTCTACAACGACCGCGCGAAGTCTCGCTCGCTCATGCAGAACATGCAGCGCCTCTTGGCGATCGACGCGGCCACAGGCGCGAACTCGCGCCGCTACCTCGAGAGGGCGCTGGACCAGGACCTCGAGCGCTGCCGTAGGGGAGAGCGGCCCGCGCTTATCATGCTGATGGATATCGATGACTTCCACGGGCACCTGCATCACGGGAGCAAGTCCCACGACATCATTCTCAACGAGGTCTCGACTGCCTGCTCGAAGCTCCTGCGCAACGACGACTGCTTTGCGCACTACGATGCCGATCTGTTCTTCTTCGTTCTACATGAAGATGTGCCCGAGCAGGCACATGAGGTGTTCGCTCACATCCAGAAGGCAATCTCGGACATCCCCAGTGACGTCCTTGGGTTCGAGAACGACCTAACCGTCTCGGCGGGCGCCTCGTGCGTCACGTCTTCCGACACGTCCTTCAAAGAGGTTGTCGAGCGGTGCGAGCGAGCGGTCGAAGTCGCCAAGGACGAGGGTGAGAACAACCTGGCAATCTTCCTCAAGGGCTCGGCGGAACCCTCCCTGGTCCAGAGTGCCCGGTCGTTCCAGAAGGGCGTGTACCTGTGCGAACATCTTGCGGAGGCAATACGGGACGAGAGGATCAAGGTCTACTATCAGCCAATCATACGCGCGAAGACCGAGCGAGTCTGTTGCGAGGAGGCCCTCTCGCGTTGGGATGACGAGCGCTACGGCTTCATGTCTCCCGGCGTGTTCGTTCCGGTCCTCGAGCGGGCACGCCTTATCTATCGGCTTGACCTTTATGTCGTGGAGCGTGTGCTGAAGGACTTCGCCGTCTGCCGTGCCGCCGGCACGAGCCTGATCCCGGTGTCGATCAACCTCTCGCGCTACGACTTTGAGGAATGCGACATGGTTGAGGCCGTGTCCGAGCTTTGCGATCGCTACGGTATCGATCGGCGCCTGCTGGTCATTGAGGTTACCGAGTCCGCGCTCGCCGCAGACGAAGAGGCTATGGGCGAGGCCATCAAGCGCTTCCACGACGCGGGCTTCAGCGTGTGGATGGATGACTTTGGCTCGGGCTTCTCCTCCCTCGAGATTCTGCGTAAGTTCGACTTTGACTTGATAAAGCTCGACATGAGCTTCGTCCTCGAGGACTTTTCGAGCGAGAAGAACCTGGCCATCCTTCAGAACTCTATCAACATGGCCCACGACCTTGGAATTGAGGCCCTTTCCGAGGGGGTCGAGCAGCGGGAACAGGCCGACCGTCTGCGCGCCATGGGCATCGATCGCATGCAGGGATACCTGTACGACTCCCCGCGCGACCTTGGGTACATACTCACACGGGCAAGAACGCGGACGGGGCTCCCGTTCGAGGGAGAAAGCCGGTAGGGGCCTGCGCATTATTTCGCTCGAGGAAAATAGTCGGGTTCTTCTGACTACGTATTGCGAGCAATTGGGTAGGATTCATCCAAACGAGCATACAGACCTATCGTTCCAGGGAAAGGGATAGCCATGTCTTACAACCCGCTCGAGAAGATCGTCCTCAATAGGCGCCAGGCCATCACCCTGGGCCTCGGCAGCGTTGCTGCTTTGGGCCTCGCCGCCTGCGACACCAGCGCCCCCGCGCCCGATGACTCCGACGGCGCCAAGTCTGACGCCTCCTCCAGCGACATCGACGCCGCGGCATTTGACAAGCTGGTTGCGGAGGGCAAGGTCGCGGACGACGCGACGATCAACGCAAGCGAGTGGGCGGCCAAGGTCAAGGCTGCCGGCACCCTGCGCGTCGGTGGCGTCGAGACCTCTACGCTCTTCTCGCTTCGCAACGCCGACGACAACACGCTTCGTGGCTTCGACGCTGGCCTCTACCAGCTTCTGACCCGCTACATCCTGGGCGACGAGAAGAAGTTCGAGCTGACCAAGGTCACCTCGGACACGCGCGAGTCCGTCCTCACCAACGACACCGTCGACGCTGTCTTCGCGACCTACTCCATCAACGACAAGCGCAAGGAGGTCATCTCCTTCGCTGGTCCGTACTACAGCTCGCAGCAGGCGATTCTTGTCGCAGAGGGCAACGACGACATCAAGGGTCTCGATGACCTCGCCGGCAAGAGCGTCGCCGTCCAGTCCGGCTCGACCGGACCCGAGATCGTGGCCGAGTACGCCCCTGAGGCTAAGACCCAGGAGTTCAGCACTGACGAGGAGGCGCGCTCCGCACTCGAGCAGGGTCGCGTCGACGCCTACGTCATCGACCAGACGATGCAGATGGGTGCCATCGTCAAGAACCCGGGCAAGTACAAGATCGTCGGTGACCCCTTTGGTCCCGAGGATCCCTATGGCGTCGGCCTGCCCAAGGACTCCGATGGCGTCGACTTCGTCAACGACTTCCTGAAGCAGGTCGAGGATGACGGCACCTGGGCCAAGCTCTGGAAGATTGCCATTGGCGACCGAACCAACCTCGAGTCGGCTCCCGAGCCTCCCGCGATTGGCGCATAAGGTCGACTTTTCGCGTGCAAGCCAGCCTCTTGGTTACGTTGTTGTTCCATTGAGACTTTCTTGCAGCATCGCATAAGCTTTTGAAGTTATCGTACATAGCGTGCAACCCTGGGGACCCCCGTACGTACGGCACGGGGGTCCCTCTTTCCCCGGGAGGTGAAAATGGGGCTCCAGGAGCTTCTCTCCACATATGGCGACATGTACGTCCAGGCACTGCTTGTGACGTGGCGCATGACCGCCATCGCGTTCGCGGGCGCCATGCTGCTCGCCCTGCTGGTAACCGTCGCACGCGTCTCGCCAATCAAGCCGCTGCGTAAGTTGGGCGACCTCTACGTCCAGATCTTCAGAAACATCCCCGGCGTCTCTCTTCTGATCATCTGCGTGTATGCGCTTCCGCACCTTAAGGTCGTTCTAGACTATGGCGTCTGCGTCATTCTCACCACGACACTCGTTGCGTCGGCCTTTGGCTCCGAGAACTTCATGTCGGGCATCAACACCATCGGCGTGGGACAGGTCGAGGCCGCTCGTTCGCTCGGCCTCTCGTTCGGGCAGATCCTCAGGCAGGTCGTCATCCCGCAGGCACTGCGCTCTGCGGTCCTTCCCATGACCAACCTTCTGATTGCCGTCATGCTCACCACGGCTTTGGGCTCGCAGGTTCCCCTTGATCCTCCCGAGCTCACCGGGTTGGTCTCGTACATCAATACGCGCTCCGTCGGTGGCATCCTGGCGTTCTTCATTTCCGCCATCGGCTACGCGGGCACCGCGTTTGCCATCGGCATCGTCGGCAACCAGATTGACAAGAGAGTGAGGATTCTGCGATGAGCGCAAACGTCATCTCCATGCGCGACGCGCTCTACGAGGAGCCGGGTCCCAAGACCAGACGTCGCATCCTCGTGGGAACCATCGTGGCATCCATCGCCGTCGCCGCGCTCTTCGTATTCATTGCGTGGCGCTTCTACGTCACGGGTCAGCTTTCGCCGAAGTACTGGTCGTTCTTCACCAAGGTATCGACCTGGCGCTACCTCGGACAGGGCCTTCTGGGCACGTTCCAGGTTGCGCTCACTGCGGGAGCCATCTCGCTGGTGCTGGGCGTGCTGTTCATGCTGGGGCGCATCAGCAGGAACAAGGTCGGGTCGGCCATTTTCCGCGTGGTCGTCAACTTCTTCCGCGGCATCCCGAGCCTTCTTCTGATCTACTTCTTCTTCCTCGTCATCCCGAGCTACGGCATCAAGATGCCTGCGTTCTGGATGCTCGCGCTGCCCATCTCGCTGACGGCCTCCGGCGTCCTTGCCGAGGTCTTTCGCGCGGGCGTCAACGCGGTTCCCAAGGGCCAGCGCGAGGCGGCGCTCTCGCTGGGCATGAGCGAGGGCAAGGTCATGCGCAAGATCATCCTGCCGCAGGCCATCCGCTTCGTCATTCCCTCGCTCATCTCGCAGCTGGTGGTTGTCGTGAAGGACACCACGGTCGCCTACGTCGTGAGCTTCCCCGACATGCTGCAGAACGCGCGCGTCCTCATCACCAACTACGATGCTTTGGTCTCCACCTACTTCGTGGTCGCCATCATCTACATCCTAATCAACTACGCGATCAACCAGGCTTCTGTTGCCGTCGCCCGTCGTTCGGGCGCCAAGGTTATCGCACGTACCGAGGAAGAGCCCATCTAGGGCCCCAGAATGGAGAGACATGTCTAACGAGGCCCAGGGCATGCGCCCGATCATCGAGCTCTCTCACGTAGAGAAGCACTTTGGCAAGCTTCACGTCCTTAAGGACATCAACCTGTCCGTCCAGAAGGGCGAGGTCGTCGTCCTCATCGGCCCCTCGGGTTCGGGAAAGTCGACGCTCTGCCGCACCATCAACAGGCTCGAGACCATCGACTCGGGCTCCATCCGTATCGACGGCGAGCTCCTGCCCGAGGAGGGCAAGGAGCTTGCCAAGCTGCGCTCCGAGGTCGGCATGGTGTTCCAGTCGTTCAACCTCTTTGCGCACAAGACCATCCTGCAGAACGTGACCATGGGCCCCATCGAGGTCCTTCACACCCCTAAGGCCCAGGCCGAGGCGGAGGCCATGGAGCTCCTGCGTCGCGTGGGTGTCGCCGAGCAGGCCAACAAGGTCCCCGCCCAGCTCTCCGGTGGCCAGCAGCAGCGTGTGGCCATCGCCCGCTCGCTCGCCATGCACCCCAAGGCGATGCTCTTCGACGAGCCGACCTCGGCCCTCGATCCCGAGATGATCAACGAGGTCCTGGATGTCATGGTCGAGCTCGCGCAGGAGGGCATGACCATGGTCGTCGTCACGCATGAGATGAGGTTTGCCCGCAGCGTCGCCAACCGCGTGGTCTTCATGGCGGACGGCACCATCATCGAGCAGGGAGACCCAGACGAGTTCTTCGACAACCCCCAATCCAATCGAGCCAAGGAGTTCCTCAACTCCATCAAGGGGCACTAGCACCTTCCGTCGGAGGTCCGCCATCTTTGGCGAATCGCGTTCGTCTGACTGACGCGGACTCGTTGCACCGGCACAAGGTCGGGGAGAAGGACACAGGTCCTTCTCCCCGTTTCTTATCTACAGAGAGCGCCTCTTCGAGGGATGCGTCGCAAGGAGATGGCGTTTGTTTGTCCCTAGAGCCGAGCGCAGAGCGAAATAGTGCTTTTGTCTTGCCGCGCGACGGGTACAAGAGTGATGTGTACGTTTTCGCGCACATTCCGAAGGGGGGAGCCTTGATCACCCTTGCAGGATTTCTGCAGATGCTCTCAGTGAACCCGTTTCTGACGGTTGTCATCGTCCTCGTCCTGGGGACCATCTTCGTCAACGGAGCCACGGACGCCGCCAATGCCATTGCCGAGTCCGTGGGCACAAGGTCCATTAGTGTTAATGCTGCCATCGCCATGAGCGTTGCCATGAACTTCATCGGTCTCGTGGCCATGACCGCGATCTCGACCGCGGTGGCCGACACCATGAGCGGCATGGTCGACTTTGGAGGCGACTCGCATGCCGCGATGATCGCCCTCGCCGCTGCCACGGTAGGCATCGTCGTCTGGGGCCTGGGCGCCTGGGCCTTCGGCATTCCCACCAGTGAGAGCCACGCCCTGATTGCCGGCCTGACCGGCGCCGCGCTCGCCGTCCATGGTGGGCTTGAGGGCGTGAACATGGGCGAGTGGATGAAGGTCGTCTACGGTCTGGTGCTCTCGACCCTGATGGGCTTTGGCGCCGGCTGGCTTTTTGCCCGGATCATCCAGGTCGCATGCAAGAACGCGAACCGCCTCGCGGCGGACGAGGCGTTCGGCAAGCTCCAGGTGGTAGGCTCGGCCTTCGTCGCGCTCATGCACGGCGCCCAGGATGGCCAGAAGTTCATGTCGACGGCCATGCTTGCAATCGCCCTCTCCGCAGACATGAGCGTCGCCGAAATGGGTGGCTTCCCCCTGTGGATCGAGATTCTGTGCGCGGCCACCATGGCCATCGGAACAGGCGTGGGCGGCAAGCGCATCATCAAGAAGGTCGGAACCGAGATGGTGCAGCTCGAGAAGTACCAGGGGTTCTCGGCCTCCGTCAGCGCGACGATATCGCTTCTTGTCGCGACGCTCACGGGCCTTCCCGTCTCGACGACCCACGCCAAGACCGCAGCCATCATGGGTGCGGGTGCCGCGAAGAACGTGCGCTCGGTCAACTGGGGCGTTGCCAAGGAGATGGTCTATACCTGGCTGTTCACGTTCCCCGGCTGTGGAGTCATCGGCTTCGCGCTGGCGAAGCTCTTCCTTCTCGTCTTCTAGTTTCCCCGACGTCCCGTCTTCCATCGGAGGTCAAGTATGGCACGAATCAAGAAAGAGGACATCTTCTATACCCTGCTCAAAGAGTTTGCCGACCACATCGTCGAGGCTTCGAACGAGTACGAGCGCATCATCCACGACTATCCCGAGACGTTCGCGCGCATCCCCCAGATGAAGGTGTACGAGAGCGAGTGCGACCACAAGGTGAAGCGCATCATGAAGGAGCTCTACGCCTCGTTCATCACGCCCATCGAGCGCGAGGACATATCGGAGCTCACCCTCAAGCTGGACGACATCGTGGACGACATGAACGGCGTCGTGCTGCGCTTAGACCTCTTCAACATCCAGGACATGCGCGACGAGGCACTCCAGCTTGCGGGGCTCACCACGCGCTGCGTAGAGAAGGTGCATCAGATGGTATACGCGCTGCCCAACTACAAGAAGGACCTAACGGTGATGGAGCTGGCCCATGACATCTCGACAATCGAGGACGAGGGCGATGCCGTCTACGCGACCGCCGTGAGGCGCCTGTTCCGCGACGAGGAGAACGGCCGCACTTCCGTCACCTGGCTGCGCGTGTTCGACCGCATGGAGGGCGTGCTTGACGCCTGCGACAGGGCTGCCGGTGTCGTGCGCTACGTCGTGATGAAGAGCGCTTAGGCGCCCTCGCGAACCGTTGGCCGTCCATCCCATACAATGGCCTTGGACGATTTCGCTTGGTGAGGGGGCGTGGTGGAGAAGGTCGTGGTCTACATGCTCGACGGCCGCCTTCTGGAGGGAAGGGCCGACGAGTGCCGTGACGTCATCCCCTCGCGCCACGCGACGCGCTCCCTTTTTGGCACGCGTCACAGCAGGCTCGAGGCCCTCGCATCTGGCTTGTTGCTTCGCGCCCTTCTGGGCGTGCGTGACGAGGACCGGCTTCGCAGGGGCGCGCATGGCAAGCCCTATCTGGAGGGCGGCCCCGAGTTCAACCTGACCAATGACTGCGGGTGGGCGGCTATGGCTGTCTCGGACGAGCCCGTGGGCGTCGACCTGGAGGAGGTTCCCTCACGCTATCGCGACGGCATCGAGGGGCTGGTGGCTCGCAGGTACTTCGACGCCGAGGAGCTACGGCTGATCGGAGGCGCGTCGACGCGCGAGGGGCTGCGTGCGTGGGCGCGCGCCTGGACGCGGCGGGAGGCCATCCTCAAGGCGGCGGGCACGGGATTCGCGACCGACCCAAGCGCCTCTCCCGAGGTGCTTGAGGGGTGGCATCTGGAGCAGCGCGACTTGGGCGACCGCGTTCTTGCCGTGGCGGCGCCATCCCCGTTCGAGCTGGATGTGATGGAGCCCGACGCGTCGGCACTTCTTGACGGCGTGCTTGCGGGACGGGGCGAGCCTCGTCCCTAGGAAAGTGTCTTCGCGAGTGCCAGCAGCTCGTCCACGTCGGCTCGTCCCGTCGCCCAGCTGCACACGAAGCGGATGACCTTGCGCCCGTCGTCGAGCGCGTAGAAGGTCTCGCAGCCGGACGCACTCTCGAACGCCTCCTGCTGCTCGGGTGTGACGGTGAAGAACTGCTGGTTGGAGTCGGAGCGCCCGTAGGGCTCGAACCCCAGGGCGACGAGTCCGTCTCGCAGTGCGAGGGCGCAGTCGTTGGCGCCTCTCGCCAGCGTCCAGTACGGCGCCTCGCCGGTCTGGGCATCGGGCGTGAAGGCCGCCTCGAACTGAACGCCCAGAAGGCGTCCCTTGGCCATCAGGCCGCCACGCTCCTTCTGGAGGAAGGGGAAGGACTCGCGCAGCTCGTCGTCCATGATCACCATGGCCTCGCCAAAGAGCATGCCGTTCTTGGTTCCCCCCAGGTAGAATGCCTCGACGCGCGAGGCGATGTAGGGAAGCGTGAGGTCGTTTGCGGGACTCGTGAGCGCGGACGCAAGGCGGGCGCCGTCCAGGAACACCTTGAGGCCGTGGCCGTGGGCCCAGTCGACGATGGCGTCGAACCTGTCACGCGTCCAGACGCCGCCGATTTCGGTCGTGTCGGTGATGTACACGACCTTGGGGAGCGTCATGTGGCGCCCGGTTGAAGTCTGGAACCGGAAGACCTTCTCGGCCTCCTCGGGAGAAAGGAAGCCGTCAGTGTCCTGGGTGGGGAGCACGGTGCGGCCCGTCGCCGCGATGGCACCGGTCTCGTGGACGTTGATGTGGCCGTCCTTGGTGCAGATGACGCCCTCCCAGTCGCGCAGCATGCCGGTCACCCCGATCACGTTTGCGCTCGTGCCTCCCAGACAGAACTCGACCATCGCATCGGGCTGCTGGCAGGCCTCGCGAATGAGCTCGCGAGCGTGCTCGCAGTGGGGGTCGCCCTCGGTGTAGCCCACGCACTGCTCCTCGTTGGTGTCAATCAGGGCCTTGAGGATCTGTGGGGCGGCGCCCTCTGAGTAGTCGTTGCGGAACATGCGCATGGTCTCTTCCAATCTGTCGGGTCACACAAATGTACAGCGAAGCATGCGCATCCGGAGTCGGACAATGTAGTTTGAAACCCCAAGGAAGCCAAACGCAGAACTGTCTTGTCAGATGTTAAGACAGAGCGCATACTGTCTCCCAGGAATCGTAGGCGCGGCGCCGTCGCGCCCGAGGAAGGGGAGAGACCCACCTATGGAAATGGCCGAGATCGCCAGACGCATCGCCGAACTAAAGCGCGAAAAGGATGCCGTCGTGCTTGCCCACTACTACGTGCCCGCGGAGACCCAGGCACTTGCGGATTACGTCGGCGACTCGTTCTATCTTGCGCGTCTTGCGAAGACGCTGGAGAGCCGCACCATCGTGCTCTGCGGCGTGTCGTTCATGGCGGAGAGCGTGAAGCTGCTCAACCCGGGTCGCACGGTCCTCATGCCCGAGCCTGCGGCGGACTGCCCTATGGCGCACATGGTGCAGAAGGCTGACGTTGACCGCGTAAGGGAGCGGTACGACGACCTCGCCGTGGTCGCCTACGTCAACACCACGGCCGAGATCAAGCGTTGGGCAGACGTCTGCGTGACTTCCTCCAACGCCATCAAGGTCGTGAGCGAGCTTCCGCAGCACAACATCCTGTTCATTCCCGACATGAACCTCGGTCGCTACGTGGCCGAGCAGGTGCCCCAGAAGAACGTCATCCTGAACCGCGGCTACTGCCCCACGCACAACCGCATCGCGCCGGCAGAGGTCGAGGCCCTCGAGGCCGAGCATCCCGAGGCCGAGGTCCTGGCGCATCCCGAATGCCCGCAGGACGTGCTGTGGGAGGCCGACTACATCGGCTCGACCAAGCAGATCATCGAGCACATCGCGGCGAGCGACAAGAAGGAGTTCATCGTTCTGACGGTCGTGGGGGTGGCGGCCGAGATCGAGCGCCTGACCCAGGGCCAGGGCAAGACCATCCACTTCCCCGCGACGAGGCCCGTTTGCCCCAACATGGCGATGGTCACGGCCCAAAAGCTGCTGGAATGTCTCGAGAGGGGCACGGGCCAGATGGAGCTGCCCGAGGATCCCGACCGCGCCAACGCGCCTCTTGAGCGCATGCTCGAATTGGCGGCGAGGTAGATGGGGAAGCAAGAGGAGTGCCGCGAGGGGCAGCGCGAGCTATCCCAGCTGACCAGCGACGTCGTCATCGTCGGCTGCGGCGTGGCGGGGCTGTATGCGGCAATCAACCTGCCGCGTGCACTCAAGGTCACCCTGATCTGCAAGGAGGACGTCGAGAGCTGCGACTCGATGCTGGCCCAGGGCGGTATCTGCGTCATGCGCGACCATGACGACTACGACTACTGGTTCGACGACACGATGCGTGCCGGTCATGACGAGTGCCGCGTCGAGAGCGTCGACAAGATGATCTGGGAGTCGCGCGGCATCATCAACGACCTCGTTCGTCTGGGCGTTCAGTTCGACTTGAATGCCTCCGGCGACGACTTTGACTACACGCGCGAGGGTGCGCACAGCCGTCCGCGCATCCTGCACAACGCAGACATCACCGGCAAGGAGATCACCACGACCCTGCTCGAGCGTGTGCAGGAGCTCAGAAACGTTACCATCTGCGAGCACACGACCATGGTTGACCTCGTGGAGAAGGACGGGTCCTGCCAGGGCATAGAGGTTGAGCTGCCAGGGGGAGAGCACGAACTTCTCCTTTGCCATGACACGATTCTGGCATGCGGAGGCGTGGGAGGCCTGTACGACCGCTCGACAAACTTCCCCTGCCTGACCGGTGACGGCTGCCGCATCGCCGAGGGGCACGGGGTCGAGCTCGAGCACATGGACTACGTGCAGATTCATCCCACGTCGCTCTACACCAAGAAGCCCGGTCGCGCGTTCCTGATCTCGGAGTCGTGTCGCGGGGAGGGCGCCATCCTGATCGACGCCCAGGGCAAGCGCTTCGTGGACGAGCTTCTGCCGCGTGACGTCGTCTCAAACGCCATCCACAAGAAGATGGCAGAGGAGGGCTCCGACTACGTGCGCCTCTCGTTCGAAAACGTCTCGCGCGGGGAGATCCTCACTCACTTCCACAACATCTGGCAGCATTGCCTGCAGGAGGGCTACGACATCACCAGGGAGCCCATTCCCGTTGTGCCCGCCCAGCACTACCTTATGGGCGGCATCCACGTCGACCAGCACTCCAAGACCACCATGGACCACCTCTACGCCGCGGGCGAGACCAGCTGCAACGGCGTGCACGGCAAGAATCGACTGGCCAGCAACTCGCTGCTCGAGAGCCTTGTCTTCTCGCGCGAGGCGGCCCGCGACATCGTCAGGGGGAGACACGCATGAATTCGGTAACGCTCAAGCTTCAGGCCGAGCCGCTGATTCTTTCGGCGCTCCAGGAGGACATCACGAGTGAGGACGTCTCGACCGCCGCGGTCGTTGGCGAGGAGGCTCGCGGCCACGTTCACCTGATCGCCAAGCAGGACGGCGTCATCTGCGGCCTGGACGTGTTTGCCCGCACCTTCGAGCTGCTTGACTCCGAGGCGAGCTGCGAGTTCGCGGTGGCCGAGGGCGACGACGTCACCTCCGGCCAAGAGCTGGGGGTCGTTCGCGCCCGCGTGCGCGCGCTGCTTTCCGGCGAGCGTGTCGCACTAAACTACCTGCAGCGCATGAGTGGCATCGCGACGATGGCGCGTCGCGTGTCGCGCCTGTTCGAGGGCACCAAGACCCGCCTGGTTGACACGCGCAAGACCACGCCCAACATGCGCGTGTTCGAGAAGGAGGCCGTCCGCGTGGGCGGCGCGAGCAACCATCGCTACAACCTGTCCGACGGCGTGATGCTGAAGGACAACCACATCGACGCGGCCGGTGGCATCGCGCCTGCCATAGAGGCGGCTCGCTCCTACGCGTCCTTCGTGCGAAAAGTCGAGGTCGAGGTCGAGACCCTCGACCAGGTGCGCGAGGCCGTGTCCGCTGGCGCCGACATCATCATGCTCGACAACATGGACCTGCCTACGATGCGCGAGGCGATGGGCGTCATCGACGGTGCGGCCGAGGTCGAGGTCTCGGGCAACGTCGACGAGGCCAAGGCGGCCACCCTGGTCGACCTTGGCGTGGACATCGTCTCGTCCGGCGCGCTCACGCACTCCGCCCCGATCCTGGATCTGTCTCTCAAGCACCTTACGGTCGACGAGCCCGGCGCCGCGGCGTGCGGACGCTAGCGAGGAGGGGAGGGCTGCATGACGGGGGAAGAGCGTAGGGAGAAGATCGTGGCCCTTCTTGGCGCCGCGGACGGTGCCCTGTCTGGTGGCGACCTTGCCCAGGAGCTTGGCGTGAGCAGGCAGGTCATCGTTCAGGACATCGCCCTTATTCGTCGCGAGGGCGTCGAGATCGACTCGACGCATCGCGGCTACGTCCTGTCCAGGCGCGACGTGCCGCGCCGCGCGTTCAAGGTCCGCCATCGCGAGGACCAGGTGCAGGAGGAGCTCGACCTGATCGTCGACCTGGGCGGAACCGTCGAGGACGTCGTGGTCAACCATCGCACCTACGGTGTGATCAGCGTTCCGCTCAACGTTTCGAGCCGCCGCGACGTCGCCCGCTACCTGGCCGACATCGCGACGAGCAAGTCGACTCCGCTCTCGCGCATCACGTCGGGCTACCACTTCCACCATGTGACGGCCGCCTCGGAGGAGATTCTGGACGAGGTCGCGGCGGCCCTCAAGGAGCACGGCTTTTTGGTCGAGCGCCTTCCCTACGAGGTCAGCTCGGACCTCAACTAGGGCCGGGGAGCTCGCTCGAGGCCTGATTCGCGCTCGTCGAGAGACGTGTGTGGCGTGCTTGGGTAGCTGATGTTTCGACCGTGTCTCGCGTGGTGGAGCTTTTTTCCGTGAGTAGTACACTCGCGTACAACGCAGTCAGTGCGCTGCGTCAGCGCTGTGCGTTTGTATTGGTTAGACCGTCTAAGGAGTAGTAAATGGAGAAGAAGGATATCGACTGGGGTGCACTTTCCTTCGCCTATCAGCCGACCGACTACAGCTACGTATCCAATTACAAGGATGGCGCCTGGGATGAGGGCACTCTAACCACCGACCACAGCATTAGGCTTTCCGAGTGCGCTGGCATTTTCCACTACTGCCAGGAGGTCTTCGAGGGCCTCAAGGCCTATACCACCGAGGACGGCGACATCGTCTGCTTCCGTCCCGACCAGAACGCCAAGCGCATGGCCGACTCCGCACGTCGCATCGTCATGCCCCCCTTCCCCGAGGAGCAGTTCGTCGAGGCCGTCGAGAAGGTCGTCAAGGCCAATGTCGCGTGGGTCCCGCCCTTCGGTAGCGGCGCCACGCTCTACATCCGCCCGCTCATGATCGCAACCGGCAACGTCATCGGCGTCAAGCCCGCTGACGAGTACCAGTTCCGCATCCTCGTCACGCCGGTCGGCGCGTACTACAAGGGCGGTGTCAAGCCCGTCAAGCTGCAGGTCTCCAAGTACGACCGCGCGGCTCCTCACGGTACTGGCAACATCAAGGCCGGCCTGAACTACGCCATGTCCCTGCTGCCTTCCGTCGAGGCGCACGCCCAGGGCTATGCCGACAACATGTTCCTCGACCCCGAGACCCGCACCTATGTCGAGGAGTCCGGCGGCGCCAACTTCCTGTTCGTCGACAAGGACGGCAACCTGGTCGTCCCGCAGTCTCACACCGACTCCATCCTGCCCTCCATCACGCGTCGCTCGCTCGTCGACGTCGCCGAGAAGTACCTCGGCCTCAAGGTCACGCAGCGTCCCGTCCGCTTCGACGAGATCGACCAGTTCACCGAGTGCGGCATGTGCGGCACCGCTGCCGTCATCAGCCCCGTCGGCGAGGTTGACTGCGACGGCAAGAAGATCGTCTACGGCATGGAGCACGTCGGCCCCGTCATGAAGAAGCTTCGCGAGACCCTGACGGGCATCCAGTCCGGCAAGATCGAGGACAAGTTCGGCTGGGTCCACAAGATCGACGTCGAGTAAGTCAGACGGACAAGGCTGTTACGGGACAGCGTTTCACTTGCACGCTGGGGCGAGCGGTGCGCGGGGGCGCATCGCTCGCCTCTTGTTTTTGAGAAGGGATTGCCAAAGGAGGCTGGTCCTCGCCACGGCTTCCTAGCTGCGCGCCGAGAGGAAGATGCCCGCGACGACGAGGGAGCCTCCCAGATGCTGCGGGACCGTGATGGCCTCGCCCAGGATCAGCGCGGATAGGATGAGTCCGAACACGGGGATGAGGTTCGCGAAGGACGCCGCGGTCGAGGCGGGGAGTCCCTTGAGGCTGTGGTTGTACAGGATGAATCCCGCCACCGTGCAGCCAAGGACCAGGTAAGCAAGCGACAGCAGCGCCTCCGGTGCGGGTGTGGCCGTCGGCAGGCCCTCGGTGAGGAGCACGAGGGGCACGAAGCCCAGGGCGCCGAAGAGCGTCTGCCATGCCGTGATGGAGGTGGTCGAGTACTTGCCCAGAAGCGGTCTCATCATGAGGTTGTACACGGCCCAGCAGAGTCCGCCGCCCAGAAGCGCAAGGCCTCCCAGCACGACGTCGCTGCCGCCCGACGAGCTCTCGCCGTAGGCGAGCACGGCGACGCCCACGAAGGCCAGCGCGATGCCTGCGGCCTTGAGGCCGTCGGGACGCGTCCGGTCCCATGCGCTCTCGAGCGCGAGCGTAATGGCCGGGAAGGCTCCGATGATGAGCGAGCTGGTGGATGCCGGGAGCAGCAGCGCCCCGTAGTTCTCGCCCGCGAAGTAGAGCGTCGTGCCCACGATCCCAGTTGCGGCGCAGATGGCCATGTCGCGGCCGCGGGGCCGGTCATGGTCACGCGTGACGGCGAGCATGGCAAGCATGATGACTGCTGCGAGCGAGAAGCGCATGAGTCCCAGCGTGAACGGTCCTATGGACCCGTAGCTGATCTTGCAGGCGATGATCGACCCGCTCCACAGTAGGCAGGCTACGCTTGTCTCTATGAGGTATCGGTTCGTCTTCATGTGCTTCCGTTCGTTTGCTCCTAGGGCATGGCTGTCAGTCGCAAGTATGAAGTATCACGCGTCCCGCCGCAGCATCGCGTTCGCGCCCAGAAGCCTTACGAGTGTGTGTCCACCCTGTTCGAGTGAGGAAAAGCCGTCTACCATGTTTGGAGTTGCCCAGCGTAAGGAGCTTCCATGCCCATAGTGGATGTCCACGTGCACGTCTATCCCGATAAGATTGCCGAGCGAGCGGTCTCCAGCATCGGTCGATTCTATGGCCTTGAGATGGGGCTGCCGGATGGATCGGTCGCGCGCATGCTCGAGGAGGAGCGCGATGCGGGCGTTACCCACAGCGTCATCCACTCCGTCGCGACCAAGGCCTCGAACGTGGAGTCCATCAACGACTTCATTGCCGCGACCTGTCGCGAGAACGACTCCCTCACGGGTTTCATGACGCTCCACCAGGACTATCCAGACCCGCTGGCCGAGGTCGAGCGCGCCTGTGCGATGGGACTCAAGGGCATCAAGCTCCACCCGGACACGCAGTGCGTCAACATGGATGACCCGAGGCTCATGCACATCTACGAGATAGCGGAGCAGAAGGACCTTCCCGTCCTCATCCACTGCGGCGACTACCGCTACGACTACTCGCACCCGCATCGCCTGGTAACGGTGCTCCATGCCTTCCCGAGGCTCAGGGTTGACGCGGCGCACTTCGGCGGTTGGTCGGTGTTCGACTACGCCCTCGAGTTCCTGGAGAACGAGAACTGCTTCCTGGACATGTCGAGCTCCCAGCATTGGCTGGGGCCGCGCCGCACCCGCGAGCTCTGCGAGGCGTACGGCCCTGACCGCATCCTGTTCGGGTCCGACTTCCCCATGTGGACTCCGGGCTCGGAGCTCTCGCGCTTCCGCTCGCTCGGCTTCTCCCGGGAAGACCTCGACAAGATGCTCTGGCACAACGCGGAGCGCTTCCTGGGGATGGAGATATCGAACTAAGCGCCAACGTCCTTCTCGCCCGGCACTTAGGGCGGGGAAGGTGGGCGTATACTTCTGCCCCGATGGACCGTGGAAGGCGGCGCGCGCCGTGCGTCGTTTGTGGCCGCGGTCGCGATGCGCGCTGAAGGCGCGAGAAGGAGGCCTCTGATGGCACAGAAGATCCAGGGTACCGAGGACCTGTTCGGCGGCTACATGCGCGCCTGGCAGCATATGCAGGACATCGCGCGCGAGCTGTTCGGCGCGTACGGCTTCGACATGATCGAGACGCCGGCGATCGAGCAGGTGGACACCTTCGTCCACGGCATCGGCGAGTCGACCGACGTCGTCCGCAAGGAGATGTTCCGCGTGTTCTCCGGTGCGCTGATGGATCGCCTCCTCGAGTCGGGCAGCGAAAGCGGCCTCAAGGCGAGGCAGCGCATGGCCATGCGTCCTGAGGGGACCGCGGGTGTCGTGCGCGCGGCCGTCGAGAACAACTTCGTCCCGCAGGGCGGCGCTCCCGTCAAGCTGTGGTACGGAGAGGCCATGTTCCGCGGCGAGCGTCCCCAGAAGGGTCGCCTGCGCCAGTTCCACCAGGTCGGCGTCGAGTGGCTGGGCGCACCCGACCCTGCGGCGGACGCCGAGTGCATCATCATGCTGATGGAGTTCTACAAGCGTATGGGCTTCCCGGCCGACAAGCTGTCCCTCCGCATCAACTCGATGGGCGACGCCGCATGCCGCCCCGCGTATCGCGAGGCCGTCCGCAGCTTCATTCTGGACCACAAGGACCAGATGTGCGAGGACTGCCTGGAGCGCGCCGAGATCAACCCGCTGCGCAGCTTCGACTGCAAGAACGACCACTGTCGCGAGGTCATGGCAGATGCGCCGCTTGCCAAGGACAACCTGTGCGAGGAGTGCGATGCTCACTACAAGAAGGTCAAGCAGTACCTGGACGAGGCTGGCGTGAGCTACATCGAGGATCCCACGCTCGTTCGCGGCCTTGACTACTACACCCGCACCGTCTTCGAGGTCGATTGCATCGGTGCCGGCGTCGGCGCCATCGGTGGCGGCGGCCGCTACGACGGCCTGATGGAGCTCGAGGGCGGCAAGCCCACGCCGGGCATCGGATTCGCGGTGGGCTTCGAGCGCATGGCCCTCGCCCTGCAGTCGCTGGGCGTCGACATCGAGGGCTCCGAGCCCGACTGCGTCTATGTCGCCTGCACCTCTGCCAACGAGCGCGACGCGGCATTCACGGCGACGCTCGCGCTGCGCGGAGCTGGCATCCGAACCGAGGCCGACTACCAGGGACGCTCGCTCAAGAGCCAGTTCAAGCAGGCAGACAAGCACAACGCCCGCCTGTGCGTGGTGCTGGGCTCCGACGAGATCGCGGCCGGAACGGCGACCCTGCGCGACATGGAGTCGCACGAGCAGGTGAGCGTCCCGATGGCCGACCTTGTCTCTGAGGTCAGGGCGCGCCTGGCCTAGCGCTTTGCCCTAGCGCAAAAGAGAGGTACACGCACTTCTCGCTCGCCCCTCATTCTGCGACGCCTGGGTTCCGCGCTTCGGCGCGCCTGGTCGCGGGTGAGGGGCGAGCTCTCTTTGGAGGGGGCCTTCGCTGGGGCGCCTTCTTGGTCGCGTCGCGCCCGGAGCGTCTTTAAAAAGGGAGCGGCCCGAAGCGCAAGGGGGTGCTTCGGGCCGCAGTCAGGGGTCTTGTCATGTGGCGCCCTGGCGCTATGCCACCAGTCGCTCGGGGGGCGTCTTGTCTGCCGGCGTGAAGCGGCGGGCGTCGTCTCGCTCGTCGAGTCCCAAGATCCTGGCGGACCGGCCGTCCGCAAAGCTGGGATGACGGTGCTGGTAGATGGAAATGACCAGCGTCCACAGGGGGATGAGCACGCTGAGGTAGGCAAACAGGACGCTCTCGATGGGCATGCCCACGAAGGCGATGATGCCGATGCACGACGTCGACCAGGGCACGACGGAGGGGATGATCGCGGCGCTGTTCTCGAGGTCGAGCGCAAGGGCGCTCCCACCGTGCTCGCACTCGTCGCAGAGCTGCGCGGTGAGCATGAGGGCGACCACCTGGTCGCAGGCGATGGTGCAGGTCGCAATGCTGGTAAGAAGAACGCTGATGAACGGCGTCGAGTGGCGTGCGATCTTGTTGACGTAGTCGTGCAGGCCGAGCAGCAGGCCCGTTCCGGAGAACAGCCCCGAGTAGGTCGAGGCGACCCCGACGATGGCGATGATGTCGGCCATCGAGATGATTCCTCCGCCGTTGACCATGCGAGCGATGGCGGCGTTGTCGGACGCGTAGCCCATCACGAGGTAGCCGGGAATGCGCTCCAGGGGAACATGCTGGACGAAGATGCAGATCAGGAGGGCAGAAGCCAGGCTGACCAGCATGGTCTTCTTGACGTCCACGCGAGCGATGGAGAGCACAAGAATCAGCACAATCGGAACGATGACGATGGGTGAGAGGTCAAACGAGCTCGCGAAGCTCTCCTGGAACGAAGGGATCATCCCCGAGCCGGCCGCGACGGGGCCCAGCGCGATGTAGATGATGCACGCGGTGACGAACGGTACGATGCCCGTGCGAACCATGCGCTTGACGTTGTCGAAGAGCTGCGTGCGCGTGAGCGTTGCGACGAGTGCGGCTGCCGACGAGAGCGGGGAGCAGCGGTCTCCCACGAAGGCCCCGGCGATGATGGCACCGCCCACCATGGCGGGGTTGGCCTTCATGGCCGTCGCGATGGTCATGCAGATGACGCCGATGGTCGCGGACGAGGCATAGGAGCTTCCGGTGACCATGGACATGAACGAGCAGAGCAGGAACGAGATGATTACCAGCGTCTTGGGGCTGACGAGCTGCGCGGACCAGCAGGTGATGGCTGGAATCGTCCCCGCGACGCGCCACGATGCGGTGAGGGCACCGATGATGATGAAGAACACCAGCACACCGCCGATGGTCTTGACGCCCGAAAGCGCGAGCTTGAGGAGCTTGGCCGGCTTGTGACCGCGGTAGAGGCCGTATCCGCTGAAGAGGAAGAATCCCACGATGAGCGTTGCGAGCAGCGGCGTGTTCAAAACTATGCCTGCTACGAGCAATGCCGCAAAGACTATGAGCACAAGGGACTCGAGCATTTTTGATTTCCACCCCCGTCTTCCGGACTATGCCCCGCGCGTGCGCGAACTGGCAATCTGACGTCTGTCGCACAAGTAATCTACGGGTGTTGCTGTACTGCGTCCAACTGTTATATTTGATGCATCCAACAAGATCCGTTTGTAATTAGTGGATATGCATAGTGGCGCTTCTCATATGGAATGAAATCGCATGAGGTGCTGGATGCATGCGTAAAATGCTCTGTGCATAAGACCGACCGTTAGGGGGAGCCATGAACTTCACCTCTATGGACTACTTTGTGGCGCTGGCAGAGGAGAAGAGCTTCACGCGCGCCGCCGCGAGACTTGCCGTGACGCAGCAGACGCTTTCGGCTCACATCGCCGGCGTCGAGCGAGAGCTGGGCGTCCGCCTGGTCAACCGTCGCGTGCCTCTGACCTTGACGTATGCAGGGCAGGTCTTTTTGGGCTACGCCCAGCGCTTTCGCTCCCAGGAGCGTGCCATGCGCCAGGAGTTCTTGGACATTGCGGGCGACCAGCGCGGCCTTCTGGGCGTGGGGGTTGCCAGCACGCGCGGCCACATGCTCATGCCCCAGGCCATCTCGAGCTTTGGGGCCTCGCATCCCGGGGTCAACGTCCTTCTCCATGAGGATGAGAACGAGGCTCTGGTGTCGCTGCTGCGCGCGGAGAAGCTCGACATGGTCGTGGCCACCGTCCCCCACGACGCGCATGACCTCGAGGTGCACCGCCTCTATCGCGAGCAGGTGGTCCTGCTCGCCCACCAAGACCTGTTGGCTCGGGCTTTGGGGGAGGACGTCGAGGGCGTTCTCGGGCGCGTGGGGCGTACGGGAGACATGAGGCTCCTCGCCAGGCTTCCCTTCATGATGCTGGGCGAGAACGACGAGCCCGGCGACCTTGCCCGGCGCATGTTTGCCAGCTCGGGCGTCGAGCCGACCGTCCGCGTGTACTCCAAGAACTCCGAGACCCTTGTCGACCTGGCGGCCGAGGGGGTTGGTGCGTGCTTCGTGCCGTTCGAGCTCGCGGTGGATTCGATTAAAAAGCACGGCCGTGACCGGCTGAGGATGATCGGCCTGGGCAGGCGTGCCATGATTGACATCGACGTGGCCTGGCGCCGCTCGGACCACGTATGGAGCGTCGTGAAGGATTTCAACGACGTGCTGGTCGAGCTGTTCTGTCCGCTCCCGCACACCATTCAGGAGGAGCGCGAGCGGCTGACAGCGCGGGGAGGCAAGAAGTGATGGGGCATCTGCTCGAATACGTTGGCTCGAAGGGAGGCGTGGTCTTCTTCGACGTGGTCGCTTCGGGCCCGGCCGTGCGGGCGCTGCGCTCCGTGGGCCTTTCGAAGCCCGGCGCGGCGCGCGTCCTCGCGCAGGGGCGGCTGCGTCGCTCCGATGAGGTGCTTGCGCCGAATGCCTGCGCAGACGCTGGTGATCGGCTGGCCCTGACGCTTGCGACGGCGCCCGAGGCCTCGTCTGCCTCGCGAGTGGACGGCTTGGGAGGGGGTGGCGGGCGCATACCCCGCATCGTCTACCGCGACCGCTTCGTGTGCGCGGTGGACAAGCCCGCAGGCATCCTGGTGCACGGCGACGGCACGGGCGTGCCGACGCTGAGCGACCTGGTGGCCGCCTGGGCACGCTTCGAGGGAATCACGACCAGGGTGCAGGCATTGCAGAGGCTGGACGTCGAGACCACGGGCGTCACGCTCTTCTCGCTCACCGAGGAGTTCCAGCCAGCCTTCGACGAGCTCGTTGCCGGGCATGACATGGGCAAGCGCTATCTTGCCGTCGTGGCTGCCGGCTTCCCAAAGGGCGAGCGCGTGATTGACTCGCCCATTGGCAGGGACCGACACGATGCCCGCCGCATGCGCGTGAGCGAGGGCGGCAAGCGCGCCGTCACCCGCGTGCGAAAGCTGGGCGAGGAGAACGGACGCTCCCTGGTGCTTGCGTGTCTCGAGACCGGGCGCCGCCATCAGATTCGCGTGCACCTGGCATCGATGGGCTTTCCGATTGCGGGCGACACGCTCTATCGTGGGCCTCGCTCGCGCGATGGGCTCATGCTCCATGCGCTGGAGGAGAGCTTCGTGCATCCCGTGACCGGAGCAGAGGTGCTGGTTCGCAGCGAGTGGCCGCAGCGCTTCGAATCTCGGTTCTCGCGGGCGGAGTTCGGTGCAAAGGTTCATGATGGAGGGGTTCACATCGAACGTTAGCGGGCCCGACCGTCTTGGCGTGGGGGCGCCTTCGTGTTGGGCCATTCGTGCGGCACCTTGCCGTGCCGCGGAGAGGGGTACCTCATGCCCAACACAATGCGAGGCGTCTATACCAATCTCACTGACATTCGGCGCAACGTCTTCAGTGAGGTCGCGAAGATCTGCTATTCGATGGGGCCGGGATCCGGCCGAGACGACTCGAGCTTCGACAAGGAGTTCGACGAGCTCCCCTACAAGATCCTTCCCGGCGACGTGGCCACGTACCGCGAGAGCGTCTTCTTGGAGCGCGCCATCATTGCGGAGCGCATACGCCTGACGATGGGCCTCCCTCTTTCCTCCAACGACCGACCCAGCCGCGTGAGCGAGGGCTTTGCCGAGGCAGAGGAGTCTGACCAGGTCTACTACCAGCCTCCGCTCATCAACGTGATCAAGTTCGCGTGCAACGCCTGTAAGGACAACGTCTACGAGGTGACCAATGCCTGCCAAGGCTGCCTTGCGCATCCGTGTCGCGAGATCTGTCCCAAGAAGGCGATCAGCTTCAAGGACAAGAAGGCCTTCATCGACCAGGATGTCTGCGTGAAGTGCGGGCTGTGCGCCAAGACCTGTCCCTATCACGCCATCCATCACCATGAGCGCCCCTGTGCCGAGGCATGCGGAATGGGCGCCATCCACTCCGACGAGCACGGCCGCGCCGAAATCGACTACAGCAAGTGCGTCAGCTGCGGCCAGTGCCTCATCAACTGCCCGTTCGGCGCAATTGCCGACAAGAGCCAGATCGCACAGGTCATCTGGGCCATCGCGCGCGGCGAGGAGGTCATCGCGGAGGTCGCGCCCGCCTTCGTCGGACAGTTTGGCGCCAAGGTCGATGCGGCCAAGCTGCGCGAGGCCTTCAAGAGCATGGGCTTCAGCGGAGTCGAGGAGGTCGCCCTCGGGGCGGACCTCTGCACCGTCCAGGAGGCGGAGGACTTTCTGGAGGAGGTTCCCGACGAGCTGCCGTTCATGGGCACGTCCTGCTGCCCGGCCTGGTCGCTCATGGCGAAGCTCGAGTTCCCCGAGCATGCCAAGTGCATCAGCATGGCACTCACGCCCATGACGCTGACCGCGCGCCTGATTCGCTCCCAGCATCCCAACGCCAAGATCGTGTTTGTGGGGCCCTGCTCCGCAAAGAAGCTCGAGGCCATGCGCAAGACGGTCCGCTCCGAGGTCGACTTCGTCCTGACGTTCGAGGAGCTTGCGGGCATGATGGCCGCCAAAGGCATCGACTGCGCGGCGCTCTCGGGAGACGACGAGGGCGACTTCGAGGTCGCCTCCGCCGACGCGCGAAACTTCGCCGTCTCGGGTGGCGTCGCCAATGCCGTGGTCAACGCCGTCCACCGCAAGTACCCTGACCGGGAGGTCAAAGTCACCAGCGCCGAGGGGCTCAGGGAGTGCCGCGCGATGATGAAGGATGCGGTCAAGGGCAAGTACCCGGGTTACCTGCTGGAGGGCATGGCCTGCCCGGGAGGCTGCGTCGCCGGTGCGGGCACGCTCGCGGCCATCAACAAGTCGGCCGCCGCGGTGCGGCGCTATGCGAAGGCCTCCCCGCGCGAGAATGCCACCGACAACTCGTACCGCATGCTCCTGCCGATGCTCACGGAGGGCTTCACGAGGCAAGACGAGGACCGCGAGGTCGCGGAGTCCCTGGCCGCGACCACCGGTGAGGATGCGGAGGCCAAGGGGGCCGCGGCAGAGGAGCCGAAGCGCCCGTAGGTCGGGCCATAGACGGGGGCTAGTAGAGGAGAAGGGCCTCGGCCAGATCGTTGATGTCGTCCACGATGGTGGTGGCACCGCTGGCGGTGAGCTCTCGCCTGCTGCGGAAGCCCCACGAGACGGAGAGGCAGTCGATGCCAGCGTTGCGTGCGGTGTCTATGTCGACCTCCGAGTCGCCGATGTAGACGACGTCCTTGGGCGCAAGCTCCAGCTCGCGCATGACCGCGTTGACGGTGTCGGGGGCGGGCTTGCGACGAACGTCCTGTCGCTCTCCCACGACGGCGTCGAAGATGCCGGGGAAGTACTTCTCCACGAGGGCCTGTACGGCGAAGTCTCCCTTGTTCGAGACGACGGCGCGGCGTATTCCCTCGCCGGAAAGCACGTCGAGCAGCTCGACGATGCCGTCATAGGGCGCGGTGTGGTCGGCGCCGTGAAGGGCATAGTAGTCCTTGAACTCGGCGAGGACGCGGTCTTCGAGCTCGGATGCCGTCCCTTCGGGGCACGAGAGGTGAATCAGCGCCTGCATGCCGTTTCCCAGGAAGGAGCGGATCTCGTCCCGGGAGCGGATGGGCATGCCGTGCAGGGCGAGGGTGTGGTTGACCGACGCGTGAAGGTCCTCAAGCGTGTTGAGGAGCGTCCCGTCCAAATCGAAGATTGCTGCCCTGTAAGCCATGCCCATGCCTCTCTCGTGTATGTGGAGAAAAGCCTAGCACGGGGCGGGTGGCCCGACGGGGAAGCCCACATACCCACCATCGCTTTCGCGCCGCGCAAACGCCTTCTTGCGCCGCGGCGTGTGGATACCGCGCCGAGCCGTCCGCACGGGTCTCAGGCTGCTATTATGTGAGACCGCGCGACTCCGCGGTCTACGGCGGCGCGCAATCATCTGCTAGTCCGCCCGTCACGGCACGGGGCGGAAGACGAGAGGAAAGAAATGCCTTTTAGCATGCACACGCACACCTGTGGCGAGCTCCGCCGCGGGGACATCGGCACCGAGGTCACCCTTACCGGCTGGGTCTGGCGCCGCCGCGACCACGGCAGCCTGATCTTCGTCGACCTCCGCGACCGTGCGGGCTTCACGCAGCTCCAGTTCGATCCCGACGTGTGCGAGGAGGAGGCATTCCGCGCGGCCGAGACCATGCGCACAGAGTGGCCGATCCTCGTAAGGGGCGTCGTGTGCCCGCGCCCTGACGACCAGATCAACGAGTCGATGGTGACCGGCGAGATTGAGGTCCACGTCAAGTCGATGGAGATCCTGAACACCTCCAAGACGCCTGCGTTCCAGATCGAGGACCACGTCGAGGTCTCCGAGGACATCCGTCTTCGCTATCGCTACCTCGACATCCGTCGCCCCAAGATGATGGACAACCTCAAGCTGCGCTCCGACTTCACCTTCGCGCTGCGCCAGGCCCTGCATGACCGCCTGTTCATGGAGGTCGAGACGCCGGCGCTGTTCAAGTCGACCCCCGAGGGCGCCCGCGACTTCATCGTCCCGTCCCGTCTGCAGCCAGGCCGCTTCTACGCGCTGCCCCAGTCGCCGCAGCTCCTCAAGCAGCTCCTGATGGTCGGCGGTGTCGAGCGCTACTACCAGGTCGCCAAGTGCTTCCGCGACGAGGACCTTCGCGCTGACCGCCAGCCCGAGTTCACCCAGGTCGACGTCGAGATGTCCTTTGTCGACCAGGACGACGTCATGGGTGCCCTCGAGGACGTCCTGCACGAGGCCCTGGGCAAGATGGGCGTCGACATGCCCACGCCCCTGCGCCGCATGCAGTACTGGGACGCCATGGACACCTATGGCTCCGACAAGCCCGACACCCGCTACGGCATGGAGCTCCACGACGTGACCTCGATCTTCTCGAAGTCCCAGTTCAAGCTCTTCGCCGGCGCGGCGGCCGACCCCAACATGTACATCAAGGCCATCAACGCCAAGGGTGCCGGCACCTGGGCCCGCTCCAAGATCGACAAGCTCGGCGACGTCGCCAAGACCTTCGGCGCCAAGGGCCTCGCCTACGTCGCGTTCCGCGAGGACGGCAGCGTCACCAGCCCGATCGTCAAGTTCTTCTCGGATGAGGAGATGGAAGGCCTGCGCGCCGAGATGGGCGTGGAGCCTGGCGACCTCGTGCTGTTCGCGGTCGAGTCCCGCCTGAAGTGCGACGAGATCCTGGGCGGCATGCGCAGCCACATGGCAGACGTCCTGGACGTCAAGCGCGAGGGCCACGACTTCCTGTGGGTCGTCAACTTCCCGCTGCTCCACTGGGACGAGGAGACCCAGCGCTACGAGGCCGAGCACCAGCCCTTCACGCTTCCCACCGAGACCGATCCTAAGAAGATCATGGAGCATCCGCTCGAGGTCGGCTCCTACACCTACGACTTCGTCATGGACGGCTTCGAGGCCGGCGGTGGCGGAATGCGCATCCACAACGCCGAGATGCAGATGGCCATCCTCAAGATGCTGGGCTTCTCGGAGGAGAGCGCCAAGGAGCAGTTCGGCTTCGTCATGGAGGCGCTCGAGTTCGGTGCGCCTCCCATGGGCGGCTTCGCTCTGGGCCTCGACCGCGTCTGCATGCTGCTGGCCGGCGCGGACTCCATCCGCGAGGTCATGGCGTTCCCCAAGACCACGTCTGGCTCCGACCTCATGAGCGACGCGCCTTCCGTCGTGTCGCCCGCGCAGCTCAAGGAGGTTGCGCTGAGCACGCTCCAGTAGACGGGCCCGCGCCGCCTGCATTTGAGTTGCGGCAATGGACGACGCCCAACCGAGCCCCTCGAGACGACGAGTCCCGAGGGGCTTTTTCCTGCGCGCCCGCTCCTCCGCGATCGATGCCGCAGGGCGGACGGTCGATTGAGGTTCCGCCAGGTCGCGGATATCATGTGGGCAATGTGGCGACGGCGGGGGAGGAGCGCGATGGGTTCCGACGGACTTGACGAGCAGAAGGGCGCCGGTCGAACGGTCCCGCGCGTTGTGCTGGTCCTGGGCACCCTTGCCTGCCTTGCGGCTCTCGCTCTGGTCGCGTGGGGATTCGCGCTGGGCCTGCGGCCGAGCCGGGACGTGCAGGCGCCCTCTGGCGAGCAGGTCGCCACGGTCTGCGAGGCCTCGCTCGCTGACGAGCCCGGCGTCGACATCAGCCTGACCATGGTGGGGGACGTGCTGATGCATGAGGGCGTCTACACCACGGGCATCCAGAGCGACGGCAGCTACAACTACGATCATCTCTTCGCCAACGTCGCCCCTCAGCTGGTGGGGCAGGACATCAAGGTGCTCAACCAGGAGACCCCTCTGGGCGGAGACGTTGCTCCACTTTCTGGATACCCCTGCTTCAACGGTCCGCAGGAGGTGGGCGACGCCGAGGCGCGGGTGGGCTTCAACGTCATCCTCAAGGCGTCCAACCACGCCATGGACTCCGGCTATCCGGCCCTCTCTTCCGAGCTGCGCTTCTGGAGCCAGAGGCATCCCGACGTCGCGGTCATCGGGGCGGCTGACCCAGATTCGGGCCAGGCGCCAGATGGCGTGCGCATCTTTCGCAAGGACGGCTTCAGCGTGGCGCTGCTGAACTACACCTACTCGCTCAACGGCATTCCCGACCCAAAGGGATCGGTCTCGATGCTGGAGGAGGGGCACGTGCGCTCCACGATGGCCTACGCTCGCGAGCACGCCGACATGGTCGTCGTCTTTCCGCACTGGGGCACCGAGTATCAGACGGAGCCCACCCAGGAGCAGCGCCGGTGGGAGAAGGTCTTTGCGGACTGCGGTGCGGACGTCATCATCGGCGCGCACCCTCACGTGCTTGAGCCCGTCGAGACGTTCCAGACCGCGCGCGGCATACGGGGGGTCTGCTTCTTCTCGCTCGGAAACTTCGTGAGCACGCAGGAGGACGGCAACCGCCAGGTGGGCGGACTTGCCAGGGTGGTGCTTCACAAGGACGCCGACGGGGCTTGCCGGGTTGCCTCCTATGAGCTTCGGCCACTGGTCACGCACCGGGGCCGTGGGACGAGCATGACGACGTACCTGCTGTCGGACTACACCGACGACCTTGCGGCGAGCGCGGGATCGATCTGCACGCCCGAATGGGTTCGGGACTACGTAGCCTCCGTCTTAGGGAACGGTTACGACCGAGAGGCCTGCGCGCTTCGCGTCGAGCTGTAGGTGACATCGTCTTGCTCGGTCGCCTGAGCGTTCGAAAATGAGCTAGAAAACTGCAGTTCAGGGGTCCATGCTGGTTCAATTGGCGAAACTTGCTAACAGATTGCACGTATCTGTCTAATAGATTGCACGTATCTGTAACACTTCGCGATGTATCCTAAGAAAACCGGGACTTCGGTCCCACACCATCTTTCCTGTCGTTTTGCGGGGGAGATGCGACCGTAAAAAGACGATAGGAGGATGCATGTATTGCAAGAAGTGCGGGGCGCAGATCGCGGACGATTCCCAGTTCTGCCCCAGCTGCGGCACCAAGGTTGACGCGGTTGCCGCCGCAGACGCTCCCGCTGCACCCAGCCCCGTTACTGGTAGCGAGACTGCCCCGGAGACGTCGCAGGCGCCTGCCGACGAGGTGGCCCCCGTTGTGGTTCCCGCTCCCGTTTCGCCCGTAGAGTCCGACGCCGCCCAGCCTGCGACCGAGGTTGCGCAGCCCTTCTCGCCTGCGCCCGAGCAACCGACCGAGGTTCAGCCGACGACCGTCCAGCCGACGACCGTCCAGCCGACGACCGTCCAGCCGACGACCGTCCAGCCGACCCCGCAGCCCGCTCCCGGCGCGCCCGTCCCCCCTGTCCCCGGTGCTCCCGTGCCCCCGGCAGGTCAGGTGAACCCCGGCCAGGTGCCCGCTCCCGGCCAGATTCCCCTGAGCAGCGAGCCCAAGAAGGGCAACGGCAAGAAGATCGCCATCATCGTGGGAATCGTCGCCGTGCTGGCCATCCTGCTGTACATGGCGTTCGGCAGGCCCAAGGACACCTACTCGAGCAACGGCACGTCTGACCCCGGCCTCACCAAGATCGAGGACTCCATTGGCGACGACGACAGCAAGAGCGACTCGAAGTCGGACACCAAGACCGAGACCAAGACCGACACCAAGACCGACACGAAGACGCCTGCGACCGCTGATCCCATCGTCTCCACCTGGAACATCACGGCCATCATGAACGACGGCGATGTCACCGAGACCCCCGATTCCATGATCGGCGACTCCTATCTGAAGTTCGACGCCGACAACACCGTTTACATGTACATCGGTGACGAGGGGCACCACGGCACCTGGTCCGTCGAGACCAACGACGAGAGTGGCACCACCTACACACTCGACTTCGGCGACGGCTACAAGAAGCTCTATGCCTTCTTCAACGAGGATGACACCACCGACGAGAACCTCTACGTCATGATCGAGGGCGACTCTGACTCTGGTCTGCGCTGCGTCAACGCAAACAGCGAGTCGTAAGCACGAGCTTACATAGCTCTCGCAAGGCAAGGCTGAGGCGGGGCGGGCCACATGGCTCGCCCCGCCTTCTTTTGTGGCGGCCCGCCGTCCCCATGCTGTCCCCGGTGCTTTTCCCGAACTTGAGGAGCTAGGAGGACGACGCCTCCGTAGTCTTCCCAGACGCGCCTCAAGCGGTCGTGCACGTGTTTCTACCTGCGATTAGAAGCTTGGTGGATTGAGGCGGATGCGCACGTACTGGACGATCAGCAGCGCCAGCAGGACGACCATGACCGTCACGTAGGCCCAGACGGCCCCATCGAATCCCATCGTGTTGATCAGCAGCAGCGAGGCGAGCGTCACGTAGCCAAAGCCGATGCCGTAGGCACCCGTGGCCTTCTGCTGCTGGCGCAGGACCGTGATGATCTGATAGAGGAAGTCGATGACCGCCGAGAGGCCTCCGGCGACGATCATCAGGTATTGGGCGTTGCGATACGGCTCAAAGCTGGTGCCGTAGAGAAGACCCGTAAGCGGGATGCCGATGACAGCGGCCACGACGAGGGAGGCTGCCGTGTAGATTGCGGTGCCCAGCACCACGGCGATGACTATGAGGTCGAAGCGCTTGCGGTGGTTGGGGTCCGCCCAGATCTTCGCGAGGCGCACGAGCTGGGGCTTGTACGCGAGGCTCACGACGATCAGGATGCTCTGCGCGGGGAAGTAGATGGCGTTGAAGAAGAGCTGGCTGTCGTAGCCCAGGCTGCCCTCCATCACGAACTTGGGCATCGCCTCGATGAGCGCGAAGAGGAATTGGGCCAGAAACGCGGGGAAGCACTCCCTGAACACCTCGACGATCTCGGTGAGGTCCCAGCTGCGCGAACGGGGCGTCTCGAAAAGAGTAAGGGGAATGGTTACCAGCGCCAGCGAGGCCAGCGAGGCGACTGCCATCGCGACGCTTGCGGTGGGCACGCTGTGGGTGACCAGCAAGGCAAAGGAGAAGATCACGATGACCGCCGCCGAGCGGACGATCTGCGAGACGCCTGCGAGGTAGAGCTTGTCGAACTGCTGGAGCCTGCCCTCGTAGACGTCGGCGAGGGCGTCGACCATGCGGAATGCGAACGTGCCAGCGCAGATGACGAGCATTTCTCCGCCATAGCCGCGCAGCCTGCAGTACAGGTAGCCCACGCCGAGCATGAGCGCGCACGAGGCGAAGCGCTGGATGCAGTAGGACGAGAAGGAGTCCATCTCGTCGATGTCGGACACTTGGAACGTGCGGACGCCGTAGTTGCCGATGAACTGCAGGAGGTTCGCGATGACGAAGGCCATGGAGAACATGCCCGCGCGCTCGGCTCCGACAAGTTGGGTCGCGACGATCGTGAGGATGGGGAAGAGGGCGCCCCAGACGCCGGAGCCCAGCGAGTTGTACAGGTAGTCGCGCTTGGTGTTGTGGGCACTGTACTGCGCGGTCTGGTTTGCGAGTGACCCTGAGTAGACGGCGCCGATCAGTCGGTCCCACCAGTGGTTGACCAGGCGCGTAAGCGCTCCGGTCTGCCCGGGGGACTGCCGTCCTGCCTCCGTCTGCGCGCGCAGGCGAGCCTCGCGCAGGTTGTCGGCGGGACTCGGCGTGTGAAGGGGCGCGTGACGGCGCGCGTTGGCTCCGAGCGCGCCGTTCAGCTGGTCAAGAGGATTTCTCATACTGCTCCTGCAGACTGTTTGACTGTGGTCGGGCTTCCGCCGAGCGGGATGCCGGCGGTCAGGCACTTCTCTGCATTTTAGTGTTCATGGCAGCGTCGCTCCGCGTGGTTGCGACGCTGCGTAATAATGCCTTGCTTCTGTTTGCATCCGGTGAAATCTGGGTTTCATCCATGTGCCGAAGAGGTGGTGGCGTTTTTGCACAGGTATGGTAAAAGAGCTAATTCTCTGCGAAAACGATATGCCCTGGGGCATGGCGCGAAGGAGGCATTGTGTCTGAGGTCGAACGACTGACGGACGAGGTTAAGGGCAAGGCCGACGATAAGGCGGGGCTTGCGCGAGAAGAAATCGAGAACGCGATGAAGCGCTCCGCGGCGGAGACGACACTCTCTGAGTTCGACATCCCCGACGGCCTGAAGGAGAACATGACGCTCTTCCTGCGTCTGACCCGCAAGGTCATCGGCGAATACGATGAGGAGCTCTGCGACACCTTCGATGCGCTCCTGGCTGATGCCATCATGGCCAACCTCGACGAGGATGACCAGACCGACGAGGAGGTCGCAGCCTTCTCGGAGGCCGTCAAGATCATTGACGACCTTCCCGTCGAGCGCGCAACACTGCTCATGAGGGGCTTTGCCACGTACTTCCACCTGGCCAACATCTGCGAGGAGAACTACCGCGTAACCTCGCTGCGCCAGCGCGAGGAGGTCGTCCCCACCAATGCGGACTCCGACCCGATCAACGACATCACAGTCGCGTATCGCCAGCTCGTCGACGAGTGCGGCAGGGGCAAGGCGATCGCACTTCTCAACCGGCTCGAGTTCCACCCCGTCTTCACCGCGCACCCCACGGAGGCACGTCGCAAGGCCGTCGAGGGCAAGATCCGCCGCATTTCGGCCCTGCTCGAGCAGCGACCGCTGCTGGCTGGCGTCTCTCTTGCCGAGAACGAGCGCCGCATGCTTCAGGAGATCGATGCGCTGTTCCGCACCTCGCCAATCGCCCATAAGAAGCCGACGCCCGTCGAGGAGGCCGACACCATCCTCGACATCTTCGACAACACCTTGTTCGAGATGGTTCCCGAGGTCTACCGTCGCTTTGACGACTGGGAGCTGGGCGAGAAGGCCGGCACCGTGCCGCCCGTCTGCCCCGCGTTCTTCCACCCCGGAAGCTGGATCGGCTCCGACCGCGACGGCAACCCTAACGTAACCGCCAAGGTCTCGCGCAAGGTGGCTGAGAAGTTCCGCACGCACATGCTCGAGACCCTTGCCGAGGCCACGCACGCCGTCGGCCGCAACATCACGCTCGACACCGAGTCCACGCCTGCCTCTGACCAGCTCCTCAACCTCTGGAGCCACCAGGTCGAGATGAGCGAGGTTATCAGCGCTCACGCCATGGAGATCTCCGCGCAGGAGACCCACCGCGCCGTCATGCTCGTTATTTCCGAGCGTCTGAAGGCGACCGTCAACCGCACTGCGGACCTCATGTACAACTCTGCCGAGGATTACATCGAGGACCTCAAGGTCGTCCAGCGTTCCCTTGCCGCCGCGGGCGCGGTTCGCACCGCCTACGGTCCGGTCCAACGCCTGATCTGGCAGGCCCAGACCTTCGGCTTCCACATGGTCGAGATGGAGTTCCGTCAGCACTCCGTCGTCCACTCCCGCGCACTCGCCGACATTCGCGAGCACGGCCGCTGGGGCGAGAGGGGAGAGCTGCAGCCCATGACCCGCGAGGTGCTCGACACCTTCCGCGCCATCGGATCCATCCAGCGCAAGAACGGCGTAAAGGCCGCCCGTCGCTACATCATCTCGTTCACCAAGAGCGCCCAGAACGTCGCGGACGTCTACGAGCTCGCGCACCTAGCTTTCGCGCACGAGGCGGACGTCCCCGTACTCGACGTCATCCCCCTGTTCGAGCAGGTGGAGGACCTCGAGAACTCCGTGGACACGCTCAACGAGGTCATCAAGCTCCCCCAGGTCCAGCGTCGTCTTGCCGAGACCGGTCGTAGGCTCGAGGTCATGCTCGGCTACTCCGACTCCTCCAAGGACGCCGGCCCCACCTCGGCGACCCTCGTCCTGCACGCTGCCCAGGAGCGCATCGCAAAGTGGGCGGAGGAGAACAACATCGACCTCGTGCTGATGCATGGCCGCGGAGGCGCCGTCGGCCGTGGTGGCGGCCCCGCAAACCGCGCCGTCCTCTCGCAGCCCAAGGGCTCCGTCAACTGCCGCTTCAAGCTGACCGAGCAGGGCGAGGTCATCTTCGCGCGTTACGGCGACCCCACGCTGGCGCGTCGTCACATCGAGTCCGTCGCCGGTGCGACCCTGCTGCAGTCCGCGCCGTCGATCGAGTACGTCAACACCGAGACCATCGACAAGTTCTCTGACATCTCGACCGCGCTCGACAAGTACTCTCGCGAGCGTTACCTCGACCTGCTCAACACCGACGGCTTTGCAGAGTGGTTCAGCTTCGTCACGCCTCTGACCGAGATCGGCCTCATGCCCATCGGCTCGCGTCCCGCCAAGCGTGGCCTGGGTGCCAAGTCGCTTGACGACCTGCGCACCATCCCCTGGATCTTCTCCTGGTCCCAGGCGCGCACCAACCTTGCCGCCTGGTACGGTCTGGGCACCGCCTGCGAGAAGTTCGGCGACCTCGATCGCCTCCAGGAGGCCTACAAGGAGTGGCCGCTCTTTACGACCTTCGTCGACAACATCGAGATGTCCATCTCCAAGACCGACGACCGCATCGCCGAGATGTTCCTCTCGCTGGGCGACCGCGAGGACCTCAACAAGAAGGTTCTCGACGAGATGCGTCTGACGCGCAAGTGGGTGCTTGCCATCACGGGCAACAACTGGCCGCTCGAGCACCGTCGCGTGCTCGGTCCCGTCATTCACATGCGTCTGCCGTTCGTGAACGTCCTGTCCATTGCACAGGCCCGTGCGCTGCAGGCCGTCCGCACTCGCGGTGACAAGCTCACTCCCGAGGAGCGCGAGCGCTTCATCTACCTCATCCTGTGCACCGTGTCCGGCGTTGCCGCCGGCCTCCAGAACACCGGGTGATTTGCGCCCGGCGTCTTTCGGCTTCACGCATTTGCTTATGGCCCGCGTCGCCCTTTGGTGGCGCGGGCCGCTTTTGTGCCTGGGGCGCGAACGGCATCTCGCCTGCCTTTGGATCACTCGTTCGTGCGGAAAAATTAATTAGTGAAAAATGCAGCAATTGGCTTCATTAATAGTTAGCTTTGGTGTACAACTGTATCGAAGTTAGTTCACGTAAACTAACTTATGCTACTTTATCAGGCAAAAGCGTCGTTATCGGGAGGTTCATGATGGAAAGCGTAATGGAGGGCAGCCGTGCTGCCGTCGCGGGTGCGCAGGCTCTCCGTTCCGGCGCGCAGCTTCCGCTCTCAATGGTGGGCGAGGGCGAAACCGTCCAGGTGGCCAAGGTGCGTGGGACGCAGGAGGTCCGCCAGCACATGGCAGAGCTTGGCTTCGTTCCCGGAGCCACGGTCAAGGTCATCTCGCGCGTCAGCGGAGACGTACTCGTCAGCGTCAAAGGTTCCACGCTAGGCCTCAACCGCTCCACGGCCATGAAGGTCGTTACCTGCTAGCTGCCTTGACGCAACACTTGGGTTTTGTAACTGCCGGACTTCGGCATGGTTTTGAAAGGGGATTTATGTCAACGCTTAAGGACGTCAAGGTGGGTGAGAAGTGCGTCGTGTCCAAGCTCACGGGGGAGGGTGCGATCAAGCGCCGCATCATGGACATGGGGCTCACCAAGAACACCGAGGTCCTGGTTCACAAGGTCGCGCCGCTGGGCGACCCCATCGAGGTCACGGTCCGCGGCTACGAGCTTTCGCTTCGCAAGGATGAGGCTCAGTGCATCGAGGTGAGGGACGTCGCCGTAGCCTAGGCGACACGCCTCTCTTTTTTTGAAAAGAGAGTTACCTATACCTAACAAATCGTGGTTTAGCTGCGATTCTGCAATGAAACACAACGTTTCAAGGAAGGTTTTGATGGCAGACAAGACTTACATCGCCCTTGCCGGCAACCCCAACTGCGGCAAGACGACGCTGTTCAACGAGCTTACCGGCTCCAATGGTTACGTCGGCAACTGGCCTGGCGTTACCGTCGAGAAGAAGCAGGCTGACTGGAAGAAAGACAAGGGCATCGCCCTCGTCGATCTTCCCGGCATCTATTCCCTCTCCCCGTATTCCCCCGAGGAGGTCGTCTCGCGTGACTTCCTCGTCGACGACCGTCCCGACGCCGTCGTCGACCTGATCGACGTCACGAACCTCGAGCGCAACCTCTATCTCACCACTCAGGTTCTCGAGGCCGGCCGCCCCGTCGTCGTCGGTCTTAACATGTGCGACCTTCTCAAGGAGCGCGGCGACACCATCGACAGCAAGAAGCTCTCGAAGATGCTCGGTGCACCCGTGGTCGAGGTCTCCGCGCTTCGAAACAGCAACCTCGACAAGCTCATGGACGAGGCTCTGAGCGCTGCCAGGAAGGGCGTCTCGACCAAGGGCGCCCCGTGCTTCTCCGCAGAGGTCGAGGATGCGCTCTCCCAGATCAAGGCGATCGTCGGTTCCGTCGCGTCCGCCGAGCTCTCCCGCTGGTATTCCATCAAGGTGTTCGAGCGCGACGCCGAGGCCATCAAGTCGCTTGGCCTCAGCAGCAAGCAACTTGCGGAGGCCGAGAAGGTAATCGCTAAGGTCGAGGTCGACCGAGACGACGACTCCGAGTCCATCATCACCTCCGACCGCTACGACTGGATCGCCACGGTCATGGACGCCTGCGTCGTCAAGGCGCCCAAGAAGCTTACCGTGTCCCAGAAGATCGACCGTGTCGTTACCAACCGTTGGCTGGGCCTCCCCATCTTCGTTGCGGTCATGATCCTCGTCTACTACATCGCCATCTCCACCGTCGGCACCGCAGGCACCGATTGGGTCAACGACAACCTCTTCTCGGACGGCTTCTTCATCAACGGCGCCTCCCAGCAGCAGTTTGATGCCGACACCGAGGCCTGGGGTGAGAACTACTACGGTGACCAGATCGATGCGTATCTTGAGGCCGCAGACGAGAAGGGCGTGGACACCGAGGGCGTCGCCGAGGCCATCGAGGCCGGCGAGACCGACTCTGACGTCGTCACTACCTTCGAAGACAACGCCAGGGCAGCTGGTGTCGTCGCGACCGATGTCGCATGCCACGACGAGGACGGCAACTTCCTCGACGCGGACGGCGAGGCAATCACGGAGGAGGATGCCGACGGCAACCCCATCCTTGCTGACGGCCAGGAGCTCCAGACCATTGACTCCGTAGACGCAGACGCGTTTGCGACGGCTGTGGACAACCCTGCCCCCGACGGACACGACTACGACGGCTTCGTGGACTCCATCCCCAATGCCGCGACGAATGCCCTGACCGCCGCGGGTGCTTCTCCCATGGTCATCTCGCTCGTCGTTGACGGCATCATCGGCGGCGTCGGTTCCGTCCTGGGCTTCATCCCCCAGATGTTCGTCCTGTTCGTGATGCTCTGCTTCCTCGAGGACTGCGGCTACATGAGCCGTGTCGCCTTCGTCATGGACCGCGTGTTCCGTCCCTTCGGACTCTCCGGCAAGTCCTTCATCCCGATGATCGTCTCCTCGGGCTGCGGCGTCCCGGGCGTCCTTGCGACCAAGACCATCGAGAACGAGCGCGACCGTCGCATGACCGCCATGCTCACCACCATGATTCCCTGCGGCGCCAAGCTTCCCATCATCGCGCTTGTCATGGGCGTTCTCGCTGGTGGCTCTGACATGTGGTGGGTCGCCCCGATGTTCTACTTCATGGGCGTTGCCGCCATCATCGTCTCGGCCGTCATGCTCAAGAAGACCAAGCCCTTCCAGGGCGAGCCCGTTCCGTTCGTCATGGAGCTTCCTGACTACCACTTCCCGGCAATTCGCTCCTGGGCCCTGCACGTGTGGGAGCGCGTCTGGTCCTACATCAGGAAGGCCGGCACCATCATCTTCGCCGCTGCGGTCGGCATCTGGTTCCTCTCCAACTTCGGCGTATCCGGCTGGGAGGGCGGCTCCAACACCTTCGGCTACCTGCCCGCCATGGACGGTGCCCCCGACGCCGTGATGGACTTCTCGCTGCTCGCTGGCATTGGTGGCGTCCTGAGCTTCATCTTCGCGCCCCTCGGCTTTGGCAACTGGCAGGCTGTTGCCTCCACCATCTCCGCCCTTATCGCCAAGGAGAACCTCGTCTCCACCTTCGGCGTTCTCTATGGCCTTGGCGATGCGACCGAGAATTCGGTCAACATGTGGAACGGCTTTGCCGGCATGTTCACCGTCGGTGGCGTGGTCCACATCGGTTCCATGTGCGCGTTCGTTGCCTTCAACATGCTCTGCGCCCCCTGCTTCGCCGCAATGGGCACGATTCGCCGCCAGATGGACAGCGGCAAGTGGACTGCCTTCGCCATCGCCTTCGAGTGCGTGTTCGGCTGGGTCATCGGCCTCATGATCAACCAGTTCTACGAGCTGATCGTCTTCGGCAACTTCGGCTTCTGGACCATCGTGGCATTCGTCATCCTGGCGGCCATGCTCTTCCAGGTGTTCCGTCCCATGCCCAAGTGGGAGAAGGCTGACAGCAAGATTCTGAGCTCGCTTGCCCATCAGGCCTAGCAATTCTGGGGGGTACCCGGTCTCTGCGGCCGGGCACCTTCCGCCTTGCCGTTCTATCGACTATCGAGAGGAGCGCTCATGCCTGAGCTTGAGTCCATAGGCATCGCCGTGGCGGTTGCGAGCTCCTGCGTAGCCCTACGTGACATCCTGCGTCACGGGAAAGTGACGAGGTAGCTTCACCTGCCCAATCCGCGAACCATCCTCTCCGTGGGCCCCGCTTGCGCGGGGCCCCTTGTTTTGCGGAGAAGGCGCACTGTTCTCAAGATAAAGTAAGATACGGCTAACTAATGGGTATTGATAGGGTGGAGGCACCTTTTCTGGGATCCTCCGCCTACCACTGCATCGACCCGTCGCGCTTGCGACGGCAGGGAAATACTGGGGGGGATGACATGGGAGACACCATCACAACGACGGCCGTGGGTCTGGCCATTCCCTTTGCGGGGACGACGCTTGGCGCGGCCATGGTCTTCTTCATGAGAAGACAGCTGGGGAGGACGGTCAACAAGGCCCTGACGGGTTTTGCCGCTGGCGTGATGGTCGCGGCCTCGATCTGGAGTCTGATAGCGCCTGCGCTCGAGGAGTCCGTCGGCATGGGGCACATGGCATGGCTGCCCGCCTTTGCGGGCTTTTGGCTCGGCGTTCTCTTCCTGCTCCTACTCGATAGCCTCATGCCTCACCTGCACCTGGGGGAGACCGACACCGAGCCCGAGGGAATGCGATCCAGGCTCGAGAGGACGACCCTGATGGTTCTGGCCGTCACCATACACAACATTCCCGAGGGAATGGCCGTTGGGGTGGTGTATGCGGGCCTCATGTCCGGCAACACGAGCCTGACCGTTGCCGGTGCGATGGCTCTGTCCATCGGCATTGCCATCCAGAACTTTCCGGAGGGGGCTATCATCTCGATGCCGCTGAGGGCAGAGGGGGCGTCGAGGTCCAAGGCGTTTCTTGGCGGCTTTCTGTCGGGTGTCGTCGAGCCCGTCGGGGCCGTCGTCACTATCTCTGCGGCGAGCCAGCTCGTGCCGTTGATGCCCTATCTCTTGAGCTTCGCCGCGGGCGCCATGATGTATGTGGTGGTCGAGGAGCTCATTCCCGAGATGAGCGAGGGACGCCACAGCAACGTGGGCGTCATCGCGTTCTCGCTCGGCTTCACCGTCATGATGGCGCTCGACGTCGGGCTGGGCTAGGGACTTGCCGCCTGGTCGATTGGCTGCTGGTCGGGAGATGGGCCTAGTGCTGTCCGTTTCGCCACTGGCGCGGGGAGACCCCGACCTTCTCCTTGAACATCTTTGTGAAGCTTGAGGTGTGCTGGTAGCCCACCATGCGGGCGATCTCCGCGACGGGCCTGTTCGATCGCTCGAGCATTGACTCCGCCTGCCTGAGCCTTTGAACGGCCAGGTATTCGTGGATGCCCAGTCCCGTTTCCCTCTTGAAGCGCGAGCAGAGCGCAGCGCGGCTCAGGTAGAGCCTCGAGGCGAGGTCGTCGATGCTGGGCGGGTCCGCAAGCGACTCCAGCAGGATAGTGCTCACGCGGTCGGAGACCTTCTCGTCACTTTCCAGGTCGTTACGGTGCTTGTCTTCGAGGAAGGTCACGAGGTCGTAGATCATCTCGAGCGCCTTTGCGCGGTACTGGAGCCTCCCGACGTCGCTCAAGGTGCCCGAGGGTGTGATGGACCTTATCGTAGAGCGCAGCTCGAGCGCCGCGTTGAGGTTTAGACCACTCGCGAAGGAGGAGTCGAGCAGCCTGACGCGCTCCTTGTCGAGACCTATCTTCTCGAAGGAGCCATCAAGGAGGTAGAGGCTGCAGCTGCAGTGGAGCGAACCCGCCTCAAGCTGGTACTCGTAAGTCGAGGGCTCGATGTGCAGCCCCATGATGTTCTCGTCCAACAGGTGTCGCATGGGGAAGATCGAGTTGGGCTGCGTCTTCGAGTAGCCCTTGCCTGCGAGCTCGGCATCTCCGCGTCCCATGCTCGCAAGAACCGAATAGGGCGTCCCCGGCGACTCGACGAGCTCCATGGGGCGATTGCACTGTATACGAAGCTGGGAGAGCATTGCGGTCTCGCCCAGCTGGGTCGCCCAAAACCACCCGCGACCAAGCTCGTTGTCAATGTAGGCCGCAACGCCGGTCTTCGCCGAAAGGGGACGGGCGCCAAACTGCTCGAGCTGGGGGTAGACGAGACTGCTGAACTTTTCCGAAAGCCCCGAGAAGGCACCTGCTAACTCTGGGTCCACAAATACCACTTTGCCTTTCGTATTGCCTTTTAGCCATTTGTTTGGATTGAGTTCGATTAATCTAACTGTTCTACAAATAAAGTTAACCTTACCTAACAGTAATGGCAACTATGACTGGGAGTTGAGGTATGACTGAAACAAAGAAAGAGAGAAATGCGTTTGCGCGCATTCTCGACTTCGCCGGCAAGAGGAGGGCGCTCACGTTCCTGGGCTGCTTTCTGACCGGTCTCGCCATGCTGCTGTCGATGGTGCCCTACGTCACCATCTGGCTCGTGGTTCGAGACCTTATTGCCGTCGCGCCGGAGTGGGAACGGGCAACCGGCGTCGTCACGTATGGCTGGCTGGCGTTCTGGTTCTCGGTGGCGGGGATCGTCGTCTACTTCGTCGGCCTGATGTGCACGCACCTCGCGGCGTTCCGCATTCAGACCAACGTGCGCAAGGAGTGCGTCAAGCGCCTGATGAATGCCCCGCTGGGCTTCTTCGACACGCACGCAACGGGTCTGCTGCGTCGTCGCATCGACAAGACGAGCGGGGAGATCGAGCAGCTCTTTGCCCACAACATGGCAGACCTTTCGGGTAGCGTGGTGATGCTCGTCTCGACCGTCGTCCTGCTGTTCGTGTTTGACTGGCGCATGGGCGCCTCCTGCATCGTGGTCGTCTTCGCGTCGTTCGCCTGCCTGACGACCATGATGGGGCCCTCGAAGAAGAGTCTGCTCGAGAGCTACCAGAGCGCTCTGGACGACATCAGCAAGGCGACGACCGAGTACGTGCGTGGCATCCCCGTCGTGAAGGTGTTCCAGCAGACGGTCTACTCGATCGCGGCGCTCAAGAAGTCGATCGACAACTACAGCATGTATGCGAACCGCTACCAGTCTGACGCGTGCGAGGTGCCCCAAAGCATCAACCTGAGCTTCATCGAGGCGGCGTTCGTGTTCCTGCTGCCCGTCACCGCTCTTCTTGCCCCGTCCGCCCTTGCGTCGGGCAACTTCGCCCAGTTCGTGAGCGACTTTGCGTTCTACGCGATCTTCTCGGCCATCATCTCGACCGCGCTCTCTCGCGTCATGTTTGCCGCGGGTGGCATGATGCAGGCTGACGACGCGCTGAGGCGCATCGAGGAGGTCGTGCAGGCCCCGCAGATCGTCAGGTCTGCCAACCCCAAGGTCCCCGAGGGCAACCGCGTCGAGTTCCGCGGCGTGAGCTTCACCTACGAGGGCGCAGCCAAGCCCGCCCTCGACGACGTCTCCTTCGTGGCCGAGGCCGGCTCCACCATCGCGCTGGTCGGTCCCTCCGGCGGCGGCAAGTCCACGGCGGCAAGCCTCATCCCGCGCTTCTGGGACGTCGACAAGGGCTCCGTCCTCGTCGGCGGCGTGGATGTGCGCGACGTCGACCCGCACGTGCTGATGGACAGGGTCGCCTTCGTCTTCCAGGACAACCGCCTGTTCAAGACCTCGATTCTGGAGAACGTGCGCGCCGCGCGCCCCAACGCCTCGTGCGAGGAGGTCCTCGCCGCGCTCTCTGCGGCGCAGTGCGACGACATCCTGGCGAAGCTTCCAAACGGCATGGACACCGTGATCGGCACTAAGGGAACGTATCTTTCGGGGGGAGAGCGTCAGCGCGTCTCCCTGGCCCGCGCGATCCTCAAGGACGCGCCCATTGTGGTCCTCGACGAGGCCACGGCCTTTGCCGACCCCGAGAACGAGGCCCTCATCCAGGCGGCCCTCAAGCGCCTCACAAAGGGTCGCACGGTAATCATGATTGCCCATCGACTGACCACCGTTGTCAACGCCGACAAAATCGTGGTGCTCGACCACGGCAGGGTTGCCGAGTCGGGCACGCATGACGAGCTCGTGGCAGGCAATGGCCTCTACGCTCATATGTGGGCTGACTACCAGACGGCCGTTGCGTGGAAGATCACCAGGGAGGTGGCCTAGTGTTTGGCGAGAAGTTCAAGAGGAAGTTCGCCCTTACCGACCAGGGCGTGAGAAACGCAAGGCTCGGCGCGTACTGGACCGTCGCCGCCAACCTCACGTCCTTTGCTGGCATCGGCTTCCTGTTCCTGTTTGTGAAGCAGCTGACGGACGCCATGACGACCGGGGCGGAACTGCCCGGCGTGCTGCCGTACGTCCTGGGGCTGCTCGCTTACTTCGCCCTTTCGTTTCTGGTGCACCGCATGCAGTACCAGAATACGTACGGAACGGTCTACGAGGAGGTGGGCACGCTCAGGAAGGGATTGGCCGAGCGCATGCGCAAGTTGCCGCTCTCGTTCTTTATGGGGCGTGACCTTGCGGACCTCTCCGAGACCATCATGAGCGACGTCAAGACGCTCGAGCACGTATGGTCCCACGTCTTGGGCTACCTGTACGGCTCGTACATCTTCACGGCCGTCGTCGCCGTGGTCCTGCTGACGTACGACTGGCGCCTGGCGATTGCGGCACTCTGGAGCGTGCCCGTCGCGTTCGCGCTGCTCTTTGGCTCGCGCAAGATGACGGTCAAGAGCCAGGCGGAGGCCAAGGCTGCAGCCCTTGGGGTCTCCGAAGACGTTCAGGAGACGCTCGACAACGTGAGGGAGATTCGCGCCATCAACCAGGAGGAGCGCTACCTTTCCGGTTTGTTTGCCGCCATGGACAAGGCGGAGGCTAGCCAGACGATGGTCGAGCTGGGCAACGGCATCGTCATCAACGCGGCGTCGGTCATCATGCGTCTGGGCATCGCGACCACGATCATGGTTGGCGCGAACCTCATCGTCGCCGGACAGATCGACTTCATGGTCTTCTTCGCGTTCCTGCTCTGCGTCTCGCGCATCTACTCACCCTTCGACCAGTCCCTGGCGCTCATCGCCGAGGTGTTCTTCTCCGAGGTCTCGGCCAAGCGCCTCCAGGCGATCTACGACGAGCCCACGGCCGGTGGGGCCGAGTCCTTCTCGCCCAAGGGCCACGACATCGTCTTCGACAACGTCGGGTTCTCGTACGATGGCGCCCCCGTCCTCAGGGGCGCGAGCTTCGTTGCGCGCGAGGGCGAGGTCACGGCCCTCGTGGGGCCGTCTGGCTCTGGCAAGACCACATGCTCCCGCCTGGCGGCTCGCCTGTGGGACGCCGATTCGGGCAGCGTGCGCGTCGGAGGCGTTGACGTCTCGACCGTCGACCCCGAGGTGCTCCTGGGCGACTACGCAATGGTGTTCCAGGACGTCATCCTGTTCGACGACACGGTCATGGGCAACATCCGCCTGGGTCGCAGGGACGCCACGGACGAGGAGGTCCTCGCGGCGGCAAAGGCGGCCAACTGCGACGAGTTCGTGCGAGACCTGCCCCAGGGCTACGACACGATGATCGGCGAGAACGGCAGCAGACTCTCGGGCGGCGAGCGCCAGCGCATCTCCATCGCGCGCGCTCTGCTCAAGGACGCTCCGATCCTGCTTATGGACGAGGCCACGGCCTCGCTGGACGTCGAGAGCGAGACGCAGGTCCAGGAGGCCCTGTCTCGCCTGCTGGTAGGCAAGACCGTGCTGGTCATCGCGCACCGCATGAGGACCATCGAAAACGCCGACAAGGTCGTCGTCCTCGAGGACGGCCGCGTCGCCGAGGAAGGCAGGCCGTCCGACCTGCTGCAGCAAGGCAGCGGCTTCTTCCGTCACGTGACGGAGCTGCAGACGCTCTCTGCTGGGTGGAGCATCTAGGCGGGAACGCGCCACGTGCTCGTTAGCCTCAAATCGGTTCTTCTTTCGGGCGGGCTGCCTGCGGGCGGCCCGCCCTTTCTGCCTTGAAACGGGCTGAGGAAAACGCTCGAGAAAACAATGGCATCGTTTGGCGAAAAACTGTTAGACAAGGTGTACTATCTCAACAGTTAACCCAATCTAACTAATGTAGGAAAGTTGGTGGCGCATGACCGCAAATCCTTATCTTGAGATCTCGGGCTTGACCAAGAGCTACGGGAGCGGAGACATTCGGACTCAGGTCCTCAAGGGAATCGACGCGAGCATCTCGAAGGGGGAAGTCTGCGTGTTGTTTGGCCCCTCGGGTTCGGGAAAGTCGACCTTCCTCAACCTGGTGGGCGGCCTCGAGACCGTCGACGACGGCTCCATCGTCGTCAACGGCCAGGACATAACCACGCTCTCGGGTCGTGATTTGGTCGAGTATCGCCGTCGCGAGCTCGGTTTCATCTTCCAGTTCTACAACCTCGTTCCCGACCTGACGATTCGCGAGAACATCGAGGTGTGCAGGCACTTGGCGAAGGACCCGCTGCCCGTTGACGACCTCCTCAACTCTCTGGGCCTCTGGGAGCAGCGAAAGAAGTTCCCCAACCAGGTCTCCGGAGGCCAGCAGCAGCGTTGCTCCATCGGTCGTGCCCTGGTCAAGAACCCCGGCCTGCTCCTGTGCGACGAGCCTACGGGCGCGCTCGACTACAAGACCTCCAAGGAGATCCTCGCCCTCATGGAGCGGGTCAACAAGTGCTACGGCTGCACCATGGTCATCGTCACCCACAATGACGCCATCAAGCACATGTCCAACCACATCCTGCGGCTCCGCGATGGCGTCCTGGTCGAGGACGAAATGAACGACAGCGTCATCCCCGCGTTCGAGATCGAATGGTAGGTGCCGCCATGTCACCACTCTACAAGCGCCTGCCTCGCGAACTGAGGCACAACATCGGCAAGTACCTCGGCCTGTTCGTTCTGCTGACCATGGCCATCTCCGTGGTCTCGGGCTCCCTGGCCGCGGCGCGGTCCATCCAGGCGAACGTCGCCGATGCCCGCTCGCATGCAAGCGTCGAGAACTTCTCGTTTACGACGCAGTTCGAGGCCTCGGACGACGCCCTTGACGCCGTCCGCGAGGTGGGGGACGGCTGCAGCGTCTACAAGGACTATTGGTCCGACGTGAGCATTGAGGGCTCGGGCGTCGAGGCGGACAGCTCCGCGCGACTGTTCGTCAACCGCGACGAGGTCAACAAGGCGATCTACTTCGAGGGCTCGGCACCCCAGAAGGACGACCAGATAGCGCTCGACAAGTGCTTCGCCAACTCGCACGGCATCTCGGTCGGAGACAAGATCACGGTTGCTGGTCAGGAGCTTAGCGTCACCGGAATCATGGTGCTCTCTGACTACGAGGCCCTCATGGTCAAGAACAGCGACCTCGCCTACAATACGCACACGTTCACGGTCGCGCAGGTGACCCAGGGGGCGTTCGACCGGCTTGCGCCCAGTGTCAACTATCGCTACAGCGTCATCCTGAACGACCGGGACATGAGCCTGGTTGACAGGACCAGCTACGAGAAGGACGTGGCGAAGGCGCTCTCCGAGCACGGTGCGACCGTCGAGGACCTTGTCGATTGGGATAGCAACAAGGCTGCCACCTACGCCGATGATGACATCCAGGGAGATCAGGGTGCCTATGTGACCATGTCCTTCCTTCTCGTCCTCATTTCCGCTTTCGTGTTCGTCGTCCTTACTGACGCTGCGATTGAGCAGGAGAGCACCGTGATAGGCACGCTCCTTGCTTCGGGTTACCGCAAGGGCGAGATCATGCGGCACTACCTTGCCGCCCCGCTGGTCGTCGGCATCCTCGGTGCCGTGGTGGGCAATGTTCTCGGTTACACCATCGTGATGAGAAAGGTGGCGTTCCTGTACTGCCGCTCCTACAGCGTGCCGCCGTTTCAGGTGGTCTTCCAGCCGTGGGTCTTCGTTTGGACGACGGTGCTCCCCCTTGTCCTTCTGGTGCTCATCACCTTGTTGGGGGCGCTGCGCAAGCTGAATCACACGCCCCTGGCGTTCCTCCGTCAGGAGATTGCGTCCAAGTCGTTCAGGTCTTCGATCGTGCTTCCTGAGCGCTGGGGATTTACGACCCGTTTCCGCACACGCGTCATCTTGCGTAACGCCTCGCACTTTGCCATCTTGTTCGTCGGCATAGCCCTCTCGAGCCTGCTGCTCATGTTCGGGCTGTGCTTCATGCCCATGATTGACCACTACGTCGACCAGATGCAGCAGATCTCTCCTGCAGAGCACACGTACACGCTCAAGGCCCCGCTCGAGATAGACGTCACGGGCGAAGAGGCCGCATCGGCCGAGTCCGCTGACCGCCTGATGGACTGCAAGGACCCGCAGAGCGAGCTTGCGCCCCAGGAGCTGCGCGACCTTCTTGTCAGCGCGAGCGCCATCACAAACGACCCGCGCGTCGTGGCGGGGCATCCCCTTAACACCAAGGTCAACTCGCACGAGACCATAGACGACGCCGAAAAGTTCTGTGCGACGAGCCTCACGGTGCCGCGCCTTGAGTCGGACGAGAGCGAGGAGGTTACGGTCTACGGCGTAGAGCCGCACTCCAAGTACTGGAAGGTCGACGTCTCTGGCGGAAAGATTGCCGTCGGAGCCGGCTTGGCCCAGAAGTGCGGTATCGAGGCCGGAAGGCAGTGCACGTTTACCGACAAGTTCACCGGCGACACCTACCTGATTGCGCCCGACGACGTCGTCGGGAACGAAGCGGACATGAACGTCTACATGAGCAGGTCGACTTACGCCGAGGTGTTCGGCACCGACCCGGATTGGTTCTGCGGGTACGTTTCGGACAAGCCACTCGACCTTAACGAGCGCTACGTCGTGAGCGAGGTTACGCCGGAGCAGGTGTCTGCCGTTGCGAGCCAGACGAGCGACTCGCTGGGCGATTCCCTCTCGATGATGCTGTGGGCGGCGATCCCCATCACCATCACCTTGATCTATCTGCTTACCAAGACGGTAATCGACCGCTCGGCACGCTACATCTCCTACATGAAGGCGTTCGGATACCGCTACGGGGAGATAGCGAGCCTCTACGTGCGCCCCATTACGGTCACCGTTGCGGCCTCGGCGATGCTCTCTATCCCCGTTGTTCTGCTCACGGTCGGCCGAATCATGAAGGTGACCATGTCCCAGTATGCCGGAAACCTCGCCATCTGGGCCCCTCCGAGCCTTCTGCTTGAGGTCGTGGGTATCGTCATGCTGACCTACCTGGTCGTCGCGGCGATCCACGTCATCAAGATTAAGAGGGTCTCGCTGGTCGAGGCCATGAAGGTCAAGGACTAGCACCTGGCCCCCGACGCTCGCGTCGGGGGCCTTTCTCTCCCGCAGGGGGAGAAAGTTCTAAAACTCGCTTGCATAAAGTTAGATATGGTGTACTCTGTTACTTGAAGTTAGTCGTGGCTAACAAAGTCTGCTCCTCGTGAAGCAGGCAGGCCATCGATTGCTTGCCCCAACCTGAGTTTCGTGGACCCTCTCCCTGCGAAATGACAGGTCTCGAGGCGCTGCCAGCTCCCCCTCTCACTAGCTGGCGGCGCCTTTTTCATACGTGGGAGCGGAGTCCGAAAGGGAGGATGCGTGAGCGGAAACGATGCCTTGGAGGTGCGTCGCACGTTCGGCGTGCTTGAGGGTTGCGACGAGGCCGAAAGCGAGCTCTGCCGCGAGTTTGCCGAAACCCTGGTCCGCCGCGCCTCGGCGGTCATCTGTGGGGCAAAGCCCGTCGCCCTCTACTCGTGGTGCGTCCGCGACGCGCGCGAGATGTGGCCGGAAAGCGTCCTCGAGGCAAAGCTCGGCGAGCTGTTCGAGGTCTATCGCGCTGCCCTCAGGGACCACGGCCTCGAGATCGAGCCCCTGCACTTCTCGCGCTCCCGCGTGATGACGATGGCGTATCGCCCGCGGCTGGTCGAAGACGTCCTCTCCGATCCGCGAAACCGCGCGTTTCTTGCGCGTTCGGGCTACTGCGTCGATGGTGCGGAGGGGCTCGTGCGCTCTATGAGGCTGCGCCTGCTTGCCTTCTATCAGACAAGGGAGAAGGACGCGTGCACGTGCTCGAAGGCGGCTGCCCACGGCTTTCCCGCGAGCTCGGAGCAGGGCTTTCCGCATGAGATGGGGCTTCTGTTCGGATATCCCCTGGAGGACGTGAGGGGGTTCATCAGCGGGGGCAAGGCCACCTGCAGGGGCGCCTGGATCTCGTACGGCGACGTCGCGAAGTCGCGCAGGCGATTCGAGGCGCTCTCCCGCATCGAGCGTGAGTGCAGGGGCAGGTACCGCGCGGGTGCGACGCTGGGCGCGCTTCTGGAGAGCGCGTAGTCGCGCCTCGGGCGTCGCATGGAGGTGCCGATGGTACCCTCGGTCCGGACCGGGGGATCAATAGTGAATGAGGAGGTAATTATGAGCAAGGTAGCGGTTGTGTACTGGTCTCAATCGGGCAACACGGAGGCGATGGCCAACGCCCTCGCGGAGGCGGCGGGCACCCAGGCGGTAGAGGTCTCGTCCTTCTCGGCGGACATGGTGGATGACTACGACGCCTTCGCGTTCGGCTGCCCTGCCATGGGCGCTGAGGAGCTCGATTCGGACTTCGAGGAGGTCTGGGACGCCTGCGTGGGTGCCTTTGGTGACAAGCCCGTCGCGCTGTTCGGCTCCTATGACTGGGGCACGGGCGAGTGGATGGAGACGTGGAAGGCCGCGGCCGAGGATGCGGGCGTCAACGTCGTCGGAGACATCATCGCCAACCTCGACCCCGACGACGAGGCCCTCGAGGCGCTCAGGGCAATGGGCGCCAAGCTCGCCGAGTAGGCCCTTCTCCCCGCGTCGGTCGCGCCATCGCCGGCCGGCGCCCTTCGTGCCGAGGCTTTGGTATCGCGACGCACTGTCGGCAAAGAGCCCCCGGGCGCACTGGTGCGCCCGGGGGGCTCTGGCTTGGTTGAGGCTGACCCTCCCTACTTGGCCTTGCCCTGATTGGCGACTGCGTCGATCTTTCTCTTGATGGTGTCGGGGTCTCCGATGTAGTGCTTGTCGAGGATGTTCCAGTCCTTGTCGAAGGTGTAGCTCAGGGGCACGCCCGTGGGGATGTTGACCTTCAAGATCTCGTCGGGGGAGAGGCCCTCGATCTTCATCACCAGCGCACGGAGGCTGTTGCCGTGCGCCGCGATCAGCACGCGACGGCCGCGCTCGAGCTGCGGGGCGATGGTGTGCTGGAAGTAGGGCCAGGCGCGGTCGATGGTGTCGGCCAGGCACTCGGCCAGGGGAAGGTTGTCGGGGTTGACGTCGCGGAACTGCTCCTGCACGTGCGGGTCGCGCTCGTCGCCGGGTTCGAGCGCGGGAGGCCTCACGTCAAAGGAGCGCCTCCAGATGAGCACCTGGTCCTCGCCGTGCTCTGCGGCAGCGTCCGCCTTGTTCAGCCCCTGGAGCGCGCCGTAGTGTCGCTCGTTCAGGCACCACGACTTGTGGACCGGAAGCCATGCGCGATCCATCTGGTCAAGAATGATGTCGAGCGTGTGGATGGCGCGCTTGAGCATCGAGGTGTAGCACACGTCGAAGTCGTACCCCTGCTCTTTGAGCGCCCTTCCGCCGGCGGTGGCCTCGGCGCGGCCCGTGTCCGTGAGGTCGACGTCGGTCCAGCCGGTGAAGAGGTTCTTCAGGTTCCACTCTGATTCGCCGTGTCGGACGATTACGAGCTTCATGGTCTTGTCTGCCATTGAATCTCCTTTCCATGGTGTCTCTCAATAGGGAATATAGTCATTTCAGAAGAAACAGTTAACCACGGTTTACAAAAAGTAAGAAAAGGATTACTTTAATAAGCGTCGAGCGCGAAGCGGGCGTTTTTGCATGGTTGACGATTCGCGGGCGCGTTCGAATGCGTTTACTCCTGCCCTCGCAGAGCGGACCCTCTCCCCGCTTACACGTGGGCCCTCGACCCCATCGGTGCCCCTTCCTCACCGATGGGGTCTTCTTCTGTTCCTACGAGGGGTGCTCGGCCCTTTGATGTGTTCTTGTGTTGGGGAGAAGCGCCTGTCTCCGTTGCGGGGAGGCGCTCTCGTTCCGGCAGGTTATAGTAAGCCATAGCTAACTACGTCCCCGTTAAGAGGGCGGGGCCCTTCGATAGGAGTTGTCATGAGTCCTGTGGACGTCGTCATCATTCTGGCGGTTGCCGCCATCGTCGCGCTGTGCGTCCGACGCTTGCTCAAGGGAGAGGCGGGAGGCTGTTCCGACTGTGCCTCCGGCGCGTCCTGCACGGCCAGAAAGACCGGAAGGGGCAGCTGCAAGGTTGCCGCTGACATGGTGACACGCGCCGACGCGGCGCTGTCGGGTCGCCCGGACTCGCACGACGGCAAGTAGCCGACGTTTCCGTGAGGTGTTCGCGCGCCCCAAGCTGCTGTACTAAAATCTATGCGTTTGTTCGAGCCCGGCCGAAACCACTCCTTGGATGTTGGTTTTTGCTGGATTTGCTTGGTCTTCTCGCTCGGCTGCCGTCCGCCTTTTACTTTGTGCTTTTGGGCTTTGGGTAACAGGCGCGAAACGTCCGTGTGAGATTGTCGTATAACGATACGTTGGCGCAGGTTCGGAGGTGTCCGCGCTTGCAAGGCGGTGGAGGTAGTTTGCACATGAGCGATAGGAACATCGATTTTGTTCTTAGGACGGTAGAGAAGCGCGGAATCCGCTTTATTCGTCTGTGGTTTACCGACGTTCTGGGTGAGCTCAAGTCCTTCTCTATTTCTTCCGAGGACCTCGAGGAGGCCTTCGAGGAGGGCATTGGATTCGACGGTTCTTCGGTCGAGGGATTCGTTCCCCAGGAAGAGTCGGACATGCTGGCCTTCCCCGACCCCACCACGTTCCAGATTCTCCCGTGGCGTCCCGCCGAGAAGGGCGTTGCCCGCATCTTCTGCGACATAAAGACCCCCTCGCGCGAGCCGTTTGAGGGTGATCCCCGTTCCTGCCTCGAGCGCGTCTTCCGCATGGCCGAGGGCAAGGGCTACGTCATGAACGTCGGCCCCAAGATGGAGTACTTCTACTTTGGCGACAACATCAACCCCGTCCCGCTGGACAGGGCCGGCTACTTCGACCTCACCTCGAGCGACGCGGCCACAGACCTTCGTCGCGAGACCACGCTCATGCTCGAGAAGATGTCCATTCCCGTCGAGTACTCCTACCACTCCAACGCGCCCTCTCAGAACGCAATCGAGCTGCGCTTCACCGAGGCGAAGAGCTGCGCCGACAACATCATGACGGCGCGCCTTGTCATTCGCCAGAAGGCATTCGAGAACGGCATGTTCGCTTCGTTCATGCCCAAGCCGCTGACCGACGTCTCGGGCTCTGGCATGTTCCTGTACCAGTCGCTGTTCGACCGCGAAGGCACGAACCTCTTCTGGGCCCCGAAGACCCAGCACCCCGCTCACCTCTCTGAGCTCGCGCAGCACTATGTCGCCGGCATCCTCAAGTACGCTCCTGAGACCATGCTCGTTACCAACCCTACGGTCAACTCCTACAAGCGCCTGGTCGACAACGGCGAGGTCCCCATCTACACCACCTGGGGCCGCAAGAACCGCTCTGCGCTCGTCCGCATCCCCACGCACAAGCCGGGCAAGCACCAGTCCACACGCATCGAGCTCCGCAACCCGGACCCGACTGCCAACCCCTACCTCACGCTTGCGCTCTCCCTTGCCGCCGGCGTCCGCGGCATCGAGGAGGGGCTCGTCCTTCCGCCCGAGGTCGAGCAGGATCCCAACATGCTCTCCGCGGCCGAGCGCGAGAAGCTCGGCATGATGCGCCTTCCCCGCACGCTGGGCGAGTCCATCGAGGCCTTCGAGGCGAGCGACTTCGCGCGCGAGGTCCTCGGTGACCACATCTGTGACTACCTCATCGCCGAGAAGCGCAGGGAGTGGGACGAGTACTGCTCCGTCGTCACCGATTGGGAGTGCCGCAAGTACTACGTAGGCATGTAGTTCCACTGCTTCGAAAGCGTCATTACATACACAAAGTCTGCTGCCCGCCTTGGAGCGTTCCAAGGCGGGCAGTTTTTTCACAAAACGAATTTCTGCATGTAAGAAAGGTACGGCATAACTTTTTTGAGTGTTAGCATGCGCGTTCGAAGGCTGTTACACGCGTGTTGCTCATTGCATATATCCCCATATGACACTGGAATAGATTCACTCACATCTTACGGATGATTAGTATCAAATAGGTTACGAAAATAATCCAATATGAGGATGATGAATCGCTTATGCACGAAATATTACTAAAGTGGGGTACCGTTATTAATAGTAAAGTACACAGATGTTTTCGTTGCTCGAACGCACGACCGCTGAGGAGTGAGTTTATGAACGCAAAGTCGATTGGACGGGCCGCGAGGGCCGCGTTTGCGGTGAGCCTCGCACTCGTCATGACCCTGGTTGTCGCGGGGTGCGCCCAGCCGGGCGGCGACACCAGTGGGACGCCTTCGTCTGACGAGAGCTACAGCACCGTCACGCCGGGCAAGTTGACCGTGGTGTCCGACCTGGCCAACCCGCCGTTCGACTACATGGACGGCGACATGCCCACTGGCTTCGAGGTCGACCTTATGAATGCCCTTGCGAGCAAGATGGGCCTCGAGGTCGAGTATCTCTCGCCGCTCAAGTTCGACTCCATCGTCCCCACGATCCAGCAGGGTGGAAAGGCCGACGTCGGTGCCTCTAACTTCACCATTACCGAGGAGCGCCTACAGTCCATCGACTTCACGGACGCCTACATCGACTCCAACCAGGGACTCGTGACCTCTGCCGACATCTCGCAAGCGGTCTCGTCTGACGTGTCCTCGCTCAACACCCCCTCAACCCAGGTTGCGGTCCAGGCGGGCACGACGGGGGAGTCCTGGGTCAAGGAGAACCTTCCGAGCGCCACGGTGGTCTCCCTGGACGACCCCATTCAGGCGCTCACGGGCGTGCAGACCGGTCTTTACAAGGCAGCGGTTGCCGATCTTCCCGTCATGCAGTACGAGGTGAAGAGCGCCTACACCGGCCTCTCCGTCGCCATGGAGATTCCCACGGGCGAGCAGTACGGCCTTGTCGTGAGCAAGGACAACCCCGGACTGACCAAGGCGCTCAACAAGGCCCTTCAGGAGTGTCGCGAGGACGGTACGCTCTCCCAGCTCGAGACCAAGTGGTTCGGCGAGGACTACGAGTCTGAGGGCTCCGGTGCCGCCGCTACCGCGACCCAGGCTACGACGGCCTCCGGCAACGCCGGCAGCATCGACGTCAACAAGGCGACTGCGCGTCCTAACGAGTCCGGTGGAGACGGCGTCATCGGTGGCATGAACACCAGGCTCACCTGGGAGGGAACTGTCAACGTAGACGACGGCGTCTCCTCCGTCACGCTCTCGCTGCCCGAGGGCTCCACCTTTGACGGCTCCACCACCCGCGTGACTGTCCTCGACGGCCTGAACCGTATAAACGTTGACAGCGAGACGTCTACTGACGGCTCGAGCGTCACCATCAAGTTCAAGACCCCCGTGCCCTCCGGCTCGCTGCTGCGCCTCGAGATCACCGACATGCAGTTCCCCGCAGAGGGCGGCGACTTCGTCGTGTCGGGTAGCTACGTCACGGGTGCCGGCACACAGGGCGCCCTCGACGACTCTCCCTCGATCTCGATCATCGCGAACACCCCCGTTCAGGCAATCGTCAACTACCTCGATGGCCAGACCTGGGTCGAGGCGTGGAACTCCGTTCCGTTCCTCAACATGTTCTTCAAGCCCCAGCTCCTGGTGACCTCGTTCGTGTCGCTGTTCAACGGCTGGCTGCTCTGCCTGCTGCTGGTCGTCATTGCCTACCCGTTCGCCATCGCGCTCGGTCTTCTGTTCGCGATCATGAAGATCTCCAACTTCAGGATCGCCCGCGTCATCGCCGCCATCTACATCAACGTCCTGCGCGGAACGCCTCTGTTCCTGCAGATCTACATCATGTTCTTCGGTCTGCCGATGATGGGCATCAACATCGACAACAACGTCCTGGGCGTCATTGTCATCGCGATCAACTCGTCCGCCTACCAGGCCGAGATCTTCCGTGCGGGCATCCAGTCCATCCCGAACGGGCAGTACGAGGCCGCGGCGTCTCTGGGCATGAACCGTGCGCAGACCATGTTCACGGTCATCCTTCCCCAGATGGTCCGTCGCGTCATCCCGACCGTCACAAGCGACTTCATCACCTCGTACAAGGACACCTCGCTGCTGTCCTCCGTCGGCGTCATGGAGCTCATGATGTTCTCCAAGAACCTCACGACGGTTTCTGGCAACATCACCCCGTACATGGCGGCGGCCATCTACTACCTCATCGTGACCATCCCCCTGATCAAGGCCGTCGGTGTCGTCGAGGGTCGCATGGCTGCGGCCGAGAACGGCGGTGGCCCGCGTCCCAAGGCCGGTGCGAAGTCTGCGGGCGCAAGCTCCAAGGCCCAGACTCCCGAGCCCGCGTCCATGGGCTATCACGCGGAGGAGAAGGACACGGCAAGCGTGCTAGGTGCCCTCTCGGCTCCGTTCCGCGCCCATTCCAGCAAGGAGGCATAAGCCATGCGTTCCAAGAAGAATCACGCCCCGGCGTTTGACGTCCCGCCTGCCATGGATGCCGCCGAGGCCGCAAAGATCGCCTACGACCAGGACGTCAGTCGCTCGAAGCACCACTTCGTGCCGGGCGAGCACCCCGTCGTGCGCATCGAGCACCTCAACAAGACCTTTACCGACACCCCCGTCCTCAGGGACGTCAACCTGAACGTGTGGAACGGCGAGATCGTCGTCGTCCTGGGTCCCTCGGGCTCGGGAAAGTCCACGATGCTGCGCTGCATCAACCTGCTCGAGACGCCCACGGCCGGCCACATCCTCATCGACGACGAGGAGATCACCGGCGCGAGCAAGACCAACGTCAACGAGCTGCGCAAGAACCTGGGCATGGTGTTCCAGGGCTTCAACCTTTTCCCACACATGACTGCGCTCGAGAACGTCATGGTCGGCCAGGTGAAGGTGCTCAAGAAGTCCAAGGAGGAGGCTCGCGTCGAGGCCATGAAGCAGCTTGAGGCCGTCGGCATGGCCGACCGAGCGGACTTCAAGCCGCCCCAGCTCTCCGGTGGACAGCAGCAGCGCGTCGCCATCGCGCGTGCCGTCGCGATGCACCCCAAGGTCCTGCTCTTCGACGAGCCGACCTCCGCGCTCGACCCCGAGCTCGTGCGCGATGTCCTTGCCGTCATGCGTGATCTTGCCCTCAACGGCGACATGACGATGATCGTCGTCACGCACGAGATGGGCTTTGCGCGCGACGTCGCCGACCGCGTCGTGTTCATGGAAGGCGGCGTCGTTGTTGAACAGGGCCTGCCCGACGAGGTCTTCGACCACCCGCAGCAGGAGAGAACAAAGGAGTTCTTGGGTAGCATTCGTTAACAGATATGTCCACTCTTGCCTTTGAACCTGAATTGTTGCAATAAAGCGCTAATCTAAATTCAAAAAAGACGGCAAAACATTAACGCCTGATTTGCGACCGTGCAAAACGTTTCGGGCATGTTACAGAAATCGTTATGCTAGTCTTACCGAGAAGCGTTCTAGGGCGTTTCTCGATTTCTCATAGAGTGGCAATTCGACTCAGGGGGTCATCGGATGCATCACAAGAACATCCTGCTTCTGGCACGGACGTCTCGCTTTATTGAGCGCATGCGCGAACTCAAGCATGCCCTCGACGTGTCGATTCTACCGACCACTCCCGAGACGTTCTCTCAGGCGATTGACTCCGGCCACGAGTTCGACCTTGTGATCATCGATTCCGGCGGCCTGGACCAGGAGGCGCTGAACGCCGTCGACGCCTACGTGAGCGAGAACGGCTTCATCCCTACCCTCGTCATCCAGGACGAGAGCAAGCTCAACAACCTTCACCTTCCGGCGCAGGGGAGGAGCGACTTCATCCTCTCGACGGCAGGCGAGCTCGAGTTCGAGGTTCGCTGCGCGCTGCTGCTGTGGCCGGGCGAGGAGAGCGCCCCCTCCGACATCGTTTCCGTCGACAACATGACGATTAACCTTGCGACCTATCAGGTCTACATCGATGACGTTCCCGTCGACCTTACGCTTATGGAGTACTCGCTCCTCTCGTTCCTTGCGACGCACCCCTCGCGCGCGTACTCGCGCGAGACCCTGCTCCATCGCGTGTGGGGCTTCGAGTACTGTGGCGGCACGCGTACCGTCGACGTCCACATCCGTCGAGTCCGCTCGAAGGTGGGCCCACAGGTCGCCTCTCACATCGTGACAGTCCGCGGCGTCGGCTACCTGTTCAAGCTCTAGGCGCAGGCTCTTCTCGGCGGCATTCCCGTCGGTAAGGAATAGTCTTTTTCAGGAAACTAAAAGCCTTGTTCTACTAGCGTGTTTGGCGCTCAGGAGGGCAAGGTTTTTTATATGTGTGGGTACAGTGAATGCAGAAAGAACTGTTGGATCGGGCGACGCCCGAAGTCGGAAGGATAGCTCATGAGCATTAGCGATAACGGTCGTCCTCCGGTACCCGGACAGGGGTCAGGTCAAGTTCCCCCGCAGCCGGTGCCTCCAGCGCAGGGGGCGTCGCAGTGGCAGGCGCAGCCGACCCAGCAGCCGAGTCCTTCCCAGCCACCCGCGCAGCCGAGAATGGTGCCGAGTGCTCCGGGCGCAGCGGGTGCCCCAAAGAAGGGCTCCCGCAGGCTCCGCATGGTTCTCTTGGGCCTGGGCGGTGGCATCGTGGGGGCGCTTGCCGTCGTGTTCGCTCTCATGGGCCTCGGCATCATCGGCGGCACGCAGGTCATCGAGACGACCAACAGCTCGGCCGGTCAGACCATCAACATCACTGCAAGCGGTGAGGACGCGACCGTCGCCCAGGCAGCTGCCGCCAAGGCGCTTCCCTCGGTCGTTGTCGTGAACGTGTCGTCCTCGTCCGCCACGGGGCTTGGCTCGGGCGTCATCTACGACACCGACGGCAACATCATCACGAACAACCATGTAATTGATGGCGCGACGAGCGTCTCGGTCACCTATGACGGAAAGAGCTACGACGCGAGCGTCGTGGGCACGGACGCCTCGAGCGACCTGGCCGTCATCCACGTCGACTGGGGCGACACGCAGGTGACGCCGATGGAGATCGCCGATTCCGACAAGCTGGTTGTGGGCGACTGGGTCATGACGGTTGGTAGCCCATTCGGGCTTGACCAGTCCGTCTCGGCGGGCATCGTCAGCTCGCTTGCCCGCAACCAGATGATGAAGTCCGCCTCGGGCAACACGCTCTACACCAACCTCATCCAGACCGATGCGGCCATCAACCCCGGCAACTCTGGTGGCGCCCTGGTCAACAGCGAGGGCAAGCTGGTCGGCATCTGCACGCTCTTCTCGTCTGACACCGAGTCCTTTGCAGGCATCGGCTTCGCCATCCCCAGCAATTACGCGAAGGACGTCGCCGACAAGATCATTGCGGGCGAGACCGTTACCCACGCCTACATCGGCCTCTCGATGTCGACCGTGACCGCCCAGAACGCCAAGGCGAACGATCTTTCGGTGACCTCCGGCGCATACGTCGCCAAGGTGACCGACGGCGGACCTGCCGCGGCCGCCGGCATCCAAGTTGGTGACGTCATCACTAAGGTGAACGGCGAGGACATCCAGTCTGCCGACGGCATGATTCTGAACGTGCGCTCGCACAAGATCGGCGAGACCGTGACCGTGACCCTCATGCGCGGAGACGAGGAGAAGACCGTCACCGTCACGCTTGGTTCCGATGAGAACCTGCAGAAGGAACAGTCGGATTCGAACTCCCAGCAGAGGCAGAAGAGGGACTCCGACGGCTCTTCTGACGACGACGTGATGCGTGAGATCTACGACTACCTGAACAACAACCGCGGCGGCTCCTACGAGTCCGATGGGGCGAGCGTGGACAACGCCGCATAGGCGCCTGGCGACGGCGACTCGCGCCTGGCGCGGAGCGGGCCGGCCCTCGATAGGGGGCCGGCCCCTTTGTGTTTGACGGATACCCTATGGGGGTATATTATTGCCATTGATGACATGCCATTGGGGGTATATGCCACCTCGGTGGCATCTCCGTGGGAAGGTTTGGGAAAGAGGGGTCTGACGTGGAGACTGACGCGAAGGAAGAGGCGTGCCGCTGCCACCAGAAGCACATGCCACGCGACGAGAAGCTCAAGCGTGACCTGGGCAGCCGCATCAACCGTGCGGTGGGGCAGCTCAACGGCATCAGGCAGATGATCGAGGACGACCGCTATTGCGGCGACGTCCTCACGCAGCTCGCGGCGGTCCAGTCGGCCGTGAAGGCAATCAGCCGCGAGGTCATGAAGGACCACCTTGAGACCTGCGTGGTGGAGCGCGTCCAGGCGGGTGACGTCGAGGCGGTAGACGAGGTCATGGCACTCTTCAAGAAGTTCATGTAGGGGGAAGCGTGACACGGCAAAACACACGAGAGGCGTTCGACGTCACGGGCATGACCTGCGCCGCCTGCTCGGCGAGGGTCGAGCGCGCCGCGGGCGGCGTCGAGGGCGTCGAGTCGGCAAGCGTCAATCTTCTGAAGAACACGATGGAGCTGGAGTACGACGGCGACCCGGCGACCATCGCGCGCGTCGTCTCGGCCGTCGAGCGGGCCGGCTACGCTGCGACGCCCAGGGCTGCACGGCCAGCGGGCGCCGCGGGCCCCGCCGAGGGGGCAGGGTCCTTCTTGGCCGCGCGACCCGACGACCCTAGGGTTAACGCGGACAAGGCGATCCAGGCAAAGCGCATCCAGTTGCGCTGGTCGCTCGTGTTCGGCATCCCCCTGTTCTACTTCGCCATGGGTCCCATGCTCGGCTGGCCGGTGCCTGCTGTACTGTCTGGCCACAAGGGCATGATGGCCTTCGCCATAACGCAGCTGCTCCTGGCGACGGCCGTGCTGTTCGTGAACAGGAGCTACTTCACGACGGGCTTCAGGACGCTCGCGCACTTCTCGCCAAACATGGACTCGCTCATCGCGATCGGCTCGGCGTCAAGCTACGCCTACAGCCTCACTGGGGTGTACCGGATGGCCTTGGCGCTGGGTTCGCTCGACCTCGACGCTGCGCACCAGGCCATGATGCACGGGCTGTACTTCGACTCCGCGGGGACCATCCTCGTGCTCATCACGCTGGGAAAGTTCTTCGAGGCACGCGCCAAGGGGAAGACGACGAGCGCCATCGGCGCGCTGATGGACCTTGCGCCCCGAGAGGCCACGGTCCTGCGCGACGGCATCGAGTCCAGGGTTCCCACCGCTCGGCTGCGCGTGGGCGACGTGGTGGTCGTTCGAGCTGGCGAGTCCGTCCCAGCCGACGGCGTCGTGCTCGAGGGGACGGCCTCCGTCGACGAGTCGGCGCTCACAGGCGAGCCGCTTCCTGTGGAGAAGTGCGCGGACTCCCTGGTGACGGGGGCCACCGTCAGCATGACGGGCTGGTTCACGATGAGGGTCACCGCGGTGGGCGAGGACACCGCACTGGCGGGCATCATCCGCCTGGTTGACGAGGCCACGAGCACCAAGGCGCCCATCGAGCGCGTCGCCGACCGCATTGCAGGCGTGTTCGTTCCCGCGGTGCTCGTCGTGGCGGCCGTGACGCTGCTGGCGTGGCTCGCTCTGGCCCCGGGTGACTTCTCGGCCGCATTCAACCATGCGGTGAGCGTACTGGTCATCAGCTGCCCCTGCGCGCTCGGCCTGGCGACGCCCACCGCCGTCATGGTGGGAACGGAGCGCGCCGCGGCAAACGGCATCATGGTGAAGAGCGCGGAGGCCCTCGAGGGGGCGTGCGCCCTGGACGTGGTCGTGCTGGACAAGACGGGCACGATCACCGAGGGGGCTCCCTCGGTGACGGACGTCGCGCTGGCCGATGGCGTAGGGGAAGACGAGATGGTGGGCCTCGCCGCCGCCCTCGAGCGGAAGAGCGAGCACCCGCTGGCAACGGCCGTCGTGTCGTACGCAAGGGGCAGAAACATCGCGTTCGAGGCCGACGTCTTGGAGTTCAGGCAGGTCGTCGGGGGCGGCCTGCGCGGTAGCGTCGCTGGCTACGACGTGCTCGTAGGAAACGAGCGCCTGATGGGCGAGGCTGACGTGGACGTGAGCGCACAGGCCGGTGCGGCAGCGGCCATGGCCCAAAGGGCGGCGACCCCGCTCTTCGTGGCGGCGGATGGGGCGTGCCTGGGAGTCTTGGGCGTCGCAGACGAGGTAAAGGCCGGCTCGGCCTCTGCCGTCGCCCAGCTCAGGAGCCTGGGACTGCATACCGTCATGCTGACGGGGGACCAGCCCAAGAGCGCCGCCGCCATCGCTTCCGAGGTCGGCGTCGACGAGGTCGTGGCCGGCGTGCTCCCCGACCAAAAGGAGAATAAGGTCAGGCAACTACAGGACGAGGGACTCCATGTCGCCATGGTCGGCGACGGCATCAACGACGCCCCCGCCCTCGCGCGCGCCGACATCGGCATCGCCATCGGCGCCGGGACGGACGTTGCCATCGGCTCGGCCGACATCGTGCTCATGCGCTCGGACCCCATGGATGTGGTCACGTCCGTAGAGCTGAGTCGCGCAACCATGCGCAACATCAAGCAGAACCTGTTCTGGGCGCTGTTCTACAACGCCATCTGCATCCCCGTCGCGATGGGCGTCCTCACGCCCCTGGGTGTCACGCTCAATCCCATGGTGGGGGCGGCGGCCATGGGATTCAGTTCGGTGTTCGTCGTGAGCAACGCGCTGCGCCTGTTCCGCTGGAGGCCCTCGGGCACGGGCTTGGCCGAACCGTCCGCCAAAGTGTCGCGCTCGGTCGCCGCGAGCGTGAAAGAATCAGACGAGCGTGTCCCCACAGGCGAGGGACACGGTGAGGAGGAACAACCAATGAAGAGCAAGACCATGGCCGTCGAGGGCATGATGTGCCAGAACTGCGTTCGCCACGTGCGCGAGGCGCTCGAGGGCGTCACGGGCGTCAAGAACGTGGACATCGATCTCGAGGCCGGCACGGCCACGTTCGAGGCGGGCCTTCTGGTGAAGGATGCCGACCTCACGAAGGCGGTCGAGGATGCGGGCTATAGGGTGATCTCGCTCGCGTAGCGTTGCGGCGAACAGAGACCTATCCTGCGAGCACGTCCCAGTCGACGGGGCGTGCTCCGTTGTTCTGGAGCACCTCGTTGGCGCGTGAGAAGGGCCTGCTGCCCAGGAACGATCGAAGGTCCTTGGTGCTGCGGCTGGCCGAAAGCGGCGAGGGGTGCGTCGAGGCGATGACGTGCACGTTGGGCAGGGTCGAGGCCGGGACGTGCTCCGTGTAGCTGAGAGCCTGCTTGCCCCAACACAGCACCACCAGCTGGTTGCCCAGCGTCATGACGCTCTGCAGTATCTGGCTGGTCACGTCGAGCCATCCGAGCTTCGCGTGGCCGTTCGCCTGCCCGCGCGGCACCGTCAGCACGGTGTTGAGCAGAAGCACGCCCTGCCTGGCCCAGGGGGTCAGGTCGCCGGTCGTGGCGTCTGCACCCAGGTCGCTCTTGAGCTCCTTGAAGATGTTGCGCAGCGAGGGTGGGTACTTGGTGCCCTCGCGCACGCTGAACGACATGCCCATGGCCTGGCCCGGCTCGTGGTAGGGGTCCTGCCCCAGCACGATCACGCGCACGTCGGAGGGGGCACATGCCTTGAGTGCGCTGAAGATGTCCTCGCGCGCGGGATAGAATGACTCGTCAACGGCGAGCGCGTCGCTTGCGCCGATGCGCTCGATGAGGTCCAGGGTCTCTTGGGGAAGAAGATCGACCCATTCGGCTAGATGGCCGTCGGCGGACGTGTTCGTCAGTTTGAGCAGAGGCTCCATGGCGGCTCCGTTTCGTAGTGCGGCCGAGGCCGCTCGGGTTTCTCGGCTCCATTGTGCAACAATAGCCGGCAAAAGCTCAATTCGAGGGAGGGCGTATGGCCAACGGCATGCCTCTGCGCTTCGTATTTGCGTCCGATTCGTTCAAGGGGACCTTGAGCTCGGCCGACACCGCCCGGCTGCTCGAGGTCGCAGCGCGTCGGGCCCATCCCGGCTGCTCGTGCGTCTTCGTTCCGATGGCCGATGGGGGAGAGGGGACTGTCGACGCGCTGGTCTCGGCATGCGGCGGAACCTATCGCGACCTCGTCGTGAGCGATCCCGTGGGCCGCAGCGTGACGGCGCGCTACGGGCTCCTGGGAGAGGGTCGGGCCGTGATAGAGATGGCGGCTGCCTCAGGGCTGCCTCTGGTGGACAAGGGCGAGCGCGATCCGCGCCGTACTTCGACGTTCGGTACCGGGCAGCTGCTGTTGGACGCCCTCGACGCGGGCTGTGCGGACGTCACGCTGGCCATCGGCGGCTCGGCAACCAATGATGGCGGCATGGGGTGCCTTCGCGCCCTGGGCGTCCGCTTTCTGGATGCGGAGGGGATCGAGCTTCGGGGTGTGGGCGCGGACCTCGCTCGCGTCACCGAAATCGATGCGAGCGGCCTCGACAGGCGCGTGGGCCGCATTCGCCTGCGCGTGATGTGCGACGTCGACAATCCCCTGTGCGGGCCATGTGGCGCCACACGGGTGTTCGCGCCCCAGAAGGGCGCGTCTCCACAGGTCGTCGAGGAGCTCGAGTGGGGCATGCGCAACTACGCCCGACGCCTCGAGGCCTGCTCTGACCGCGCGGTCGACGTGCCCGGCGCGGGCGCTGCCGGTGGTCTGGGCGCGGCCTGCCTGGCGCTTCTGGGCGCGCGGCTGGTGTCGGGAGTTGACGCGGTGCTCGAGCTCGTGGGCCTCGATCGGCTGCTCGAAGGCGCCTCGCTCTGCGTTACCGGCGAGGGTCGCTACGACGGGCAGACGGCGCGAGGCAAGGTCGTCAGCGGCGTGGCTGCGGCTTGCGCGCGGGCGCACGTGCCCTGCGTCGCGCTGGTCGGCTCGCGCGACCCCCAGGCGGAGCTCGTGCCCGGGCTTTCGGGCATCGAGGTGAGCGCGCCCGAGGGGATGCCGCTTCCCGAGGCGCTCGCCCGGTCCCGCGAGCTCTATGCGGCCGCGGCCAGGCGCCTGTTCGAGCTCTGGCCGTAGACGCGGCCAGCGCCCTGGGACGGGCGTTGCTTGCGTGCAGCTTGGCTCGGCCTGCGCCATCCGTGAGATAATGGCAGCCGTCAAAACGAGCCGCGCGGGCGGGGGCAGGCCTCGAGCCCGCGCGGCATGAGCGAGAGGTTCTCCATGGCAGACGATATGCCCCAGATGTCCCTGTTCGGCGATTCCGGATCGAGCGATTCCGCAGGGGAGAAGGACGCGTCCTCTTCCTCGCACGCCGCGCCCGAGCGCATGGCGCCCGCGGTCCGCGCGGCGGAGCTCAACCGCATCCTGTCGCATGCCGCGTACGCCTACTACGCGCTCGACGACCCCGAGATGACCGACGCGGAGTTCGATCGCACGCTGCAGGAGCTTCTTGCCATCGAGTCCGTGCACCCCGAGCTGGCTACGCCCGAGAGCTACACCCAGCGCGTCGGCGGCTACGTGAGCGACCAGTTCGAGCCGGTCCGTCACGCCCAGCGCATGTACTCCATCGACGACGCCATGAACCTGGACGAGCTGGACGAGTGGCTGGCGCGCACAGACGAGGCCCTGGGCTCTACTACCGAGCATCCCGTCGCCTACACCTGCGAGCTGAAGATCGACGGCCTGGGCATCGCGCTCACCTACCGCGACGGGCAGCTCCTGCGCGCGGCCACGCGCGGCGACGGCACCACGGGAGAAAACGTCACGGCCAACGCGTTGACCATCAAGGACATTCCGCGCGCGCTTCTCCCCAAGGGGCTCGAGCGCGTGGCGAACGGCGGCTTTGGCCAGAGCATCGAGGTCCGCGGCGAGGTATACATGCCCAAGCACTCGTTCGTGCGCCTTAACGAGCAGAACGACGCCGCCGGACGCGCGCCCTTCGCCAACCCGCGCAACGCCGCCGCCGGCAGCCTGCGCCAGAAGGACGCCAGCATCACACGCGCCCGCGACCTCGAGACCTTTATCTATGCGGTGGCCGACGAGGGCCCGCTTGCCGTCGACACCCAGCACGACTTCCTCGACTGGCTGCGCGACTGCGGCTTCAGCGTGAACCCGCACGCGCGCCGCGTGGACAGCTCGGCAGAGGTGCACCAGTACTGCGCCGACGCGCTCGCGCATCGCGAGGAGCTCGACTACGACATCGACGGCGTCGTCGTGAAGGTCGACAGCTTTGCGGGGCAGGACTCGTTGGGCTTCACCGCTCGTGCGCCGCGCTGGTCCATCGCGTTCAAGTTCCCGCCGGAGGAGAAGAGCACGGTCCTTCGCGAGATTCGCGTCCAGGTGGGACGCACGGGCGTGCTGACCCCGGTCGCGGAGTTCGACCCGGTCGTCGTCGCGGGGTCGACCATCGCACGCGCCACTCTGCACAACATCGACGAGGTACGCCGCAAGGACGTCCGCGTGGGAGACACCATCGTCGTCCACAAGGCGGGCGACGTCATTCCCGAGGTCGTTGGGCCCGTCGACTCCAAGGACGAGGAGCACCTGCTGCGTCCGCTCTGGAACATGCCGGCCACCTGCCCCAGCTGCGGCAGCCCCGTCGTTCGTGAGGAGGGCGAAGTCGCCTTCCGCTGCGTGTCCATCGACTGTCCCGCCCAGGCGACCGAGCGTCTCATCCACTGGGGGAGCCGCAACGCCCTGGACATCGACGGTCTTGGCGACGAGATAGTGACCCGCATGGTCGAGCAGGGCATCCTGACCGACGCGGCCGACTACTACGACAGGCTCGACGTCGACACGCTTGCGGGCGTGGGCACGGGGCGCGTGTACGAGACCAGCACCAAGGACCACCTTGAGGGCGACGACATCGTCGTCGGCGCCACCATCGCGCGTAAGATCATGGCACAGGTGGAGGAGTCCAAGGGTCGCGGCCTCGGTCGCGTCCTGTTTGGCCTGGGCATCCGCCTGGTCGGCACCAACGTGGCGAACCTTCTGGCCGACCACTTCGGCTCGATGCAGGCCCTCATGCTTGCGAGCGAGGAGGACATCGCGCAGATCGAGGGCGTCGGCCCCAAGATCGCCCACAGCGTGCGCGAGTTCTTCTCGGTCCAGAAGAACGTCGCCGTCGTCGAGCGTCTGCGCGAGGCGGGGGTGAAGCTCGAGCAGGAGGGCTTCGGCCAGGAGCCCGAGCGTCCCCAGACGCTTGCCGGCCTGACCTTCGTTCTCACGGGCTCGCTCCAGAAGTACAGCCGCACCGAGGCCGGCGCCCGGCTGAAGGAGCTCGGCGCCAAGGTGTCCGGTTCGGTCAGCAAGAAGACCAGCTTCGTGGTCGCGGGCGAGGCCGCGGGATCCAAGCTCACCAAGGCGCAGCAGCTGGGCGTGCCCGTGTTAGACGAGGGCGAACTCGATCGCATCCTCGAGACGGGAGAGGCTCCCCAGACGTAGGGGCCTACCGCTTTCCACGCATGCGAGAAGGGCGTCAACGCCTTGGACGCCACGCCCTCCTCGCTTATGCAATAAGGCATAAAGGAGCTGGTAAACGGTATAAAAACGAATGCAGGCGGAGGTCAGATTACGATTCTGTTTTGAGTCAATCACCCTTTTGCATCAACCTATGCGGCAGAGGTTTGGCTCCGTTGAGGTCGCGGTATCTTCATTGCTGACAACGATTGCAGACCACGACGGAAAGGATGACGCCATGAGTGACAGTGCCGGCATTGCCAAACCCGTTGAGACCAGAAGAGAGCAGCGCCTGCAGTGGATAGACGATGACGAGGCACAGGTTGTTCCCATCGAGAAGGCGCAGACCTGGCTTGAGGAGCTCGGTGAGCGCAACGAGCATGGGCACGAGCTCGACGACCTCAACCTGATGTTTCACTCCTCCTCGTTCAGCCGTACCAAGAGAGAAGAGGAGGAGGGCTGGCTATAGCCTTCCGACGGCTCTGAAACCGGCGTGTGCAGCCACGCGAGCGAATGCGGGCCGCCCTCCTTGCGGAGGGTGGCCCGCGTGCTTTTGCGCGTGGTTTCGCTAGTGCCCTACGCGTCTTGCGCGTCTGCCGCGAAGACCTCTCCGGCGATCTTGGCAGTCTCGGTCGCGTCCTTGGCGTAGTAGTCGGCCCCTACCATCTTCGCGTATTCGGGGTTCAGGACGGCCCCGCCGACGATGACCTTGCACCAGGGAGCCTGGTCGTGCAGGAGCTCGATGGTGTCGGCCATGGCGGGCACGGTGGCGGTCATGAGGGCGGAGAGGCCTGCCACCTTGATGTGCTGGTCGACGACGGCGTCGCAGAAGTCCTGGGGGTCTACGTCGCGACCGAGGTCGACTACGTCGTAGCCGTAGTTCTCGAGCAGCATCTTGACGATGTTTTTCCCGATGTCGTGTATGTCGCCCTTGACCGTGCAGATGGCGACCCTGCCCTTTCGAGCCGAGGGCGCGCCCGCATCGGACGCTTGCGCCTTGATCGTGTCGAAACCCGCTTTGGCGGCCTCTGCCGAGGCCATTAGCTGGGGCAGGAAGAAGCTGCCCCTCTCGAAGCGGAGGCCCACCTCGTCGAGGGCGGGAATCAGGACCTCGTTGATTGCGAAGAGGGCGTCGTGGCCCGCGAGGATGTCTGCGATGACCTGGGGCATGGGGCCCTTGCGTCCCGCGATGACGAGCCCCTTGGCCTTTGCCACGGGGTCGGTCTCGCCCTCCGGGCTGGACTGGCTTCCGGCTGCGTCGGGGGCCGCTGGGTCCCGACACGGGGCGTCGGATGCCCTGTTGGAGGGCTTGTCGCTTCGACCGGCGTAGCCCGCCACGTAGGACTGGGCGCTCTCGTCCTCCCCGCTGAGCACGCGCCAGGTGTTGACGACGTCGGACATGCGCTGCTGCAGCGGGTTGATGATGCAGAGGTCCAGCCCGGCCGCGAATGCGCCGGCGAGGAAGGTCGCGTTTACGAGCGGCCTGAAGGGGAGCCCGAAGCTGATGTTCGACACTCCCAGGACGCAGCGCACGCCGGGCAGCTCTCGCTTTACCAGGGCTATGCCGTCGAGGATCTCGCGTGGGGCGCGCTGGTCGGTCGAGGCGGCCATGGCGAGGCAGTCGATGATCACGTCGTGGCGCGCTATGTGGTAGGCATCGGTCTGCTCAACGATCTTGCGCGCTATCTCGAGGCGTCCCTCGGCCGTGGAGGGAATTCCCTTCTCGTCAATCGTGAGGCCGATGATCGCGCATCCATAGTGGGCCGCGAGGGGGATGACCGCCTCCATCGTCTCGCGCTTGCCGTTGGTCGAGTTGATGATGGGCTTGCCGGGGTAGGAACGGACGGCCGCCTCGATGGTTTCGGGGACGGCGGAGTCCACCTGGAGCGGCAGGCCCGAGATTCCCTGGAGGTCCGCCATGAGCTTGAGGAGGGTCGCCCGCTCGTCGATCTCGGGTAGTCCCGCGTTGACGTCGAGCACCTGCGCACCCGCCTTCTCCTGTGCGATGGCTTCGGCCATGATGGCGTCGTAGTTGCCCGATACCAGGGCTTCCCTCATCTTCTTCTTGCCAGTGGGGTTGATGCGCTCGCCGATCACGCCGACGTGGCCCATGGGAAGCGAGAAGAGCCTCTGCGGGCTTGCGACGGCAAGGTCGTCGCGCATCTCGCGTGGGGAGGGCGTGCGGCCGAGCAGGCGGTCCCCCAGGCCCGCGATGTAGGCGGGGGAGGTGCCGCAGCAGCCGCCGACGATCGTGACGCCGGCGTCGAGCATGCCGGCCACGGCCTCGCAGAACTCTGCGGGCTTGACGTCGAACAGCGTGGCGCCGTTCTCCATGCGGGGAAGCCCGGCGTTCGCCTGGGCCATCACCGGGCAGCTGGCCCAGGGGAGCATGCGCTCGACCAGCGGCGCGACCTCCTTGGGACCGAGCGAGCAGTTGATTCCCACCGCGTCGGCGCCCGCCGAGCTCAGGGTGGCCGCCGCGACCTCGGGAGTGGTGCCCAGGAAGGTGCGCCCGTCTTCGGCGAAGGTCATGGTCACGAACACGGGCAGGTCTGAGTTCTCCTTGGCGGCGAGAAGCGCGGCCTTTGCCTCGGCGAGGTCGGCCATGGTCTCGATGATGAAGAGGTCCGCGCCTGCGGCGTCGGCTGCGCGGACCTGCTGTGCAAAGAGCTCGTAGGCCTCGTCGAAGGGGAGCGTTCCCATCGGCTCGAGGAGGGTGCCCGTGGGGCCGATGTCTGCCGCGACGTAGCGTGCGCCGCTCTTGCGGGCGCAGGCGATGGCGGCCTGGAAGACGTCTTCGACCGAGGCGGCGTCACCCAGCTTGAGCGCGCTCGCACCGAAGGTGTTGGCCGTGACCACCTCGGAGCCCGCATCGACATAGGCCTGGTGGATCTGGACGATCTCGTCGGGATGGGTCAGGCAGAGGAGCTCCGGCAGCTCGCCGGCGGCGAGGCCGCGTTCCTGGAGCTGCGTGCCCATGGCGCCGTCGAAGAGCAGGAAGTCCAATCCGGCCAGCACACGGGCGAGGTGGTCGTCCTTTATGCGGAGCCTGCGCTCGTCGTAGGCGCCAAAGTGGCGCCTCGCGTTCGTCTGTTTGCTGCTATCCACGGCAGGTCCTTCCCGTCGGTCGTATCTTGCAGAAGTCGTGGCAGGGACAGTGCGCACAGCTTGCCCGCGTCGAGCTCTGGCGCTGCTCAAACATGCCCACCACGGCGGTCACGCTCTTGGTGGGCGTCATCAGCAGCGTCGGCGAGAGCGTGATGCCCAGGCGCTCGCCCCCAAGTTCTCGGAGCAGGGGAGGCTGGGTCTCCATGGGCAGGTCTCCGTAGCCGGGCGAGAAGCGATAGTTGGTGAAGAGCCCGAACTCGTGCGCCCGGGCGATCAGGCTTGCCTCCGCGGCGTCCGCCGCGCGCTCGACCAGGGCGGTCGCCGCCGCGTCGAAGAGGAGCTGATCGAGGTGGTTGGTGAGGGACAGCCGCCTTAGCTCGCGCTCGACTCCCATGCCTATGGTGACGGCGAACGCGCCCACCTTGACGGCCGAGTCCAGATGCTCGCGCATGGATTCGCCCGCAAGCTCGAGCGGCGACCCCGCGAGGTGGACGACGTGCGTGCCGTCCTCTCGCTGGGAGCGGCTCTCGACGTCGAACACGCGAAGCGATGCCTGCGGCCTTGACGTCCGAATGCAATGGTCGATCTCTTCGTCGAGGCGGGCGTCAAGCTCGGGCGTGACATCCTGTCCCATGTAGCCGAGGTAGCGAAGAACCTCGGTGCGGTCTACCAAATCGATTTCGTAGCTCTCGAGCACTAGGCCTCCAAGTATCCTGCCGCGACGAGGCACTCGTGCGCCGCGCGGGCAATCTCGGGCTTGTTCATGCTGTAGACGTGGATGCCGTCGACTCCGTTGCGTGCGAGGTCCTCGAGCTGCTCGCAGGCGTACTCGACTCCCGCCACGCGCTGGGCTTCGGGGCTGTCACCGGCTCTGACCAGACGCTTCACGACCGCCGCGGGGATGGACGCGCCGCAGTTGAAGGCCATGCGCTGGATCTGGTTGACGCTGGTGAAGGGCATGATGCCGCAGATGATGGGCACCTTGATGCGCGCACGCGTGCACTTCTCGCGGAAGCGGTAGAAGTCCTCGTTCCGGAAGAACAGCTGCGTGACCAGGAAGTCGACGCCTGCGTCCTGCTTGAGCTTGAGGTTCTCGATGTCGGTCTTGAGGCTCTCGCACTCGACATGGCCCTCGGGGTAGCAGGCGCCACCCACGCACAAGCCGCGCTGTCTGAGGTACGCGATGAGGTCCGAGGCGTGGTGGAAGTCGCTCGCCTCGCGACCGGGGGCGCGGTCGCCGCGCAGGGCGAGGATGTTCTCGACGCCGTGCGACTCGAGCCTGTCCACGATCGAGTCGACGTCCGCCTTGGTCGAGCCCAGGCAGGTCAGGTGGGCGAGTGCGGTGGTCTTGCCCGCCTCCTGTATGTCACGTGCGATCTCCACGGTGTTCTGCGAGTTGCCCGAGCCTCCCGCAGAGAACGTGACGGAGATCCAGTCAGGCCGGCACTTCTCCATCTCGTTGGCGATGCTGCGTGCCTGTTCGACCGAGAGGTCGCCCCTCGGCGGGAATATCTCGAACGAGAAGCTCTGCTTGCTTCTGAGGATGCTGTCGATTCTCATGGATCGCCCCTTCGGTTGCTGGCAGGCCGTGCCGAGCGATTCGGTCATAACGATTGGTGATATGGGTATCCTACTTCTTGTATGGTCGCATCTGCGTGGTACGTGCCGATACGAAACCTGTCGCTTGCCGATTGTTCGCGCTCGTGTCGCGTTTGATGAGGTGAAAGGTGGCTTGGGGCTGCCTTTCGAATATAGCTGAACGGGTTATCGCTCCTGTCTATATCCCTTGGCGTCACGGTCGCCCGCTTGCCTTCGATACAAAAAAGCCCGCACGTCACGCGCGGGCGGTTGGGCCTCTATGTTTGGCCTATGTGCGAGGGGCTAATAGAGGGGAAGCCCTCCCGTGATGGGGTCTATCTCATCTGCCGACAGGGGTTCGAATGCCAGACAGGTGAAGGTCGCCTCACCGTGGAACTCCGTCAGCCCGGCGTCGCGGACCAGCGATACCACGAAGCCCTTCTCGCGGCCCCTTGCGGCAATCTCGAGCAGCTCCTCCTCGGAGTCAACGTAGACACAGACCTTAGCGACACCGGCATCGAACCAGTCGAACAGGGGGGTGCGGGGCTCGCCTTTGTCCTCGAGGTAGACCCAGCCGTAGTCCTCGGTTGCGCGGACCTCGTCGAGGCGGCCCTCCCTGGCGAGGGCCAGAAGCGTCGCCTCGACGCAGGCGTGGCCTGCCTGGGCGGCAATCTTGCCCTTGCGCATCTTCAGGTCGCGACGCATCACGATCATCTGCTTTGCCTTGTAGGACGAGACTCCCATGCTAGTCCTCGACCTCAAGAAGCTCGATCTCGAAGTTGAGCGCCTTGCCGGCCATCTCGTGGTTCAGGTCGAGGGAGATTGCCTCGGGCGTCACCTTGCAGACCGTCGCGGGAACGGGCAAGCCCTGTGGGGACTGGAGCATGACCTTCTCGCCCACCTTGATGCCGCGCATCTGCTCGGGAACCTGGGACATGGGGAACTCCTGGATGAGGTCCTCACGGCGCTCGCCATAGGCCTCCTCGGGCTCGAGGTGCACGTTGGCGGTCTGGCCGACCTCCATGTCCCTGACGGCCTTGTCGAAGCCGGCGATCATCTGGCCTGCCATGCAGGTGAAGCCCAGCGGCTCGTTGCGGTCACGGGACGAGTCAAACTTGGTGCCGTCGTCAAGGGTTCCGACGTAGTGGACCTTGACCTTCTTTCCTTCGTTGCTCACGTGTGCTCCTGTCGTTTGTCGCGTGCGTACTGTGTCACTTTACCTAATAATGGATGGTAGCCATACCGTGCGTACCCTATCCCGCCACGGCGGGTTCACATATTGAAGGCGAATGACATGATCGACAAGAGTATCAGGGAGATCGTGCGCCGTTGCCGACCACACATGTGGGCGGCCGCCGCTCTGTTCTTCGCGTGCTATCTGGCGGACGTCGTACTCATCACGTGCGTTGCCTATGCGCTGACCACCATCATCTATCCGCAGCAGCCGGTTCTGTGGGTGATTGCGCCCATCCTGCTGGTCGTGGCCGTCCGCTGCGCCCTGCGCATGCTCTCGCTGAGCCAGTGCTCCAAGGTGAGCTCCATGGTCGAGCTCGAGCTATCGGAACGCATCACCGAGAAGCTCACCCGCCTCTCTTGGACGCGCGTGGCCGAGCGCCGCGAGCGCGAGTTCGTGTGGTGCGCGCGAAAGGGCGCCACGTGCATCGGTGACCTCCTGGGCAACGTCGTCCCCGTGGCGGTGGGGACCTTGGGCCTGGTCATCGTCATCCTGATAGGCGGCCTGTACCTGGGCTGGCGCATGCCCGCCACCCTGCTTGCCTTCGTCGTCGCCGTCGTCGCGCTGAGCGGCGCCGCGTATTTCCTGGTCAAGCGCGAGCTGCGCGAAAAGGGGCTCATCGAGGCGGGGGATGACTCCGGCGCGTACTTCGACCTGGTCGTGAAGGAGGCCGACCTGCTTCGCGACTATCGCGTGGGAGAGGACTTCGCGGGCCTTGCCGCAGAGAGGAACAGCCGCGACTCGGACGAGACCCTGATGGGCGAGAGACGCCGTCGCTACCCGCTGCTCGCCACCCTGATTGCCTCGGCCGTGGGCCTGGTGACAATCGTCTACACGACGGCGTTCGACGCGTCGTTTGCGAGCGCGAACATCGTGCACGCCACCTCGATGATCCTCTACACCTGCTACGGACTCCTGCGCGTCTCGATCATGGCCTTCAAGTCCGGCGAGGTCGCCGAGGCCGAAGAGGCCGCGCTGCTCATGGCCGATCTGCTGTCGCTGCGCGTTCCTGACGAGAACGGCTCGCTTGCGACCGTCGCCGGCGATCACCTTTCGGCAAACCGCCTCGCCTACAGCTATGACGGCGAGAAGTTCGTTCTCAAGTCCGTGACGATCGACGTCCCCGCGGTGGGGCTCACCGCCGTCGTGGGGGTCGAGGGAAGCGGCAAGTCGACCCTGGCGGGCGTCCTCGCCGGGCACCTGCGCGACTACCGCGGCAACGTTCTGCTGGGCGGAAAGCAGCTGCGCGACGTGCTGCGCACTTCTCGCCTGCGCTACATCACCTACGTGGGCATCGACAGCGAGCTTTTGAGCTCGACCGTCCGCGAGAACCTGCTCATGGGCGACCCTGCGGCCACCGAGGGCGAGATGTGGAGCGTCCTTTCGGCCGTTGGCCTCGACAGTGAGTGCCGCAGGCGCGGCGGGCTCGACTTCGAGCTCGTCGCTGGCGGCACGAACGTCTCGCGCAGCGAGCGCCTGCGCCTGGCACTGGCCCGCGCCGTGCTGCACAACACGCCGATCATCATCATCGATGGCCTGATGGACGAGATCAACCCCGTCGACCAGCGCAAGGCCATGCTTGCGCTGCGCGGCATAGCCCGCTTCAAGGCGGTCGTCGTGCTGACGCGCTATCCGGTCCAGGCCCAGTTTGCGAAGGTCGTGTACCTGCTCTCAGAGGGGACCATCATCGCGTCTGGCTCCCACGAGGAGCTCATGGCGAGCTACGAGCCCTACAGAAGCGCGTGCGAGCAGCAGGAGCGCCTGCTTGCCCTGGAGCCTCCCCAGTCGGAGGCCGTCGACGGAGCCGAGCACGACGCCGCGGGCGACCAGGATCCCGATGCGACCAACGTGCTTGTGATGCCTCATCCCGAGGGCGTGGTCAGAACCGGTGAGCCTCGTTGGGGAGAGGGGGTCGAGGGCCATGAGTAGCCTTCTGTCAATCTGGCGAGTCGCGCTCCTGGCGCGCAAGTCCTTCTCGAAGCTCGTCGTGGCGACCCTGTGCGAGCTGGGGTTGTGGCTGCTTGCCACGCACGTCCTTTCCGTCGGCGTCTCGAGTGTCATGCGCGTCGCGCTTCCCGACGTCGGCATCCTTGCGAATTACTGGCTCGAGCTCATGATCGGCTTCTGCCTGGCCGCCTCGGTCTTCTTCTTCGTCTGCCGATGGACGCGCAGGGTCTACCTTCACGACGTCGCCCGACAGGTTCGTGCCTCCATTCTGCTCGACGCCGTCAGGCCGGGCTCACGCCTCGCGGGTGACGGCTCGATCAAGGCCCCCGCAAGCGTCGCGCAACGCCTGGTGAGCGAGATGCTGCCCGTGGTCGAGACCATCTCGACCCTGGCCGCCTCAGTCGTCGCCTGCCTGATCCTGGCCATCGCCTCGCCGCTCTGCGGCTTCGTCACCCTCGCCTGCGTCGTCGCATCGACCGCGGGCATCGCGATCGTCGTCAAGCTGCGCGCGAATGACGTCCAACTCACCGAGCACTCTCTCACGCGCTCGCTCACGGTCCTGGTGAACGACAACCTGCGCTGCGCGGGTGAGGTCGAGCAGTATGGTGCCGGCCCGCAGCGCAACGCACGGGTGATCGCGGATGCGGCCGCACGAAGCCGTGCCGCGCTGAGCGCCACCGTCACCGTCGGCATCGCCCTTGCGGTCGACCTTGCCGTGCTGCTCGCGATGGCGGTCCTGCTCTACGTCAGGCTCGCCTCCGACGTCGCCGCCGGCCAGATGCCCGCCTTCTCGGCACTCCTGGCTGCTGCCGGGGCGGCGACGCTGCTCATAGTCAACTACCGCCCTCGTACCATCATGGAGCTTCCCGTCGCCCTCCAGGCGGTCAAGCGAATCGATGCCATCCTGATGGCCGACGCCGACGACGTTGCCGACGCGCTCGACGCCGAGGCCATGCTCTCGATGGAGGTCGTCGATGGTGGCGGTGTCGACGGCGGTGGAGAAGGCCTCGATTCCGACGGCTCTTCCGAGAATGCCTCCGAGCAGGTGGACCGTGCTTCCGCGAGCGCGGACCCGACGACGTTTGCCGGCGTCCTTCTCCACGACGTGTGCTGCTCGATCGACGACGGCCGCGGCCTCCAGGGCATCGACCTCGCGATCGCCCCGGGCGAGTTCGTGAGCGTCCAGTGCGACGACGAGGCCGAAAGGGACGTGCTCTGCGCGCTGCTCCTGAGGCACGCCGAGCCTGACCGCGGCATCATCGCGCTCTCGGGCACGCGCCTGGCGAGCGTGTCGGAGGACGAGCTGCGCTCCACGATTGTTCCGGTCATGCGCGAGACGGCGCTCTTCCCCGGGAGCATCCGGCAGAACCTTCGCCTGGGCAAGCCTAGCGCCTTCGACGACGAGCTCGAGGGGGTCCTTCGCAAGGTCGGCCTCGACTTCGTGCTGGAGCTCGAGGACGGCCTGGGGACGGGCGTCGACGAGCCTGCCGCGAGCCGCCTGAGCGAGGACGGGCTTATGCGCCAGCGCCTGGGGCTCGCCCGAGCCATCCTGAGTCCCGCGAAGCTCATCGTCATGAACGACCCGACCGGCGACCTCGGTCCCATTCAGGAGGCCGAGCTGCTCAGGTCCATCGTTGCGCTCAAGGGAAGTCGCAGCGTGCTCTTCGTCTCGAGGACCGATCGCCTCGAGCGCCTGGCGGACGCTTCATACAAGCTTGACGGCGGACGTATACACTAGAGCGCTCAGTTGCGGTTTCGAGGCTCGGCCCGGCTTTTGGCTGGCACCGGCCCTCGTGGTGTTTCGGGCGGGACGTCTTCCCGCGCGATGGGGAGGAAGAAGTGGACAAGCGGGGATTCACGGGTGTGTTCGACTCGGGTGTCGGTGGTATCAGCGTCTTGAAGAGCCTGGTGCGCGAACTGCCATGCGAGGACTTCGTTTTCTTTGGCGACTCTGCGAACGCCCCCTATGGCGAGAAGGACACCGAGCAGGTCATCGAGCTATCTCGCGCAATCGTCGACGACTTCGTGTCGAAGGGTGCCAAGGCCATCGTCATCGCCTGCAATACGGCGACGTCCGCGGCCGCACCCACGCTGCGCGAGGAATACCCGCAGGTTCCCATAGTGGGCGTCGAGCCGGCCCTCAAGCCCGCCACCCTTGCCCCCAAGAGCGACCGAATCCTCGTGATGGCCACGCCCGTCACGCTTCGCCTCGAGAAGTTCCACCGCCTCGCGCAGAAGTGGGGCGTGGGCTCCGAGGTCATTCCCGCTCCCTGTCCTGGCCTTGCCGCACGCATCGAGCAGGGCAGGCTCGACGATCCCGATCTGGTCGAGCTCATCGAGAGCCTCGTGGGGCGCTACAGGGGCGAGGTCGACTCCGTCGTCCTCGGCTGCACCCACTATCCCTTCGTGAAGAGCCAGATTCGCGAGGTCCTGGGCGACGTTCCCTTCTTTGATGGGGCTGAGGGCACGTCTCGCCAGCTGCGCCACCTCCTGGAGCACGGCGGGCTTCTGAACGACTCCGACCGCGCCGGTACGGTAACCTTCCGCTCGAGCAAGAAGGCGGAGGGAGAGCTCGACTTCTATCAGTGGCTCTTCCAGCAGGAGATCTAGCGGCCATGGGAAAAAGGCGCTTCTCGCCCGCCTCACCATATCGGACAAAAAAAGAGACCCCATCGAGGGTCTCTTTTCATTGGCTTGGTTTGCCCGCGTCTGGCCTACGCCGTGCGCCTGTCTCCCCAGAAGAAGACGGCTACGGTTCCCGGGCCGGTGTGGCAGCCGATGGTCGCGCCGATGTCGAAGTGCTGCACGCTGCCATCTATCTTCGCGAACTTCTTCTCGAGCAGCTCCGAGACGACCTCGGCGTCGCTCAGGCAGGCGGAGTTCGAGATGAAGACCTTCTTGTCGTAGTCAAGCCTTCCGTCGGCAAGTTGCTCCATGAGCTCGACGACGCGCGCGGCGGCCTTCTTCTTGGTGCGGATCTTCTCCTTGACCGCTAGCGAGCCGTCGGCCTCGACGCTCATGAGGGGGCAGATCTTGAGCATGTTGCCAAAGAAGCCCGCGGTCTTCGAGATGCGGCCCCCACGGATGAAGAACGTCAGGTCGGTCGAGAAGAACCAGTGCTGCACCTCGAGACGGTGCTCCTCTGCCCAGGCAGCGAGCTCGTCGATGCCCATGCCGCCGTTGCGAAGCTCTGCCATCTTGTCGACGAGCAGACCGTAGCCGGAGGAGGCCGCGAGCGAGTCAACCACGACGACCTTCAGGCCGGGGTAGTCCTTCATGCACCGCTCGGCGGCCATGCATGCCGACTGGTAGGTTCCCGAGATGCCCGACGAGAGCGTGACGTGGAGGACGCTCTTGCCCTGCTCGAGGAAGGGCCTCCAGAACTCGATGTAGTCGCCCATGGAGACCTGGGAGGTCTTGACGTCTGATCCGGCGAGCATGCGCGAGAAGAGGTCGCTCGAGGTGTGGGTCCTGCCGAAGTCATCCTTGCAGGCGATGCCGTCGATCTCGTAGTTGAAGTAGACGCACTCGACGTCTATGGCCTTCAGCATGCCCTCGGTGAGGTCTGCGGTCGAACAGCAGCTTAGGATGTAGTCGCACATGCGATGCCTTTCGTCTGATGAGACTTAACGATTCGTACAATGCGTCTATAGGATAGTGTATCGAGACTTCCCCGCGTGCGGTCCCTAACGTGACAAAGAGTCCCTCCCACAAAGAACGCAGGAGGGTGCGGGACCGAAGCTCCGCACCCTCCCGTTGGCGTCTTAGAAGGACCCTACTCTACGACCTTGACCTCTATCTGATTCGCGAGCTCATCGACGCGCGCGAGGTCTCCCAGGCCCGCGCTCGACGCGACGTCAGCTCCCGTGGCCATGGCACGGGTGAGGGCGGGTACCACGGCATCTCGGTCGTCGTGCCAGATCGAGAGGAACGCCGCGAGCGTGGCGTCGCCGGCGCACGCGGTCGAGAGAATCTTGATCTTGGCCGCGCTGGCACGGTAGATGTGCCTGTCGTCCAGGAAGAACGCCCCACGTCCGCCCAGCGTGCACAGGATGTTCTTGGCGCCCAGCTCGTGGATGTGGTGAAGCGCGCTCACGATGTCGGAGTCCGACTTGGTGTCGACGCCGAAGATGGCCTCGATCTCCTCGTCGTTCGGCTTGATGAGCAGCGGCTCCTTCTTGACGAGCTCGGCAAGGCTCTTGTGCGACATGTCCAGGACGATCTCGGCACCCTTCTTGTGGCAGATGTCGGTGAGCTCCTCGTAGTAGTGGGGCTCCATCAGGGGCGACAGCGAGCCGGAGACGACGAGCGTGTCGAGGTCTTCGAGGCCCGCGATCAGGTCGAGCATCTCCTGCTGCTGAGGACGCTCCACGGGGGCGCCCGCATTGGGCATGGTGTACTCGTCCTCGCCGGCGTTCACAAACATGTTCACGCGGGTGATACCGTCGATCCAGACCGGCTTTACGGGACAGGTCCTGGCCGCCTCCTCCGCGATCCACGTTCCCGTGAAGCCGCCGAAGAAGCCGAGAATCGTGCTGGGCACTCCATAGTGCTCGAGCACGAACGAGACGTTGAGCCCCTTCCCGTTTGGTGAGTACGAGGCGTCGCGGGTGCGGGTGACGCGGTTGGGTGTCAATTCATCGCAGCTAACGACCACGTCAACGGCTGGGTTAGGGGTAAGGGTGTAGATCATTGCGACTCCTCGCTTGCTTGGTATGCGTTGCGTACGTTTGGTCGGCGATTGCCTCTTGCGGGCCTAGTCCTCGATGCCCGCGCAGACCAGGGAGGCAATCTCCTCGGGAGAGGTAGACGTGAGCACCTTGGTGCGGAAGTCCTCCCTCATGAGCAGGACGGCGACTTTCGACAGCAGCTTGATGTGGGTGGTTCCCGCCTCGCCGTCGGGGACGAGAAGGGCGATGCTCGCCTTGATGGGCTTCCCGTCCAGTGACTCCCAGTCGGCAATCGGCTCTGCGTACTTGGTTACCAGGACTGCGGCGTCCTGGATGGCGTCCGACTTGGCGTGGGGGATCGAGAAGCCCTCGGTCATACCGGTCGTGCCCAGCGCCTCGCGCGCCTGGAACGCCTTCAGGACGGCGTCCTCGTCCTGCGCCACGCCCAGCTCGACCGCCCTGTGCGCCAAGAAGGCGAGCGCCTCGGCCGTGGTGGCTGCGGGGTTCTCGAGGGAGACGTGCTCTTTCCTGACGAAGCTCTCCATGGTGGTGCTTCCTTTCGGCTTGTCGTTGGTAGAAAAAGCTGGCTCGACACGGGACGCGTCGGGCCAGCCTTCAAGCAATGGGGGCGAAGCTATACGGCCTTGTTGCCGTTCTTCTCGTACTCGTGCTTCTTGAAGAGCATCAGAAGTATTCCACCCACGACCGCGCCGGCAAGGATGGCGAGGACCCACTGGATCGGGTTGGTGACTACGGGGAGCACCAGGAAGCCGCCGTGGGGGGCGGGGTCATGCACGCCAAGGAGCAGCGAGCCGACGGCGCCGATGGAGGAGGAGAGCATCATGATGGGCATGACGGGCCAGATGTTCTTCGCCACGAAGGGGATGGTGCCCTCGGTGATGTGCGTGCAACCCAGGATGAAGTTGACCAGGCAAGCGTTGTAGTCGTCGTTCGTGAAGTACTTCTTGCCGATCACGCCGGCGACGGTGGTCACCAGGGGAGGGACGATGCAGGCGGCGGAGACGGCTGCCATGATTGCGGTGCCGGAGCCGTCAGTGATGCCTGCGGCGACGTCTGCGCCCATGAGGGCGGTGCCGGTGACGTAGGCAGCCTTGTTGACGGGGCCGCCCATGTCAAAGGCGCACATGCAGCCGATGGCGATGCCCAGCAGGATGGCGTTGTTGCCCTGTGCGAGGCCGCCCAGGAAGCCCATCATTGCCTCGTTGATCGAGACCATGGGACCGGAGATTGCCAGCATGGCCAGGCCGACGATGAAGGTGGAGCAGAGCGGGTAGAGGAAGATTGCCTTGAGGCCGTTGAGGTTCTCGGGAAGCTTTGCGAAGACCTTCTCGAGGAGAAGGACGCAGTAGCCGGCGAGGAAGCCGCCAACGATGCCGCCGAGGAATCCGAAGCCGGTGCCCGTTCCGGAGGGGTCGATCATGCCCGTCTCGGCAAGCACGGGCAGGCCCTGGATGGCAATCATGCCGGCGATGAAGCCGGGGACCAGGCCGGGACGCTTGGCGATGGACTCGGCGATGTAGGCCGCGAGGATCGGGACCATCAGGTTCATGCCGATTCCGCCGATGTACTTGAGCATTGCGGCGAAGGTGTTGTACTGGGCGTTGGTGGAGTCGAACGAGAAGATGCCCCAGAGGAACGAGACCGCCGTGAGGACGCCGCCTGCGACGACGAACGGGAGCATGTGCGAGACGCCATTCATCAGGTGCTTGTAGATGACGTGTCCCACGGACTCCTTCTCGCTGGTGCCCGCTGCGTCAGAGGCGTTCGCAACCTCGTCGGAAAGCTCGCCCTGCGGCTTGGCAGCGAGCGCACGGTCGATGAGCGCCGCCGCGGCCTCCTGCGAGAGGCACTTTGACACGCCGACGGAAACCATGGGCTTGCCCGCGAAGCGCTCCGCCTGCACGTCCTTGTCCGCCGCGATCACGACGGCCTTTGCCGCCCTGATCTCTGCGGCGCTGAGCTCGTCCTCGACGCCAACCTGGCCGTGCGTCTCGACCTTGATGGTCAGGCCCTTCTCCTTGGCCGCCTGTATCAGCGCCTCTTTGGCCATGAAGGTGTGGGCGATTCCCGTGGGACACCCAGTCGCGGCAACGATGTCATAACTCATTGTGCTTCCCCCTTGTCTTTTCTTGCCGTGCCCTTCCTTACATTGCTTGTCAGTTTAGAGATATTGTGAAGCGCATGTGAGAGAAAATGGCTGTTTACCTGCGCATACCTAAATCAAAGCGATGTGAGGAGAATTGCGTTTTCTTTCGGTGGTATTACTTTCGTGGACCAAGGTGATGCGGCTCTTGCTAAATGCAAGAAATGCGTAAGCCATTTTCTTGCTACAAAGAAAAGAAGTACGTCCACAAATCCTCCACATTCGATTTTTAGCCGAACGCCAGCAGACATGCATCAAATTGTCGACGAATGGGCACTGCAAGACGGTAGCGGGCCATAATCTGCGCCGGAAGGGGGTGCTGTCACGTCTCTTGGGTTGGTAACGTACAATGGTCGTGGTTGTTTATCCAACGCCTAGCAGTTCCTCTGACCATGATCGGAGCGGACATGTCCTTGGATGCCCACTCTATAGAGCGGCTCGTCGCCAGATCCGTCGAAGACGCGCCTGGTGGCTTCATGGTCTGCCTTGCCTCAAAGGAGGCGGAGGACCTCATCCTGTATGCCAGCGACAGCTTGGTCGCGCTTTTCGACTGCGACGACCAAGATGACTTCATGCGGTTCTCGACGGGAAGGATCAGCGGCCTTGGTGACCCCTACGAGGTCAATCGCATGTTCTCGGGGGTGGGGGAGCAGGTCGCCGAGGGACACCGCCATTTTGCCGTTACGACGCACATCATCACCAAGACGGGAAGACGCGTGGCGGTCGGGCTCTCGGGCCTCACTGTCCAGGACTCGGAGCTCGGCCTGGTGGCGATCGTCACCTTCGACACCGACGTCGTTGCCTTCCTCCCCCAAGACGACGACCCCCTCACGGGGCTTTCCGGCATGAGGAGCTTCCTGTCTCGCGCGAAGAGGTCGATGGACGAGGCGAGTCGCTCGGCGCGCGAGTCCGGCGGATGCTACGTGTTTTTCGACATCCACAACTTCAAGCTCGTCAATGCGGCCCTCGGTGTCGCGAGCGGAGACGAGCTCCTGGTCAAGTTGGCCGAGCTCCTGCGCGAGACGTTCCCCAGTGACTTCGTCGCGCGCTTTGCCGATGACCACTTTGCCGTCCTCACGTTTTGCGAAGACGTCGAGAAGCGCGTGGCGCACGTGCACGATGCGGTGACGCTCCTGCATCCCAGCGTCGACATCGAGCTCAAGGCAGGCATCTATCCACGCGACCTGACTGTCGACCCCAGCGTTTCCTGTGACAGGGCGAAGCTCGCCTGCGACAGCATCGCCCATGCCGTCGACGTGTACCAGCGTTGGTACGACCCCTCCATGAGCGCGGTGTTCCTTGCGGGGGCGTTTGCGGCCAACAGCCTGGACGAGGCCCTGGCCGCCGGCGACATAAAGGTGTACTACCAACCGGTCATCCGGTCCATCACCGGAAACCTTTGCGGCCTCGAGGCTCTGGTTCGCTGGGACGACCCCGACCACGAGCTGCTCTCGCCCGCGTCGTTCATACCGGCCCTCGAGACGAGCAAGCAGATTCACAAGCTCGACTGCTTCGTCGTGCGCGAGATCTGCCGCAACTATCGCAGGGTCGTCGACTCGGGCGCCGCGACCGTTCCCGTGTCGTTCAACCTCTCGAGGCTCGATTTCATCCTCTGCGATGTGTTTCAAGAGGTGGAAGACGCCGTCATGAGATACGACGTCCCGCGCGACATGATTCGCGTCGAGATCACCGAGAGCATGCTCGCGACCGACGCCGAGCGCGTACGGGGCCAGATGGAGCGCTTCCGCGCGGCGGGCTATCAGGTCTGGATGGACGACTTCGGCAGCGGCTACTCGTCGCTCAACCTTATGAAGGACAATGACTTCGATGCCATGAAGATCGACATGGAGTTCCTCTCGAACTTCAACGACAAGTCGAGGGGCATCATCGAGTCGGTGGTGGCCATGGCCAAGAGACTTGGCGTGCAGACGCTCGCGGAGGGCGTGGAGACCCAAGAGGAGTTCTGCTTCCTCCGAGACATCGGCTGCGAGAAGGTCCAGGGCTACCTCTTTGGCAAGCCTATGCCCTACGAGCGGTGCATGGCGCGCTGCGAGGAGCTAGGGCTCGAGGTCGAGTCGCGCTCCTGGAGGCACTACTATGACGCGATTGGCCAGGTGGACTTCATGACCGACCAGCCGCTGAGCCTGCTCGAGTACGATGGGGAGTCGTTCAGGGTACTTTTCGGCAACGAGGGGTTCTACGCCCTGGCGCTCCGTGGCCGCTCGAAGAGCGCGCACAAGGTCGAGAGCATCTTGAACATGCCCGACAACCCGGTCTACCGAAGGTTCAGGGAGGCCGTCGAGCGGCAGGCACGTACGGGGCGCACTGAGTTCATCACCTTCATCGACAGGGGCAGGTACTTCTCGGCGACGTTCTCGCTCGTCGCGGACAACAAGGAACTGCGCGCCTTCGTCAACTCGTGGCGCGACGTTTCGGACAGCGAGGAGGCCCGCGTACGCGGTGACCTGGACGAGACGCTCAGGAACCTCTATCTGCTGTACGACTCCGTGCTTTTGGTTGATCGTCAGGACGACACTGTGACGTCGCTGCTCTCGGGAATGAGCGCGGCAGAGTCCGGAGACAGGACCGTGTCGGGGATCGACGCCGTGAGGACGCGCTACGCGCTCGAGAAGGTCTTTCCCGAGGACCGTTCGCGCTATCTCTCGTTTACCGACCCCGAGACCATGCAGGAGCGCTGCCAGGAGGCCGTGGACGGAAAGGTCATGGCCTACTTCCGCACGCGTGGCCGCTACGGAAGCTACGCCTGGAAGTCGTACACGATTCTTGCCCTGCACGAGCTTGGGCCGGAGGGGAGTCGGTTCATGCTGTGCATCGAGGATGCGACCATCAACAACAAGGAAGCGCTGTCGGTGCTGCTCAACGGCTACGGCCTGAGAGAAGGAAGCCTGGTGTCCGACGACCCTTCGGTGCTGACTCCCGAGCTCCTTTGGAACAACCTGCTGCTCAACTCTCGCGTGAACTACTTCTGGAAGGACCGCAAGCGTCGCTTCCTTGGGGCGAGCAGGGCCTTTTTGGACTACTACGGATTCCTGTCCGTCGACGAGATCCTGGGCAAGACTGACGAGGACATGGGCTGGCACGTGGACAACGACCCCTACCGCTCGGACGAGCTTGCGGTTCTGAACGAGGGGAAGCACATCTTCTTTGCGCCGGGAAAGTGCATCATCCGAGGCGTTGTGCACAACATCCGTGCGAGCAAGGCACCCATCTACAAGAACGGGAAGATTGTCGGCCTGCTGGGCTACTTCGTGGACCTCGACACATCAGGATTCGAGATCGGCGGGAACGACGAGGCCACCATCACCGACCGCGTGACGGGCGTGACGAACGCCCGCGGCCTGTGGGAGGCGGCCATCGACTACACCGAGGACTACTATCTCCATGCGACGCGCTTTGCGGTGATTGCGCTGGTCGTGCCCGAGTACCTTCGCGAGCTGGACGAGTATGGGCGCGTGGTGTCCGATGCGCTTCTGGCCACCATTGCAAGAAGAATCGTGGGACGAGTCGGGGTGAGCGGGACGGTCGCGCGACTGTCCAACGCGGAGTTCGTCGTGATCGTCCGCTACGGACGCGCCCGAGAGGTCGACGTCCTGGCGCGGGCGCTGTGCAAGGACATCTCGGAGATCCATGAGGCGCAGGGACACGACTGCACCGTGACGGCGCGCTATGGCGTGGCGCTCGAGGACGAGGCGGCGACCGTTAACGAGCTGGTTGACGTGGCGCTGGCCGCTGCTCGCGAGAAGGTCGGCAGGGGGAGCTCGGAGTAGGGCGCCCCGCACTTCTCATCACACAAATATACGTTAGGTTGGCGGACGCCTTGGAGCGTCCGCTTTTTCGTGCGTGGCGTCCCTCTGCCGTCGCAGCGCCTAGGGGAGAAATGCTACCCACCGTCCGCAGATAAATGTGCGCCGTTTGTGAGTTTGCGCGGACTTCATCGTCATCGGAGCGATTCATTGCTTTAATTTGTCTCCCGAGGGTATAACAAAAACATACCAAGTCATACCTTAAACGTAGTAGTGGGGGACCTTGTGAAAGAGAAGATGACCCCAATAGTTGCCAAAGTCATGCCTGGCGAGAAAGACAGGTTCTTCGAGGCAACGGAACAAATCGGCACCACACCCTCGAACGCCATACGTATGTTCATCGCGGCCTTCAACCGCGCCGGTACCTTTCCTTTCGAGATATCGGCGCCTGACCCGGGGGAACTGGTGAATAGGGATGCAGTCTAAATTGCGCTGGCGGGTGTTGGAGTGGGCCCTGTGGCTGGCACGGCGGATGCCGTGCCACGCTACGTCGCGCCTGCGGAGCATGTCCATCAGCACGTGCATGCATCACATGTGGTACTAGATGGGGCCCGGCCGCCTGCTGCGGTCGAGCCCCATCTGCATAGGGGATGGCTTTGTCCTCAAAGAAGGGACCCCGCATGGCGAGGTCCCGGGATGTCTTCCTTGTGGCGAAGCGTGTCCTAGAGGCAAGCATCCTCGATTAGGCTGCGCAGCTCTGCGATGCCTTGTCCGGTTTCGGACGAGGTGACGAGCATCTGCTGGGGGTCGAGCCCAAACTGTCTGGCGAGTGATGCCCTCTGCTGGTTCTGCTTGCTGCGGCTGAGCTTGTCGGCCTTGGTGAGCGCGACCACGAAGGGAAGCTCGCTCTCGACTAGAAAGCCGAGCATGTCACGGTCGAGCTGCTGCGCGTCGTGGCGGATGTCCACGAGCGAGACGACCAGGTTGAAGCTCCTCTTGCTGTCGAAGTAGCCGCCGATGAGGTCGGCCCAGCGCTGCTTCTCGGCGCGGGAGACCTTCGCGAAGCCATAGCCGGGAAGGTCGACGAAGCGGACGCCGTCCACGTCGAAGAAGTTGATGTTGGCTGTCTTTCCGGGCTGGCTTGATACCTTTGCCAGGGACTTGCGGCCGATGAGCTTGTTGAGAAGCGAAGACTTTCCCACGTTAGAGCGACCCACGAACGAGACCTCAGGCGTGGTGGGCTCCGGGAGCTGCTCGATGGTTCCATAGGAAGATTCGAAGCGAGCGGTCTCGTATTTGAGCTTGGCCATCGGACCTCCTGGCAGTGAGGGGGACATTACAATTCCCGATTGTACCTGAGGCCAACGTCGGCGCATTTGCCGCAAACGGGGTACACTCCATTTCAGCAAACGACGACGAGGGGGACGAACATGGACATCCGCCAGCAGATCCATCAGATGAAGCTCGACGCACCCCTGATGGCCGCGAGTGACATCGAGGTGCGCAACGCCGCCCTCGGCCTCATTGCCCGCGCACTTGAGGAGGGACAGGACGAGATCTTTGCGGCCAACCGCAAGGACATGGAAACCGCCGTCGCCTCGGGCGTCCCCGCGACCGTTCAGAAGCGCCTCCGCTACGACGAGGGCAAGCTCCGCGACGGAATCGAGGGACTGAGGCAGCTGGCAGGTCTCGACGATCCCGTGGGGAAGGTCCTTCTGGAGCGCGAGCTGGACGAGGGTCTGCTGATGAAGCGCGTGACCTGCCCAATTGGCGTCATCGGCGTCATCTTCGAGGCAAGGCCCGACGCGCTGGTCCAGATTTCCTCCCTGTGCATCAAGAGCGGCAACTGCGCCGTCCTGAAGGGTGGAAAGGAGACCGCGAACACCAACCGCGTGCTCTTCGGCATCATCCACGATGCGGCGACGAGGGCGGGTCTGCCCGAGGGCGCGCTCCTCCAGGCGGAGCTGCACAGCGAGATTGACGAGCTCCTCGAGTGCGATGAGGACGTCGACCTCCTCATTCCCCGCGGATCCAACAAGTTCGTGCGCTACATCATGGACCATACGCGCATTCCCGTCATGGGCCACTCCTCCGGTGTCTGCCACGTTTTCGTGGACCGCGATGCTGACCAGGACATGGCCCTGCGCGTCCTGGTGGATGCCAAGACGCAGTATCCCGCCGTGTGCAATGCGGCCGAGACCCTGCTGGTCGACCGTGCCATAGCGGCCGAGTTCCTGCCCAAAGCCTCGCGTGCGCTGGCCGAGAAGGGCGCGCGCCTCCGCGGCACCCAGGAGGCCGTCGACCTGTGCCGTCCCGCCTGGGAAGCGGGGGAGGCCCCCGAGGTCGAGCTCATGGGCGACGACGAGTTCAGCACCGAGTACGGAGACTACGTCATGAGCTGCAAGGTCGTCGAGGACGTGTGTGAGGCGGTGGACCACATCAATCGTTACGGTTCGCACCACACCGATGCGATCGTCACCGCGAGCGATGCGGCGGCGGATTACTTCATGCAGATGGTCGACTCGGCGGGCGTCTACCGCAATTGCTCGACGCGCTTTGCCGACGGGTTCCGCTATGGCTTCGGTGCCGAGGTCGGCATCAGCACGGGCAAGCTCCACGCACGTGGCCCCGTCGGACTTGAGGGTCTTGTGACCTACAAGTACCGCATCGTCGGCCACGGAGACATCGTTGCCGACTTTGCAGAGGGCAGAAGGCAGTTCCACTATCGCGACCTGCGATAGATATACCCTGCGACGTGGCTTGCGCCTATGACTCGCAGCCCTCGTTAGCGCGCATCTCGTTGCGCACGAAGTCCTGGAGGGCACGCTCGGCTGCGGCGACCTTGGAGGGGTCGCCGCAGCGCTTGGCTGCCCTGAAGGCGTTCACGGCCTTCATGAAGTCCAACTCCCCGCTCTCGTCGTCAGCTGCGGGAGCGGCGTCCGTCTGGGAGCCCGCGTCCTTCTCGGCGTCGAATGCCGTTGCATAGCCCTGCTTGCGAAGATCGTCCTTGAGCTGGTTGATGAGCCGCTCGTCGCTTTGATCCATGGTGGACCTCCTCGTGCCTCGTGCGTTCTGTCGCAACCAATGCTAGTGGATTGCGGCGGCGGAGTGGGCGCGTGCCTCCCGCGGGGCTCACTTTGGGGCGCCATTATCAAGGAAGTGTGGAGCGCAGGTGGCTTGTTCTTGAGGTTGCGCCCAGCTGACCTACGGTTGGGTAAAACTGTGGCAATGGGGCGGCGTCCGGCCGCCCTCGTCTTACGTTGAGGTGGGGAACATGGTCACGATTCTGACCGCTCTCATTCTTGTCGGCATCGCCTGGCTCTGCATCAAGCTCGTGGGCTTCGGCCTGCGCCTGGTGGGATTCCTTCTTGCCGCCCTCTGCGTCCCGGTGCTCCTCGTCTTCGGCTTTGTTGCCTGGCCCCTCACCGTGCTGCTCATTGGTGGATTTCTTGTCTACAAGGGTGCCCAGCGCGCGCTGTAGGGTTTCTGGTGAGCCCAGCCAGGGTGCTCCCGGCGGGTTGCATATGGCTAAAGAAGAGGGTTCGCTCCGTGTGAGCGAACCCTCTTGCTCTACTTGCCCTCGCTCTCGAGGAGGTCTTCGATGAAGCCGACCTGGAAGCGACTGAAGATGGCCTCGCCCTCCTCCTGGGTGGCATCGAGGTCGACGTCTCCCGAGATGCCGAAGTCCCGTTCACCGTCCTCGTCCAGGAACATCTGGCGAACGCGCCAGACATGCCTGCCCTCGGCGTCACCGTGCTCCAGCGACTCGTCGACGAGAAGGAGCTCGCTCGAGTGGGCGTCTGCCGTGAGCAGGATCTCCTCGTGCGCCTCGTGGTAGTCGTGGAGCGCCTTGGACCAGCGTGGACTGCGCCAACCCCAGTCGCCGTCCATGTCGCCCAGGCGGTCGGTGTTTCCGAAGGCGGCGTCGCGAACGCGCGCGAAGAGGGCGTTCCTGACCAGCAGCGTGAGAGCTCGCCGATCGCGTACGACCTCGTCGGGGTCCTGCGGCGCGGTTCCCGCCTCGTCGATGCTGGAGCCACCCTGCTCCCACTCGTCTATGAGGCTGGAGTCGACAGAGCGGACGACCAGGCGAAGCCATGCCACGATGTCGTACAGGCGGTCGGTCATCTTGTCTTGGGGGACGGTTCTGTCCAGGACGTGGTACGCGTCCGAGAGGTAGCGCAGCAGCGTGCCCTCGGAGCGGGCGATTCCACAGCGCTGGACGTATCCCTTGAAGTCCGAGGCGGTTTCGATCATGTCTCGCAGGACGGACTTCGGGCTGAGCTCGTAGTCGCCTGCCCAGGGGACCTCCTCGCTGTAGCGCTCGAATGCTGCGTCCAGCAGATCCTCGAGGGGCTTGGGGTAGGTGACGTCCTGAATGAGCGCCATGCGCTCGTTGTAGTCGACTCCGTCGGCCTTCATCTCGTCCATGGCCTTGTTGCGCGCCCGCCTCTGAAGGGCGCGAAGAATCTGGGGAGGGTCCTCGAGCGTGGCTTCGACCATGGAGATGAGGTCCATGTCATAGTCGTCGTTCTCGGGGTCAAGCAGCTCGAGGGAGGCGAGCAGGAAGGGCGAGAGTGGCTGGTCAAGCGCAAAGTTGTCGGGGAGGTCCACGGTCAGGACGTAGCTCGCCTGGCCGCCCTCCTCTTCCTTTCTCACGACGCCGGCGTCGATGAGGGTGGCGAAGATCTCATCGGCTCGGGTGTGAAGCCTGTCCTTCTCCTCTGCGCCCTGTGCGGAGTCGTCTATGAGCTTATGGGTTCGCGCATAGGCGTCGCCGCCCTGCTCGACCTCGGAAAGGACGAGCGAGTGCGAGATTCGCATGTGCGGCTTGAGGGCCTCCGGCTCGGATGCGATGAGCTTGTCGAAGGTCGCCTCCTTCCAGCCGACGAAGCCCTTGGGAGGCTGTTTTGTCTTGATCTTGCGGGCCTTTTTGGGGTCACCGCCGGCCTTCGCGAGCGCTCGGGCGTTCTCGATGTCGTACTCGGTCGCCTCTGCGATGACGAGGCCCTCGGTGTCGAAGCCCGAACGACCTGCCCTGCCGGCGATCTGGTGGAACTCTCGCGCATTCAGGTGGCGCATGCGTCTGCCGTCGAACTTGCTGAGCGCGGTCAGCAAGACGGTGTGGATGGGCACGTTGATGCCCACGCCCAGGGTGTCGGTTCCGCAGATGACGGGGAGTAGGCCCTGCTGCGCCAGACGCTCCACAAGAAGTCGGTAGCGCGGCAGCATGCCCGCATGGTGCACGCCCACGCCGGTGATGAGCAGGCGCCTCAGGGTCTTGCCGAAGGTCGTGGTGAAGCGGGTGCCTGCGATCGCCTCTTTGATCTTCTCCCTCTGCTCCTTGGTCGAGACGCCATAGCTCGAGAGCGACGTCGCGCTCTTGACGGCCGCCTCCTGCGAGAAGTGCACAATGTACAGGGGCGCCTCGCCCGACTTGAGCGCGAGCTCGACGGTGGCCTCGAGGGGCGTGTCGACGTAGCGGTAGCTCAGGGGCACCGGTCGCTCGGCGCCGGCCACGAGCTCGACGCTGCGGTCGCTGTGTGCCTCGAGCGACGAGGCAATGCCGCTCGTGTCTCCCAGGGTTGCGCTCATCAGCAGGAATTGCGTGTGCGGAAGCGTCAGCAGCGGGACCTGCCAGGCCCAGCCGCGGCCATGGTCGCCGAAGTAGTGGAACTCGTCCATGGCGACGCAGCCGATGTCGGCATCCTCGCCACCGCGCAGGGCGTCGTTGGCGAGGATCTCTGCGGTGCAGCAGATGATGGGCGCGCCCGAGTTGACGGTCACGTCTCCCGTGATCATACCAACGTTATCGCGGCCAAGCAGCCTTACCAGGTCGAAGAACTTCTCGCTCACGAGCGCCTTGATGGGGGCCGTGTAGTAGGCGCGGCGATTGGTGCAGACCGAAATGAAGCACAGGCCCAGCGCGACGAGCGACTTGCCCGAGCCCGTGGGGGTGCCCAGGATCACGTGGCTTCCCGACGCGAGGTCCAGGAGCGCCTCCTCCTGGTGGTCCCAGAGCTCGATTCCCCTTGACTCGCACCATTCCAGGAACAGGTCAAGCGCCTCGTCAGCGGGGATGTCCGCATAGCTGTCGTCGTCCGGCCAGGGGATGAGCCTGCCCAGCGAGGCCTCGCCGTTGGCTCCCTCGTCAACTTCCTCGCGCTCGACGGCGCTGCTGCTTTGTGTGTTGTCTACCATGAACTGCCTTTGACTTCGAAGTGTCTGCGCCGATGGCGCGGGAATACATGATACGCGCCGCGTGCGGGTCGGACCTTGCACCGTGCCGCGTTAGAGCTTTCTGGCCCAGCGCTCGTTGTTGAGGATGGCTCGGCCGACGCCCGCCAGGTCGCACGAGCCCTCTGCGAGCAGCGCGTCGGCCTGGGACGGCAGCTTGATGCCGCCGGTGAGGAGCACAGGGGTCGGCTGCGCGCCGCGTTCGTCGGCGTCGCCCACAAGCGCGTCTCTGACGGGCCGTGACATGTCCTTGAACCATCCGGGTTCCAGCGTGTGCAGGCGCGAGTAGTAGTTCATTCCGCCCGAGAGGCTGATCAGGTCGACGCCCGCGCCCTGGAGAAGGACCGCCGCCTTGGTCGCGTCCTCAATCGTAGAGCCGCCCTCTCGGTAGTCGCAGCCGCCCAGACGTACGCTCAGGGCTAGGTCGTGCCCGACCTCGGAGCGGATTGCATCGACGACCTGCAGGATGATGCGCATCCTGTTTCGCAGGGGGCCACCGTACTCGTCGTCCCTCCTGTTGGTCATGGGCGAGAAGAACTGGTCGAGCAGATAGCCGTGGGCGGCATGGACCTCTACGCCGTCAAATCCCGCGAGCCGCGCGCGTGCGGCCGCGCGTGCGAAGCACTCGACGATTCGACGGATTTCGTCGCGTGTGAGCTCGCGCGGGAGGGGATGGCCCACCTTGGCTCCAGGGCAGGTCACGGGCGAGGGTGCCACGGCCACCTGGCGTATCACGCTTTGCGGCGCGGCCGATCCCGCATGGCTTATCTGCACGAACACGGGGGTCTCGCAGGCGTGAACGGCTTCCGCCTCGCGTGCAAGTCCGTCGACATCGGAGTCGCGGCTGATTGAGGCCTGTCTTGCCGCCGCGCGGCCCTCGTTGCTCACATAGTGGTGCTCGGTCTCCACCAGGCCGAGGAGGCCGCCCTGCGCGCGCTCGGCGTAGTGGTCACACAGGGCCTGGGTGACGCTGCCGTCGCGCTCCGACTTGGCTGAGGCCATGGGCGCCATGACAATGCGGTTCCTGAGTGTGATCTTGCCGAGCGAGAGGGGAGTGTGGACGTGTGGATACACTATTCGGCCCCTCCGGCGTCTCGCAGAACGGAGCGGCTGGGCGACAGCACGCTGGGCTCGTTGAACCCAACGATCGTCTTCTTTAGCTCGTTGAGGTACTCGCATGCTAGGGGGCTCAGACGCCTGAGCGCATGCGTGATGTAGCCCACGTTCATCACCTCGTCGGTCTCTAGTGGTATCGAGACGATTCCCTGGAACATCTCGTCCGACCTCACGCCGGTCGAGATGAGGAAGCCGTCGTAGTTGGTGAGCAGGCTGGTCATGGTCCCGCGGTCGCTTGCAACTATCCTGCGCGTGTGCGGCAGGTTGCTGAGGGGCTCCTCGGACAGGTAGAGCGAGCTCTTGGGGCCCTGCTCGAATGTGCAGCGCGGCCACTGCGCCAGGTCGTCGAGCCTCACCAGGTCGAGCTTGGCGAGGGGATGTCCCTTGCGGACGAAGACGTGCGGCCTTGCCCGGAAGAGCGAGGAGAACGAGAGGTCAGCGTCGTCAAGTTGGCGCTTGAGCACGTGCTCGTTGTAGTTGCAGAGGTAGATGATGCCGATGTCGCTCCTGAACGAGCTCACGTCCTCGATGACGTCCCTCGTGCGCGTCTCTCTGAGCGAGAACTCGCAAGAGTCATCCTGCCTTCCGCTCACGAAGCTGATGAAGGCTCTCACGGCAAAGGCGTAGTGCTGGGACGAGACGGAGAGGCGCTGGTGCTCGACCTGTCCCGCCTTGGAGTAGTGTCGCTCGAGCAGGTCGGCCTGCTCGACCACCTGACGCGCGTAGCCTAGGAACTCGACGCCCTCGCTGGTGAGCGTGATGCCGCGGCTGGAGCGGTTGAAGATCCTGATGCCCAGCTCCTTTTCGAGCTCGCGCACCGAGACCGAAAGGCTCGACTGCGAGACGAAGAGGGTCTTGGCGACCGAGTTCATGGACCCGTTTTCGGCGATGGCGATAACGTATCTCAACTGTTGTAGCTGCATGCTTGCTCCGATGCCTCGGATGATTAACCTACACGAGCCTTTAGTTTATCGAAGCAGGCGATAAGCGAAGGCCGAACTAGAGAATCTTCTCCATTCCGACCTTATAGGGCACGAGGCCCATCTTCTCGTAGAAGCTTTGGGCGCTCGGGTTGCAGCTCCATACGTTGAGCGTGACGTTGTAGAAGCCCTGCCCGCGCGCGAAGTCGATCACGTAGTTGTAGAGCGTCGAGCCTATGTGCTTGCCGCGGTAGCCCTCCCTGACGCAGAGGTCGTCTATGTAGAGGGTCCTGACGTCCGTCATGTTGTTGCTGTTCACGTGCTGCTGGTAGACGCAGAACGCATAGCCTACCACCAGCTCTCCCTCGACAGCGACGAAGACGGGGCGTCTCTCGTCGCCGATTATCTCCTCGAGCTCAGCCGAGGTGTATTTGCGCGTGTTCGGGACGAAGAGGTCCGGACGGCCCTGAGCGTGTACGTTTAGCACCTGGAGGAGAAGTTCTTCGATCTGCGGGATGTCGCTCTTGCGTGCGCGTCGGATGTCCATGACTGCGTCCTTTCAAAAAAGTCGGTGGTGCGAACCAATCGCACCACCGACCAGATTAGCCCTTATTTCGCGCCTTCTTGCCTGACGTTCTCGCGTTACTTGCGCTTTTTGGAGCCGCCCTTCTTGGCGGACTTGACGGACGTCGGCTTGGATGCCGCTGTAGGCTTCGCAGCGGGCTTTGCAGCCGGTGCGGCAGCCTTTGCCGCGTGCTTGGCAGCAGGCTTTGCGGCGGCAGCGGGCTTTGCGGCGGGCTTTGCAGCCGGTGCGGCAGCCTTTGCAGCCGGTGCGGCAGCCTTCGCCGCATGCTTGGCAGCAGGCTTTGCGGCGGCGGGCTTTGTGGCAGCGGCGGCAGGCTTTGCGGCGGCGGGCTTGGCGGCCGTGGTGGCGGGCTTTGCAGCCGGTGCGGCAGCCTTCGCCGCATGCTTGGCAGCAGGCTTTGCGGCGGCGGGCTTTGTGGCAGCGGCGGCAGGCTTTGCGGCGGCGGCAGGCTTGGCGGCCGTGGTGGCCTTTGCCTTAGACGCGGGCTTGGCTTCGGGCTTGGCGGCAGGCTTGGCGGCCGTGGTGGCCTTTGCCTTCGACGCGGGCTTGGTGGCCGTGGTGGCCTTTGCCTTAGACGCGGGCTTGAGCTCGACCTTCTTGGTGGCAGTCTTTGCCGCGGCCTTCTTGGGGGCGTCCTTCTTCGTCGCCTTGGCCGTTGCGGGCATTGCCGCGGACGCGGGCGCCGCGCTCTTCTCGGCTGTGGTGACCTTCGTCACCTCATCGATGACCTGGGGCATGAAGTAGGCGATCTGCTTCTTCCACCAGTACCAGTCATGGGTGACGTCGAAGCCCCAGAAGTCGCACCAGTGGCTCGCGCAGAGTCGGCTCAGTTGGGAGTCGATTTGGCGAAGGTCGTCGACGACGTCCTCGTGCTCGCCCTGGCCGACGCAGAAGACCAGCTGACGCTTGCTGTAGAGGTCGACGTACTCGTGGTCCTCGGGCATGTTCGGCAGGAAGGTAGTGATGTCGTTGTCGTAGAGCGTGGGGCTCATCCAGCTTCCGAAGAACCGGCTTGCGCGGTAGAGTCCTGAAAGGGCGATGCAGCCCTGGAACAGGTCCGGACGACGCAGGACGGCGAGGGCCGCCTGGTTCGCGCCCAGGGAGCAGCCGATGGTCAGGGGGCGCCTCGTGCTCCCGTTGACCTTCTGCACCTCCTCGAGCAGCTCGCTGGTCACGTAGGAGAAGTACTCCTCCTGGCGCTGCGCGCGGGCCTCGGGGTCGATGTCGTATGCCGACCAGGACTGGGTGTCGACGCCGTCGACGCAGAAGAGCTGGATTTGGCCGCCTTCGATAAGGTCAGCGAGGGCGTCGACCATGCCGACGCTCTCGAATTCGTTGCAGGATGCGCCCTCCGTCTGGAATGCGATGACGGGGATCCCGCCCTCGCCGTAGGCGATCATAGACATGTCTTGGTTGAGAACGGTGCTGTGATTCTGGTACTGTTCGCGCTTCATGTGAACCAATCCCCTAGATCTCGTGCTGACAAGCTAGGCCGAACTGTCAAGAATGGCCTTGCATGATTCTAGCAGCTAGTTGGGCATAGGGACGCAAATTGTTGACGGAAATGCAAATTGGTACCAATCGAAGGGGCTATTGCGGCACGTTGTTTCATCCTGTTTCGTGTGCGCCGGACGCCCTGACGATGCGGCTCGGCATTTGCTCTCGATTCCGATTTCGCACTTGCTTGTCCGACGTCGAAGTCCCGCGATAGAATTTGGCTCTACGACGCGATTGGTCTTGTGGCTCGTGGTGCCGAAGCTGGCCGTATGGAAGCCTTGGGCGCCTGGGCGTGCAGATGGTGGAGGTTTTGCATGAAGACGGACGACCTTGTATATGTGAGCGCGGCAGGTTGCTACGCCAGCGTCTTCGAGCAGACGGACGAGGGCCTGTGCGAGGTCGGCCTTATCGACCCCAGGGCTGATGACTACTCGCTCACGGTTCCCGCAAGCACGCTCGTCGCGGTCGAAGACGCCGGCCTTGAGGACATGGGCCGCGTCGCACGGGAGCTTGTCCTTCTCCACCTGCGCATCAACCACGGCTTTGAATTCGACCGCAGCCTCCATCTGTATGTGGGTAGGCGCGAGGACGCCGACCTGGACGTGATGATGTCGATCGGCCCCAAGACCCCAGTCCTCATCGCCCGTTGGGGCGAGGTGGAGCGCGTTGCTCTGGAGGGGGCGCTCTCCTCCTTTGACCTGCCTGCATGGCGCGACGGTGGCGGGCTCGCCCCCGCGCTCGACGGCTGGGGCTGGTCTATGCAGGTCATCGGCGCGGGGATGGGGTGCTCGGGCTTCGGGCACAACGGCTGGCCCGCGTCGCTCGAGCGTCTGATCGCGACCCTTGGGACCCTGGGGATTCCCGTTTGCTGGTGCGACGACGATGGCCCTCACGCCAGCTGCTCCTGGGACGAGCTCGTCGAGCGTCGCATCGGGGACCAGGGGGATTCGGCGTCGGGCTCCGAGGACCCCCAGCTTCCCCAGGGGTTTGACCTTTCCGTGTTCAAGGAGCAATTGTGACGACTAGGGAGGTTGACGGCGCCGGGCGTGCCGGTGGCCTTCCCGACTACTACGTCTATGTGCTTGAATGCGAGGACGGGTCCCTGTACTCGGGCATAACGGTGGACGTCGAGCGTCGCATGGCCGAGCATCTCTCGCAGGAGGCGCCGGGCGCCAAGTACACCAGGGCGCACAGGCCCGTCGCGCTCGTCGCCCTGTGGCGTACGAGCGGCCGGTCCTTGGCGTCAAAGCTCGAGTACCGCCTGCACCGCGCCCGGCGTGCGCAGAAGCTGGCGCTCGTTGAGAATCCCGATGCGGCAGGGGAGGACTACGTCTCGCTGGGCGAGGCGGAGCGCGAGCGCTACTGGAAAGCGGCGCTGGAACCTAGAGCCTAATCTTGTCGTAGGAGGTCTTGTAGTCGTCGAGTGCGTTGCTGATCGCGCCGCCTTCGGCACAGTCGTTCTCGAACGGGTCGGTCAGCAGCTGCGGATAGTAGCTGGGGTAGTTGTAGCCCAGGTCATAGCGCCAGTAGTAGTTGACCTTGTCCATGGCCTCGAGCAGGCTCGTGTAGCAGCTGCTGATGTTCTGCCAGTCCGCATGGTACTTGGAGTCGACAGGTAGTTCGGTGGAGTTGACCGCCTCCTGCGCGGCCGTCAGCTCCTGGGTGAGCGCCACGGCATCCGCCGCGTTCTTCTCGCGCAAGCTCCTGTCGTCCTCGTGGGTGCCTCGGTAGGTCTCGACGGCCTCGTTGACCCTCTTCGCGTCGTTGGTCAGCGTATCGTAGTAGCCCTTGACCGTCTTGTAGTCCCCGCCCTTGCCCTCGGCCTCGTCGGCCTCCTTGTCGGACTCGCTTTCCTCCTTGGTCTCGGCTTCGCCATTCTTTTGGTCGCTCTGGTCATTCTGGTCATTCTGGTCCGAGGCGTTGGATTCGTCCTTGCTCTGCGTCTGGCCGTTGACGATGTTGCTGAGGTTGCCCTTCTGCGAGTCGGTGTTCTGAGAAGTGCACGAGTGAATCAGGATGAACACGACCACCAGGATCGCGAGGGTGACGGCGCCGAAGATCTTGAGGTAGCGGTGCCCGTCACCGTCCCACTCCTCCTCGACCTGGTAGTGCTTGCCCTTGTGGGGGTCGATGGCCAGAGGAGAGATGATTGTGGGGGCGCTGGGGTCCTCTCCGGCGTCGATCACGGTCGCGGCGTCTACGAGCCTGCCGACCTCGTCGTCCTTGGCTGCTTCGTTCGCGAGGGTTGGGTCCTTCTCGCCCTCGAACTCGCCGGAATCGTGGTTGTCGCCATTTGGGCCTTCCGCGTCGCCCTTCGCATGCTCGTCGTCTGCGTCGACGGCCTGGTTGATGCGGTCCATGATTTGCGTGACCTCGCCAGGGGCCTTCGTCGAGGCGGTCGGGTCATCTTCAAGCCACGCCTCAAGGCGTGCGCCGCACTCTACGCAGAAGACTTGGCCCTCCTTCAGGGGGGCGCCGCACTGGGGGCAATACTTGAGTGACATATGCTCTCCGATGAGGTTGCTTATAGCTTTGTGTATCGTTTGCAAGCAAGCACACTATACGGCAAAAAGTCGCCTTCTTGCAGTTGACACTGCGTGGACGTGCAATTTTGCCCTTGGGACGTTGCATGTTCGGTGCCGTCCCGCGCGCCTGCGCTACTCCTCGGGCGCCGCGACCACGTGGACCACGACGGTGCTTCCCACCGAGGCGGTTGTGCCCATGGCCGGCTCGACCGAGTCGACGGTCCCGACGGGGTTATCGGAACTCGTCACGTCGTTTCCTCGCTCGACCACGAGGCCCATGCCGGTCAGGAGCGTCTTGGCGTCCTCGAACGCCATGCCCTGCAGGTCGGGGATCGTTATGGTCGCCGCGTCGCCCGAGGGCCTCGACGAGCTGCTGCCGGCGGGCTCGGGACCCGCCGAGATGACCAGGTCGATCTTGGTGCCCTTGGTCTTCTGGCTGCCCGCGATGGGACCCTGGCTGATGACGACGCCCTTGGCGATTGTGTCGGAGTACGCGTACGTGATGTCGTCCTTCACGAAGAACGACGTGGCCGTGATCTGGTCGAGCGCGTCCTGCTCGCTCAGGCCGACGAGCATGGGGACGCGCTGGGTCTCGCTGGAGACCTTGCCCACCATGATCGTCACGGTCCCCATCGTCTCCTCGCCGGAAGACGGCGTGGTGGCGAGGACCCTCCCGTTGTCGTTGATGCTCTGGGTGTCCTGCTCCTGCACGCTCACCTTGAGGCCCTCTGCCTCGAGCAGGTCGCGCGCGTCCTGCTCGGCATAGCCCACGACGTTAGGAACCTGCTTGCGCGTGAGCAGGCCAAAGCCGCCCGTGATGATGGCGGAGGCAATGAGGATTCCGGCGAGAAGTGCCCCCAACAGGGCCACGGCCCAGTGCGGGAGGCCTGCCTTGGTGGTCTTCGAGGGGGTCTTCGGAGGCAGCTTGTAGTCCGTCTGGGGAACGTAGGGCGTCTCGAAGTCCGCTGCGAGGACCGCTCCGGTCGAGTCGTCGTCCGACGGTTCAGCGGGGTCCTCGGGCTCGGCATTGACCTGCGGGTCAGGAAGGGTGCTTGCAAGGGGGTCAGGCACGGCGTCGGCGCGTGGCGTGGCGCTGGCCGCGGGCGCGGTGGAGTCCGTGGGGGTGGCAGGGGTCGCGAAGGTGGCATCGTCAGAAAGAGGGGAGTCGGACGCGGGTACGTCGTGTTGCGGAGAGATGACCTCCGGAAGGTTCTCTAGGCCCCTCCTCTCGCGATCGTTCGCCACGGATGCGTCCTTTCCTCGTCCTGCAGATTCGCGCGCATATTGCACAACAACGCAGAATAATACGCTAACTGTCGATAAAAGCCTAATTCGCTTCCGTTATTGCAGCATAAGGCCCAGGATGACCCGCAGCCCATCCTCGAGGCTGGCCAGGTCCACCCATTCGTCGCGCGTATGTAGAAGGGCTCCGCGAACCGTGCCGACGGTGTTTGCGGGGATACCCAGGGACAGTGGGATGTTCGCGTCGGTCGAGGCGGGCGAGGGGTCGGGCTCCTCGCCGGTGACCTCGCGGATGATGCGCTCGGTCGCCTCGCTCATGCGACCGAGCTCCTCCTGGTCGACATCGCCGGTGCCGGGGCGGATGCCCAGGGTGCTTACGCGCAGCCCCGCCTCGGGGGCGTCGTCTGCGTGGGACAGGGCCTCGCCTCTGCGCGACACCACGCCTGCGAAGTGGGAGCGCGCCTCCTTGAGGGCGAGGGCTGACGTCGAGCGGAACTCGAAGCGCAACCGTGCCCTTGAGGCGATGGAGTTCACGCTCGTCCCGCCCTCGATGGTTCCCGCGTTGATCGTGATGGGGGTGCCGTCGGAGCCCTCGCGCGGCATGGTCTCGTAGAGCTCCTGAACGAGTCCGCTGAGCTCGACGATGGCGTTGGGTCGGCCGAAGTCGTGGTAGGAGTGGCCGCCCTGGCAGTGGGCCTCGACCTCGTAGCGCTCCGAACCCACCGCCTCGCTGATGCACTGCGGAAGGTACAGGTCGAAGGAGTAGAAGCGCTCGATGCGTTCGGCGTAGCGCTCGAAGAGCGCGCGCGTCCCGGCGAGGTTCCCGAGGCCCTCCTCGCAGGAGTTCGCGACTATCAGGAGGTCGTGACCCTTGGTGGCGCGCTCGAGGGCTGCCTCGTCCTGAAGCAGCAGCTTGGTCGCCATAAGAAGTCCCGCAAGGTTGGCGGTGTCGTCGCCGACGCCCGGGGCGTACATGCGTCCGCCTTCCTCGCGCACGGGCAGCGCGTCGACGTCGGGAAAGACTACGTCCATGTGGGCGGCAAACACCACGAGCGGTCGTAGGTCCGGCGTCGCGCCCTTGGGCGCGAGGTGGCAGATCACGTTGCTCGCATGGTCTATCTCGACCTCGCGCGCTCCCTCCTCGCGAAGCCAGCTTGCGACGAGGCTCGCCCTTTCCTGCTCGTGTCCCGATGGCGCCGGAATGGTCGCGAGCGTGCGAAGGAGGTCCTTCTCGCCCTGCTGTGCGGCGCGTGCGTACGTTCGTATTGTCTCTGTTATCGTGCTGTCCATGTTTCCCTCCACGAGATTGCCCACAGACAGCCTACTCGTTTGCCGACCGGCATGTCTGTGACCTCGCGGAGAGTGCGGCTAGAGGGCGCGCCCGACCGCCGTCCTCCAGCCCGCCAGGAGCTCGTCGGCTCGTGCCTGGTCCATGTTCGGCCCGAACACGTCGTCTGTCGACCGCAGAGAGCGAAGCTCGTCCGTTCCGGACCAGAACCCGCTCGCGAGTCCCGCCAGGTAGGCCGCGCCCAGCGACGTCGTCTCGATGTTCTGCGGGCGCCGTATGCGCGTTTGGAGGACGTCTGCCTGGAACTGCATGAGGAAGTCGTTCTGCGATGCGCCGCCGTCCACGTTGAGCGTCTTCAGGGCAACCCCGGCGTCGTACTCCATGGCGCGCGCCAAGTCGCAGGTCTGGTAGGCGAGCGCTTCGAGCGCAGCGCGCGCTATGTGGGCGGGGGTGGTGCCGCGCGTGAGACCGCAGATGAGCCCGCGCGCGTCCGGCTGCCACCAGGGCGCGCCCAGCCCGGTGAACGCGGGGACGATGTAGACGCCACCCGTGTCCGGCACGCTCTTCGCCAGAAACTCCGTCTCCTGGACGCTGCGAATTAGGTGGAGCTCGTCGCGCAGCCACTGTATGAGGGCGCCCGCGACGAAGACGCTCCCCTCGAAGGCGTACTCTACCTCACTCACCGAGGGTGGGGAGGCGACGATCGTGGTCACGAGGTTGTTGCGCGAGGTGGCGGCGGTCGCCCCCGTGTGCATGAGCAGGAAGCAGCCCGTGCCGTAGGTGCTCTTGGCCTGGCCGGCCTCGAAGCAGCACTGCCCGAAGAGGGCGGCCTGCTGGTCTCCGGCCACGCCGCAGATGGGAATGCCTGCGGGAATGCCGGGGTAGCTCGTCTCGCCAAAGGGCGAAGCCGAGGGCCGTACCTCGGGCAGCATCTCCGTCGGCACGCCGAAGAGCTCCAGAAGCTCCGGGTCCCAGCGGCACTCATGGATGTCGTAGAGCATCGTGCGACTAGCGTTGGTGCGGTCGGTCGCGTGGACAAGTCCGCCTGTGAGCACCCATACCAGCCAGGTGTCGACGGTGCCAAAGAGCAGCTCTCCCGCCTCGGCGCGCTCGCGGGCGCCCTCGACGTTGTCCAGCAGCCACTTTATTTTGCTAGCCGAGAAGTACGCGTCAGGCAGGAGCCCGGTCTTCTGCCGGACCATGCGTCTGACGTCCTCGGAGCCGCAGAGCTCGTCGACCATCTGGGCCGTTCGGCGGCACTGCCACACGATGGCGTTTGCGATAGGCTCTCCGGTGGCGGGGTCCCACACGATGGTCGTCTCGCGCTGGTTGTCGATTCCGATGGCGGCCACGTTCTCTCGAGAGAGACCGTGCCTGTTAATGAGCTCGGTCAACGCGCCCAGCTGGGAGAGCAGGATCTCGTGCGGGTTGTGCTCGACCCATCCCGGCTGAGGATAGATTTGCTCGAACGTCCTCTGGACGCAGTCGACCATGGCGCCCGTCCTGTCGATGAGGACCGCCCTCGACGAGGTGGTTCCCTGGTCGAGGGCGATGACGTAGCGCTCGGCCATGCTAGTCCTTTCCGATGCGGGACTCGACCCACTCGAGGATGTCCTCGTAGACCACGTCGTTGCTCTTCTCGTTCAGAATCTCGTGTCGCATGCCGGGGTAGAGCTTGCAGCTGACGTCTGTCGACCCGGCGCTCTTTGCGAGGTCGGCGGCGGCCGTCACGCCGTCTCCGTTGTCGCCTACGGGGTCCTCGGCACCCGAGACGAACAGCAGGGGCAGCTCGTGCGGGACACGCTGGGCGCAGGCGGGCGAGCAGGTGGTCGCCGTGAGGTCGAGCATCATGGCGTAGCCGCCCGCGGAAAACATGAACCCGCAGTCCTCGTCGGCAAGGTAGCGCTCGATGTTCTCGCGGTTGTACGAGATCCAGTCGTAGGGGGTCTTAGCGTCCTTGACCGCCTTCGAGAACGCCCCGTCGACAAGACCATGCAGCAGCGCGCTCTTGTGGTCTGCGCCGCGGGTGCGGCAGATGGCGCGCGCGAGGGTGCGGCCGGCGGCGGAGGTGGCCACGGGCACGAATCCCGTGCCACACAGGATCGCTCCCGCGAGGCCCCTGCCGTAGTCGGCGATGTAGTTGCGAACGACGTAGCTTCCCATGGAGTGGCCGAACACAAAGTAGGGCGTGCCGTTCTGGACATGCGGCGTGACGAGCCGGCGCAGGCGCTCGACGTCCTCGACGATGGCCTGACGACCGTAGGGAGGGATGCAGCCCCTGCGCTCGCGTGCGACACTCGAGCCGTGGCCGATGTGGTTGTGGCCGCAGACGAGAAAGCCTCTACCCACCAGGAATCGTGCGAAGTCGTCGTAGCGCTCTATGTGCTCGCACATGCCGTGCACCAGCTGGACCACGGCCCTTGGGGCCACCGTGGTCTTGAGGGGGTCCTCCGTCCACCAAATGGACCCTCGGATGGTGGAGCTTCCGTCTGCCGAGTCGTACTTCAGGCCGAAGCGCTGCGGTTCGCCGTAGTTGTCCTGGGGCATGGCAAGATCCTCCTGCATTTGGGGTGCGTTTCGTCGCGTGAGGTTGCTACAGTTTACGTAGTATATGCGGTCGCGAACCCGTGCCCGCGGCGCATTTGGCGAGCCGCTCCTATGATTCGCCGTACGGCGAGGCCTTGTGCGCCCTGCTCACCCGCGACGGTGTTTGCCTGCATCGGTGGTTCGCCTATGACACGCCCGCCAAGCTACGCCACGCCCGCCTAGAGGACCTGCACGTCCGTGAGGGCCCTTCCTCTTGGGGTGGGCGAGAGGGGCGTGGCCCCCTCAGCCGAAAGCGGGCCGTCCGAGGCGATTACCACGTTGTTGTCGATGGCGTGCGGCTCGTCCGGGGCCATGGGGAGCACGAGCACGTTCTCGAACTGGGTCCGGAGCGCGGCGCAGACGTCCCGAATGAGCTGGGAGTGCGAGCCGCTGAGGGCCGAGACGACGTTCGTCAGGTAGATGCCGTCGTCGGTCAGGTTCGCCCGCAGCTCCCGCGCGCCCTCGACCGTGGTGAGGGTCATGAGCGGCTTCTCGTGAGCGAAGCAGTCGTTGAAGATGAGGTCGTAGCGATCTTTTTTCTTGGGGCTGTCGAGAAATGCCCGCGCGTCCAGGTGATGGATGCGAAGGGACGCATCGGGGTCCTGGGCGGCCAGGCGCTCGGCTCGGTCGAGGAAGAACCACTCGCGCGCGAGTTCGGTCATCCTGGGATCGATCTCCACCACGTCGACCGAAAGGCCGCCGTGGTGCGTGAGGAGGTGCTTGGGGTAGGCATAGCCCCCGCCGCCCAGTACCAGGATCCTGGACGCCTGTGGCCTCTGCATGAAGGCGCATTCGTAGGCGCGGTGGTAGGGGAAGGCCAGTTCGCTCCATCCCTCGTCGAGATAGGTCGCGCTCTGCCAGGTTCCGTCGACGTCCAGGACGCGCAGGGGCAGCCCGTCGGGGTCCTGCGTCGCCAGCACGCGGACGGTCCCGAACAACGCGGGGCGCTCGCAGAGCACCTCGCTCTTGGGGGATTCGCAGCGGCGTAGCCACGAAAAGAGCCACTCGAGCGCGATGGGCATGTCCTTCTCTCCTTCTTTCGTACGTGGGACTATCGTATCCGAACGCCGGGGCGTCGGCCCGCTCGTGCGCGTGGCGTCCTGTGCTTAAGGGCCCCGGCCTGCGCCCCGCTCGCGAAAAAAGGCAAGCTTCCTGCGGCATTGTGCGGCCGTGGGCCGCCCCTGCGTGCGAATATGGACGCGCGGGGCCCGATCGCCCCGCGCCTTGCGCGGCCCTAGAATGGGCCCCGGACGTTGCCTGCCGAGTACAGTGGCGCTGCCACGGAGAGGACGCGATATGGGACTTCACTGCACCGATTGCCTGTACGGTTCGTTCTCGTTCAACGAGGAGTATGGCAAGTACCAGGGGTCCTGCAGCCGAGGCTACACGCTTGCCGACCCGCACTTGACCAAGGATCCCGAAAGGCGCTTTGCCGACCACCCCTCCAAGCTCGTCCCGGTGGTCGATCCGTACGGGGCCGAGTACCTGAGGACCGACAACATCTGCAAACGCTTCCTGAGGCCGACCCAGGGGACCGTGGACGAACCCGGTCGCAAGAAGCGCTGGGGGATGCTATAGCCTCTCGCGCCGGCGGGGTTCGCCTTGCCCCCCCACGTCCGACCTTGCGCGGCAGATAACATGAGCGGGCGGCCCGAGACCGTGGTCTCGGGCCGCCCGCATCTTCTTGCGTCACGGTCGCATGCGCGACCCCGCGACGGGCCTCTACTTGGAGCCCTTTGCGCCTCCGGGAATCTCGCCGCCGCAGTGGGGGCAACGGGTAGCGCCCTCCTTCACGACCTCAAGGCAGTGCGGGCAGATGGGCACGGGAGCAGCCTCCTCCTGCTGGTGGCCGGTCAGCTTCGCCGTGGTCTCCTCAAGTTTGTTGACGCTCTTGACCAGCATGAACACGATGAGGGCGACAATCAGGAAGTTAATGATCGCGCTGATGAAGGCACCGAAGTCGATGGAGGTTCCCGGAACGACCAGACCCGAGACCTCGGTGCCGCCGCCCGTGATCAGGGTGATGAACGGGTTGATGATGTTGTCGGTCAGCGAGGTGACTATGGCTGTGAAGGCACCGCCGATGATGACGCCGACGGCCATGTCCATCACGTTGCCGCGCAGGACGAACTCTTTGAACTCAGATGCGAACTTTTTCAAGGCAGGCTCCCTTCAGACGCACTTGGCACACCGTGATGCTATCGCAAAACGACGCCCCGTCGCTGACGACGTATGACAATCGTCAGCGACGGGGCGGTATGCGTGCTATCTTGGGCCCGGTGCCGGTGACTAGGAGCTCTGGTGGCGGGGCCTCGTGAGTTCGTCGGTATCGAGCCAGATGGTGACGGGGCCGTCGTTCGTGAGAGAGACCTGCATGTCTGCACCGAAGCGGCCACGACCCACGTGGCGCACGTCCTTCTCGGCGAGGCTGCAGAACCGCTCGTAGAGCTCGTTGCCAAGCTCGGGTCCCGCGGCATCCACGAAGGAGGGGCGACGTCCGCGGCGACAGTCTGCGTAGAGCGTGAACTGGCTGATGACCAGCACCTCTCCGTCGACCTGACCGAGCGAGAGGTTCATCTTGCCCTCACCGTCGTCGAAGACGCGTAGGCCGAAGATCTTGCTCCACAGGAGCTGAGCGAGTTCGGACGTGTCCTGCGGGCCGACCCCCAGAAGCACGACGAAGCCTTGGCCGCAGCTGCCTGCGACTTTGCCGCCTATGGTCACCTTCGCGTCTGACACGCGCTGTATGCAGGCTCGCATGGACCTGCCTCCTACAGGTTGTAGAGTGCAGAGAACTTCTGCGTCAGGTACTCGGTGTAGTAGGAGGGCGAGAAGGGCTCGCCGCAGGCCTTCTCCATCAGCTCGGGCGCGTCAAGGGAGCGACCGTAGTGCCAGATGCGGCTGCGCAGCCACTCGCGGATGGGGGAGAGGTCGCCGGAGGCCAGCGTTGCGTCCCAGTCCATGCCCTCGGCGATCATCTGGTGCCTGAGCTGCGCGCCGAAGGCGCCGCCGAGCGCGTAGGTGGGGAAGTAGCCGAACAGGCCGTCTGCCCAGTGGGTGTCCTGCAGGGCGCCGTGCGCGTCGTCGGGAACCTTCACGCCCAGGTAGGACTCGTACTTCTCGTTCCAGATCTGGGGAACGTCGGCCGCCTTGCACTGACCCGAGAAGAGCATCTGCTCGATCTCGTAGCGGATGAGGATGTGCAGCGGGTAGGTGAGCTCGTCGGCGTCGACGCGGACGAGCGACCCCTCGACGCGGTTGATGGCCTGGTAGAACTGGTTGGCGGTGACGCGACCGAGCTGACCGCGGAAGTGGTTGGCCATGGCGCCCAGCAGGTGCGGGGCGAATGCGCGACTGCGGCCGACGTAGTTCTCGAAGAAGCGCGACTGCGCCTCGTGCATGCCCGAGGAGGTGCCACCCTTGAGCGAGGTGTAGTTGAAGCTGGGGTCGACGCCGAGCTCGTAGAGGGCATGGCCGCCCTCGTGGAGCATGGTGAACACGTTTGAGGTCACGTCGTCCTCGAACACATGGGCCGCGATGATGGCGTAGTTGGTGGTGAGGGCGTCGGAGTAGGGGTGCTCGGTGCTGGTGAGGAACATGGTCTTGCGGTCGAGCCCCTCGAGGTCCATCAGGTCATGGGCGAGCTCCCACTGGCGGGCGACGTCGAAGCGGCCCTCGACGACGGAGTGGTCGGGCTGCCAGCCCTTCTGCTGGATCTTGGCGAGCAGGGGGACGACGGTGTCCTTAACCTGATTGAAGAAGTTGTTGTAGAACGCGCGATCGGTGCCGTGCTCGAAGTCGTCGAGCCACACGTCGTAGGGGTCTGCGTGCGGGTTCCTGAAGTTGGCGATCTTGGTCATCTGGCTGACGATGCGGTCGAGGTAGGGCTCGAAGCTCTTCCAGTCGTTATCGGCCTTGGCCTTGCGCCAGACGGCGTCGGACTCGGTGGTGAGGCGCGTGAACTCGCTCGTCATCTCGGCAGGCACGTCGACCAGCTGCGAGCGGTCGCGCTTGAGGATCTTGACCTGGGCGATTTGTGTGTCCGTCAGGAGGTCGTCCATCGTCGAGAGACGCTCGAGCAGGTTGCCGGTCTCCTCGGAGCAGAGAAGCGCCTTGTCCTCCTCCTCGAGGATCGCCATGGCCTCTCCGCGGTCGGGGGTCGCCGCCTCGGGGTCGATCGAGGGACCGTAGCACGAGAGGCCGATCTCGGCGTAGCGGTGGGCGAACAGGTGGCGCTCCAGGTTGTCGAGGGCTGCGATGTCCTGTCTGGGATTGCCGAGCGCAGCGGGCGCGGGACGAGAAGGCGTGCCGGGAAGCTGCTGCTGACCAGCTGCCTGGGCAAGAAAAGAGGGGACGGCGCCTGCGGCGCCCGTCGTGCCCTCGGGGGTGACGTTGTCTTCGGCCATGTAAGACTCCTCGTTGTGTCGCGGGTTATCATTCACGACCTAGTCTAGCGGTGTTTGAGCCGACCATCGCACGCTTGGCCCCCAGGCGCGCGGGCATCCAGACGTACGGCACAATTGGCCGCCGTTGGCACTTCTTGCTGGAACCGCTCGCTTGTGACGCCTGGCCACGGGGATGACCGACTTTGTTTCAAGTCCGACCAATTGCGATAAGCGTGTCCCGCAACCCTGACGATTGAGCGATACTGTAACGGCTTGAGCGTTACAGTCGTTTTGGATGGAAGGGGATCTCATGGGTTGCGTGTTGGGCATCGACGTTGGCGGCACGAGCATCAAGGCTGGCGTGTTCACGACTGAGGGAGAGCTGCTAGACGTCAAGAAGATTCCGACGGGCGACCTTGCGGACCCCAAGACGTTTGCCCGGGTGAACGACGGGCTTACGGAACTCATCCAGTCTCGCGGCTTTGCCTGCGAGGACGTCATCGCCGTGGGCCTTGACGTGCCCGGTCCCGTGGACGACCAAGGCAAGGTCGGCATGCTGGTCAACATCTCGCTCGACGCCGACGGGCTTCAGGACGCAATCAGGTCCACCTTCACCAACGCCGCGCTCGCCTTCGTGAACGACGCGAACGCCGCGGCCTTGGGCGAGCTTTGGCGAGGCTCGGCGATGGGGAAGGACAGCTTCGTCATGGTCACGCTCGGCACGGGCGTGGGCGGCGGCGTCGTTGCGGGTGGAAAGCTCGTGTCTGGCTCGGTCGGAGCCGGTGGCGAGATCGGCCACATCACCGTCTGCGAGGACGAGGAGCTCGTCTGCGGCTGCGGTCGCCGCGGCTGCCTGGAGCAGTATGCCTCCGCGACGGGCATCGTCAGGCTGTACCAGAGGGAGTGTGCGGCCCGCGGCGTCGAGGGCGCCAAGGTCGAGCACGCGACGGACACGCTTACCGTGTTCAAGGCATGCCGCGAGGGAGACGAGGCCGCTGCGGCCGCGATCAAGACCATGAGCGACAGGCTGGGCTTTGCCCTCGCCCAGATCAGCAGCATCGTCGACCCCTCCTGCTACCTGATTGGCGGTGGCGTGGCCGGAGGCTTCGACCTGTTCTGCGATGACCTTCACGAGGCATACAAGAAGTACTGCATCGCCCCGTGTGCCCAGACTCCTATTGTGGCCTGCAAGCTGGGCAACGAGGCTGGCATGTACGGCGTGGCCTACGCCGCCCTTCAGGAGGCGACCGAGTAGCGCAAGGGACCACGGCGCTGTCGCCGGCTCGCGGGGGAATGCACTTCTCGCATGCAAATGACCACTGATGCGTGCACATCAGTGTTTCAAGCGTTGTTGTTTTTCTATCTCGTATTGCCGCAGTTGGTGACCTCGATAAAATAGAGGGCGTTTGGTAGTGCAATTCAATCAAGGAGTGCGAATGAGCGAGATTCTCGAGGCATCCCACGTTTATCTGGACAACCCCGCAAAGACCGTCGACGAGGCCCTGGAGTTCATCTCCCAGAAGGCCGTCGAGCTGGGCTTTGCCAGTGACGCGCAGGCAGTGCTCGACGCACTCAAGGCTCGTGAGAACGAGGGCACCACGGGCATGATGGAGGGCTTCGCCATTCCTCACGCCAAGCTCGACAACTTCAGCAAGGTTGCCGTCATGGTCGTCAAGTTCGCCGGCGACGTCGAGTGGGAGACCATGGACAAGAAGCCCATCAAGGTCGCCATCGCGCTCCTCGTCCCCAACGCCGAGGGCGCAGCTACGCACCTGCAGCTGCTCTCCAAGGTCGCAGTCATGCTGATGGACGAGGGCTTCCGCAGCTCCGTTCTCGATGCTTCCGACGAGGCGACCATCGCCGATGTCATCAACGCTGGCTTCGAGAAGTAGTCGAGCGTCATATGACGTGCTCGTGGAGCCTGGCGCCAGTTTGGTGCCAGGCTCCTTTTTTGGCCGCGTGGTCGCCCGATGCGTGCCTGCACGCGGTCGCGCCCTGCCCTTGGCCTACACTGGAGAAAAAAGCGAAAGGGGCTCTCATGTCAGACTTTGCCATCAAGGCGGACAGGTTCGTTCTTCCCGGCGTGCTGCGCGGCGCCGGCTACCTTAGCGTTCACGACGGGACCTTTGGTGCCTGGACGGCCGAGGCGCCGGCTGGCTACGAGATCGTCGACCGCACGGGCTCGTGGGTCGCACCCGGCTACGTGGACACGCACATCCACGGCTTCGTTGACCGCGACGTGATGGACTGCGACCCCGACGGCATCGACGAGGCGTCGCTCGCGCTCGCGAAGAAGGGCACCACGTCCTGGGTTCCCACTACGCTCACGCAGCCGGCGGGGCAGATCGAGTCCGCTTGCGCGAGCGTGTCTGAGGCCGCCGAGCGCCGCGGGGAGGACTTTCCGGGCGCTCGCATCGAGGGCATCTACCTCGAGGGGCCGTTCTTTACCGCCGAGCATGCCGGCGCACAGAACCCCGACAACATGTGCGACCCCTCGGTCGAACTGCTTTGCTCCTGGCAGGAGGCGGCGCACGGTCTGATCTGCAAGAGCGCCATCGCCCCCGAGCGCGCGGGCTCCGAGCGCTACTGCGCCTCGCTCAAGGCCATGGGCGTCGCGGTCGCCCTGGGCCATTCCTCCGCCACCTGTGAAGAGGGTCTCGCGGCCGTCGCCGCGGGCGCCTCTCTGTTCGTCCACGTCTACAACGGCATGAGCGGACACCACCATCGCGAGCCCGGTCTGGTGACCGCCGCGATGATCAGCAGGGGGACCTACGCCGAGCTCATCTGCGACGGCATGCACGTGACGCCGGCCGCCATCGACGCGCTCGTTCGCGCCAAGGGCTGGGAGCACGTGTGCGTCATCTCCGACTGCCTCAGGTGCGGCGGCATGCCCGACGGCGACTACACGCTGGGCGACTTTCCCGTGCGCCTGCAGGGCGGCATTGCGCGCCTGGTGCAGAAGGACGGCTCGCTGGGCAACATCGCCGGTTCCTCGGCGACCCTCGCGCAGGAGGTTCGCAACCTGGTCGAGTGGGGCATCGTGACCCCGGAGCAGGCCATCCGCATGGCTACCGAGGTGCCCGCACGCTCCGCCGGCATCGACGACGTGTGCGGACAGATGCTGCCCGGCCGTGCCGCCGACTTTAACGTGTTGACGCAGGACCTGAGCGTCCAGGAGACCTACCTGGATGGCAGGCTCGTTCGCTAGCGCTGGACCGAAAGGGGAGTGGGGCAATGGGCGTGAGGCTCATCCTGAGCGACATTGACAGGACGATCCTACCCTGGGGCGACAAGCGCGTGTCCGAGCGCACGGTTCGCGCGTTTCACCTGGCTCAGGAGGCCGGCATCGCCTGCGGCGTGGCCTCTGGTCGCGGAGTCGAGTGGATTCCGCCTTTCTTCGCGGGTGACGAGGTCTGTATCAGGACCTGCGTCGCCACCAACGGCAACCAGGTGTTTCTTGATGGGCGCAAGCTGAGGCAAGCCGATATGTCGGCGCTTCTTGCCCCCGTTGTCGACGTCGTGCGCGGCTGTGCGCATGCTGGCCTTCTGCGCTTCGAGGGCTCGACGCCCGTGCTGGCCGAGGGGTGCATCGAGGACCTGACGGCTTCGTATCCGGCCTATGCCGCGGTCTGCGAGCGTGCGGGCGACGGAGGTGCCCTTGGCCTTTTGGACCGGCTCGTGGGCAAGGCGAACGTCTTTCTGGCCTGTGAGGGAAAGGACGGGGCGCTGGCCCCAGCGCCCTTGGAGGACACCTCCGCGCTGGCTGAGCGCCTTGGCCGCGAGGTGCCTGGCCTCGACTTCGACGTCCCGCAGCCGGGTTTCCTGAACGTGATGCCCGCCGGCTGGAACAAGGCCTCGGGCGTCGAGCTGCTCGCCCGGGAGCTGGGCATCGGCCTCGACGAGGTGGTGGTCTTCGGCGACGCGGGCAACGACCTGAGCATGTTCGAGCTCGTCGAGAACTCCGTTGCGGTGGCCAACGCGACCCCGGAGGCGGCCCGTGCGGCTCGCTGGCACATCGGGCCCTGCGAGGAGGACAGCGTCGCGGACGCGATCGAGGCGCTTGCCAGGGAAGAGTGGCCCTTCAACGAGTAGTGCCTGGGCGAGAGGGTCTTGCGCTTCTGGTTATGGGCTCGGCGTGCGCGCGCACGTTCTTCTCGCCTGCGAAAGTGGGCTGTGCTATCCTTTGCAACCAGGCAATGACGGAGAGGTCTGGACGTCGCGTCGCCTTTGAACAGAGAGGGAGCCCACCGGCTGAGAGGCTCCTGCGAAGGCTGACGGCCAGAGTTCACTCCAGCAGCCGCGACCTTAACGTCCCTCGGGGCCAGTAGGGAAGCCGTATGCCCCACGGAACGGGGATTAACGAGTGGGTGCTCGCGAGAGACAACGTGAACACCAAGCAAGGTGGTACCGCGGATAATCCGTCCTTGGGCAATGTGCTCGAGGGCGTTTTTTGTTTTTGAAAGGGGTTTATCAATGGCAATGTCCGATGACCTGAATGCCATTCAGGAACAGGTGCAGAAGGCCCTGGCCGATGCGCACTCTCTTGACGACCTGGAGAAGATCCGCGTCGCCGCGCTGGGCAAGAAGGGCTCGCTCACCGCGATCATGCACATGATGGGCAAGGTTCCCCCCGAGGAGCGCCCCGCCATGGGCCAGCTGGCCAACACGGTCCGCGCCAACGTGGACAGTGCCATCAAGAAGGCCAAGGTCGAGCTTGCGAAGAAGGCCATGGACGCGCGCATCTCCGCGGAGGCCGCGGACATCACCCTGCCGGGCCGCCGCCTGACCCCGGGCACCGAGCACCTGATCAACTCCATCCGCGAGGAGATCGAGGACATCTTCGCCGGCATGGGCTACACCGTCGAGGACGGTCCCTACGTCGAGACCACCTACTACAACTTCACGGCGCTTAACGCTCCTGAGGATCACCCCAGCCGCTCTGCCAAGGACACCTTCTACGTCGTCGACAACGCGCCCGAGGGTAAGGAGAGCCACGTCCTGGGCGAGTCCGACGTCCTGCTGCGCACGCAGACCTCCGGCGTCCAGGTTCACGTGATGGAGGAGAAGAAGCCCCCCATCTACATGATCTGCCCGGGCACCGTGTTCCGTCCCGACACGGCCGACGCCAACCACCTTCCCCAGTTCACGCAGGTCGAGGGCCTCGTCGTCGACGAGGGCATCACCTTCGGCGACCTGAAGGGCACCCTCGACTACTTCTGCCGCGAGATCTTCGGCAAGGACCGTGCGACGCGATACCGCCCGCACTTCTTCCCGTTTACCGAGCCCTCCTGCGAAGTCGACGTCTCATGCGGCGTCTGCCACGGCAAGGGCTGCCGCTTCTGCAAGAACACCGGCTGGCTCGAGATCCTGGGCTGCGGCATGGTCGACCCCAACGTCTTCAAGTACGTGGGCATCGATCCCGAGAAGTACTCCGGCTTCGCCTTTGGCATCGGCGTCGAGCGCGTCGCGGCACTCCGCTACGACCTGCCCGACCTCCGCATGCTCATGACGGGCGACATGCGCTTCCTCAAGCAGTTCTAAGGCGCGTCCCAGGCGAATCCACCAACGAGAGCGCGGCACTTCTCGCCCAGAGGGGCGTCCGCCGAGAAAGGCAAGAACAATGCGAGTCTCCTATGAATGGCTCAAGTCCATGGTCGACGTGCCCGAGGATCCCCAGGACCTCGTGAGAGAGTTCGTCCGCACCGGCACCGAGGTCGAGGCTGTCGAGCGCGTGGGCGCAGACATCACCAACGTCGTTACCTCCCAGGTCGTCGAGAAGGTCCCCCATCCCGACTCCGACCACATGTTCGTCTGCAAAATGGACGTGGGCATGCGTAACGTGGACGAGAACGGCAACCCTGTCCCCGTGCAGGTCGTCTGTGGCGCCCAGAACTTCGAGAAGGGCGACAAGACGGTCACGGCCCTGGTCGGTGCCACGCTGCCCGGTGATGTCAAGATCAAGAAGGGCAAGCTCCGCGGCGTCGAGTCCTATGGCATGAACTGCTCCTCCCGCGAGCTGGGCATGGACTCCGACCACTCCGGCATCATGATTCTCCCCGCCGACACGCCCGTCGGCCTGGACTTCATCGAGTGGAAGGGCATGAGCGACACGGTCATCGACTGCGAGATCACGCCCAACCGCCCAGACTGCCTCTCGATGTGCGGCATGGCGGTCGAGGTCTCGGCTATGCTCGACGAGGACACCCACATGGACCTGCCCTCCATCCAGAACGAGAGCGCTGACTTCGGTCGCACGGCCGACCTCGTGGATGTCAAGATCGACGACCCCGAGCTCTGCGGGCGCTACACCGCACGCGTCGTCCGCAACGTCAAGATCGGTCCCAGCCCCGAGTGGCTCGCCCGTCGTGTGATCGCCGCCGGTGCACGTCCCATCAACAACGTCGTGGACGTGACCAACTACGTCATGTTCCTGACCGGCCAGCCGCTGCACGCCTTTGACCTGGGCAAGCTTGCCGAGCGCGACGGCAAGCGCCACATCGTCGTTCGCGCGGCCAAGGACGGCGAAAGGCTCACCACCCTGGACGAGCAGGAGCGCGAGCTCACGTCCGACATGGTCGTCATCACCGACGACGGCAACGCCCCCGTGGCGCTCGCCGGCGTCATGGGCGGCCTGAACTCCGACATCGACGAGGACACCGTTGACGTTCTCCTGGAGAGCGCCGTCTTCGACAGCGGCCACGTCTCGCGCGCGAGCCGCAACCTCGACCTCATGAGCGAGGCCTCTATTCGCTTCGAGCGCCAGGTTGACGGCGAGAAGTGCGCGCTCGTCTCGGACATCGCTGCCGCCCTCTTCGAGCAGTGCTGCGGTGCCCAGGTCTGTGAGGGCATGGTCGACGAGTATCCCGCTCCCGTCGCCGCGCCCCAGATTGAGCTGCGTCCTGATCGCGTCCGCACGCTCTGCGGCGCGCCCATCGAGACCGGGTTCATGGCACGTCGCCTCGAGCGCCTCGGCTGCACGGTCATGCGCGGCGCGGATGAGCATTCTGCGATGCAGGTCGTCGCTCCCACCAACCGTCCCGACCTCACGCGCGAGATCGACCTGGTCGAGGAGGTCCTGCGCCTTTGGGGCGAGGGTGACGTTGAGCCCACGCTTCCCGCTGCCCGCAACCACGCCGGCGGCCTCACCGTCGAGCAGCAGCGCCTGCGCAAGATCGGTCGCGTCCTTCGCTCCAGCGGCCTCTCCGAGACCTCGACGTACAACTTCGCCGACCCGCGCGACCTCGAGATGCTTGGCATGAGCGAGGAGGGGCGTGGCGTCCCCGTCAAGATCATGCGCCCGCTTGTTGCCGACCAGTCCGAGATGCGCCGCGACATGATTCCCGGCCTTCTCCGCTCGGTCGCCTACAACCTGGACCATGGTGTGAGCAACGTTCACCTCTACGAGATCGGCCGCGTCTTCTTTGGCTCCGAGCATAAGAGCCAGCCCGAGGAGCCCAGCTTCGTCGCCGGCGTCATGTGCGGTGCGTGGAACGACGACCAGTGGAACAGGAAGTACCCCAATCTGGACTTCTTTGATGCCAAGGGCATCGTCGAGAACCTGCTCGAGGCGCTGCGCATTACTAAGGTCCGCTTCAAGGTGGCTGATCCTGGGAAGTACGGTTGGCTGCAGCCTGGCCGTGCCGCCGAGGTCATCGCCCAGGGCGAGCTGTTGGGATGGGTCGGCAACATCCACCCGATGAGCCTCAAGAACTTCGACATCGACGTTCCCGTCATCGCCTTCGAGCTCTCCGTCAAGGCGCTCCTGCGCCTGGCCAAGCGCGAGCTTCCCTACGAGGACGTTCCGACGCTGCCGGGTGTCTCGATCGACCTCGCGCTCGTCGTCGGCGAGGACATGTCGTTTGAGCAGGTCACGCAGCGCATCAAGAGCGCAGGCGGCAAGCTCCTCTCTGACGTCCAGCTCTTCGACGTCTATCGCGACCCGGTTCGTGTGGGCAAGGGCAAGAAGTCCATGGCCTTCTCGCTCACCTATCGAGCCGCCGACCACACCCTCACCTCCGAGGAGGTCGACAAGGCCCATAACAAGCTCGTGACGAAGGTCATGAAGTCCACGGGCGGAGAAGTTCGCAGCTAATTTGCTCGATTACCCTTGCGGGGCGCGGTCGCGCCCCGCTTTTCTTGGATGGAAGCGCTATGCCGAGTTGGAACATACACACCGCGCACGTCGAATACGTCTTGGGACTTGGAAAGCCCTCGCACCTGGGCATTCTCGACCCCAATGCGTTCTTGTTCGGCAACCTTGCCCCTGACGTCTACGTGGGCTATATGGTCAGCCCCATCAGCAAGGTTCTGTCCTACAACTTCACGCACCTTGCGGACGCCGACTTCATACCCCTGCCGGACTACCGACTCTTCTGGAAGCGCTACTGCCAGAGCGACTATGAGGCCGAGGGTCGCGTGAGCGACGTCTGTCTGGGTGCGTTCTGCCACCTCATCGCGGACTGCGTGTACAACGATCACACGAACGAGTTCATCCGCCGTGCGGGCATCGAGACGGGCGAGCGCACGCGCATTCGCAAACAGGGAGACTTCGACCTGTTCGGCAAGACCCTCGACATATCGCTCAAACCGGCCGTCACGAGCGAGCTTCTGGTGCAGTGCTCGACGTTTTCCCAGTACAGCATCGAGAAGGAGGATGTCGGACGTGCCGTCGAGGCTGCCTCTCGCATCGTAGACGCCAACATCGAGGGGCATATCGGGTGGGAGCCGGGCTACGACATGCTCACGCCCGCGTTTTTCTTACAGACCTTTGATGAAGTAAATGCTCTGGTACTTTCATACCTAATGAAATATGCCAATGGTGAAATGCTAACCTGATTAGATAGACATAAGCGATATTCGACAGACCTAAATAGGACAAGAAGAAGGATCACCACATGCCTCCTAAGTTCGACAAGTCTGATGGCGAGCTCCTATACGTGCAGGTCTCCGACTTTGTGCGCGAGAAGATCTACTCCAAGGATTGGGGCGTCGACGAGCCTATTCCCTCCGAGCACGAGCTGATGGAAATGCTCCAACTCTCGCGTGGAACCGTCCAGAAGGGCATCCGCCAGCTGGTGGACGAGGGCTTGCTGGTTCAGCAGCGTGGTCGTGGCACCTTTGTCGTTCAGCCCGTGATGGCCCGGCCTACCTCGAACAACCTACTCTCGTTTGGCGAGTCCATGAGCAAGCAGGGCGTCAAGTACACCACGAAGGTCGTCAAGTGCGAGGTCAGGCCCTCTGAGCCCCTGTGCTCCGAGAACCTCCAGATTGAGCTTGGCAGTCTCTTTCTGTATCTGTGCCGCGTGCGCTACGTGCGCCGTCGTGCCGTCATGTTCATCGAGAGCCACCTCAACCTGCTCGCATGTCCCGGGCTCGAGAAAGTCGACTTCGAGCACGAGTCGCTCTTCGCCGCCGTCGAGCGCACAAGCCGCCACAAGATCGGTCGCTCCGAGATGGTCTACACCGCCCGCACCGCGGGCAAGGTCCGCGGCGGCTACCTCGAGTGCGACGAGCATGCTCCCGTCCTTGAGCTTGACCAGTTGGTGAGACTCGACGACGGAACGCCGTTCGAGTGGGGTAGCGTCTGGCTTCCCGCCAACCGCTGCGTCATCTCCAACGAGACTCGTCGCGCATAGCCACATCGGCCTTTAGCCGAACCTATTCCGCCCACACCGTCGTGTAATTCCCTCCGAGCGGTGTGGGCGCTCACTACAATCGGCCGCAGGAAGCTCTCGGTCACCAAAATCGCCCGGAGGAAGCTCTCTCCTCCACGTTTGCCCAGCAAAACCAAGCCCAAAGAGCTTCCGCGAGCCGATTTGGGTGACCGAAGAGGGCAACCGTTCGATGTGCCGCGCGAAGCTCTCCTTTCGCAAGGCCGCGAGATTCCTTGGTGGGCCCTGCGCAGAAGGGGCACGCGCGCCGCTACTCTTGTCAAATGCCGCTTGCAATCAACCACCCTTCAAGAATCCGTCGCCAATTCCTGTCGGCTACCGCAAAAGCGCATAACGCGCGGGTTACGGTGGTCGAAAGCGTTGCGGCCGCATATGTTGACTGAACTACAATTGCGTAAAACCCAATCAGAGGAGCGCGTATGAGCTGGTACGAGGAAGCGGTCGTCTACCAAATCTACCCCCTGGGCCTGACGGGGGCTCCGTATGAGAACGATGGATCGTCCGAGCCCGTTTCTCGGCTCGGCCAGCTCGTAGACAACGGTTGGATCGAGCACATGGCCAAGCTTGGGGCGACGTGCCTGCTGCTGAACCCCGTGTTCGAGAGCCTCTCGCACGGCTACGACACAAGCGACTATAAGGTGGTCGACCGGCGCCTTGGCACCAACCAGGACTTGCGTGACGTGGTCGACGCCTGTCACGAGGCGGGCATCAAGGTGCTGCTTGACGGCGTGTTCAACCATGTCGGCCGAGGCTTCTGGGCCTTCAGGGACGTTCTTGAGCATCGTGAGGGGAGCCCCTACGCCGGTTGGTTCAACATCGACTGGGGCGGAAACAACCAGTGGAACGACGGCCTCTCCTACGAATGCTGGGAGGGCGTGCCGTACCTTGCGAAGCTCAACCACAACAACCACGAGCTCAACGCCTACCTCGCCGACGTCATCCGCGGGTGGGAGAGCGAGTTCGACGTCGATGGCATCAGGCTGGACGTGGCGTACTGCCTAGATGCGGGCTTCCTGGGATACTTGCGTGACATCGCCAACGAGCTGACCGAAATGCGCAGCGAGCGCCTTGGCGAGCGCGACGGCAAGTTCGTGCTCGTGGGCGAGACCATGTTCGGCGACTACAACCAGTGGATGGGAGACCGCGCCTGCGACTCGGTGACCAACTACGAGGCGTACAAGGGACTGTGGTCGTCGGCCAACTCCGCGAACATGCACGAGATCGCCTATGCGCTCGCGCGACAGAGCGGCAGCGACCCCTGGGACCTCTACACGGGAAAGCACCTCCTGAACTTCCTCGACAACCACGACGTGCCGCGCATCGCGACGAAGCTCGACGATGTCCGACACCTGCGCCCTCTCTATGGCCTGCTGTTCGGCATGGTTGGCGTGCCCAACGTCTACTACGGTAGCGAGTGGGGAATCGAGGGCGAGCAGAGCTTTGGCGACCACGAGATACGTCCCGCGCTCGACGCTCCCGAATGGAACGAGCTGACCGATTGGATCGCGGCGCTCTCGGCGAGGCGTGCGAGCGGGGCTGCAGGCTCAGAGGCTCTCTGCTGGGGCGACTATGCTCAGATCGAGGTGCAGCCGCGTCAGCTCCTGTTCCAGCGCAAGAGCCAGCACGAGCGCCTTCTGGTGGCCATCAACATGGCCAATGAACCCTACGTATTCCACTTCGACGCCGGCTGCGGCAGAGCGGTCGACGTCATTGACGGCTCCGAGCACGACTTCGGCGGCGGCTCCGAGGTCGAGCCCTTCTCCTGCCACTATTGGCTCTGCGAGCGCTAGCGCAGAACGAAGGACATAGGGGAGAAGGACACGGCACCAAAGAAGGCGCCCGGCACGAGCCTGATGGTCGTGTCGGGCGCTTGCGTTATCGGGTGAGGCTGCGGGCGAGTTGCTGGGCCCTGACGGCTACGAGTGGTAGCTGCGGAAGAAGGCCTGCGTCTCGGGGTCGGAACTGTTGTCCATGACGTCCTCGGGCGTGCCGTTCTCGGCAATCGTGCCGTGGCGCAGCAGCACGATGCGGTCGGCCGCCTTGTGGGCGAAACTCATCTCGTGGGTCGCCATGAGAATTGTGGCACCCTGGTCCTTCAGCTCGGCAACCATGTCGAGGACCTCGCCGACGAGCAGCGGGTCGAGGGCGGAGGTGATCTCGTCTAGCAGGAGCAGCTCCGGCTCGGTCATGAGGGCGCGGCAGATGGCGACGCGCTGCTGCTGGCCGCCAGACAGGCGGTCCGGGTACTCGTTGGCCTTGTGGTCCATGCCGATGCGTTTGAGCAGGCTCATGGCCTTCTTCTCCGCCTGGGCGCGGTCCCACTTGAATACCTTGCGTGCCGCGAGGGTGACGTTGTTCAGGACGGTCATGTGGGGGAACAGGTTGAACTGCTGGAACACGACGCCGATGCGTGCGCGGGCCCTGTCCATGTTGATGCGAGGGTCGGTGATGTCGGTGTCGCTCAGCCAGATCTGGCCGTCGTCGACCTGCTCCAGGAGGTTGACGCACTTCATGAGCGTGGACTTGCCGGAGCCCGAGGGACCAAGCAGCGCGACGACCTCGTGCTGCTTGATGTCGAAGGACACATGGTCCAAAACGGTGTTGCTGCCGAAGCGCTTGCAGACGCCATCCAGGCGCAGGACGGTTTCGGCGGATGCGGACTCGGACATTAGACAAGACCTCCCGTACGCTCTCGAGAGCGAAGCTTTGCGGTGTACCAGTCGTTAAGAAGGATGAAGGGGACGCTGAGCAGGATAAACAGGATGCTCGCCACGACGTAGGGCGTGAAGTTGTAGGTCTTGGCGACGGCAATCTGGGCTGCGCGAACCGCGTCCACGGCACCCAGGGTCGAAATCAGGCCAACGTCCTTCTGCATCGAGATGAAGTCGTTCATCAGGGCAGGTGCGATCTTGCGGAGCGCCTGCGGGATGATGACCAGGCGCATGGTCTGGCCTGAGGTCAGGCCGAGCGACCTTGCGGAGGCGCGCTGCGAGGGGTGCACGTCCTGGAATCCCGCGCGCAGAACCTCGGCGATGTAGGCGGAGTAGGACATCACGACGGCCACCGTGCCCAGGATTGCCGGGTCGACGCGGCCAAAGAGGCCGAGGCCGGGTATGCCGAATCCGATGAGGTAGAGCACGACCAGCATGGGGATGCCGCGCATGACCGTGGTGTAGAACCTCGCGACGACGCGCAGCGGGAACATGACCGCCGAGGTGGTGATGCGGATGAGCGCGAGCGCGCCGCCCAGAACAGCGACGCCAATCACTGCGACCACGAGCACGCGGAGGTTGAGCATGAGGCCGTCGAGGACCTGAGGCCAGGCCTGGGCAAAGTACTCAGCCGAGAAGAACGACTCCTGGACCCTGGGCCAGCCAGGGGAGTTGGAGAGTCCGAAGGCGACGAGCCCTACGAAGATGAGCGACGAGGCGATGCTCGTCAGGACAGAGCGTATGCTCTGCTTCTTGCGGTATGCCTGCCGCTCTAGCTCGATGTCACTCGTGGTGACGGTGGTGCAGTCATTCATGTGGGAAGACTCTTTCTCGTGAGCGTGTAAAACCGTGCGCATACACAATAAAAGGCCGGAGCGTATGCCCCGGCCCCCTAAGTGAATTGGAAACACTTATTTTTCAAGCATCGGGACGTTCGAGGTGTAGTCCGCCAGCCACTCGTCCTGGAGCTTCTTGACGGTGCCGTCGTCGATCAGCGCGTTCATCGCGTCGGTGACGAATGGGGTGAGGGGAGAGTCCTTTTTCAGGGTGACGCCGGTGCCCTCAGGATCCTCGGTGCCAGGGATCTGACCAACGACGATGGCGTTATCTACCTGGCCGGACTCGACCATGTAGACGGCCTCGGGCGTGTCGGTGACGAGCGCGTCGCACTGGCCGGACGTTACGGCCTGAGCCGCGATGGAGTTGTCGTCGAAGATGCTGATGCCCTCGTCGCTCCCGTCCTTGATCGCGTCCTTGACGTAGTCGCCGGCGGTCGAGCCCACCATGACGGCGATGTTTGCAGAGGCGAGGTCCTTGCACGACTTCGCGCCTGCATACTTTCCGTCCTTGGGCACGACGACGGACTGGGTCGCGCGGAAGTACGCGGGCGAGAAGTCGACGGCCTTCTTGCGATCGTCGCTGATGGAGACCTGCTGGATGTTGAGGTCCCAGTTGTGGTCGCCGGGGGCACAGGCCTCGTCGAAGGACGTGCGGGTCCACACGACCTCGTCCTTGGAGAAGCCCATCTTGTCGGCCAGCGCATATGCGAGCGCGGCCTCGAATCCCTTGCCGGAGTTGGGGTCGTCGCCGATGACCCAGGGCTCCCATGCGGGGTCGCCCGTCGCGATGGTGAGCTTGCCCTGCTCGAAGGTCAGCTGCTTGGGGTCTTTCGAGTCTGCTGCAGCGCTGCTGTCGCTCGACGAACCACCGCAGGCCGCAAGGCCGAGCGTGGCGAGTGTAGAGGCGCAGACGGCGATGGCCTGGCGCCTGTTGAGGTTGGGGTTGGTCGAGAAGTGCATGGTTTCTCCCTTTCGCGCTCGCCTTGGCGGACGGGTGCTTGCTGTGGTGGGTGTATGTGTGCGACCTGCTATTTTCGCACTGTCGTGAGCATAGCAGAGGCGCTGCCTCGCGATTGTTAGGTGATAGTTACAACTAGTTATCTCGCGCTTCGATAGCCCAGCTCAGACATGTTGCGAGGCGAGCTCTCCCGCGTCTCGCCCGGGTCTTGTCTATACTGGCAGGAGCAAAATTACGGAGGGGAGACACATGATGCATACCGTTGCGGTTCTGAGTGCCCTGCAAAAGGAGTCGCTGGCCTTCTTCGAGCTTCCGGGCGAGAAGAGCTTGCGCCATTGCGGCGTGGAGTATGCGGAGCGCGATGTTTCGGGCGTCAGGGTGGTCGCCGCGAACGGGGGCATGGGGACCATAAACAGCGCGGCGTCAGCCCAGTTCCTCATTGACCGCTTCGGTCCGGATGCCCTCCTGTTCTGCGGAATCGCCGGAAGCCTCAATCCCCGCATCGGCCAAGGCGACGTGGTCGTGGGCGCGCGCCTGGAGTGCCTCGACTCCGACATGCAGATCATCGCGGAGTCCGAGCCCAACCTGACAAGCTTCCCCTCAGACGAGGGACTCGTGAGCCTGGCCCAGGCCGAGCTCGAGTCGCGTGGCTTCGAGCGCGTGCCGTCGGTCGAGCAGATGGGTGGGGAGGTGCTTGATGCGGCGTATGGCACGCTCGAGCAGCACGAGCCGCGCTTCGTGACGGGCGCCATAGCGACGAGCGACCTGTTTTCGACCGAGCCTGACGTGCTTCGCAAGGTCCGTAGCCGCTACGCGGCGGACTGCGAGGAGATGGAGGGCGTCGCCGCGGCGCAGGTCGCCGCCCGAGCGGGCATCCCCTTCCTGGCCGTGCGCTCCATCAGCAATGTGTGCGGAGAGGCCTATGAGGAGCTCGACGGACGTGACGATGACCTTGCCACGACGGCACGCCTCGCGGCCCAGGTGGCTCTGGGCGTTATTCGCAGGATGCCTGCCCAGAGGCAAGGGTAAAGCCCGCGTACATGAAGCCGGGGCTCACCATGCACGAGACCAGCGCGTCCTCGTCTGCGGGCACGGTGCGCTGCCAGACGCCGGCAGGCACCACGAACTGAGTCCGTGCGCCCTTCTCGTCCAGGGAAAGGACAATCCGCTCAACCTGGCTCTCGTCGGGCTCGCTTCCCGAGCCGGCGATCTCGAGTGTGACGGCGCCGGGTCCGTGCCAGAGCCAGGCCTCGTCGGCGTCCACGACGTGCCAGGCGCTCGCGTCGCCTGCGGGCAGGAGGAAGTAGATGAGAGACGCCAGGGGACGCCCCTCGGTGGAGTCCTCTCCCATGTTGGTGGCATCGCCCGTCGCGGCGGCGCTTGACTGCCAGGTTCGGCGGTACCATCCTCCCTCCGGGTGCTTCGCGAGTCCCAGCGAGTCGACCAGGTGCTGGGCGTACGGGCTAATTCCAGATGCGGTCATACACGACACTTCCCTCGATGATTGTTGCCTTGCAGCTGCCGGACCCATGGCGCACGAACTCCTCGAGCGTGTCCTCGAGCGCCTGCGGAGAAGAGACGTTCACCGGGATGTCGAAGAACGCCAGGTCCGCGGAGGCGCCCACGTTGATCTGGCCGATGCGCTTGGGGCCGCAGTTGAGTCCCATCGATTCGGCGCCGCCCAGGGTCATCATGCGGATGAGCCTGTGCGAGAGGTCCGCTCCCTCGTAGCCCTGCGCGATGGCGAGGTCATACAGGACGGAGACGTCGTCCAGCACGTCGAGGCTCGGACACGACGAGAGGGAGTCGGTGCCGACGGAGAGGGGGTTGCCCTCCTCGAGGTAGCGTGCGATGGGCGCGTTCTTCTGGGTGCAGGTGATTCTGTTCGAGCGCGGGCACAGGGCGACGGAGACGCCGCGCTGGCGCAGGATCCTGCGGTCCTCGCGTGACGCGTGGACGCCATGGGCTATGTGCACGTCGGGCCCGAGTACCGCAAGCTGGTCCAGGAACTGGATGGCGCTTGCGCCGGCGCCCGCGCGCTTGAGGTCGTTGAAGCCGCTCCACTCCGTGCGGTTCCACGCCCAGGATGTCTGGTTGGTCAGCTTGGAGGGGAGCTTTCCCGCCTCGGCAGGAGTCTCGCCAAGGTGGACGTGGAGCCTCATGCCCAGTCGACGTGCGATGTCGGGCAGGTCGAGCAGCGGACCAGATCCGAGCGAGTAGGGGGCATGGGGGCTGATGCCGATCTCGGTGACCCCCATGGACCTGATGACCTCGATCTGGGCCAGCAGGTCCTGGACGCCCTTGCGCTGCCAGTCCTCGTTGTTCCAGTCCATTACCTCCCAATACGTGATGCCATGCATGCCCTGGGAGGTCAGGGCGTCGGCTGCCTCGAGGTCAGAGGCGATGTCTGCCGCCGCCGTGGTGCCGGCCTCGACCATCATGCGCGCGCCCTCGTGTGCCCACTCGCGCCAGGGCTTGCGCTCGGGGCTGTCGTATATCTTGTTGAAGGCCAGCTCCCAGTCGCGGAAGCTCGGGTAGGTCGATTGGCCGACCGAGGCCATGCCGGTGTACTGGAGGTGCGTGTGCGCGTTGACGAGGCCTGGAGTGACAAGGCCGTGCCAGTTCCTGGTCTCGACGTCACCCGCGTCCTTACGGTCGTCGCGCAGCTTCTGCTCGACCCAGTCGCGCGTTCCCACGTGGAGAACGCGACCGTCACGCACCGCCACGGCTCCGTCGCAGATGACGGGCCCGGTTACGGGAATGACGAGGGGCGCAGTGTACAGGGTTACCGTTGCTTTGTCGTTCATTGCTTGCTCCAAGGTGCCGCGAGGGCGGTGTTGCGTATTGGGATGCGGGAGGCGCTACTCCTGCGTGATGGCGTCCGAGTAGTGCGTTACGCGCCAGTCGGGGACGAGGGGCTTCTCCTGCTGCTCGACGTCGATCGAGATGCCGCGCGCGGCAAGCGCCAGGCTCGCGATGCGCCTGTCGGTATCGGGTCCCAGGCGGTGCACGCCGACCGGCAGCTTATCGCCGCTGACGATGCGGTCGACCGCGCACAGCTGGACCGCGAAGCTGAGGTCCATGATCTGGATGGGGTTGCCGGGTCCGGCTGCGTAGTTCACACCGTCGCCGGCCGCGAGCAGTCGAAGGCGGCGCCCGTTGGGAAGGGCGAGCGAGAAGATCCTCTTGTCCTTCTCCGGACGTAGGGACCCGCCCGTCTGGATGACCTCGTCGAGGGCGATCTCGTTCTGGATGCCGCCTATGACGACGACGGCCGCGCCCTCTCGAAGGGTCTGAAGCGCGTCGAGGGCGAGCGTGTGGCGCACTCCTGTCGCGGACACGACCACGTCTGCGTCGTGCAGGACGTCAGACTGGGTGGCCACCTCGAAGCCCGCGAAGCGCGCCTCGAGCGCCTTGACGGGGTCCGTCTCGACAATGGCGACGCGCGCACCCAGCGTGCGGACGCGCCGCGCGAAGCCCTCGCCCACGGGGCCGTAGCCGATGACGCACACGCTCACGTCTGGTGAGCTGAGGGCGTCGGGGCCCAGGAGCTCCATCGTCGTGCTGACGCAGGTCTCTCCCGTGCCGTGGCGGTTGTCGAAGCAGGTCTTGAGTGCAGAGTCGTTCACCGCTATGACGGGGAAGGGGAGCTCGCCCTCATCGGCCATGGCCTGAAATGCGCGCACCCCGGAGGTCGTCTCCTCGGCGATGCCCCTGACGTTGGCGACGAGCTCGGGCCGCTCCATCACCAGGAGTCGCGCGAAGTTCGCACCATCGTCGATTATCAGGTCGGGCTTGAGCCTGTCCATGAGGCGAAGCGCCCCCTCGTGCTCCTGCGCAGGGGTCCACGTGCTGTTGGCCTCGATGATGTGGCCGCGTGCGGCGAGCTCGTCGGCTACGCGCTGGTCGCACTCGTGAGCGTGGCAGTAGACTCCGACGTTTGCGCCGGCAGCCGCCAGACGCTCCACCAGGACGGCAGTCTTTGGCTCGACGATGAGGCTGAGGGCGATGCTCATGCCCCTGAGCTTGCCTGACTTGGCAATCTGGTTGGCGAGTGCGGCCGAGACAGACATGCCCTTCTCGGCACGTGCGAGCATTTGGGCGCCCGTGAGGTTCTCGTGCGCGGGAAGCTCGGGGTACAAGAAGTCAGCGGCCTCTCTCTTGTCAGTGGGCACCAGGCCCCATTCGGCCATGCGCAGCGGCAGCGTCGGGTCCGCCTTCGCCAGTGAGTCGGGTGAGATGTAGACCCGTGCGCCGGCAAGTGATGCGTTCGTTTCCTGCGCCCATGCGCAGATCCAGGTGGAGAAGGTGTTCGTAATGACCTCGCTTCGAAGTGTCTCGTATGTTTCGCAGGCCCATCATAGGCCATGGGCACAGGGCGGGACCGCGTTGCCCGCATCGTGAAATTTGTTGTTCAAATCGCGTTGGCTACAGGTACGGTGCCGTTTGGGATGATCTTGCAGCCCATGAAAAAAGCCCCGCTTCGCAAGATGCGAGGCGGGGCCCATGAGAATATGCAGCCAGGTTTACTGGATCTGGGAGACCATCGTCATGTTCGTAGAGGTGATGTAGTCACCCTGGGAAGGCGAGGTCTGCGGGTCGCCGGCGGTGATGACGACGAGGTCGCCGGTCTTGACGACCTCCTTCTCCTTGGCGACGGTCAGCGCGTTGTAGCAGGTCGCGGAGAGAGAAGCCTGCTCAGAGGTCTTGAAAGCCTCGACGCCCCAGAAGAAGCAGGTCTTGCGCATGGCGTGGTTGGAAGGCGACATGGCGTAGATCGGCAGGTGAGGACGGAAGTTGGAGATCAGGCGAGCGGTGCGGCCGGAGTGCGTCGGGCAGATGATGCACTTGGCATCGGAGCGGTCGGCGACCTCGACGGCGGCAAGGCCGATGGCGGCGTTGACGTTGCGCAGGCCACCACGGTCGTGGAAGGCGTGACGCTCGGCGAGGTGAGCCTCGGTCTCACGGCAGATGGAAGCCATCATCTTGACGGCTTCGACGGGATAGGAGCCGGCAGCGGTCTCACCGGAGAGCATGACGCAGTCGGTGCCATCGTAGACGGCGTTGGCGACGTCGTTGACCTCTGCACGGGTCGGACGCGGGTTGCGGATCATCGAGTCGAGCATCTGGGTGGCGGTGATGACGGGCTTGTAAGCGTCGCCGCACTTCTTGATGATCTCCTTCTGGATGTGGGGAACCTCTGCGGGCGGGATCTCGACGCCGAGGTCGCCACGGGCAACCATGATGCCGTCGGAGACGGAGAGGATCTCGTCGAAGTTCTTGACGCCCTGGGCGCTCTCGATCTTCGGGAAGATGTAGACGTTGCGCATGCCGTTATCAGCGCAGATCTGACGGATCTCCTCGACGGCAGCGCCGTTGCGGATGAAGGAAGCGGCGATGGCGTCGATGCCGAGCTCGCAGCCGAACATGATGTCGGCCTTGTCCTGCTCGGTGACGGAAGGCAGGCCAACCTCGACGTTGGGGACGTTGACGCCCTTGCGCTCGCCGAGCTCGCCGCCGTTGTCGACCATGCAGAACATGTCGTTGCCCTCGACGTGGTCAACGGTGAGCTCGATCAGGCCATCGTCGATGAGGATGGTGGAGCCCTTCTCGACCTCCTTGGGGAGCTGCTTGTAGTCGAGCGAGAAGCGCTCGGAGGTGCCGATGACGCCGTCGTCGGTGGTAACGACAACCTGCTTGCCGGTCTCGAGGGTCACCTTCTGGTGGTTCTCGAGCTCGCCGGTGCGGATCTCGGGGCCCTTGGTGTCAAGAAGGATGGCGACGGGCTTGCCGAGCTCCTCGGAGATGCGGCGAACGCGGTCGATGTTGTTGCGGTGATATGCGTGGGAGCCGTGGCTGAAGTTGAAGCGGGCGACGTTCATGCCGGCCTTGATGAGCTCTCGCAGGACCTCATCGCTCTCGGTCGCCGGACCCATGGTGCAGACGATCTTCGTCCTTTTCTCGGTCATTTCTCTTTTTCCTCTCTTCGGGTTGCCTCGCCCCCGCTTGGGGCTTGGCGCGATAGGTATTCCAGCGCGCCGTGGCGCGCAGAATTGTTAGCAGACGACGCTGCGCTCGACGAAGTCGGTGCCGGTTGCGAAGGCCTGGGCGTTGTCCAGGGTGACGCGGGCGATCTGGCCGAGGGCCTCGTGGGTGAAGAAGGCCTGGTGGCTGGTCATGACGACGTTGGGGAAGGAGCAGAGGCGCGCGGTGACGGAGTCGATGACCTCGCCCTCGCGGTTCTGGTAGACGTTCGCGTTCTCCTCCTCGTAGACGTCGAGGCCGGCGGCACCGATCTTGCCGGAGATGATACCGCGGATGAGGGCCTGGGTGTCAACGAGGCCGCCACGGCCGGTGTTGATGAAGATCATGCCGTCCTTCATCTTGGCGATGGACTCGTCGTTGATCATGTGGTGGCTCTCCTCGTTGAGGAAGGCGTGCAGCGAGATCATGTCGGACTTGGCGTAGATGGTGTCGTAGTCCACGTACTCGTCGACGATGCCCTGGTCAACGAGGGACTGGTTGGGGTAGAGGTCAGCGCCGAGGACCTTCATGCCGAAGCCCTTGCAGATGCGGCAGAGGGCAGCGCCGATGCGGCCGGTGCCGATGATGCCGGCGGTTTTGCCGTGGAGCGTGGAGCCAACCAGGCCAGTGAGGTCGAAGTTGTTGTCGCGAACGCGGTTGTAGCCCTTGCAGATGCGACGGTTGGCGGCCAGGGCGAGTGCCATGGCGTGCTCGGCGATTGCCTCGGGGGAGTAGGCGGGAACGCGGGTGACCTTCATGCCGACCTGCTTGGCGTAGTCGACGTTGACCGCGTCGAAGCCGGCACAGCGCATGAGGACGAGCCCGACGCCGAGACCACGGAGGATCTCGAGGGTCATCGGCGAGATGTCAGCGTTGACGAACGCGCAGACGGCGTCGTAGCCCTGAGCGAGCGCTGCGGTGACCGGGGTGAGGTTGGAATCGATGAACTCAACTTGGACGTCGGGATAGTCGACAAGCTCCTTCTCGAAGGATTGACGATCGTAGCTCTTGGTGCCGTAGAAGAGAACCTTCATTCCATGTCCTTTCGACGAGTTCTCCGCCGCGCTTGCAGCAGTGTTACTAATGGTTCCAAATAAAAATAGTAACGCAGCCAATATGGCAATGAGCTGTGTATTTGCATCTGTGGCGGCCTCGTAGAGCTTGTATATGCGAGGGGGGTCAACTTCCCGATCGCGTTCAGGCTCCCGCCCGCCGACGACTAGCGCTTTTCCGTTTTTCGGGCTTCCTCCTGTCGTGATTTCGCGTCTGGCGACCCTATAGGTTGCACACGCTTCAGGGCACAATCGCGCAACGGGCGAGAAGAACGTGCGCAACTGCTGGAAATGGTGTATGGCCCGGTGGCGTTTGGTAGTATTGAAGCTGTTATTTCCGGTTGTCCGGCATGGCAGCCTTGGTGAGCCCTTGCCCCTCCTGGGGAATTACGATCGGGCATCAATCTGCCGGACGTATTACATTCCAGGAGGGATATATGAGGGAATACCTGTCCAATTCCGCGCAAGTCCTCGCCGACCTTGCGTCGGATGGGACTGCGGGCATCACGAACGTCGAGGCCGCAAGTCGCCTCGAGCGCGACGGCCTCAACAAGCTGAAGGAAGCCAAAAAGACCCCGCTTTGGATCCGCTTCTTCCAGCAGATGGCCGACCCCATGATTGTCATGCTGATCGTCGCCGCGCTCATCTCGGCGCTCACGAGCATCGCACAGGGCGAGGCCGACTTCGCGGACGTCGTCATCATCAGCTTCGTCGTCATCGTCAACGCCGTCCTGGGCGTCGTGCAGGAGTCCAAGGCCGAGGAGGCCCTTGCGGCGCTGCAGGAGATGTCCGCGTCCCAGAGCAAGGTTGTCCGTGACGGCAAGCTGGTCGGCGTGCCCTCGCACGAGCTCGTCAGGGGCGACGTCATACTGCTTGAGGCTGGAGACGCCGTCCCGGCCGACTGCCGCATTCTCGAGAGCGCCTCCATGAAGATAGAGGAGGCCGCCCTCACCGGCGAGTCGGTTCCCACCGACAAGGTCAGCGAGACGCTCGAGCTCGCCGAAGGCGTCGACGACGTTCCCCTGGGTGACCGCAAGAACATGTGCTACATGGGCTCGACCGTGGTCTACGGCCGTGGTCGCGCAGTCGTCGTCGCGACGGGCATGGGCACCGAGATGGGCAAGATTGCCGACGCCCTCTCCCAGTCCGCCGACGAGGAGACGCCGCTCCAGAAGAAGCTCGACGAGCTCTCCAAGGTGCTCTCCATCGTCTGCATTGCCATCTGCGTCGTGGTCTTCCTGGCGACGTGGTTCAAGCACGGCATGGGGTTCTTCGATGACATGACGCTCGTGCTCAAGACCTTCATGGTCGCCGTAGCGCTGGCGGTTGCTGCGATTCCCGAGGGCCTTGCGGCCGTCGTCACCATCGTCCTCTCCATTGGCGTGACGAAGATGGCAAGGCACAACGCCATCATCCGCAAGCTCTCCGCGGTCGAGACGCTGGGTTGCACTCAGATCATCTGCTCGGACAAGACCGGTACCCTGACGCAGAACAAGATGACGGTCGTCCGCCATTTCAGCGAGGACCAGGGTCGCCTGGTGCGCTGCATGGCTCTCTGCTCCGACGCCAAGTGGGATGCGACCAAGGGGGAGGCCGTGGGCGAGCCTACCGAGGCCGCGCTCGTCGCCGACGCCGCACGCCTGGGGTTCACCACCGCCGACCTTGACGCGGCCAACCCCCGTGCCGGCGAGGCGCCGTTCGACTCCGGCCGCAAGATGATGTCGGTCGTCAACGTCTCGCCCGACGGCAACTACATCCAGCACACCAAGGGCGGTCCGGACGTTGTACTTGACCGCTGTACCAAGGTCAGGACAGAGCATGGCGACGTCCCCATGACCGACGGGTGGCGCAGGCGCATCCAGGACGCCAACAAGGAGATGGCTGATGGCGCCCTCCGCGTCCTCGCGGCGGCTCGCGTCAACTATGGCAAGACGGCCCCTTCGGACTACTCCGCCGAGGCTCTCGAGAAGGACATGACCTTCCTCGGTCTCTGCGGCATGATCGATCCGGTTCGTCCCGAGGTTGCGGACGCCGTCGCCGAGGCGCACAGCGCGGGCATCGATGTCGTCATGATTACGGGCGATCATATCGACACGGCCGTTGCGATCGGCAAGGAGCTGGGCGTCGTTCAGGGCGCCGAAGAGGCCATCACCGGGGCCGAGCTCGACAAGATCTCCGACGAGGACTTTGCCAGTGCGGTCGAGAGATACCACGTCTACGCGCGCGTCCAGCCCGAGCACAAGACGCGTATCGTCGACACCTGGAAGCGCAAGAACAAGATCGTCGCCATGACCGGCGACGGCGTGAACGATGCGCCGTCCATCAAGCGCGCCGACATCGGCGTGGGCATGGGCATCACGGGCACCGACGTCACCAAGGGCGTCGCCGACATGGTCCTGGCCGACGACAACTTCGCGACGATCATCAACGCCTGCGAGGAGGGCCGTCGCATCTACGACAACATCAGGAAGGCCATCGCGTTCCTGCTGTCCTCGAATCTCGCCGAGGTCATCTCCGTCTTCGTCGCGTCTCTCATCGGCTTCACCATTCTCGAGCCCACGCACCTGCTGTGGCTCAACCTCATCACCGACTGCTTCCCCGCGCTGGCCATGGCCATGGAGGAGGCGGAGCCCGGTATCATGCGCCGCAGGCCCCGAGAGGCCACGGACGGCATCTTCGCCGGTGGCATGGGGGTCGACTGTCTCGTCCAGGGCGTCTTCATCGGCGTCCTGACGCTCGTCTCGTACTTCGTCGGGCTCAGCTACGAGGGCGTTGCCCTCGCCGACGTCCTCTCCGGGGCGAACAAGGGTCTCGACGGCATGACCATGGCGTTCCTCACGCTCTCTATGGTCGAGATGTTCCACTCGTTCAACATGCGCTCGCGCCGTCAGTCCGTCTTCAAGCTGCCCACCCAGAACGTCTGGCTCTGGCTCTCGCTCGCGGCGTCGCTCATCCTGACCTTCGTTGTCATCGAGACGCCGCTTGCTCAGGCGTTTGACTTTGCCGAGATTGGGCTTCAGGAGTACGCTATCGCCATGGGCCTCGCCTTCCTGATCATCCCGATTGTCGAGGTCTACAAGGCAATCATGCGAACCATCGAGAAGAACAAGTAGGCCATATGGCAAAACGCGCGAACAAGTCAGCACGTCGTCGACTGGACAAGCGCACGGGCGTCGGCGGGGCCTCTCCGGTCCTGCCGGCGCTCTCTTCTTTGGTAGACGTGCCGAGAATGGAAGAGCTCGTGCCGAGCGAGCGGCAGCGCTCCCAGTTCTCGTCCGAGCGCGATCGCATCTCGCGCGAGATGGAGATTGACCCCCAGGAGCTTCACCTGGGGTGCGTCGTGAGACTCGACCGCGGCTTCCCCGCGGTCATGAGCGACCGCGGGCTCGAGCGCTGCGAGTTCTCCGCCGCGCTCACCAAGGGGCGTGGCAACTCGAGTGTCGCGGTGGGCGACTGGGTCGTCGCACGCCTGCCCGAGGGACACGACATGGGCCTGCTGTGCAAGATACTCGAGCGTGAGAGCGACGTCGCGCGCTGGAAGGGCAGGGCGCGTGGCGAGAAGCAGACGCTTGCAGCCAACGTCGACGTCGTCCTGGTCGTGCAGCCGCTCGGCCGTCAGACGCTCGACTGCGAGCGCATCGTGCGCTCTGCGGTCATCGCCCGTGACTGCGGGACTGACGTCGCGGTCGTGCTCACCAAGGTTGACCGCACGGATCCGGAGGTCCTCCGAAGGGACCTTTCGCTTGTGCGCGACGTCGTGGGCGACGAGGTCAAGGTCGTGGTGACCGTCGTCGGCAAGGAGGCGTCGACGTATCCCACGCAGGTTGAGAGGCTCGAGCGAATGGCGAGGGACTGCGGTGCGCTCTGGGGCGTCGAGGGCGTTCGCTCCCTGGTTCCCGGGGGAGTCAAGGCCATCGTCCTCGGCGAGTCTGGTGCGGGCAAGTCCACGCTGCTCAACGCGCTCCTGGGACACGAGGCCCTCGAAACTGGCGCGGTTCGCGGCTCAGATGACGCCGGTCGACACACCACGGTCGCCCGGCGCATGGTCAGCCTTCCTGGCGCGGGCGTCATAGTAGACGAGCCTGGCCTAAGGAGCCTGCCCATAGTTGGGCACGAGCGCGGCCTTGCCAAGGTGTTCCCCGAGATTGCTGCCGCGGCGGCGAGCTGTCGGTTCCGCGACTGTACGCATACGCACGAGCCGGGGTGCGAGGTCCTCGCCCGGCTTGCCGCGAAGGACTTCGACTCCGTGCGCGTGAAGGCCTACGTGGACCTTGCGTCAGAGATGCGTGAGAGCGCGGGCTCGCTCGACCCGGACGTGGTTTTGTAGCGCAGGCCAAGACATTAACTATTGCTTGGGCGTGACCGGACGGTGCAGTTTGGCACCAGCTTGGTCACGCTCCTTCTTATCCTCGACGCTTATGCCGGCAGCTTTCACTGTCAAGTGGGTCAGTGGGAAGCCAGCTCAGTTTTCTTTGAGCGCGCCATCCCTCTCTTGCGAATCGAGAATTATCACACGCCTCGAACGAGGCTCGTCTCGATTGCGGGAGGTCCCATGTCACTCAGGTTCCGCATAGCCTTCTCGGCAGCGTGCGCCGTACTTGTCGCCCTGGTCTTTCTTGCCTATGGCAACCACGTGAGGGCAGAGGCGGAGCAGGTGCGCAGCGATGCAATAGCGCGCTATGGGGGCGAGGTTGTGAGCCTGGTGGTGGCCACGCGTTCCCTCGAGCCCGGCGACGTCGTCTCTCCGTCTGATGTCCAAACGCGCGACTGGATTGCCGACCTCGTGCCAGAGGGTTCCATAACGAGCGTCGACGGCGCCGTGGGACGCGAGGTGACCGTGCCCGTTTCGGGCAATGCCCCCATAACCGAACTTGCCTTCCGAGACTCGTCAGAGGTTGCCGAGGTGCCGTCGGGAAAGGTTGCCGTGAGCCTGGCGGTCAGCGACAAGCTTGGCCTGCCTCGCGGCGTCCGACAGGGCGCGGTCGTCTCCGCCTACCAGGTCGGCCAGGAGGGCGCCCGACTCATTGCCTCGGAGGCAACGGTGTTGTCCACGCCGTCCGCCGCGCAGGGCATCGGCTCTGCCGGGCAGGTCTCGCTTGCGGCCGCCCCCGAAGACGTTCCCGCACTGCTGTCTGCTGCGGCCTCGGGTGACCTGCGCCTCGTCTTGCCGGCTGACGACGCCCGGGAGGTCCCGAAGGGCTCCGCCGCGGCTCCCGAGGAGCTGAGGCCGATGGAAGAGGAGAAGGCCAAGGCTGCGGAGCCCGAGCCGTAGCGGCTCTCCACGGCGTTGGGGCCAAGGCGCTTTTCACGTTTCGAAGAATTGTCTATTTGGAGGTGAGGGCTGATGACGGAGATGTGGATCGGCTGCTGCGGAAGGGGCAGGGGGCGTGACCTTGCTCGGGCGCTGCGCTCGGTCGAACCTTCCTCGACGCTGGTCGTCGTTCACGATGCGATGGGAATGAGGAACCGCTTCGCCGATGAGGTTCCGGGTGATGTCGGGGCGATAGTGGGCCTGAGCGACGAGGGCGTCTCCGACCTCAACCTGGCGGCCGCGATTGCCCATGACGGCAGGGCGGCGAGGGTTGTCCTGGTCACCTCCTCCGCATCCGGCTCGTTCCGCTCACGTGCCCGCCAGGCAGGCGTCAGCCTTGTGGTCGACCTCGACAGGCTGGACAATCAGAAAGACGAGTCGGGGCGTGCTCCCGCGCGCTTTGCCGCACCTCAGGCAACTAGCTCTCCCTCCGCAAGCCAGGGCGCTCCAGTATCCGAGAGCGATGGGGGTCGCCCTGGGGAGGCGCCCTCGCGAGCGGAGGGGGAGCGGGAAGCTGCCGTCGCGGCGCCAAGCGACATCTCGGCAGGGGACGGGTCTGCCCCCGTCCTCGCGTTCGCATCGGGACGTGGTGGGGTCGGCAAGACGGCGCTCGTTGCCGTCTGCGCCGCATTGGCTGGGTCATGGGGGATGAGGGTGGCCCTGGTGGACCTTGACCTCTCGTGTGGAAATCTCTTTGCGTGCTTTGGAATCCGCCAGCCCGTTGATATCACGCGCATCTCGGGAGACGGCTCGCCGAGCAACGAGCTGTTGGGGAGGAGCTGCGCCCGCTGCCGCGACAACGTCTACCTTTGGGGACCTTGCGAGCGGCCCGAGATGGCGGAGCTCGTGATGCCGCATGTCACGCGGCTGCTGGGATACCTGCGCGAGCGCTTCGACCTCGTTCTGGTCGACACCTCGACGACCTTTACCGATGCCGTGGCCCAGGCGGTGCAGGCGGCCGACCGCCTCGTGCTCGTGCACGATGGCGCGGTCGGCGCGATAGGGCCCGTCTCCCGCGCGAGCGGCCTGGCCGTGAGACTGGGCGTGGCGCGCACGCGCATCGTTCGCGTCGAGAACTTCGCCGACCCAAGGAGCAGGGGCGAGCCAAACCTCGGACGTGCCGAGGTGGGGCTAGAGGGCGCGCGGCTCTTTCGCGTTATGGATGGAGGAGGAGAGGTGAGTGAGTGCCTTTCGTCAGGCCATGCCGTAGAGCTTGCGTCCGAGCCCGGCGAGTTCGTCGACTCCGTCTCACTCCTCCTGGCGACGCTGCTCAACGATTTGGGCGCGCTTCCCGAGTCCGCACGCTTCGCACTCGAGCCCAGCGGCCACAAACCCCGGTTCTCGCTCTTCTCGTTGAGGAAGGCGGCCAACTGATGAGTGTCCTCGAACGCGTCGTCCAACGTGAGGGCTCCCAGGAGGTCTCGTCTACCAGGAGGAAGTCGAGGGAGCTCGGCAAGAAGCTGCGCGAGCAGCTCGTGGACTGCCTCGGCTTAGAGGTGATAGCCGGTATGGTCGACGGTGACGGCGGCAGGAGGGTTCGAGACGAGCTTGCGGTAACGTGTCGTTCGCTGCTGAACGACGAGGCGTATGACAACCTCTTGGAATCCGAGCGAGATCAGATCGTCCGCGAGGTCCTCGACGACGTCTGCGGGCTCGGCCCAATCCAGTCCCTTCTGGATGACGACGACGTGAGCGAAGTCATCGTGAACGGGCCCGAACGCATCTTCTACGAGCGCGGTGGCAGGCTCTGCCAGTCGGAGGCCTCGTTCGAGTCCTCCGAGCAGGTCTTGACGATCATCGACAGGATCTTGGCGCCACTCGGTCGAAGGCTCGACCGCGCGAGCCCCATCGTCAACGCGCGTCTTGCGAACGGTGACCGCGTCAACGCAGTTGCTGACCCCATCGCGATAGGCGGTCCAGCCGTGACCATAAGGAAGTTCTCGAACAGGATTACGTCGCTCTCGGAGCTCGTGCGACTCGGCGCCCTGCCGCAATGGTATGCGCAGCTCCTGACGTGGGCGGTCAGGACCCGAAGGGACGTGGCGGTCGCGGGCGGCACCGGATCGGGCAAGACGACGCTGCTCAACGCGCTCTCCTGCGAGATCGGCCTGGACGAGCGCATCGTGACGATAGAGGACTCCGCCGAGCTGCGCTTCAATACCCATCCTGACGTGGTGAGACTCGAGGCCCGAGACGCGTCGATCGAGGGTACGGGCGAGATAACCATCCGCGACCTCGTCAAGAACGCGCTGCGCATGCGACCCGACCGCATCGTGGTCGGAGAGGTCCGCTCGTCCGAGGCCATCGACATGCTGACCGCGATGAACACCGGACATGACGGCTCTCTCACGACGCTTCATGCGGGGACGCCGGACGAGGCCATCATGAGGCTGGTGCTCATGGCCCGCTTTGGCATGGACCTGCCCACCGACATCATCGAGGAGCAGATCGCGACGGCGTTGGACGTCCTGGTGATGTCGAACAGGTTCCCGGACGGTGAGAGGCGCATCACGACGCTCAGCGAGGTCTCGCACGCGCCGGGAGGAGGCGTCGGTCTGACGGAATGTGTCGCGTTCGACAAGGGGACGCGCACCTGGCGGTTCGTGGAGGAGCCGCGCTTCGTAGAGGAGTCGCTGAAGTCTGGAGCCCTGCCGCGAAAGGAGGTCGAGCAGTGGAGACGCTTGGTGCCTGTGCAGTCGGCCTGATTGCGGGTGTCTGGTGCCTGCTCGAGCTGAGGAGGAGGGCTCGCCCGGCCGTCCTCCACCGATCGGAGACCATGCGGCTGCTCCGAAGGCTGCTCGCTTTGGTTGGTAGGACAGTGCTCGTCAGATGGCTGTCGAGGCTCGCCTCTTGGTCACGTGTCGGCCTTTCCGTGTCAGAACGTGCCGGGGAGGAGGTCGCTTCAGCCGAGAAGGGCATTGCACTCGTTGTCGTGCTGTCCCTTGCGGCCGGGCTTCTCCTGTCGCTGCTTGCCCAGTCGCCCTTGGGGCTTGCGCTCGTGCCGCTGGCAGCGTTTGCCCTCGTGCCTGCGTTCGACGCGGGTTGCGAAAGGAGGCGGCGCGCGGAGCTGACCCGCGCCATGCCCCAGGCGTTTCGCACCCTTGCGGTTGCGATGGGTTCTGGGGAGACGCTGTCCCAGGCAATTGCGTACGTGGGCTCTCATCAGGGCGGTGCTGTGGGGAAGGCCTTCTGCCGGGCGTCGCTTCGCCTGAGGTGCGGCCAGTCTGCGGGTGAGGCGCTGGGAGACCTGCCCGACGACCTCGACGCGCCTGGGGTGGGGCTTCTTGCGACGGTCCTGACCATTGCCCAACGTACGGGCAGTCCCCTGAAGGAGATGCTCGGGCGGGCGGCGACTCTGGTGGAACGGCAGGGCGAACTTGAGAGGCTGCTTGCCGTCAAGACGGCTCAGGTGAGGATGTCCGTGCGTATGGTGAGCTCTCTGCCCGTGGTGATGCTGGTCACGCTCTCGCTCATATCGCCTGACTTTCGCCAGGGACTCGCGACACCCATTGGCATTGCGTGCGTGGTGGTGGCTGCCGTGATGGACGCCACGGCACTCGTGATCATCAGGCGACTCATGAAGGGGGTGCTGTGATGGATGCCGTCTTTGTTGTCGTCGAAGCGTCTCTGTCTCTTGTCACCTTCACCTTATTGTTCGTGACGCTAGGCGGCAGAGGGAGGTTGGGAGGAGTCATCGGGAGGCCGCAGCCCGTCGCAGGTGCGGGCCTTGGGCTCCTCGTCAGCCTGGCGCGTCGGCTCCCCCTGGTGAGCAAGCTCGAAAGGCACGAGCGCCTTTCGGAGCAGAGGGCGGCCTGCCTGAGGCAGATGCCCGCCCTTCTCGACGTGTTGGGACTGGGCCTGAGCTCGGGGCTCTCCTTCGACGCCTCCCTCGAGCTTTACTGCGATCGCTACGACAACGAGCTCTCGCATGCGTTTCGTGCGGCTCTCGTTTCTTGGCGGCTTGGTATGGCATCGAGGCAGGAAGCGTTGTGGTCGCTTGCCGACGAGACGGGGGTGTCTGCGGTCCGCTCGTTCGCTACGACCGTCACGCAGGCGCTCGAGTTCGGCTCGCCTCTTGCCGAGGCGCTGGAGAGGCAGTCGCAGGAGATTCGCGACGAGCGGCGCTCGCAGGTGGAGGAGGCGATCGAGAAGGTCCCCGTCAAGATGCTCGTTCCCTTGGGAACCCTCATCGTGCCCGCGATGCTGCTCTCGATTTTGGGGCCTCTGGTCGGCTCGTCGCTCGCCGTCGGGTGAGGAAGGAAAACTGCTGGCAGCTTTTGAGGAAGGGACTGATGGACATGCAGCTAAGCGAGAAGACAAAGTTCATTGCGCTGTTGAGGGACGAATCTGGCCAGGGGACGACCGAGTACGCGATTCTCGTTGGCGTCCTCGTGGTCATCGCGATCCTCGCCATCGTGAGCTTCAGGGGAAAGGTTCAGGAGCTGTGGGAGGCAATCTCCTCCGGCATCGGGTCCCTGTGAGGGGGCCACGCGGCAGGCGCAGGGGGTGCTTGCTCGTCTCGATCGCTCTTCTGGCCGCCTTCCTCGGTGGATTCCTCTCGTTGGGAACGGTGCTCTCCTCTCCCGGCGGCGCTTCGAAAGGGCCGACGGAAGAGGCCCCGCATGGCTTCGCTCCCTCACAGGGCGAGGGAGGCCGCGTGGATGCGGGAGCCAAGGGGGAAACCAGGCAGAGCGGCCGCAGCCTGCAGGAGGAGGCCGCCGACGTCCTTACCTCCTACAGGGGCCGAGGCGACTGTGCCCTGGCCGAGGCGGGATACCTCGACCTTTTGGGGAACGTGTGGTCCTGCATCGTGCAGGGGGACGGCTGGGTCGACATCTGCGTGGTGCGCTCCGTCGGCGAGGGGTCCGAGGTCAAGGTGACGCATCTGGACCGCAACGAATGGGAGAGGGGCTCTGAAGATGTGGGAGCTGGTGCGCCATGAACAAGGACGATTCTCGAGGGGACAGTCCACAATTGAATACCTGCTGGTCTTCGTTGCCTTCATTGCGCTTGCCGTCGCACTTGCGTCGGTTTGGAGGGCGGGGAGCGAGGGGTCTCTGCTTGGCTACTCGATCCGCGCGTCGTCGCATCTTGTCGGAGAAGGGCTTGCCCCTGCGCTCCAAGACGTCTTGCTGTACTGACGGACCTTGGCGGTGTCGGGGGCAGGCGACGATAGAGGCGGCAGTCCTTCTCCCCTCGGTCATGCTGCTCTTTGCGATTCTGCTCGAGCCTGCGTGCCTCTCGTACACGCGGACCATCATGCGGGCCACGGCGTGCGAGACGGCACGGGTCGCGGCAACGGACTACGACGGTGACCTGGACGATTGCAAGGGCTTTGCCCTCCGGCGCCTGGCGGCGGTGCCCGAGGTCCCACTCTTTCACGTGGGAGGAAAGGCCGACTGGCAGGTCGACATCGAACGAGGCGAGCACGAGGTCAAGGTGGCGATCAGGGGCCATGCGAGGCCACTTCCCCTGATGGGCGTCGTCGCCTCTGCGCTTGGAGAGTCCGACGGGGAAGGCGTCGTGCTTAGGGTCGAGGTAAGCGAGAAGGTCAGACCGGATTGGCTGGGTGGTTCATATGAGTCATGGCAGCAGATATGGGGGTGAGGGCCCATGCGAGGAGGCGTGCGCTCCAATAGGAATCGGGACGTTCGTTCGAGAGGACGGAGGCTACACGACCGTCGCCGTCGCGGTCGCTCTACTCATGAGCCTCGTGCTGGTCTTCGCGACAGCGACGATAGGGTGGAGCGTCGCCAGGGCCGCGGACGTCCAGACGGTCGCTGATGCTGCAGCCTTGTCGGGGTCGAACGTTGTCGCCGCCTACTCGACCATCGCGCAGGTGCTGGACGCCTGCGTGCTCAGCATGGGCCTGCTGGGCGTCGTCGTGTTTGCGGTCGGGCTCATCATGGCGGCTGTCCCCCTGCTTGCGGGCGCCTCTCCGCCCGTGATCGATGCGGGAAAGAAGATTCTGGCCGCCCGTCGCGACTTCGCCAAGAGCGCGGCCGAGGGACTTCGGCGCCTTGAGGCCGCCCTCCCGGCGATCGTGTCGGCGAACTCCGCCTCGACGGTCGCGGCCAACGCGCGGCTTGGGGTCTCGTACTCCGGCCTCGCGGTGGCGTTTCCCACGGAGAGCCAGTCGGACTTCTCGAGCCTGGCCGATGACCTCGATCCTGCCGAGATGGAGCAGGCCGCCGAGGAGCTGAGGCAGGCAAGCGAGGAGAAGCGCGAGGCAGCCGAGCGGGCGCGTGCAGCGCGAGATCGCGCCTGGCGCGCGGACAACATCGATGACCCGCTCTGCATGAGGAGCCGCGCCCAGACGCTGGCGGGGCTCACCGCGGGCCTCAACCCCTATTACGCCACGCCGGAGTCCTGGCGCTTCGACTACGCGCGCATCAGGGCGTGCAACTACTACCTGACGCGCATGAGGGAGGAGGCTCCTGTCACCGGTTCGGCGGCGGAGCTCACGCGCTCCTGCGCGAGGGCGAGATTCTATTCGTATGCGTACCAGAAAATCTGTGCGGCGACGTGCATCGAGGCCGACGTCGTATCCATTGACCTTCCCGAGCTTCCCCATAGCAGGGATACGGTTCGTGCGACCGAGCTCTATACCGAGCGAATCTGGCCTTGCACTATCGAGGGGAGCAGGAGGGTCCTCCACTGCTCCTCGTCGTGTCCGGGCGCGACGGGTGCGTCATCTGCCTACGCCTCGCTTTCCGACGTAGACCACGGCGGGGCCGAGCGCTGCGACGTCTGCCAGATGGACGCGCTTGCCATGGGCAACGTTGCGAACGCATCCACGAACATCGACAACGGCTTCGAGCACTACTGGCGCATCGTCGTCGAGGCGTCTCGCGACTACCAGCAGGCGAAGGCCGAGGAGGCACAGGCCGAGGAGCGAATGAGGGAGGCGGCCGAGAAGAGCGGAAGTGCCTTCGAACGGGTCATGGCCTACCTTTCGGCGCCCAGGCCCAAACTGTGCCCCCCGGGCGCGCATGGATGTATAGCATTCGTCATGCGCGCGAACCCGAGTGCCCCACCCTCGTCGCTTGTGGGCTCGTTCCTGGAGTCGGGGGAGATACCTGCCGGCGCGGCCGTCTCGGCCGCGACCCTCGCACCCGACGACGCGACAGACAGCCACAACGTCCTCTCGAGCGTCTTCGACGGAATCTCAAGCGAGACGGGGGAGCTTCTGCCGGGTGCCCTCGACGGCATCTGCGGACTGTGGGGCGATCTCCTCGTTGGCTATGGGTCGGCTTACGGGAACGTCAAGGAATCCATGGGCAACTTCATCGACGGGGCGGAAAACGTGCTCGGCGAGAAGACGGGCCAGTGGCTGCGCGACAAGATTCTGGGAACCATCTCGGCGGCCGGTATCGAGCCCGCTGACATGCGCCTTAGGAAGCCAGTTCTCACAAACAGCCAGTATATCCTCGACAAAAACGGAGGCTCGAAGATTGCCGAGGTCAGGGCATTCATTTCGACACTTCCCGATGATCCGGGAGAGGTGGTCGACGCGTGCCTCTCGAAGCTGGGGGAGGAGCTGGGCGAGGTCGACGTCACGGTTGCGGAGATTCCCGTCCCCGGCCTGGAAGGCACGAGCATTCCCTTGACGATCAACTTGGGGGACCTGATGGGGGCGGTGGCATGAGTCGGGAGAACCGTGGCCAGATGACCGTCGAGTTCGCCGTTCTCATGCCCGTCGTGATTGTCGTGGCGCTCGTCGTGTTCAATCTCACGAAATTCTGCGAGATGTGCGCCGTCTTCGACCGCGTCTCGAAGGATGCCGTCCTGTCGCAGGGGGTGGCGCCGTCGGGGGACCAGGCCACGTCGACTTCCGTCGATGCCGTGCGCTCCGCCATCGAGGCGGCGGTTGACTCCAGACAGTGCGAGATAGAGGTCACGGCCGAGCGCTCCTCGGAAGGCGCGCGAGGGGAGGGTGTCACGTTTCCCGTCTCTCCTCTTTTGACGACCTACCACTGCAAGCTGCGCTTTCGGCCGTGGCCCTCGTCCTTCTCCCTTGCGGGCGTCTTGTTCTCTCCGCCGCCTTTTTTGGTCCACGAGCGAACGATCGTCGTCGACAGGTTCAGACCGGGGGTGGTCGCCTGATGGGTGAGGTGCGCGTCTGTTCCGAGCGAGAAGGACTGGTGTATGGGTCGTTCCAGGTGCTGGAAGGCTGGTGGCCAAGGCTTCGGGGGCTCCTGGGGCCATTCGAGGGTGCACGGCCGGTCCTACTGGCCAGGTGCCGTTCCATTCATACGTTTGGCATGGCGTTTCCCATTGACGTGGCGCTGGTGCGCGCCGATGGACTCGTCGTCAGGGTCGCCCGTGCGCTTCCGGCATGGCGCGTCCTGGGGCGTCGCGGGACGGCGTATGTGCTCGAGCGTCCGGCGAGCGTGCTTCCGTGGCCATCGCCGGACGAGCGGATAGTAACGGAGCGAGTGAAGGTGGGTGGTCCAGAATGCAAGTGATGAGCGAGGAGGCAATGGGCGAGGTGTGGGATGCGACCTCGGGCAGGCCGGGAACGAAAACGTGCCCGCGCTGCGGGGAGGTGCTGTTCGACGACATGGACGTCTGCTACGGGTGTCTCTATGACTTCGGGCGTGATCCGCGGGCGTCATTGCTGGGCGACACCTTTGCGGACCTCGAGGAGCCTGACGGCCTTACCTGTGAGACAGAGCTGGAGTCGACGAGGTCCCTTGCCGGGGCGAAACTCCCCAGTTCGCGTTGGGACACTCTGGGTATCTGGGTGCGGGGTTCCGAGATGGACGTCATCCTTTCCGTTGGAGAGACCCCGCTCTTTGTCGGGAGAGATGAGAGCTGCGACCTGGTGCTCCACTCCAACGCCGTCTCTCGCAGGCACCTTGTTCTGGCAAAGGTTTCGTCGGGCCTTCGCGTAGACGACCTCGGGAGCACCAACCCAGCATTGTTCGAGGGAAGGCCAATTCGGGACTCGATCATCATGAAAAGGGGCGATACCGTGAGCGTCTGCGGCGTCTTGCTGACCTTTCTGGGCTGATGCCCGCACTTAGCTGAGTGCGAAAACCGACTTCTCCAGCTCTGCTATATTGCTGTGTAACCTGCAAATATAGGCCATTGCTGAGAAGAGGAATGATGACCACAGGAAAAGCGATGCCAACCAGACGACTCCTTGCCTGGCTGCTTGCGGCGACCACCCTTCTTGCGACGCTCGTCCTTGCAGCGGCCCCTCGGGCGGCTCGCGCTAGTGACGACTACTCCATTGATCGCGTTGACATTGACGCGACCGTCGACAATACCGGAACGGTTTCCGTCAAGGAGATGCGCGAGTACGACTTCGACGGAGACTTCCATGGCGTGTATTGGAAGATTCCGACGGGGGAGCTCAACGGAAACGAGGTCTCTGCGCTTGTCGATGAGGTGGGGGCTTTCGACCGCAACGGCAACTTCCAGAGCTTCTCCGAGAGTGACTCGGGGCAGGACGGCACCTACACGATCACCGAGTATCCCAACTACGTGAAGGTCAAGATCTACTCCGCGCACTCCGACGAGTCGGTTCGCTTCGCCATCAACTACTCCTACAGCTACCTCGCGACCAGGTATGCGGACACCTCCGAGCTCTACTGGAAGTTCGTCTCTGACGGTTGGGACCGTCCCTCCGAAAACGTGACGTGTACGGTCCACCTGCCGGTTCCCGCGGGGGAGACGGTGAATCCGGGTGACAACGTGCGTGCTTGGGGCCACGGTCCCCTTGACGCGACGGTCAACTTTGACGGCAACGACATCGTCTATAACGTTCCTGGCGTTGGGACGGATGAGTTTGCTGAGTGCAGGATCGTGTTTCCGTCCGAGTGGCTCTCGCTGACGCCCGAGTACAGCTCAAACAGGCTCGACACTATCCTTAGCGAAGAGCAGAAGTGGGCCGACGAGGCCAACGCGCGCCGCGAGAGGGCAAGACTCATCCAGAACGTCTTTGCGGGCATCGGTGCGGCTGTCTGCGTCCTCACCATTATCCTGTGCGTCGTGAAGCGCCGCGCCTACAAGGCGAGTCACAGGCCGCTCTTTGATGACAAGTACTTCCGCGACGTCCCGACGAACGACCACCCTGCCGTTCTGGGCGTCCTCTACAACGACGGCTCTGCCAAGGAGTCGGACCTGACGGCATCGCTCATGCGCTTGACGGACCTTGGCGTGATTAGGCTCGACCTCATCAAGAGCCGCCGAAAGGGCTTCCTGGGCACCGACAAGGTCGACGAGGACTATCGCGTCGTAAAGCAGAAGGACCTGTCGAACGACAGAGAGCATGACGGCTCGTATGAGATTGACGACCGGACGCTCCACTTCATCTTTGGGAGTCTCGCTCCGCTGGGCAAACGAAAGTCCGACGATGGGGTGAAGAGCGCGCTGTACTTCTCCGAGCTTGAAAGCATCGCCAAGAAGCATCCCAGCACGTATTCGAATGGCTATGACAGCTGGAAGGGGACGGTCGAGGGCGTCGCGGAGGGGCGTGGCTTCTTCGTGGACGAGACGCCCACGGGCAAGGGTGCCCTTGGCGCCATGCTCACCCTCAACATTCTCGGCGCGATCGCATGCGTCTTTGGGCTCGTCTTCGAGCTCGTCAACTGGTCCGTCGCCGTGCCTGTCCTTGCCGGGAACATCGTCAGCTTCGTTATTGGATGCTGGACCATCGGGTCGATGGATGACCTCTCCCGTGAGGCCATTGAGGTCAAGGCGAAGCTTGAGGCTCTTAAGAGGTGGCTCGAGGACTTCACACGCCTCGAGGAGGCTGTTCCCAACGACGTCGTCCTCTGGAACAAACTTCTGGTCATGGCCGTGGTTCTGGGCGTATCCGAGGAGGTCATCGAGCAGCTGAGGATGGCGGCTCCGCAGGTCCTTGAGGATCCCGACATCATGCCCGTCTACGGCTGGTACTACGCGCACAGCGTGCTTGGCTCTCCCATGCACTCCTTTGACAGTCTGGCCGCGTCTGCCCATCACGTCTCGAGTGCGGCCTTGGCGTCGTCCTCGTCGAGTTCCGGCGGAGGGTTCGGCGGCGGCTTCTCCGGTGGTGGCGGAGGAGGATTCGGCGGCGGTGGAGGCGGTGGCGCCTTCTAAGACAATGGCGCGTCTCTCTTGTCGTGTCTTGTACCTGCGATTTTACAATCCTCTCCAAACTATTTTCATTAATGTCGAAGAAGTTCGTTGACCTGGCTCCAATCTTTGCTATATTAAACGAGCTCGAAGAGAGCATTTCGGCTGGGTAGCTCAGTTGGTAGAGCAGGGGACTGAAAATCCCCGTGTCAGGGGTTCGATTCCCTTCCCCGCCACCATAAAAAACAGCAGGTCAGAGGCTACGTCTCTGGCCTGCTTTCTTATGCGGGTTCATGGTTGTCTTAAGCTTAGGGAAATGGCCACTCCGTAACGTGGCGAAGCGACCACTTTCGTTAACTTGGAGCGGCCAACCCGTCTGCTGCACGGTGGGCCGATTGCTTTTCAGTGCGCTACCGCGCCCGACAAAAGACGGGCAGACAAGACGGGGCGCGTAAGGAACGAGGGCACGTGTCCTCGCGCGCCTTGCTCTAGAACTTGACCGAGAAGGACGTGTCGTCTGGGTTGGGCTCGATTTCGTCCTTCTGGTCCATCACGTAGTCGATGGGGTAGCCCGCATAGGCGCGCCCAAAGGCGCCAAAGTAGTTCGCGATCTGCTCGTCGGTTCCCTGAAGCTCGAGGGTCACGCTGCCGTCTGACTCGTTTCTGACCCAGCCCGTGCAGCCAGCCTCGAGGGCGACCCTGCGGGAGGTCCATCGGAACCCGACGCCTTGCACTTCTCCTCTAAAGATGATTCGGAGCCTGCGCATCTCTTGCTCGTCTGCGCATTTCCTGCCAAATGGACTCATGGCGCCTCCTGGCTGCTGCAATGCACTTGCCTGAGCCGTACAATAGCACCTATATATGAGTAGACCCAGAGCGAAAGCTTGAGCGGAGCCTTGCATGTCAGCGAAATTCAACTTGATGACCGACTCGTGTTGCGACTTTTCGGCCCAGGATATCGAGAGCGCAAACATCAGCTACCTGCCCTTCACCTATACCGAGGCTGACAAGCCCGACGGTGGCCTTTCGGGCGTGGACGACCTGTTCCAGAGCCGCAGTGCGCATGACTTCTACGACCAGATTCGCTGGGGCGCCGCGCCGCTTACCTCGCAGCCGTCTCAGATGGTCTACGAAGAGGCGTTCCGCAAGGCGGCGGAGCTCGACAAGCCCACGGTGCTGGTCACCCTCTCGAGCGGCATCTCGGGTGCCTACAACGGCGCCGTGACGGCGCTCCACCGCGTCCAGGAAGAGCTTGGCCGCGAGCTTCCGATTTACATCGTCGATTCGCTGCTGGGATCGACCGCCCAGTACCTGCTGATTGAGGAGGCCGCCCGCCAGAGGGACAAGGGCATCTCGGCCGAGGACTTCGTCAAGTGGGTCGAGGGCGCGCGCTTTCACGTTCACGTCATCTTTATGGTCGACAGCCTGGACACGCTTCGCCATGGCGGACGCGTGCCGAAGTCGGTCGCGCTGGTTTCCGGCGCGCTTGACGCCAAGCCGCTGCTTACCTTCAACGTCGACGGGTCCCTGGCCTTCCTGGGCGTGACCCGTGGCCGCAAGAAGGCCATGCGCAAGATGGTCGACTACTACGCCAAGAAGCACTCCAACAGCGAGTATCCGGCCGTCGCCGCCGTCGGCAACGCGGACTGCGAGCATGACGGCCTCCGCCTTGGCTCGATGCTGTGCGACGTCGACGACACGATTCGCCTTCTGCCCTCCACCATCGGTCCTACCATCGGCTCGCACGTGGGTCCCGGCATGCTCTCGTGCTGCTTCTGGGGAGACGATCGGCGCGACAAGAAGAACGCCCTTGCGAGCAAGGTCAGGGGAGTACGCCAGGCCTAGGATGGCGCGGCGAACGAGCCGTGGGATCATGTGGCCCATGCATGTGAATGAGTGACGAGGCGGCCGTCGGTCGCCCAAGGAGGAATGATGAACGTAACCAGAAGGAACTTCCTGAAGTTTGCGGGTCTGGGCTCGGCCCTTGGCCTTGCCGCCTGCGGCAAGCAGAAGACCGACGGCAGCGGCGATGACGACGGCAACAGGCCTCAGGTCGACCTCAAGGAGTTCGCGGACCTGGACCTCGACATGTCCGCATGGAACTACGACTCGAAGAACGACTGCTACTACCAGCTGGGCCTCGCGTACTGCCTCAAGCCCGCGAGCAAGGCCTACGAGTCGCTGGCGATCTTCGTCCCCGGCAAATACTTCAACGCCGAGAAGAGCGGGGACAAGTACAAGTGCACGATCAACGAGAGCGCGACCGTCGGAAGCTTCACGCCCAAGACCGCGCCTGTCGTCATGCCCATCAACTCGGCGCGCCTCTCGGCCCAAGGCTGCCCCACGGCATATGACTATGGGGGACTCGGTACCTACCTGTCGCAGGGGCTCGTGTACGTCTACGCGGGATTCCGCGGACGCTCCGCCGGCTATGACAGCGGCACGACCAAGATGTTCCCCGGCGGTGCGCCCTGGCCCGTGGTCGACCTCAAGGCCGCCATCAGGTACCTTCGCTACAACGCGGAGGCCTTGCCCTTCTCGGCTGACCGCATCTTTGCGTTCGGCTATGGTGACGGCGGCGGCGCGTCGGCGATCCTGGGCGCCTCGGGAGACAGCGCGCTCTTCACCAAGTACCTCGAGTCCATCGGTGCGGCAACGCACGATGCCAAGGGCAACAGCCTCTCGGATGCGATCTGCGGATCGGCCTCGTGGTGCCCGATGATGTCCTACGACAGCGCCGATGCGGCCTACGAGTGGATGATGGGGCAGTTCTCGTCCGACGGCACGCGTGCCGACGGCACCTGGACCAAGATGCTCTCGAACGACCTCGCGCTGTCGTACGGCGACTACGTGAACCAGATGGACCTGCGCGACGCTAAGGACAAGCAGCTGACCCTTGACGCCGTCGAGGACGGCGCATATCTGGACGGCAGCTACTACGAGTACATCCTCGGGCTCGTTCAGAGCGCGGCGGCGGACTTCTTCGGCAGGACGCAGTTCCCGTACACCGAGGCCAAGTCCCGCATGGTCGACCCGGCGTTCCCCGGCGACCCGAACCTCTCCGCCTCGGGTGCCGACGCCCTGGACGAGGTGACGGGCAGTTCGACGACGACGGAGACCGTCCAGCCCGACTCCACGAGTGGCGTGGCACAGGTCCAGGCGACCGTGTACGACTCGCTGGGCAGCTATCTTGCGGCGCTCAACGGCGACTACCGCTGGGTCACCTACAGCTCGGGCCGCAAGGCCGCGCGCGTGAGCAGCCTTTGGGACTTCGTGGTCCACTGCAGGCCTGCCAACAGGGCGGTGAGCGCGTATGACGCGGTCGACCGCTCGTCCACGTCAAACCAGCTGTTCGGCATCGGCGACGAGTCGACGCTTCACTTCGACGCGACGGTCTCGAGTCTGGTCTCGGCAAACCAGGACAGATATGCGACGGCTGCCGGCTGGGATGCCAAGTACGTGACCGAGTGGGCGGAGGACATCACCAAGAAGGACGACCTTGATCAGGACATGTCCACGCGCGTCAATGCGATGAATCCCCTGTATCACCTGAGCGGACACTACGCGGGCTTTGGTACGGCGACGGTCGCTCCGCACTGGCGCATAAACTCGGGCCTGTTCCAGGCGACGACGCCCCTAACGGCCGAGGCGAACCTGGCCCTGGCGCTCCGGCACTACGACGGCGTCCAGGACGTCGACTTCAACGAGGTCTGGGGCAAGGGCTACGAGCTTGCCGAGCGCGAGGGCGACGCCCAATCGAATTTCGTGTCGTGGGTCGTCTCGTGCTGCCCCGCTCCGGAGGAGTCTGGCGAGTAGGGAGGCGGCTCGCTTCCTGTCGAGGCGATTCTCTGGTCACGCGCTGGCGCGTCTACCTGCCCGTATGTCGCACTATGAGCTCTGGTACTATTTGTTTGGAACAAGTCAAATTTTTAAACGATACACAAGCGACTGTCGCTATGCAATAGAGAATCAGTAAAAATTGAAAAGCTTTTCTCCCTTCGTGCTAAGATGCAATGCAAACGGTACGAAGGGAGCTTTTGTATGTACGAAGTTGGCGAGTATATTGTTCACCCCGGCCAGGGCGTCTGCAGGGTAGAAGAGATTGTCGACGCGCCGGCCGCGACGTACATGCTGCTCCCCATTGGCGGCCGTCATCCCATGAAGATCAGCTTCCCCGTCGCAAGCGAGGACAGGCTGCGTCCCGTCCTTACGGAGCAGCAGGCCAAGGACCTGATTCAAGACTACCCCAACCTGGACGTCGAGGAGGTCTCGGCCAAGAGCAACGCCCTCGAGGAGGAGCGCTTCAGGAACGAGATTCGCCGCGGCACCTGCCGCGACTCGGTTCGCATCGTGAAGACCTTCCGCAAGCGTATCGCCGAGGTCCGCGCGACCAACAAGAAGCCACCCGTGGTGTACGACCGCATCCTCAAGCTCGCCCGCGAGCGCTCCCTCCAGGAGCTCGCAGTGGCGCTCAACTCCACGACCGACGACGTCCAGGCACTGTTCGAGCAAAAGTACGGAGAGTCGTTCGAGGACTAGCCGGCACGTGTTGGGCGCCGGTGCCGCCCTGTCGACGCACCTGGACCGCAACAGTGCTACCCCCATCACCAATTCGAGCGGCGATGGGGGCAGTTGCCTTACATTCAGGGCGCAAGGGCAGAGGAGAAGTGCGTTGCGGTAGGGCTCGCGGCACCGCCCTAGTCTTGGGGCGCGAAGGCCGAAAGGTAGATGGCGCGGGCGTCTTCGGGCGTGATCTTCTGGAAGTCGCCGAAGCGCCGGCCCTTGGTCTTGGCGACGGACTCCACCAGACCGTCGACATCCTCCCTCGTGAAGCCGAACTCGTCGAGGTAGCGAGGCATGCCCAGCGAGGTGAAGAAGAGCTGGACCTGGTCGATGGCGGCCAGGGCGTCGGAGTCAGCGTCGCCAGTGGGCGCGAGGCCGAAGACCTCCCGGCCCAGGAGCGCGAAGCGCGCTGGGTTCTGCTTGCGGACGTAGCGCATCCACGCGGGGAAGATCACGGCCAGACCGGCGCCGTGGGTGACCGTCGGCTTGGCGGCGGAGAGCTCGTGCTCGAGGCCGTGGGAGGCCCAGTCCTCGCTGCGTCCGATTGCGCAGATGCCGTTGTGTGCGAGCGTGGAGGCCCACATGATGGATGCGCGGGCATCGTAGTCGGCAGGGTTGGCAAGAAGCTTGTTTGCCTCGGAGCGGATGGAACGCAGGAGGCTCAGGGCAATGCCGTCGCTTACCGGTACGTCCTTCGTTGCCGAGAAGAAGCGCTCGAAAATGTGCGCGCACATGTCGGTGATGCCCGAGAACGTCTGCCATGCGGGAAGGCTCAGCGTGAGCTCGGGGTTCATAAAGGCCACGCGCGGGCGTACGAAGTCGCCGTGGAAGGACGACTTCGTACGCGTCTGGTCGTTCTGGATGACGACGGAGTCGGAAGACTCGGAGCCTGCCGCGGGCAGCGTGGGGACGGCCGCGATGGGGAGTGCTGCCGTGGGCGTCACGGGGTCGGGCCTGCGGAAGAAGTCCCAGGCGTCGCCGTCGTAGAGGGAGCCGGCCGCGATGGCCTTGCCGGTGTCGATGGTCGAGCCTCCGCCCACGGGCACGACCAGGTCCACGCCTTCGGCTTTTGCGAGCTCGATGCCCTCGCGGACCTTCTCGATCTCGGGGTTGGGGCGCACGCCGCCGAGCTCGACGCGTGCGATGCCCGCCGCGTCGAGGCTGGAGCAGATGCGCTCGAGCAGGCCGCTGCGTATCACGTGGCCCTGTCCGTAGATGACGATGGCCTTGCGAAGTCCCTGCTTGGAGGCCCAGGGGCCGACCTTCTCCTCTGCCGAGTGCCCGAAGACGAACTGCGTTGGCGAGGTCCATTCGAAATCGTTCATGATGGCTCCCTCTGTGTCTGTCGCGCCTGCGCGCGCCATACGTTTCAATACGGGCTCAATGGTAACAGGGTGGCTATATATGAGCCGCGCGTTGGCTACAATGATTCGAAATGGTTCGCTATTGAAACAGACAGGAGACACATGGCTACCGCAAACGACGAATCCAAGGCACGCGCAATCATCTCTGTCCTAGGTGGCGACCGTCCGGGTATCGTCGCCGCGGTCACGGGCGCGCTTGCGGACCACGATGCCAACATCCTCGACATCTCGCAGACGATTCTGCAAGGCACGTTCACGATGACCATGCTCGTCGACCTGGCCGACAGCGACGTGGACTTTGCGCAGATTCAGGACCAGCTCCAGGAGATCTCCGACAAGCTGGGCGTTCAGATCACCATGCAGCGCGAAGAGGTCTTCAACTTCATGTATCGCCTCTAAGGCGCTCGTCGCTTCGCCGTCCGACCCGGGCGGCAGATTTGGGAGTTACATATGGCTGACGCGAGAAGGACGCGCATCGCGCGCCCCAAGAGTTTTATCACCCGAGCCAACTCATCGGCTCTGGTACATGCCTCGGACGAGTACCCCATGCCCTCGGTGGGCCTGGGGCTTACCGAAACCTCGGCACTTCTCTACGAGGGCGGCCGCAACGTTGACGTCGTCCCGCCCGAGCTGTACAAGAAGTACGACGTCAAGCGCGGTCTGCGCAACGCAGACGGCTCCGGCGTCCTGGTGGGCCTCACGACCATCTCGAACGTGCACGGCTACAAGAAGGAGGACGGTGCCATCGTTCCCGACGAGGGGGACCTGACCTACCGTGGCTACCACGTCGCGGACCTGGTTCGTGCTGCTCAGGCGGAGGATCGCTTTGGCTACGAGGAGGTCTCCTACCTGCTCCTGACCGGTACCCTTCCCACCTCAGAGCAGCTCTCGGACTTCCAGGCGCGCATCGGCAGCCGCAGGCAGCTGCCCGAGGGTTACCTGAGCATCTTCCCGCGCGCCACGTACAGCCCCTCCATCATGAACGTCCTGCAGCGCGCGACGCTCCTCCTGTACGCGTTCGACGAGAAGCCCGACGATACCGCGCCGGTGCACGAGGTCGACGTGGCCCTCTCGATGCTGGGCCGCTGGCCGCGCGTGGCCAGCGTCGCGCACCAGGCCTTCATGGCGGCCCAGACGGGCGAGCGCCTGCTGGTCCCCCCTGCGCAGGAGGACTTCACCATGGCCGAGACCGTGCTGGACGTGCTCCGCGGCGACCAGGGCTTCAGCCACGACGAGGCCATGCTGCTCGACGTCATGCTCATGCTCCACGCCGAGCACGGCGGCGGCAACAACTCGACCTTCACCTGCAGGACCATCTCGTCCTCGGGGACGGACGCCTATTCCGCCTACGCGGCGGCGCTGGGTTCCCTTAAGGGGCCGAAGCACGGCGGCGCGAACGCCAAGGCTGGTCAGATGGTGGACGACGCCTGCGAGCACATCGATGACTGGACCTCCGACGACCAGATTGCCGACTACCTTGCCAGGGTGCTGTCTGGCGACGCCTTCGACCACAAGGGGCTCATCTACGGCATGGGCCACGCCGTCTACACCAAGAGCGACCCGCGCGCCCAGGTCGTGAAGGGCTACGCGCGGAAGCTTGCCCAGAGTCGCGGGGAGCGCGTCGCGCAGAAGTTCGAACTCATCAGTCGCATCGAGCGCCTGGCCCCCGAGGTCATGCGCCGAGAGCGTGGCATCACCAAGCCTATCTCCGCGAACATCGACCTCTACACCGGCTTTGTCTATGGCATGCTGGGCATTCCCAAGGACCTCTTCACCCCGATCTTCGCCATCGCGCGCATGTCGGGCTGGGCGGCCCACCGCATGGAGGAGCTCTACGGTCCCGCTCGCATCATCCGCCCCGCGTACAACTCCTACATGGAGCATAGGGAGTACGTTCCCATAGACCAGAGGAGCTAGCCATGGCCGCGCCCCGCATCGTCTTCGCAGACATGGACGACACGTTCCTCTCGACAGACAAGACGGTGTGCCGGGAGAACCTCGAGCTCTTGGATAGGCTTGCCGAGAAGGGCGTGCCGTTTGTGCCCTGCACGGGGCGCACCTGGCGTGCCCTTCCGGCCGAGGTGCTGCTGCATCCCGCGACGCGCTATGCCGTCACGTCCGATGGCGCCGTGGTGATGGAGCTGCTTAGAGACGTGGCCGTGCAGGCCGCGTCTCCCGACGCGGCGGGCGAGGTTGACGTCGAGCTCGAGTGCGTGGGGCAAGACCGAAGCGCCGTACTGGCGCGACGCCTCTGCTTGCGCGCGATGGGGAAGGAGCGCACGCTCGCGCTCTATGACCGCCTGGAGGGCGTGCCCTGCACCTTCGACGTCTTCTGGGGCGGTCGCGTCTTCGTCGAGCGATGGCGCTACGACCTGATATCCACCTTTGACATCCGTCCCGACGAGAAGCGCGCCATTCTGCGCCACCGCACACCCGTTGACGCCTTCGTTCCCGAGCTCGTGGAGCATCTGGGAGGCGTCGAGCGCGTGAGCCTGTACTGGGGCAACGATGCGCTCACCCCGGACATCCTGTCTGCCGTCGATGCGGACGAGACCCTCCACCACACGCACTCGAGCGCCCGGAACCTCGAGGTGATGGACGTGCGCACGTCAAAGGGCGCGGGGCTCGAGTGGCTCTGCGCGCACCTGGGAATCGACCCTGCACAGGCAATAGCGTTTGGCGACTCTCCCAACGACCTCTCGATGCTCAGGGCCGCAGGCAGCGGCATAGCCATGCTGAACGCCTACGACGAGGCCAAGGCAGTCGCCGATCGCGTCACGGCGTACGACAACGACCACGCAGGCGTCGCTCGCCACCTGAGGGGACTTCTCTAGCTGCTCTGGCCGCTTTGGCCTCGCGCGAGGCGCGCGGGCGCCCTGTCCTGACGCACCCCCCTCCAGTCGCGACACATGAAAAAGCGAACCCCGGCCGCGCTCGGTGCGACCGGGGTTCGCTGTGTATGCTCGTGCGATTGGCTGGGGCATCGGCCTTGGCGCTACTCCTTCGGACCCTTGCTCGCGGAGTCGTGAGCCGCGTCGGCCGCGATGGACTCTTCCTGGTCGGCGTCCTCCTCCTCGGCCTCGATCGTGATGGCCGCGAAGCTCGCGGTGTCCCCGCCGATGACGGACTTCTCGACCTTCTCCACCGTGGCCTCGCGCTTGTCTGCCAGACGTGCGGAGAAGACGTCGACCTCTTCCTCGCGCACGACGTCCTGGGGCAGACGGACGGGCGTGCTGGCCTGCTCGGACTCGGTGACCTGAAGCGTCGAGGTTACGGCCGCCTCGTGGCGCATGGGCTTGCGGCCGGCCACTGCGTTGTGCGCGTGGGAGCTGATGGCGGGACGATGGAACGAGCCGGTGTCGCCTGGGGTCTCGATGTAGTCAAGCTTGTGCTCGCGCTTGGTGTTGGCGAACAGGGGGACGCTCTCGTAGATGATCTTCGAGTTCTCGAGGCCGTACCAGCGCGCCGCCGAGCCGCAGAAGCGGCGGATGACGTACTTGATGCCCAAGATGTTGGAGTCTGCGACCGAGATCTCGGTCTCGGGCGTGACGACCTTGCGGATCAGGCAGAAGCGGAAGGTGCCGACGGGGCTCTTCTTGCGATAGATGGAGTAGTCGCGCGGCTGTGCGGCAAGGCGCCTCTGCTCGACCAGGTTGCTGACGATCTGGTAGAGGTACTGGTTGACACGCTGGTTCACCCTGAAGCCCAGGCGCAGCTGCACCTTGAAGATGAAGTCGGTGCCGAAGTCGTTGACCATGAACGAGTGCGTGTTGGGCTCGTCGGTCACCTGGACGTTCAGGAAGTAGTACGCATGGGCGCGCTTGGGGCCCTTGTCCAGAATCGAGTACAGGATGTCGCGGTCGAGCTTGTCCAGCGACGAGTCATTGGTGAGGAACACCAGGTTGTCGGCCATAATGGGGTAGCGCTCGTCGTCGCGGAGCTTAGAGAGCTGATCGATGTAGCTCTTGACGTCAAGGTAGACCGACTGGGTGTGCTCGATTGCCGTGCCGCGGCGCCAGACGTACATGACGAAGAAGATCGCAGCCGCGAGGCAGACGGTGAAGTAGCCGCCGTGCAGGAACTTCGTGAGGCTCGAGAAGAAGAACGTCGACTCGAGCGCGAGGAAGAACAGCGCGAAGGGCACTGCGAGCGCCTTGCCCTTGAGGACGCGCGAGATGTAGGTGGTCAGAAGCACCGTCGTCATGAGCATGGTGACGGTGATGGCCAGACCGTAGGCGGCCTCCATGTGGCTGGAGGTCTGGAACAGCAGGACGACCACGACGCAGCCGATCCACATGATGGTGTTGACGATGGGGATGTAGAGCTGCCCCTTGGTCTCGGAGGGGTAGCGCACCTGCAGGTGGGGCATGAGGTTCAGGCGCGTCGCCTCGGAAACGAGCGAGAAGGACCCGGTGATCAGGGCCTGGGAGGCGATGATGGCCGCGAGGGTGGAGAGGATGACTGCCATGGCCCTCAGGTTCTCGGGGACCATCTGGAAGAACGGGTTGACGTCCGGCGTCTGGATGAACTCGGGGTTATGGGCGTTCGCAAGGATCCAGGAGCCCTGGCCCAGGTAGTTCAGGATCAGCATGGTCTTCACGAACGGCCAGGACGCGTAGATGTTCGCCTTGCCGACGTGGCCCATGTCGGAGTACAGGGCCTCGGCGCCGGTGGTGCACAGGAAGACGTTGCCCAGGACCATGAGTCCCGCGACGTTGATGTCGCTGAAGAGGAAGGTGATGCCGCGCACGGGGTTGAACGCGCGGAAGACCTCGAGGCCCACTCCGTCGGCGATGTTGACGGCGCCCGCGATTCCCAGGAAGAGGAACCAGGTGGTCATGACGGGGCCGAAGGCCTTGCCGATGGTGGAGGTGCCGGCCCTCTGCACCAGGAACAGGATGCTGATAATCATGACCGTGATGACGATGACGATGGCCTGGTTGTCGCCCATGAGCGCGTAGATGGGCTCGATGGTGCGAAGTCCCTCGATGGCCGTCGTGACGGTGACGGCCGGCGTCAGGATGCCGTCTGCCAGCAGCGCGGCTCCGCCGATCATCGCGGGGAACAGCAGCCAGGCTCCGCAGCGCTTGACCAGCGAGTAGAGCGCGAAGATGCCGCCCTCGTTGTGGTTGTCCGCCTGCATGGCCACGAGTACGTACTTGACGGTGGTGATGAGGGTGATGGTCCAGATGATGAGGGAGAGTGCGCCAAGAACGACGTCCTCGCTCATGGTCTGAAGGCCACCGTTGCCCGTCATGATGGCACGCAACGTGTACATGGGGCTGGTGCCGATGTCGCCGTAGACGACGCCAAGCGTGACGAGGACCATTCCCATCGAGAACGGGATGGCGCCCTTTCTCGCGCGTCCGGCAACCTTAGTCGAACTCATTTCGAACCTCCTGGTCTGAAGACCTAACGGCGTTTCTGTAAACAAGCCAAGAAATCAAACTGCGTTACTCTAACACTTGATGCGCAAAATGCCAGAATCGACCCCGAAAATAGGTCATATATATGGTACTGGTGTGAATGAGGGATTTATTTATCATTATCCCCATTTCACAAGGTGGAAAGGACGGTTTGTGATGTCTGAAGAGATGAGCGAGGCTACGGCCTCCTCCGCCAAAGGCACGGGCATGTCCGAGTTCTTCATGGCGGTTCCCGCCGAGAAGGGCATCGACACTCCCGAGCCCAAGACCGCACGACTCAGCTGGAAGGGCTCGGGCGCAAGCGAGGGGCAGAGCATCGCCTATGACTGCACCGCCGGCCACCTGGACGTCCGCGCCGACACCGGCAAGCTCCTGGGCAAGATGTTCAGCCTGACCTACGTGGCGGCGGACACCCCGGACGCGGGCCCTTCTCGCCCCGTCACGTTCTGCTACAACGGCGGCCCCGGCTGTGCGAGCGTGCCCATCAACTTCGGTGGCATCGGACCCCGTCGTGTCAAGACCGACGGCGTGAGCCACCTTGCGTTCCCCATCGAGGTCGAGGACAACCCCTATACGCTCCTGCGCCAGTCCGACCTCGTCTTCCTCGATGCGCTGGGAACCGGCTGGTCCAGCGTCGCCGAGGACGCCGACACCTCCAAGATCTTCGGCGTCGACGGCGACGCCGATGCGTTCTGCCGCGCAATCACGACCTGGCTCGAGGAGAACGGCCGCTGGACGAGCCCGGTCTACCTCTTCGGCGAGTCGTACGGCACGGTGCGCAACTCTGTTCTGATGCGCTTCCTGGGCGAGCGCGGCGTCAAGGTCGCGGGCGTCACCATGCTCTCGGCGATCTTCGACTGGGTCCAGACCCTCGAGGGAGAGGACCTCTACCACCTGGGCATGATGCCGACCATGGCCGCGGCTGCGCAGTTCTTCGGCAAGGCCGGCCAGGGCGTCGACGAGGACGAGTGGTTCGACCGCGCCATGGACTGGTGCGAGGACGTGATGGCTCCGGCCCTGCTGCGCGGAGACCGTCTTGACCCCGAGCGCGAGGCAGAGGTCGCCGCTCAGATGAGCGAGTTCCTGGGCCTTTCGGCCGAACACATCCAGAGGTGCCACCTGCGCATCACCCTCGACGACTTCCGCCAGAGCATCCTTGCGGACGAGGGCAAGGTCTGCGGCAGGCTCGACATGCGCTTCTCGTCCGACGCGCCCGTGGCCGTGCAAGGCTCCTCGGCCTGGTTCGCTGCCGAGGATGCCGCCGACGACGCCGTCGAGTCCAGCTGGACCAGCGCCTTCAGGGCCTTCGTCCACGACGAGCTGGGCTATCGCGGCCCGGCGCGCTATCTCACCAGCAACTACGAGCAGGTGGGCACCAAGTGGAAGTGGGAGCACCAGGAGCCGGGCAAGGACTGGCCCTCGTCCGCTCCCAACGTGGCCTACGACATCGCCGTCGCGATGCGCCGCAACCCCACGATGAAGCTGTGCATCATGGGCGGTCGCTACGACGCGGCCACCACCTTCTGGAACGTGGCCCACGACATGAGCTGCCAGTTCCTCTCGGCCGAGCTGAAGGGCCAGGTCGAGTGGCACCGCTACGGCTGCGGCCACATGGCCTACGTCGACGTCCCTACGCTCGAGCGCATGGGCAGGGACATGGAGGAGTTCTACAAGTAGGGGTCTCCCTCTTGCAAGGACGGCAGTAGGAGCCGGCCGGCGTGCCCTTTGCACGTCGGCCGATTTGCGTCTATGGGGCATGGGCCTTTGGGCCCTGCGTGGGTCGCGCTCGCGAGAAGTGCCTAGCGCCTGAAGAGGTCGCGCGCCTTGCGGGGAAGCGACGTGATGGCGCGGCCGATCCGGAAGGACGACGACTCGCGGATCATCTCTATCTCGCTCTTGCGAGGCACCATCAGCTCGTCGGGTCGGACGTCGAGCGCGTCCTCGACCCGGATGGGGAGGTCGACCGCGATGGGTCTGGCCTCGGGCGCCTCGTGTACGGCGTCGCCGGTCGGCCCCGGCTCGGGCCGCCTCGAGCCCATTCCTCGCTCGCAGTGCGCGAAGAGCTGCTCGCGCCCGTTCACGACGCCGTAGGCGTGGATCTGGTACCTGCCCAGCTGGGCGCCGTAGTAGCCCTCGAGGTCGAGCACGCCCTGGATGAGCCTCTCTCCCGTGTGGTGCAGCGGGAAGTCACGCATGTCCGACTGGTCGGCGGCGTGCCACACCAGCGCGTGCGGGCTCTCGACGCCCGACAGGTCGTCGGGGAGCTCGATCGAGAGCCTGACCAGGGGACCCTCGACGACGGGCGCCTTGTACTGCGCCTCGATGGATGCGGCACACAGGTCGTGGAAGACGGCCCGGGCCTCGTCGGATGCGGTGACGGCGGCTCTGTTGTAGAGGCGGGCGGGCGTCGCCTTGTGCGCATCGCCTCCCAAGACGATGTCCTCGAGCGCCTCTGCGAAGGCCGCGGTCTCGAGCTCGATGGGAAGCTTTGCCATGGCCTCGCTCGCGCGCGCCGACATGGAGCTCGCGGCCTTCGCGTCGTCGAGCAGGCTCAGGGCGGCGGTGGCGAGGGCCTCCGGCGTGGGCTCGGCGAGCAGCATGCACGAGTCGGGATAGTCGTAGAGGTTGTTCTGCTCGTAGACGTCGATCACGGGCAGGCCTGCCGCCATCATCTCGAAGGGCACGCGCGAGGGGTTCGAACCGCTGATGCTGATTCCGACGGAGCACCTGTTGTAGAGCTCGTTGCACTGCTCCTTCGTGAGCAGGCCCAGGTTGGTCGCCGTGACGTCCTGGGGCGCCAGCGACTGCGAGCCGTACAGGTAGACGCGGACGCTTGGGTCCATGCGGTTGATGATGCGCACGGTGTCCAGGATGATGCCCGCGCAGCGGCGCGGCTTTCCCGGCTGGTAGATCATGCAGACGGCCCTCTCGCGCCTCGCCGCGCCCCTGGCAGCGTCCGTGCCAAGCCGGTGGTAGATGGACGCGTCCGCGCAGAAGGGGGTCACGCGGGCATCGGAGGAGAACTCTTCGTGGAGCCTGCTTGCCAGCCAGTTGCCAATGGTGATGGGCTCGAGTCCCAGCTTGTAGCTGGCAATCGCGTTGATCCGCTCTTCTCCCGCGGGGTAGAACCAGGGCTCGAAGTCCTGCACGAAGTAGCACTTGTGGGCGCAGTCGGACTGCTCGACGTATCGAGCCGTGGGGCTCATGGTGGCGATGGCGACGTCGAAGCCTCCCTCGATTTGGGGGAAGGGGTGAAAGGTAACGTTCTCGCAGCCGTAGCCCTCCGCGATGGTGGCGAGCTCGCCTGCCGTCTTCTCGTAGGGAGGCTGCATCACGAACACCTCGCTTCGGGCGCCGAGCTCCTGCAAGTGCATGATGTGGCGGAAGATCGTCTGGAGTCCCCCGGAACCGGGCACGATGGCCGGCAACACCCATGCGATCGAGCTGTTGGCAAGTGAGGTCTTCATAGCGCGTCTCCCGTCAGGTCGGCCGTCGCGCCCGTCGTGCCTCTGGCTGGGTGGGCGAGAAGTGCCTTACCTTCGACTCCATTGCGACTTCCACAGGTTAATCTCCTCCCAGGGCAGGGAGAGCTCCGTGGCATCGCTACCGTTGATCCAGCGTACCAGTTTATCGCCTGCGAGCTCGCTTCGCTCGATGACGGGCAAACCGGTGTCCCGGGCAATCGAGCGTGCGCGGTTGTCCACGTTCACGATGAGCGAGCGGTGGCCAAGGTTGAGGCTGCGGATGCCAGCGTGGAGGCGCGTGCCCACGTAGTCGACGTCGGGATCTGCCAAGAAGGCGTTGAGCTCGTCGATGCTGGGCCCGATGAGCTGGTAGTCGCCCTTGTTGATGATGGGATCAAGGCAGAAGTCGATGTCATGGCTGCCCTGGACCCAGATGACGACGTGCTCGTACTCCTGCTTGAGCGTCTCGATCATGAGGAGGTCGCTCGTCGCGTCGGCACAGTAGTCCGTGACGGAGGTCAGCACCGTCGAGGCCTTCTTGCGAGGAATGGTCGCGAGGTGCTCGGGCGTGAGCGTCCACATCGTGGGACAGGCCGTGTTGAGGACGTTGCGGACGCCGGCCTCCTCCAGCTTCTGCTTGGTGGTGGAATTGCGCACCGAGTGGTAGAGGCTCGGGTGGAGGACCGCCTTGTAGAAGAGCCTGCTGTACGCGTCGACTGGGTCGTCCAGGTCCTGGTTGTTCATGCCGACGCCCAGCAGGCACACGTTGCGGAGGCTCCTGAGCCTGTGGGGCAGCGCCCACTGGCGTTGGTCTCCCATGTGGGTGTAGAGGATGTTGGTGCCGCACAGGATGGGGATGCTGCCGCCCAGCGACTCGAGTTCGGGAGAGTAGTAGTGTGTGGCGACGTGTGCCGGCGTGGCGTCGGGGCTCAGTACCTCGGCCATGACCTGGCCACACGCCTCCATGATAATCTGGTCGCCGGAGTTCTCGCTTCCCATCTGCGTGTCGAGAAGGGCCACCTTGGGGATGTAGGGAGGCTTGGCCGCCGTCTTGACGGTTGCGGCCGCGGTCTTGAGCCAGTCGCGCCTGCTTGGCATGTTCATCCAATCAAAAGGCCAGCCGCGTCGCTTTTCGAGCTCCCGACGCGGCTTTCAGTTTGTTTTAGCAGGCAAATACGATACTAGTTTGAAGTTAGATGCGGCATGGCTTTGACGCCATTACACAACTGTGACAGAGTCACTATGCCGTGGCCTGGGCATCGCGGCCTGGCAGGAGAGTGCGACGGACGATGTAGGCGTGGTGCACCTTCGTATTGCGCGAGAAGTCCTCGGGAATGGTCTGCTGCGTGATGTCCTCCAGGCTGACGCCAACCTTCTGGAGCTTCTGCACGTCGGGCCTGAATCTCCTCAGGTTGCACGAGAAGATAGCGCAGCCGTTCCTGGTGAGCAGTCGCGAGATGCCGATGATGAGCTCGGCGTGGTCCCTCTGGACGTCCCAGGAGCCCTTGCGCATGCGGCTCGAGTTCGAGAAGGTCGGGACGTCGCAGAAGATGAGGTCCCAGCGGTTCTTGGTGCGGCGCTGCTCGCTCACCCAGCGGATGACGTCGGCCTGGACGTACTCGTGCGCGACGTCGCGGCCCTCGTTGACGAAGCCGTTGCGCTCCATGTTGCGCTTGGCCCACTCGAGGGAGGGACGGCTCATGTCGACGGTGGTGGTGTGCTTGGCGCCGCCGTCGGCCGCGTAGCAGGTGGCCGTGCCCGTGTAGGAGAACAGGTTGAGGAAGCGCTTCGAGCCCTGCGTCTGCTTCATCATCTCGCGCACGAGGCTGCGAGCCTCGCGATGGTCCAGGAATATGCCGCAGTCGTGGCGAAGCGAGAAGTTCACCTCGAAGGTGAGGCCGCCCTCGTCCACGAGGTGCGCGCCCGGCGCGAGCGGAACGAAGCCGGGCTTGCTTGCACGCCTGGCACGTCCCGGGCGCGCGTCGCGGGGGCACTTCTCTCCCGTGTTCGCCTTGGCCTCGCTGGCGTACTGGGAGCCGCCCTTGCCGTGCGTCCTGACGCGGACGAACACGTTCTGGGGCTCGACGCCGATGACGACGGGGGCGATTGCCAGGACGTCGAGCAGGCGCTCGCGGGCGAGGTTGGGGTCGACGTCCTTGGGGGCGGCGTACTCCGAGACGAGCAGCCAGCGGCCGCGCCCGTTGCGCGCCGGGATGAGCTCGGATTCCTCGAAGAGGTCGATCGTCACGGCGTAGTCGGGCAGGTCGGTGTCGTAGATTCGATAGCAGCTGACGTCCTCGCGCTGCGCCCACTTGCGACGCTGGCGCCAGACCTTGGCGAGGCGGCGTGCGAACTGCTCGCTCGCGCCCACGAAGACGGGGATGTGCCGCTGGCGACCGTCCCTGTCGGCGACGTTGACCTGTTCGCGCGCGGGAGAGAGGCCCCTGCCGTCGTAGGTGCGGATGGTCGCGGGGTCCTGGCCGACGAAGACTGCCTCGGTGGCCTCGGGCACGCCGCCCAGCGCCGCGTCGATGGTCTGGTCTCGCGTGATGGCCACGATTGTGTCCGCGCCGCGAACGGCCGTCGAAGCGACGGCGAGGGCCGAGGCCTGCTGGGCGACCTCGTCCTGTGCCACCCACGAGAGGTCGCAGACCGCGAGGGTGCCCTTGCGGTGCTCGAGGCCGCGCGCGACGTCGGAGGGCGCGACGAGGCTCACATCCAGCCGCATGCCTGCGGCGCGAAGCTCCTGCCTGAGCGACGCCTCGGCTCCGGGCCTCGTCTCGCAGGCCAGGATTGTCAGCTTGCGGTCCTTCGACCTCTCCGCGCGCTCGCGCGCCTCGTCAAGAAGCGACTCCCACGCCTTCTGGTCGTGGCCGGCCCAGCCGTCGAATCCCCAGCGGGCGCGCAGCAGTCCGGGTGCGCGGTCGAGCGCTTGGGCAGCCGCCTCCACGAGGACGGTTCCCGCACCGGAGTAGGCGGCGGCGATGGTCGGGCTGTCGTGGCGGACGCTGCGGAACCAGCCACCCGATGCCAGGAGGGCGGCCGCGTAGTCGGGGCGCAGCGGGGCGATGGGCGCCCTGCCCGAGCGCGCGGACTCGTATCCGCGGCGGAAGAGAGGCGCGCCGGAAAGGTCGATGCCCACGGTCGCGCGGTCGCGCGAGAGGCGTACGACGACGGAGACGTCTGGGCGCTCGGTGTTGACCATGGGGCGCGAGCCGCGTCTGGACATGAGGCGGTCTACGATCGCGTCCTTCGACTTGAGGGCGACGAACTGTGTGTTGCGCAGCTGGTCGTTGGTGCCGTGGGCGTCGATCGCGATGGTCGCGCCAAGAGAGACGTGGTCCTCCCACGCCATCTGGGAGAGGCCCTCGTAGAGCGCGTCGGCGTCCGACGCGTCGATACGGCCTATAACGAGGATGACGCGAGACGCCATGCGGGACCAGAGACAGGCGCGGTATGCGTCGGCAAGCTCTTCTCCGAAGCTCACCTGTCCGCGCAGGGGGCGGACGTGCGGGATGCCCAGGGCGGAGAGCTCGTCGGAAAGGATCTGCTCGAAGCCCTTGGGGCAGGTTGCAAAGAATTCCATCTTGTCAGTCATCGGGACACCTTTCGCCCGTCGAGGCCGCAGCGCGGCAATCCAATGTTTAACCATCATATCGCCCGGCATGGCTCGTACCGTCATGCGTGCCCAGGCTGCCGTTTCTTCCCATAACTCTCTGGTGCGAAATTGCAAGCGTTTTTCCGCGAGATGTCACATGTTCAATTGTGTCAAGCAATTGGGCGAGCGAGGTCGCCTGTCGCCTGGGCGCGGGGGTATTATCTATAAACACGCGAACGGGCGGTCCGGCCGCCTTAGTCAATGTAGGGAGTAGATTCATGAACGAGGAAACTGAGGCCAGAGTCCAGCTGTGGAAGGAAAACGTAAGCGAGACGGACCTCAAGGCAGAGCTCGACGCTCTTATTGAATCTGGCGACGAGGAGAAGCTCAACGACGCCTTCTATCGCGACCTCGCCTTCGGCACCGCCGGCCTTCGCGGCGTCCTGGGCGTCGGCACCAACCGCATGAACGTCTACGTCGTGGCCCAGGCCACCCAGGGCGTGGCCGACTACCTGAACGCCCACTACGAGAACCCCTCGCTTGCACTCGCACGCGACTCGCGCCTGAAGGGCGAGGACTTCCAGAAGGTCGCCGCCGGCGTGCTCGCCGCCAACGGCATCCACGTCTACGTGTACCCGCGCATCGAGCCGGTCCCCACGCTCTCGTTCGCCGTCCGTCACCTGGGCACCTCCGCCGGCATCGTCCTGACGGCCTCCCACAACCCCGCCCAGTACAACGGCTACAAGGTCTACAACGACAACGGCGGCCAGATCACCGACGAGGCCGCTGCCGAGATTTCGAAGAACATCGCCGGCGTCGCCACCTTCGGCGGCGTGAAGATGATGGACTTCGACGAGGGCCTGCAGAAGGGCCTGATCGAGTGGACGCCCGAGGAGGTCCTGGACTCGTTCATCGAGAACGTCAAGAAGGTCTCCGTCCCCGGCTTCAAGGCCGACCCGTCCTACTCCGTCGTGTACACCCCGCTCAACGGCACGGGCATGGAGTGCGTCACGCGCATCCTGAAGGAGGTCGGCGTCGAGAACGTCTCGGTCGTCGAGGAGCAGAGGGACCCGGACGGCAACTTCCCCACGTGCAAGTACCCCAACCCCGAGTTCCGCGAGGCGCTCCAGCTTGCGCTTGACCTTGCGGAGAAGGTCAAGCCCAGCCTGGTCGTGGCCACTGACCCCGACGCGGACCGCATGGGCACGGCGATTCCCCACGACGGCGAGTACAAGCTGCTCTCCGGCAACGAGATGGGCGTGCTCCTGATGAACTGGCTCGCCGAGATGGCCGCGGCCAACGGCGAGGACGTCGCCCGCAAGGTCGCCGTCACCACCATCGTCTCGTCTGCCATGCCCGACGCGCTTGCGAGCGACAAGGGCTTCGAGCTCCGTCGCGTCCTGACGGGCTTCAAGTACATCGGCGACCAGATTGACCAGCTCAAGGCCGAGGGCGAGGAGGACCGCTACCTGATGGGCTTCGAGGAGTCCTACGGCTACCTCATCGGTACCCACGCGCGCGACAAGGACGCCATCGTCGCGGTCGAGATGTGCGTCGAGATGGCAGCGCACTACGCCGCCCAGGGCAAGGACCTCTACGAGGCCATGGAGGACCTGTACCAGAAGTACGGCTATTACCTCAACGGCACGGTCAACGCCCAGTTCCCGGGTGCCGCCGGCGCCGCCCACATGGCCGAGATCATGGACGGCCTCCGCAGCAACCCGCCCCAGGAGATCGCGGGCTACAAGGTCGTCGGCATGACCGACTACGCAACCGCCCCCGAGATGCCGCGCCTCTCCGGCCTGCAGAAGGAGCCCGCTCAGGCGCTTCCTCCCGCGAACGTCATCGAGTTCCGCCTCGAGGGCGACAACAAGGTCATCTTCCGCCCCTCCGGAACCGAGCCCAAGGTAAAGGCCTATCTCTTCTCCAAGGGTGCCACGCGCGCCGAGTCAGAGGCCGTCTGCGACAAGCTTCGCTCTGCCTCCGAGGCGCTCCTCAAGTAAGGCAACGCAGGCATATGGCCGTTCAGGCAAGAAGAACCGCCGGTGCGAGAGAGTCGCACCGGCGGTTCATTTTTGCCGGTCTGGCCGCGTTGGGTAGGGAGAGGAGGAGAAGTGCTCTCCCTGCCGCTAGTCCGAGGTGCTCTCGGACGCGTCTCCCGAAGTGCTCGCGCCCTGAGAGTCGTCTGCAGAGTCCTGGGTTTCGCTCTGCGCCTGTCCGATGGCATACATGATCGAGGAGTTTCCGCCCACGGTCCCCGCAGCCCAGGTGTGGGTCGAGGCGGAGCTGCTGTCCGGATCATAGAGCGTTATCGAGCCGTCGCCATTGACGCCCACGATGACCGCCCAGTGGGCGTAGGGCGTGGTGAAGCCCGCATTGAGCTTGATGATGATCGGCGTGCCGTCCGCGAGGACGGTCGTGATGTTCTCTCCCGAGGACTTGTACTCACGGCAGGTGAGGCCCAGCTTGCCGGCCGCCGCCGCGAAGAACTCGTTTGCGCTGCCAGAGTCGTCCGAGGCGTAGTTGCCGTCGTTGGAGATCTCGATCAGCTTGGTTACCGTGAGGTCGCTCTTTCCGGTGAGGCCCATGTAGGCCATCAGCATCGAGGTGAGGCCTGATCCGTTCACGCCCACGTTGCTGTTGCCGTAATCGAGGTGGCCCCAGCGCGCGTCCCAGTCGTAGAACTGCGGGTAGGCGCCCTTCTCGACGCTCTCTCCGAGCTCCTCTTCCTTCTTCTCGTGGTCGGGGACGCTCAGGACGAAGTCGAGGGCGTCAGGCTCGCGGAGGGCGAGCTCGGGAAGGCGCTCGTCCTTGTACTCGCCGGCCTGCTTGGCGAGCTTCTGGTACTTGTCTCCCTGGTCGAGCTTGGGCGTGAACTCGTTTGTCAGGCTCTCCGAGACGCCGGCGCTCACGCGAGAGTCGTAGGAGTTCACCTCCTCCTGGCTTTGCCCCTGGTTGTCGTCCTTGCGCGCGCAGCCGCGGGCACAGTTGGAGACGATCACGATCAGGAGGACGAGAAGGGCGATGGCCCCTATGAGGAAGATCGCGCGTCTCTGGTCTATCCCATACTGGCCCAGGATGCCGCCATGCCTCCTGGCGCCGCGCCTGAGGTTGTAGCCGGTGTCATGCCCGCTCAGGCTTCGGTAGTTGTGGTTGCTCTTGTAGCGGCTGGCGCGAAGGGGGTCCGCCCCCTGAGGATGTCCCGGTCGCTGGCCGTGATGGACTCCCCCCGAATGGATCTTGCCGCCCCCCGGGCCTCTTCGACCCCGACCATCGGGTCGCGCACCTCTGTGCTGCCTGGGGTCTCGACGTCTGTCGTCTGTGGGGTAGGGCATGTGATGCTCCTCAGTCTGGTGCATATATGCTTTGTGTGCTGAACGATCGTCCACTGCTGCCCATAGTAAGCCACTTCTGCCCTCGCTAGCTGGTGAAGTAGGGGAGCGGCCCCTCGGCCGTCCGGGCGCGATTTCGCCTTCTGGAAAACAGTTAATGTACCTTTAACCAATACTTGTTGACATATATCAATAACTAACGTACTTTTATACAGACCCACGGGATTTTGAAGAGTGCTCTTTCAGTTTTTCTAATTTGCAAGCTCTGGAGGCTGTATATGGTCAAGAGGCGCAACAATAGGCAGGATGCCATCAGGGACATCGTCCGCGGCAAGTCCATTCGCACGCAGCGTGCCCTTGTTGACGAGCTCCAGTCTATTGGTTTCAACTGCACGCAGGCAACCGTCTCGCGAGACATCGCGGACATGGGGTTGCGCAAGCTGTCTGAGGGCATCTACGTTCTGGCGGAGGACCTCCACCTTCAGCGTATGGTATCCGAGTTCGTCAGCAGCGTCGAGCGTGCCGACAATCTCGTTGTCATCAAGAGCCAGCCGGGCACCGCTCCCGGCGTCGCCGCAGCCGTCGACGCCGCGGCACTCCCCGAGGTTAAGGGTTCCGTCGCGGGTAACGACACCGTCTTGGTAGTATCTGGCAGCAACGATGCCGCTCAGGATCTGGTCAACCTCGTCAGCAAGCTTCGCGACACGCGCAAGTAGCCAGATTCTCGCCGAGCCTCGGCAGGCATCATCGATTGTGTGGGCGCCCCTCGCGGGCGCCTTTTTTCGTTGCCTTTGCCACGCAGGGAAGAAGCCCTTCAGTCCTTCTTGCCGCGGTGCGTCTCTTCGCCCATCAGTCGGCACATTCCCCCTCGCCCTGTATGGCGGGCATGAAAACGCTCCCCCGTCCGAAGGGACAGAGGAGCGTTGGTCTTGCTATGCAAGGTGTGCGTCTACTCGCCTGCGGCAGGAGCCTCTCCGCCGCCTCCGCCGGTCTCACCGCCACCCGTGGCAACCTCGTCTCCGTCGTTCGTTGTCGGAGCCGTGTTCGTGTTAGCTGTGTTCGTGTTGGTTTCGGTCGGCGCAGTCTGCGTCTCTGCCGTCTCCTCGGTCTTGGTCTCCGTCTTGGTCGAGGACGAGTCTGTGGCAGACGAGTTGGTGTTCGAGAAGGTCCATGAGCTGTTGGGCTTGTAGCTGATCTTGCCCGTCGCCTTTGGCCAGGACCCGGTATCGACGCCGGCCAGCGCGCTGTTTACGAAGCTCACGAATATGGGGACGGTCGTGTTGTACGGGTGGGCGTAGCTTCCGTAGGCCTTGACGGTGCCCTCCTCGCGGTAGCCGCACCAGACGGCGACGGACAGCTGAGGCGTGATGCCGCAGAACCAGAGGTCTCGGTAGTTCTCGGACGTACCCGTCTTGCCGGCAACGGGCTGCTTCACCTTGAGCGTCGACGCAATGACGCTTGCGGTGCCGTTGCCGCGGCAGACGCCCTCCATCACGTTGATGGCGGCTGCGGCCACCTCTGTCGAGAATACCGTCGTCGGGTTGTCCTGGTGCTCGTACACGACGTTTCCGTTGCGGTCCTCGATCTTGGTAATCGCGATGGCGTCACGGTGCGTGCCTCCCGAGGCCACCGTCGCATAGGCCTCCGCCATCTGGACGACCGGGATGCCAACGGTGCCCAGCGTGATGGAGTCGTAGGCCGGCAGGTCGACGTCTACGCCCATTGCCTTGGTCATGCTGACGACCTTGTCGGCACCAAGGGCACCAATGACCTGGGCGAATCCGGTGTTCGAGGAGTACGCGAACGCCTGGGAGAGCGAGATGTAGCCATAGCTCGCGTTAGCGAAGTTCTGCACCTTCCACGTGGGCGATATTCGCATGGGCGAGTTGCAGTTGATGGTGATGTTGGGGTTCATGCCCTCGCTGAGGGCGGTCACCAACGTGAAGGTCTTGAAGCTCGATCCAGGCTGCCTCTCGGCCTGCGTTGCCAGGTTGTACTGGTTCTGGTTGTAGTCGCGGCCGCCGACCATGGCCTTGATGTAGCCGGTGCTGGGATCGACTGCGACGAGCGCGGCCTCGAGTCGGTCGTTGCCGATCCTGTCGAGGTTCGAGCTGACGGAGTCCTGCGCCGCGTTCTGCATGTTGGGGTCGAGGGTCGTGTAGACCTTGAGGCCGCCCTGCATGACTGTGTCGGAGTCGAAGTCCTCCAGGAGGAGCTGCTTGACGTAGTCCGAGAAGTATGGATAGGAGCCGACCGGGTCGGAGAAGCTGCCCGGGTTGGTCACGAGCGGCTCGGCGACGGCGGCGTCGTGCTCCTCCTGCGTGATGTCGCCCGCGGAGAGCATGCGGTCTAGAACGGTGTTCCTGCGCTTCGTCGCGGCCTCGGGGTTCTTGAGGGGGTCGTAGACGGAGGGGGACTGGGGCAGGCCCGCAAGGGTGGCGGCTTCGGCCAGAGTGAGGTCCGATGCGTTCTTGTTGAAGTAGGTGACGGAGGCCGCCTGGATGCCGTAGGCGCTGTGGCCGAAGTAGATGGTGTTGAGGTACATGTTCAGAATCTGGTCCTTGGTGTACATCTTCTCCATCTGGATGGCGATGTAGGCCTCGCGCACCTTGCGCTTGAGGGTGCGGTCATACTGCTCGTCCGAAAGGACGGTGTTTCTCACCAGCTGCTGTGTGATGGTAGAGGCGCCCTCCGAGCCGCCGCCCAGCGAGACGAAGGCCGCACGCAGGATGCCCTGCGGGTCGACGCCGTTGTGCTGGTAGAAGCGGACGTCCTCGGTGTCGACGATGGCGACCTTCACGTAGTCGGAGATTTGGTCCATGTCGACCGACCTGCGGTTCTGCAGGTAGTACTCGGCAATAACCGACCCGTCCGATGCGTATACCGTCGTCGGCTCAGCCACGAGGTACGCATCTGCCGAGGTGTAGTCGGGCAGGTCCTGCAGCCACCCGTTGATCATGACTCCCAGAGACGCGCAAAGTGCCGCTACAAGCAGGGCGATGAAGCCGAAGGCCCCAGCAACGCCGAACCCAAAGGCGTGGGTGCGGGAATGCAGGTGCGCCCTGCGCTTGCGGATGCTCATATAAATCCTCCTCGAATAGCCACATACGTTCCCAATTATAGAGAAGTGCGCGCGACGCAACCCTATGGCGAGCACTCACCATCGCGTCTTCTTAGCTTGCGCGTACCTGAAGCTAGTGAAAGTTATCGGTCGGCTAGTGAAAGTTATCAGTCGAACAGACGAGTGGCGTCGAGGTGAGGTGGGGCTGTGCGAGACTTAAAAGGATGCGCGCCGCTTCGGATGGGGTGCGCTTCGCCGATTCCTTGGGGGAATCACGCACGTTGGGCCGGAAGATTGGTTTTGATATGGGTAAGCACTTCTCTCAGAGCGATGGCAACAAGAACGTTCGTGGCCGGGGGACCTATGTCAGGAAGTCTTCGGGCAAGGCCAGGCCGGTCGGTTTCAACTCCTACGCGGACGGAGGCAGCATGAGTTCGAACGGATGGCAGCCCATCGAGCCGGAGCGCGAGAACCGCCACGTGGTCGCTAAGGTGATCGCCGTGATCCTGCTGCTTCTGGTGGCCATTGGTGGCGTCACGGGCTTCCGCCTGTATCGCTCCGTCAAGAGCGTCAAGGCTGACGCGCAGGTGGTCATGGACTCGGTCGACCAGCTCAAGGAGTCCGTCAAGAGCGGTGACGCGGAGACCACCCGTTCCGTCGCCTCCAACATGAACATCTCGGTCCACAACATCCAGAACGAGCTCGACGACCCCGCCTGGACCATTGCCTCCTTCGTCCCCGTGCTGGGCGACGACGTGAGGAGCGTCCGCAAGCTCGGCGACGTGCTCGTCGACCTGTCCGACAACGCCATCGCGCCACTGGCCATCAACGCCGACGAGGTCAACCTGAAGAACCTCGTGAAGAACGGCTCCATCAACGTCGAGGCGCTCGAGTCGCTCTCGGACGTGTTCGCGACCGCGGCCCCGGTCGTCACACGCGACGCCGAAGCCGTCCAGTCGCTCCCCGACGCCCATCTGCCGCAGGTCGCCGGCGTGCTCGACAAGGCGAAGGAGAAGATGGGCAAGGCTGCCTCCGCGATCGACAAGGCCAACAGCCTGCTCCCGATTCTTCCCGACATGCTCGGCAAGGACGGGCAGACCCGCAACTACCTGCTGATCGCCCAGAACAACGTCGAGATCCGCTCGACGGGTGGCTTCTATGGCTCCTGGTGCCTGGTCACCGTGACCGATGGCCACATCTCCCTGACCGACTCCAAGACCCTCCAGAACATCGAACCTCCCGCCGGCGCCAACCCCTCTGTCTCCGGAGGCGAGCTTGCGGCATTCGGCCCCAGCATCGCGACCAATCCCGGGTCCACCGGCTTCATGTACGACTTCAGCCGCGCCGGCAACGTGGCCGCCCAGTTCTGGCAGGCCCTCGTGGGTGGGCACATCGACGGCACCATTGCGGTAGACCCCGTCTTCCTGCAGAGGCTCCTCGCCCTTACGGGCGGCGTGACCACCTCTAACGGCGTCACCGTCGACGGCAGCAATGCCGCCGCGGTCCTCATGCACGACTCCTACTGGACCATGCCCTCCGACCAGACCGACCTGTTCTTTGCCGAGGTCGCCGCGCTCTCGTTCAACAAGCTGACCAGCGACCTGGGTGGTGTGAACGTGAAGGACCTCTACGAGACCCTCAACTCGTCCATGGACGACGGCAGGCTGCAGGTCTGGATGGCCAACGAGAACGAGGAGGCCGCCATGAAGGCCATCGGCGCGTCCGGCCAGTTCACCGAGGACAAGACCCCGACGGTCGGCTTCTACATGAACAACGTCTCGTTCTCCAAGATCGAGTGGTACCTCAAGTCCGGGAGCGAGGTCTCGGCTCCCACGGTCAACGCCGACGGCTCGAGGACGTTCAAGGTGACCACGTCGCTCACCAACATGCTCGACTCCGCGACGGCGGCCGGCGCTCCCGACTACGTCTTGGGCGGCAACCAGAGCTACGACAAGACCAACATCACCGAGTGGCTCTACATCGTGGCCCCCTCGGGAGGCACCGTCTCGAACGTCGCGATAAGCGACGGCAGTGCGGTGAACGACCTGGACGAGACGCTAGGCATCAGCTCTTACAGCGCCCTCGTGTCCTTCGGCATGGGGCAGACCCTCACGGTCACCTACGACGTGACGATTCCCGCCGGCGCGGGCGATACGCTCAACGTTCACATGACGCCCACGGCCCAGGAATCTGCAGGTTGGTAATGCCTTGAGGCTGAACAACGCGCACTAGAGAAGCTCTCGCGGCCTGCCACGCCTTGTGGCGGGCCGTCGTGCTTCATAATGAAGAAGAAAGAATCGTGCGAAAGCCCGTCAGGGCGGGGGAACAAGAGGTAGATAGATGAGCGTCAGCTTCAGGGAGACGACCCGAGGCTCGGGTAAGATCTTCGTTCGCGTCGAGGGCCTTGGGCCAAGCGACGGCCTGAACGTCGCGTCCTCCACGAGCGACGGCACCGCCCTTCCCGCCACCTGGCACAGGGACCCTCAGTCCGGCTACGTCGTCGCGGTGGTCCCCGTGCTCGCCGTCGACCAGACCCTGACCGTCGTCGCGCTTGATGCGGCCGGCAATGTCGAGGGTACGGCCACCAAGACGATTCGCCCCCGCATGGCGCGCCTCGCCTCCCAGGTCAACACCGCGACCCGCAACGGCGCCGCGGCCTCCATCAGAAACAGCGACGCCCGCGCCGCCTCGACGGCGGACGTCAGGATCTACGACCTCATTCCCTTCGACGCTGACGTCGAAGTCATCCACTGCGAGGTCTGCCTGAGGGGTGATGGCCTCGGGCGAGAAGTGCTTGGCAACGTCAGGCTGCTGGACTCCACGGGCTCCGACGCCCTCCTGGCACCGCTCGTGTGCCTCGGCGACAAGGTCGTCGACTCGGACGAGGTGCCGGGCCTGAGAGAGCGCCGCGTCACGTTCTCGGCGCGCGTGTGCTCCAACATCGACGAGCTGGTGCTCTGCCTCTTGGCGGAGGAGGGGGCTGCCGATCCCCTCGGCGCCAGGGGAGCGACCGAGGCGTTCTGCGTCGCGCTGGGGCACGACCTCGCGGCGCTGCGCGGCTCGTTCTACGCGCGCACGCTCTCGGCTGACCGCGACCCCGAGTGGGAGGGGTGGTTCCTGAGGAACGTGCGCGCGAGCGAGGCCGAGCTCCAGGCACAGCGCCGCGTCTCGTTCGAGGGCGGTCCGCTCTTCTCGTTCATCGTCCCCCTCTACAAGACGCCCCTCGAGTACTTCGACCAGATGCTCGAGTCGGTGCTTGCGCAGACCTACGGCCGCCTCGAGCTCGTCCTGGTTAACGCGTCTCCCGAGGACGAGCGCCTGGCGCAGGTCGTGAGCGCGGCGTGCGAGCGCGACGCGAGGGTCCGCGTGCTGAACCTGGACGAGAACCGCGGCATCACCCTGAACACCAACGAGGGCATCCGTGCCGCCAGCGGTGACTTCCTGTGCTTCCTCGACCACGACGACGTGATCGAGCCCGACCTGCTGTACCACTACGCTCGCGGCATCGAGCGCTACCCTCGGACGGACCTCCTGTACTGCGACGAGGACAAGCTGATCGACGGCCACTTCTGCCAGGCGTTCCTCAAGCCCGACTGGTCTCCCGACCTGCTGTGCTCCTGCAACTACGTCTGCCACCTGCTGACGGTGCGCAAGTCCGTGGTCGACGGGCTGGAGCTTCCCGACGGCAGCTACGACGGCGCGCAGGACCAGAACATGACCCTGCGCGTGGGCGAGCTTGCGCGCAACGTCTTCCATGCGCGCAAGGTGCTCTATCACTGGCGCGTGCACCCGCAGTCTACGGCCGCGGACCCTGGCTCGAAGAGCTACACCTCGCTGGCGGGGGTCAAGTCGGTGCAGGAGCACCTGGACCGCTGCGGCATCGACGCCGTCGCCCGCATGGACGAGCGCACGCCCAACGTCTACCACGTCGACTACCAGTTTGCCGAGCACCCCCTGGTCTCCATCGTCATCCCCAACAAGGACCAGGTCGACGTGCTCGACCGCTGCCTGGCTTCCATCGCGCAGCGGACCACCTATCCCAACTACGAGGTCATCGTCGTCGAAAACAACAGCACCGAGGACGAGACCTTCTTGTACTACGAGCAGGCCGAGCGCCGCTGGGAAAGGGTCCGCGTGGTGCGCGAGAAGACCGAGGCGGGCCGCTTCAACTTCGCCAGGACCGTCAACTTTGGCTTCTCGCACGCCAAGGGTGACTACTTCCTCATGCTCAACAACGACACCGAGGTCATCACCCCGGGCTGGCTCGAGCAGCTGGTGGGCCCCTGCCGCCGCGAGGACATCGGCGCCGTCGGCTGCAAGCTCCTCTATCCCGATGGACTCATCCAGCACGCCGGCGTGTTCTTCCACTTCGCCGCGCCCGGTCACTTTGGCAAGATGCTGCCGTCCCACACGCAGGACTACTTCAACTTCTGCAACCTGGCGCAGGACCTGACCGCGGTCACGGGTGCCTGCCTGATGACCTCGCGCGAGACCTACGAGGCCGTGGGCGGGATGGATGAGACCTTCGCGGTCGAGTACAACGACATTGACCTCTGTCTGCGCATCCAGGGTCTTGGCAAGCGCGTGCTCTACAACCCTGACGTCGAGATCTACCACTACGAGTCTATCTCGCGCGGGCAGCACCGCCACGGTCCCGCGGCCCTGCGCTCGTGCCGCGAGAACGGCCGCATGATGCAGATGTACCCGCGCTACTTCGTCGAGGGCGACCCGTACCTCAACCCGGGCCTCGTGCGCATGTCAGAGCATCGCGCCCTCAAGAAGTACCTCGACTAGCCTTTGACGATCGACCGCTTGCCCAGATGGGGACGGCGAAAGATGGGATGTGGCCCCGTGCCTTCCGACGTTAGCTTTTCTGATTACCGGGTCATCGCGACCGTGTTCAACACCGACATCCTCCAGCTGCGCGCCTCGTTCGTGCCGGACGGGACCGAGGGGGAGACTCCCTGCGAGGGGCCCCTCTCCGTCAGCTGGAACGGGGGAGAAGGGCCTGCGCCCTCGGTCGTGATCGGCGACGGCACCGATTCCAAGGGGACGCTCCCGCGCATGCGCCACCTCTGGCTCTCGGCCGAGCTTCCGCGCGAGGCCCGCGAGCTCGAGCTGTCGTTCGCGCTCGGCGAGCACCGCGGCTCGGCCGGGCTGGCCCAGGGGCAGCTCGACGCCCTGCGCGACGAGTTCGCGCGCGAGCGCCTTCCCATCGAGGCGAACGACGGCTACGATGCCTGGTTCCGCACGCACCGTACGCCCCAGGCGACCCTGGACGAGCAGCGTCGAGTGCAGGCCGGCTGGCCGGAGCGCCCGCTCTTCTCGGTCATCGTCCCGCTCTACCACACTCCGGTCGACTTCTTCGTCGACATGGCCGACTCCGTGCTGGGGCAGACCTACGACAGGCTGGAGCTCGTCCTGGTCAACTCGACGCCCGGTGATGCCGAGCTCGCGCGGAAGGTGGCGGAGTACCAGGAGCGCGACGGGCGCGTCCGCGTGGTCGAGCTCGAGCGCAACTTGGGCATCACGCTGAACACCGCCGCGGGTACCGACGTCGCCCGGGGCGACTTCGTCTGCTTCTTCGACCACGACGACATCCTCGAGCCCGACGTGCTCTTCAGCTACGCGCGCGCCCTGCGGGACGACGACCAGATCGACCTCATGTACTGCGACGAGGACAAGCTCGAGGGCGGACGCTACGTGTTCCCCTCGTTCAAGCCGGACTTCAGCCAGCTTTTGCTCGAGACCAACAACTACGTGTGCCACATGCTTACCATCCGCCGCTCGCTGCTCGAGAGCCTCCCCGAGGGCTCGAGCAAGTACGACGGCGCACAGGACCATCGCATGACGCTGGTGGCGAGCGAGCGTCTGCGCCACGTGCACCACGCCCGCGGCATCCTCTACCACTGGCGCGTCAACGCCACGTCCACGGCGGGAAACAGCCAGGCCAAGCCCGAGTCCCTCGAGGCCGGTCGCGTCGCCATCGAGGAGCACCTGCATGCGATCGGCGTGCCCGCCCACGTCGAGAACGTCCCCACGATGGCCCACTGCTACGTGACGATCCTCGACGAGGACGCGCCGCGCCCCAAGGTGAGCCTGGTGTTCATGGGCGATTCCGACGAGCTTGCCCGGGGAGAAGAGCTTCCGTGGCCTGGCCTCGAGGTCGTCTGCACCGGTAGGCTCGGCGGCCTTGTCGAGCGTCTGGAGGCGGCTGACGCCGCGTGCCACGCGACGGACGCGGACTACGTGCTGCTCATGGACGGCAGCGCCCTGCCGGGTGAGGCCAATCTGGTGAGCAAGCTCTTCGTGCTCGCGATGAGGGAGGGCGTCGGCGTCGCGGGCGCAAAGGCGCGCCTCGCCGACGGCACCAAGTGGGGCGGCGCGCTCATCCCGACGACGTCCGGACCCCGCCTGGTCGACCGCTACTTCCCGGAGGGCGACCACCAGGCCAGGGGCTACGAGGTCTTCCCGCACGAGGTCTCGGCGCTCACGGGTCAGTGCCTCATGCTGTCCGCCAGCACCCTGCGAGAGCTGGGTGGCATCGACGCCCGGGCAGGCGCCTGGTGGAGCGCGGACCTGTGCGCTCGCGCAAGGGAGGCAGGCCTCTCGTGCGTCGAGGCGCCCATGGCCGCGGTGAGGGTGACGCCGCGCGGCTATGCGCGCGAGCGTCTCTGCATGCGCCCCGACGCGGCCGAGGACGCGTGGCTCATGGAGCGCCACCCGTGGCTGTATGACGGTGACAGCCCGTATTACCAGCACGTTTATGATGACCGTGGCTACTATGGCCTGGGTCGTTAGGAGTTTTAGGTGAAAGAAGAAGCCAGCATCTCGTTCGGCAGGGTCACGCGCGGCCGCGGCCAGGTCTTCGTTTCCGTGAGCGTGACCGCGCCCGATGGCGCCCTCGCGTCCGCGCGCAACGGCGACCGCGAGGGCAGGGCCCTGCCGTGCTGCCTGCGCGCGTTGGGACCCGACGAGGCTGTGGCTTACCTGCCGGTGCTCGAGTGCGTCCAGACCCTCACGGTCGAGGTCCGAGACGAGCGCGGCGAGCTTCTGGCATCGGCCTCCAAGCGACTGAGCCCCCTGGGCGCCAGGCTCTCCTCCTCGCTCAACACCCTCCGCAAGGATGAGCGTGCCGAGGCGATCAGGAACGTCGACCAGAAGCTGGGGCCGGCCTCGCTCTGCCTCCAACTTGCGGCCGTCGTCGAGGACGGCGACCACGATGTGCTGGTGGGCGAGCTGGGCTATGACTGCTTCGACGAGGCCACGGCGATCTCGCCCGTGTCCGTCGAGGCCTTCGACCTCTCGGGCGCCAACGTCACGCGTGTGGCCTGCGCGCTCTCGGACGAGTGCGATGTCGAGGGGGAGGGCGGCCTCATGCGGCGTAGGCAGCGCTTCTCGCTGGCACTGACGCAAGGGGTCGAGACCGTCGCCGTCTTCGCGCGCTTGAAGGAGGGCGACCGAAGGTCAGACTTCATCGTCGTCGAGCCGTACGAGCTTGGGCAGCTGAGGGAGCGCACTCGTCTGGCCCAGTCCTCCGTCGCCGAGGTCGAGCCCGCGGAGGGCCCCGATGCGCTTACGCGCGAGGCCGAGCTCGAGGCGCAGCGCCGCTCGCTCGGGGAGTTTGCGCAGCGCCCCACGTTCTCGATCATCGTGCCACTCTACAAGACGCCGCGCGACTTTCTTGACCAGATGGTCGACTCGGTGCTGGCCCAGACGTATCCCGACCTTGAGCTCCTCTTGGTCAACGCGAGTCCCGAAGACGACGGCCTTTGCGCGCGCGTTGAGGAGATCGTTTGCTCCGACGAGCGCGTGCGCAGCGTCGAGCTCGAGGACAACCAGGGCATTACGCTCAACACCAACGCGGGAATCCGTGCCGCCACCGGCGACTTCCTGTGCTTCCTCGATCACGACGACACCATCGAGCCTGATGCGCTCTGGTGGTACGCGCGCGAGGTCAGCCTCCACCCCGAGACTGACCTTCTGTACTGTGACGAGGACCACCTTCTGGACGGGCGCCTGATTGGCCCCTTCCACAAGAGCGACTGGGACCCCATCTTGCTGTGCGCGCAGAACTATGTCTGCCACATGCTCTGCGTCCGCCGCTCCGTGGTGGAGGGGCTCGAAGGGCTTCCGGGCCGCGAGTTCGACGGCTCGCAGGATCACAACATGACCCTCCTCGTGGGCGAGCGCGCACGTCGCGTCGCGCACGTCCCGCGCGTGCTCTACCACTGGCGCATGCACGAGAACTCGACCGCCGGCAAGGGCGTGGGCCAGAAGTCCTATGCGCTCGAGGCCGAGCGGCTCGCGGTCCAGAGCCACCTTGACCGCTGTGGCGTCAAGGCGCGCGCCGACGTGGGCGGCCGCTTCGAGGGTCGCTGCGACCTGCGCTTTGAGCTGCCAGTGGACCTGTCCCTGCTGGTCGTGGTCCAGCGCGACAAGCAGTCGTCCGACGCCGACGCGCTGGTTGGTCAGCTCAGGAGGCAGCTGGAGCTGGCGGCCGCGGACGTCGATGCCGAGGTCGTCGTGCTGGACGCCGGCGCCGACCTTGCGCGCGAGGTCGCCCGGGGCCATGCCGCGGCCTCGCACGTGCTCGTGCTGGGCCCGCGCGTCACCGCGCCTCCCGAGGGCGAGTGGCTTCCGGACATGATCGGCCCCCTTGCCTCTGGCATGGCGGGCTGCGTGGGCGCGCGCTCGGTCTTCGAGAGCGGCCTTCTGGCGTGTGCTGGCGTGCTCGTCGACGGGCACCGCAGGCCCAAGCGCGTCTACCCCGAGTACCCCGCCTCGAAGATGGGCTACTACGAGTACAACAGGCTTCCGCATGCGGCGAGCGCCGTCGGCTCGGACTGCTTCGCCGTCGCGGCGGACGACCTCGCGAGCCACTATGACGCGACGCTCGGCGACTACGCCGTGGTGGGGCTCTGCCTCTCGCTCGCCGAGGAGGGGCGCCTCTCCATGCAGCAGAACTACGTGAGCGTCCGGGTTACGGCTGGGCTGAGGACGGCCGGCGCGTCTGCGGAGGAATCTGGCGAGCTCGCATGCCGTCGCGAGCTCCTGAGGCGCTTCGGCTTCCGCTTCGTCGGCTCGGACCCGTACTACACGCCTGACGTGGGGGAGGACAACCTCTACTTTGGCGCCTAGGCACTTCTCGGCTGCCGTTCCCGCCACCTGTATGGATGCCCCGCTCGAGCGATAAGCGGCATTTTTGTGCACGCAGATGCGACTGGTAAACTATATTCGCTATGTCTATTTGCCAGAATAGGTTTCTCAAGGAGGCCAGTTTGAAAGGCATCATTCTCGCGGGCGGGTCGGGCACGCGCCTGTACCCGCTCACCACGGTCACGAGCAAGCAGCTCCTGCCCGTGTACGACAAGCCGATGGTCTACTACCCGCTCTCCACGCTCATGCTCGCGGGCATCCGCGACATCCTCATCATCTCGACGCCCAAGGACCTGCCCAACTTCCAGCGCCTGCTGGGCGACGGCTCGGACTTCGGCGTGAGCCTCTCCTACGCGGAGCAGCCCGAGCCCAACGGCCTCGCGCAGGCCTTCGTGATCGGCGCCGACTTCGTGGCCGGCGAGCCCTGCGCGCTCGTCCTGGGCGACAACATCTTCTACGGCAACGGCCTGTCGCGCCACCTGAGGGAGGCCGCCGCGGCCGCCGCCTCCGGGCGCGCCACGGTCTTCGGCTACCGCGTGGACGACCCCGAGCGCTTCGGCGTGGTCGAGTTCGACGACGACTACAACGCCGTCTCCATCGAGGAGAAGCCCGCCGAGCCCAAGAGCAACTACGCGGTCACGGGCCTGTACTTCTACGACGCCCGCGTGACCGAGATGGCCGCCCGCGTCACCCCGTCGGCGCGCGGCGAGTACGAGATCACCGACCTCAACCGTATGTACCTGGAGGACGGCTCGCTCGACGTCATCACGCTGGGCCGCGGCTACGCGTGGCTGGACACCGGCACCATGGAGTCGCTCTTCGAGGCGTCCCAGTTCGTGCGCACGGTCCAGAAGGCGCAGGACCTGCCCGTGTCCGTCCCGGAGGAGATCGCCTTCGAGAACGGCTGGGTCTCGCGCGAGCGCCTGCTCGAGTGCGCGGACCGCTACGGCAAGAGCGACTACGGAAAGCACCTGAGGGTTGTCGCCGAGGGCGGCATCGTCCCCAGCTGCAGGAACAAGGATTAGGGAGCACATGGACTTCGAGAAGGAACTTTCCGTCGTAGAGACCGGCATCGAAGGGCTCAAGGTCCTCGACCTTTCGGTTCACGGCGACAGCCGCGGCTGGTTCAAGGAGAACTATCAGCGCGCCAAGATGGTCGCGCTGGGCATTCCCGACCTGCACGTGGTGCAGAACAACGTGAGCTTCAACGCGAACAAGGGCGTCACGCGCGGCATCCACGCCGAGCCCTGGGACAAGTTCATCTCCATCGCTGCAGGCTCCGTCTTCGGCGCCTGGGTTGACCTGAGGGAGGGGAGCGAGACCTTCGGCAAGGTCTTCACCTGCACCCTCGACCCCTCCAAGGCGATCTTCGTCCCGCGCGGCGTGGGCAACAGCTTCCAGGCGCTCGAGGACGGCACGGCCTACACCTACCTGGTGAACGCCCACTGGTCCGCCGAGCTCAAGAAGACCTACACCTTCGTGAACCTGGCCGACCCCCAACTCGCCATCGAGTGGCCCATCCCGCTGGACCAGGCGACGCTCTCCGAGGCCGACCTCGGGCATCCCATGCTCTCCGACGTCGTGCCCATGAGGCCCAAGCGCACCCTGGTCACCGGTTGCAACGGCCAGCTCGGCCGCGCCGTCAGGGCGCTGGCGGAGAAGCGCGGGGTTGTCTCGTACTTCGACTTCTGCGACATCGACACCTTCGACATGTCCCGCTCCGAGCAGTATTGCCAGTATGACTGGGATCTCTACGGTACCGTGATCAACTGCGGCGGCTACACCGCGGTCGACCGTGCCGAGACCCCCGAGGGCCGCTCCATCTGCTGGGCAGCCAACGCGACGGGCCCCGCACTTCTTGCCCGCACCTGCGCCGAGCACGGCATCACCCTTGTGCACATCTCGAGCGACTACGTCTTCGACGGCACGCGGGAGCTCCACGACGAGTCCGAGCCCCTGGCCCCGCTCTCCGTCTACGGCGCCGCCAAGGCTGCCGGTGACGTGGCCGTGGCGGGCTGCCCCGCGCACTACATCTGCAGGACCAGCTGGGTCGTGGGCGACGGCCACAACTTCGCCCGCACCATGGCCGGCCTCTCCGATCGCGTTGCGGACGAGGGCGACGGCCTCTCGCAGGTGACGGTCGTCGACGACCAGCTGGGCAGGCTCACCTTCACCTCCGAGCTTGCGCGCGGCATCTTCCACCTGCTGGACTCCCGCGCGGCCTTCGGCACCTACGATATGACCTGCTCCGGCGAGACCGTCAGCTGGGCACAGATTGCCCGCGAGGTGTTCGAGGCGCGCAACGGCAACGGCGACGCGGTCAAGCCCGTGAGCACCGAGGACTACTTTGCCTCGGCAGAGGGCCCCATTGCTCCCAGGCCGCACTTCTCGACGCTTGACCTCGCGAAGATCGAGACCACGGGCTTCGAGCCGCGCGACTGGCGCGACTGCCTTTCCGAGTACATGAGCACCAAGATCGACTAGGAGGCCGGCATGGCTGAGGAGTACAAGAACATCATCGTCACGGGTGGCTGCGGCTTCATCGGCAGCAACTTCGTGCACTACGTCGTCAAGAACCATCCCGAGACCCACGTCACGGTGCTCGACAAGCTGACCTACGCGGGCAACCCCGCCAACATCGAGGGCCTTCCCAAGGACCGCGTCGAGCTGGTCGTGGGCGACATCTGCGACTCCGAGCTGCTCGATCGCATCGTGCCCGGCCACGACGCGATCGTCCACTACGCCGCCGAGAGCCACAACGACAACTCCATCGCGAACCCCGACCCGTTCGTGCAGACCAACATCGTCGGCACCTACCGCCTGCTCGAGGCCGTGAGGAAGTACGACGTGCGCTACCACCACGTCTCGACCGACGAGGTCTACGGCGACCTCGCGCTGGACGAGCCGCGCCGCTTCCGCCCCGACGACCCGTACAAGCCCAGTAGCCCCTACAGCTCCTCCAAGGCGAGCTCCGACCTGCTGGTCCGCGCGTGGACGCGCACCTACGGCCTGCGCACCACGATCTCGAACTGTTCCAACAACTACGGCCCCTACCAGCACGTCGAGAAGTTCATCCCTCGACAGATCACCAACATCATCGACGGCGTCCGCCCCAAGCTCTACGGCGACGGCAAGAACGTGCGCGACTGGATCCACACCGAGGACCACTCCTCGGGCGTGTGGGACATCCTCACCAAGGGCCGCATGGGCGAGACCTACCTGATCGGTGCCGACGGCGAGCGCAGCAACATCGACGTGCTGCGCGCCATCCTCGAGCGCATGGGTAGGGACGCCGACGACTTCGACTGGGTGCGCGACCGCCCCGGCCACGACCGCCGCTACGCCATCGACAACACCAAGCTTGTCGAGGAGCTCGGTTGGAAGCCCCGGCACACGAACTTCAGCGAGGGCCTGGACCAGACCATCGCGTGGTACCGCGAGCACGAGGACTGGTGGCGTCCCGCCAAGGAGGCCACCGAGGCCAAGTACGCCAAGCAGGGACAGTAGCGCCGCATGGCGAGGCGGACGGACAACTTCAGGCTTGAGGGCGTGTGCCGTGGCGAGGGCTACGGCTACGCCCTTGTAAGGACCGCCGAGTCGCTTCCGAGGATCGTCGGCGTGGCTCGCACGCCCGAGGGCGTTGAGGTTCCGGTCAAGACGATGCCCCAGAGCTGCCCGCCGTCGCTTTCCCAGGGGAGCCTCAAGGCCTGGGTGCTCGCGTTCCCGCTGCTCGCCGTCGACCTCAGGGTGGAGGTGCGCCTGGGCTCGCTCGAGGGCGCTCCGCTGGCGTCCTTCGTGTTCTCGCGCGTGACGAGCAAGTTCCAGTCACGCTTCCTGAGCACGTGCACGCCCGAGAGAACGCGCCTGATGCGCGGGAGCGAGGAGCGCTGCTCCAGCACGCCCTCGCCCATAACCATCCTGGGCGCGTGGCCGCTCCCGGACGGCAGCGTTGCCTGGCGCACGAGCGTGACCTTCGCCTTCCCCTGCGAGGGCGAGCAGCCCGAGCTGAGGGTCTTCGACTCCTCCATGAGGCCCGTCGACTTCAGGCTCTGCCTGCTCGAGGACCAGGTGGTCCCCTCGGGCGTCGACGACGGATCGCGCCGCATCGTGACGTTTTCGGCCGTCCTGCCCAAGGGGCTCGACACGTTCGTCATGGCGACGTCTTTGGGCGAGTTCGGCGAGAACCGCGACTTTGCGTCCATCTGCCCCGCCCGCATCGGCAGGCACCTGCGCACCTTCGGCCAGGCGCCCGTGGGCGCCGCGAACGCCGACGAGTGGGAGCGCTGGCTCGTGCGCGAGCGCAAGGCGAACCTTTCGTGCCAGCCGCGCCCGAAGCATCCGGATGACCCGAGCTTCGCCCTCGTCGTGTCATATGCCAGGGGAGAAGAGCATGAGCTCTACGAGACCTTGGACTCCATCCTCAGGCAGACCCACCAGGGCTGGCAGGCCGTCCTGGTCGGTCCCGTCGCGCCCGAGCCCGAAGTCGCCGCTCGCGTGGAAGAGGACGGCCGCATCAGGTCGCTCGTCGTTGCGGACGCGCCGCGCGGCGAGCTCGAGGTCGCCGCGCTCGAGCAGGTTGATGCGGACTACGTCGGCTTCGTGCGCTCCGGGGACCTTCTTGAGGCCGATGCGCTCGAGTGCTTCGACCAGGGCATCCGCCGGCACCGTCAGGCAGAGTTCCTCTACTGCGACGAGGACCGCCTGTCCGGGGGCAGGCTCTTCTCGCCCCGCCTCAAGACCTGCCCCAACCTCGAGAAGCTTCGCTCTCACAACTACATCGGGAGCCTTCAGATGGTCTCGGGAAAGCTCCTGCGTCGCATGGGCCCCGTGCCCGGCGAGTGCGCGGGCGCGAGCGGCTACTGGCGCGCCCTGCGTGCCTTCGAGCTCGAGGCCGCCGTCGTGCAGGTGCCGCGCGTGCTCTACCATGCGCGCGAGGACCGCTCCCTGGAGGACATGGTCGCGGCCCGCGTCGCGCTCGAGGGGCATCTCGGGCGCTGCGGCGTGAGCGCCACGGTGCAAGACGGCCCCGTGCCCCAGAGTCTGCGTGTACGCTACGAGCTGCCGAGCCCGCTTCCCAAGGTGAGCGTCGTCATTCCCAGCAAGGATCACGTTGACCTTCTGAGGCCCTGCCTCGAGAGCATCCTCAAGAAGAGCAGCTATCCCGACTTCGAGGTCGTCGTGGTCGAGAACAACAGTACCTCGCGGGCAACCTTCGACTATTACGACGAGGTCAGCGCGGCCGATTCGCGCGTGCGGGTGGTGACGTGGAGGCCCGAGGTCGCCGGCACGTTCAACTACTCCGCCATCGTCAACGAGGGGGCCCGCAGCGCCACGGGCGACCTCCTGCTGTTTTTGAACAACGACACCCAGGTGATTGCGGACGACTGGATCGAGGAGCTCGTCGCGGCCCTCGCGCAGCGCCCCGAGGTTGCCGTCGTCGGTGCCAAGCTGGTCTTTCCCGACGGCCTCATCCAGCACGCCGGCATGGCGTACAACCCCAACGGCATGTTCATGCACCTGGGCGAGACCACTCCGGCCAACCTCGTCGACCACGACCGCAACGTCTGCCTGCCGCATGACTCGACCATGGTCACGGGTGCCTGCCAGCTGGTGCGACGCTCGGTCTTCGATGAGCTGGGCGGCTACGATGAGGCTCTGGCCGTCGCCTTCAACGACGGCGACTTCTGCCTGCGCGCACGCGACGCGGGATATGCCGTCACGTACACGCCCTACGCCGTGCTCTACCACAAGGAGTTCTCGTCGCGCGGACGCGAGTCCACCGACACGCGCCAGCAGGCCCGCTTCCTCAAGGAGTACGCCATCCTTGCTGCTCGCCATGCCGAGCGCTTCGTGGCGGGAGACCCCTCCATCAACCCGAACTTCAACCAGTGGGAGGCGCAGTTCCACCTGCGCTAGCGGGCAATTCTTGCCCGCGCGACGCCGCGCGCGTCGGAGAAGTGCGCAACCATAGTGCTTGATGCCACAAGGTCCCCGACAGCCAGGCTGCCGGGGACCTTGCTCGTTCGGTTTCGGGGAGGGGGCGTCGGCTCGTCCGCCGCGCCCTCCCTAGTAGTTCTCGCCGCGCGGGTGGATCTTGCGGTAGATGCTGCGCGCCTTCTTGAAGCGCTTGCTGTCCAGCGGCAGGAAGAACCTGACGATGGGGGTGGCCACCTTCTGGTACGCGAACTCCTTCGGGGTAAGCTTGCCCGAGCCGGGAACCTTGTCGTTCGCGGGCGCCTGGCACATGCGGTGCAGTGCGACCTCGTAGAACGGCGTCTGGCGGGCGTATCTCCAGAAGTGCTCGGAGTAGTCGCAGGCGGGGCTGTTCCAGGGCTTCTCGGGCCCCGCGTAGTGCACGACGTAGGGGTTCTTGCGCGATGCCATGTATGCCTGGTAGATGTCGCGCGGCGCGCGGATGATGATGTCCTTGATCCGGATGCCCACCCAGTCCATCATCACGTTCCAGGCCATGTCGACGTACTTGACGCGACCCTGGCACAGGTAGTTCAGGACGTCCTGGTCAAGCAGCTGCCAGTCGTACGACGAGGCAAAGCTGAAGATCTCCTCCGGCGTGTAGGCGCGGCGCCACTCGTCCAGGTTGAAGACGATGGTACCGGCCTGGAAGTAGTCGTAGGGGTGCTTGATCTTGAGGATCTCGTCCATGTACTTGTTCTTGGCGACCGCGTCGGTGCCGCTGTGGGGAGCGCCGTTGTAGAGGCCCGCGGTGTCGGGGTCGCGCACGGCCGCAACCAGGCAGCCCTCGACGTCGGTGTCGAAGAGCTCGGCCACGTCGTGCAGGCAGATCATGTCGGCGTCAAGGTAGAGCACCTTGTGGTAGTCAGGCAGCATCTGCGGAAGCAGCAGACGGAAGTAGGTCTCGACCTTGAAGTGGCCGCGCAGGTACAGCTTGCTCTGGTAGGCGCGCATGGCCGCGGTTACCTTCAGGAAGCGCAGGCTGATGTTGGGAGCCTCCACCATCTGGCGCATGAGGTCGATGTTCTTCTGGGTGAAGTCCTCGTGCAGGACGATGATGTCGTACTTCCTGTGGTCAGAGCAGTTGTCTGCCACGGACTTCAGCAGCGCTCCCAGGTAGGGGGAGTAGAAGTCGTTGGCCGAGAAGACCAGCGCGACCGGCTCTGACTCCTCCTTGGAGGCATCCCAGGCGGGCTCGAGGGTCTGGGCCTCGTCGACGTCGGCGAACAGCGCGCGCTGCAGCGTGGTGTACTTGACGCCCTTCTGCTCTATGAGCCAGGTCAGGTAGATGCCGCACAGGCGTTCGGCTAGGTAGCCGCTCACGCGGTTGCTGGTGACGTCGTAGCTCTCGAGGGCCTCGGCGCGGCGCCTCTCGTGCTCCTCGAGGATGTCGAACAGCCAGGTGGAGTATGCCTGGAAGAGGTCTCTCTTCATGATGAAGACGTTGCAGAAGTAGCCCTCGCTGCGGTTGAGGTAGTCCTTCGCGATGCCGCTGAACTCCGGGTAGCGCTCCGCGATGATGTCCATCACGCAGTCGAGGTCCTCCTTCTTCTGCTCCCAGGAGTTGTAGTAGGCATAGCCGATGGTGGTGCTGCCCTGGAAGCCGCCCTTCTCGGGAACGATGAGGTCGTACTGCTCGATGAGCTTGCGCATGGCCTCGGGGTCGTCGTAGCCCAGCTTGGCCAGGGTGGCGTCGTCGTTGGCGTCCATCAGGACGTCGCCAAAGCGGTTGGTGGGGTAGTGCTGGCTCTGATCGAAGCTCAGGTAGCGGCGATAGTGCATGAAGCCGTAGTAGTCGGCATCGGCGTTCTTCCACGCCCAGTACTGGGCCGTCAGCTCGCAGTAGCGCGGGTTCTTCTGCGAGATGTTCTCGCCCTCGTCGTCGTGGAGCATGCCCTCGAGCTTCTGCGCATGGAGCGCGGCGCCCACCTCTATGGGGCAGATCAGCTCGTTGTCGGGAAAGTGGACCCCGCCCTTGTGGGTCGAGACGAATAGCTTGATGGAAGTGTTGGCATCCTGCGCCATGCTGCCTCCTGGTGACCTTCCTGCGGAAGATATCGTGAATGACCAGTTGTTTGGGAAAAGGATAGCATTCCCAAATGCCGCCCCGCGAAGTCTGCGGTATTCTCTATATTCGTGTCTCTGTAACAGCACCGATGGTCGGCCGCGCGGCTCTGGGGCGTCCCTTTTGCCGCCTGATTGTCGAGGGCGCTACCGACTTACCCAAAGGAGAAGAACGTGCTTTCCGTAGATGAGCAGCTGAAGGTCATCCTGTCTGGAACCATGCAGGTGGTTCCTCTGGAGGAGCTCAAGAAGAAGCTCGCGAAGGGCGAGCCCCTCAACATCAAGCTGGGCGTCGATCCCACGAGTCCCGACCTGCACCTGGGCCACGCGGTGCCCCTGCGCAAGATGCGCCAGTTCCAGGACCTCGGTCACCATGTCACGCTCATCATCGGCAACGGCACGGCGCTCATCGGCGACCCCTCCGGTCGCGACAGCACCCGACCGCCCCTCACCGAGGAGCAGGTTGAGGCAAACGCCAAGACCTACGTCGCGCAGGCCATGAAGGTGCTCGACCCCCAGAAGACCACCATCGTCCACAACGGCGACTGGCTGAAGCCCCTCGACCTGAGCAAGATGCTCGAGCTCATGAGCCAGTTCAACGTCGCGCGCATCCTCGAGCGCGAGGACTTCCACAACCGCTACACCAATGGCCTCTCCATCAGCCTGCACGAGTTCATCTATCCCGTGCTGCAGGCCTACGACTCCGTCGTGATCAAGGCCGACCTCGAGATGGGCGGCAACGACCAGATCTTCAACCTGCTTGCTGGCCGAGACCTCATGCGCTCCATGGACATGGAGCCGCAGGTCGCCCTTACGGTGCCCCTGCTTGTGGGTCTGGACGGCCACAAGAAGATGTCCAAGTCCTACAAGAACTACGTCGGCCTCACCGATGCCCCCAACGACATGTACGGCAAGCTCATGTCCATCGCCGACGAGATCGTCCCGATGTACTTCCGCCTGTGCTCCACGCTGCCCGTGGACGAGGTCGACGCCATCGACAAGGCGTTCGAGGATGGCACCGCCGACCCCTACAAGCTCAAGCGCCAGCTGGCCCGCAACATCGTCGACCTGTACCACGGCGAGGGCGAGGGCCAGAAGGCCGAGGACGCCTTCGACGCCCAGTTCAAGAAGAACGAGGTGCCCGACGACGTCAAGGAGTTCCCGATGAGCCTGGTCGTCACCAACGACGAGGGCAAGGTCTACCTGGCCAAGCTTCTGGCCGACCTCGAGATCTGCAAGTCCGCCGGCGAGGGCCGTCGCCTGATCGACGGCGGTGGCGTCAAGGTCAACGGCGAGCCCGTTGCGCCGAAGAGCTACAACGTGGATCCCGCGCTCTTCTCTGCGGGCACCACGGTCCAGTCTGGCAAGAAGCGCTGGGCGAAGCTGGTGTAAAGTCACCTATAACTGAACAGTAGAGGAGGGCGTCCCCAAGGGCGCCCTCCTCGTCTTATGGGGTATTGTGTTTGAGACCAATGCATGTAAATAGCGGCTGACATCTTTTTTGATGCCAGCCGCTTTGATTTTGGCTTTGATGCAACACGCTTATTGACTAATCGCCGTCGGTCTTCTTGTTGTGAAGGGCGATCTCCTGGGAAAGCTCGTCGATTCGGTTCGTCTGGCGCGAGAGCTCGCAGCTCAGGCTGAAGAGCTTGATGAGCATGAGGGCGATGATGACGACGAAGACAAAGTTGCTGGGGGAGAGGAACCCCAGAAGTCCCGAGAAGAAGAACGCTATCCCTGGGAAGATCGCGACGACGACGAGGACGGCTGCGGACACGACCCAGAAGATCGAATCGGCGACACGGATCTTGCCCTTCTTGACGCGGTTGATTACCACACCCAGGGCGACGAACGCCCCGATTGCAAGGATGACTCTGAGCAGGGATGACATGGTTACCGTCCTATCTGAACCAGATGAAGAGAATGATGGACAGGCAGGTCCTGGCCATGTAGGAGATTGATTTGAAGAAGTTGAGATAGCTCGTTCCGCCCTGCCTGTCTCGCATTTCTGCCGGGACCTCGACGACCGTCGCGCCCTTGCGGATGAGGTATGCCATGGCATCGGGCTCGGGCTGGAGGTCGAAGCTCTTTGCGAACTTCTCGATCATCTTCCTGTTGTACATGCGCATTCCAGACGTCGGGTCAGAGATGACCTGGCCGGAGGCGAACCTGATGAGTCCGGTGATGAGCTTTGCGCCGATGCCTCGAGCTCCAACGGCCCCTCCACCTGCGAGATTCCTGGACGCGATGACGACGTCCGCCTTCTTCTGGGAGAGGGCCTCTGCCATCACGGGAATGTACGATGGGATGTGCTGCCCATCCGAGTCGATCTGGACGGCTGCGTCGTAGCCGTTCCTGAGGGCGTACTTCATGCCGGTTCTGAAGCCGGATGCGAGGCCGCAGTTGATGGGAAGGTCGACGTGGTTGAGCCCGAGGCTGTCGCAGATGGGTCCTGTCGAGTCGCTTGACCCGTCGTTGATTACGAGATAGTCGACGTCGGGGCACGTCGAGGTAAGCTCCGCGATGGTTGACTCGAGGCACTCTTCTTCATTGTAGGCAGGAACAATTGCAAGGATTTTCACTGTAAGAACTCCAGAACGAAGTTGTCTGCGCTTCGGATGAATTATACCTAATGCCTAGTCAACCCCATAATTTCCAGCTGGATACCACACGAGTGTTCCCCGCTACGAAGGCAGAGGCATGAGAAAGAAGCAGTTCAGAGACAACCACTCCGTACCCGAGCTCTTGGCGCCGGCAGGTGGTCCCGAGCCCTTCAACGCTGCCCTGGCGGCAGGGGCGGATGCCATCTACTGCGGCCTGGGCAACGATTTCAACGCTCGCCGCGGAGCACGCAACTTCACGGACGAGACGTTCGCCGAGGCTTGCCGCGCCGCGCACCTTGCGGGCGCACGCGTCTACGTCACCGAGAACGTCGTCATCAGGACCGAGGAGATGCCGGCGGCGCTGGCGCTCGTCAGACGCGCGTGGCTGCTCGGTGCCGATGCGTTCATCATCCAAGACTGGGGGCTCCTCTCCGAGATCCAACGCCTGTGGCCGCAGATCGAGGTTCACGTGTCGACCCAGGCCAACGTCCACGATGCCAGGGGAACCGCCTGGTGCCGTGACCTGGGTGTCGACCGCGTCACGCTCTCGCGCGAGCTTTCCGTTGCCGAGATCGAGCGCATTGCCCGGGAGGGCGTGGAGCTTGAGGGGTTCGGACACGGGGCGCTCTGCTTCTGCTACTCGGGCGTCTGCATGATGAGTTCGCTCGCCGGCAGCCGCTCGGCGAACCGCGGCCTGTGCGCACAGCCTTGCCGCCTGAAGTACGAGCTGGTCAACCAGGATGGAAAGCGCATCGCGCCCGTCGGCTGGGACCGGCCGCTGTGCCCCAGGGACTACTGCACCTTCGACGACGTCGAGCGCCTTGCCAAGGCAGGCCTGGGCTCGCTCAAGGTCGAGGGCCGCATGAAGGCCCCCGACTACGTCCACTCCGTCATCTCGGCGTACCGCGCCCAGCTTGATGACCTTGATGCGGGCCGCATTCCTCCGAAGGGGAGCGAGGATGCCCGTCGCGAGCTTCTGAAGCGAGCCTTCAATCGTGACTTTACCAACAGCTACCTCGATCACCGCTCCGACAACGACATGATGAGCTACGAGCGCTCCAACAACCGTGGAGAGCTCGTCGGCAAGGTCATCGCGACCCGTGACCTGGGAAGCTCCAAGGTCAAGCGAGGTGGTCGTGCCGGCGGCCGCGACCGATTCCGCACCATCACGCGCGCCGAGGTCGACATCGTGCTCGACCGCCACGTGGGCAAGGGTGACCTGCTCGAGGTTCGCCCCATCGCAGACCCCACCCAGTTCCTCACCGTCCACGCCCAGGACGACGCCGACGCCGGTGCGACCATCACCTGCATTGCCTCCCGACCCATGGAGGTCGGCGCACCCGTGCGCGTCATCCGGTCCCAGGCCGCGATGGACGCCGGAGCGCGAGCCGCCAAGGGCGAAGACGCCCCCAAGCGCAAGGTTGCCGTCCGCGTTCTTGCCAGGCAGGGGGAGCCCTTCTGCGTGGAGCTCGAGACGCTTGATGGCATCATCGCTCGTGCCGAGGGCTTCGTCGTCGAGCCTGCAAGGACCAAGGCCGTCTGCGAGGGCGACCTTGTGGAGCACGTGGGCCGGATGGGACAGACGCCCTTTGACCCTGTCTCCTTTGACGTCGAGCTCGACGAGGGCTGCGGCATGGGCTTTTCGGCGGTGCACAAGGTGCGCGCGGCCGCCTGTGAGCTGCTCGTGCAGAAGATCCTTGGGCCATCGAGCGCCTCCGTGCGCGAGCGGGACCTGGCTTCCGTTCCGTCCGTGGACGAGCTTGCGGCCGCGTCCTCGGAGAAGAGGGGGGCGTGCGGCATCGCCACTCCTGGCTCTCGCGACGCCTCGGCTGAGGTCTGCGCACTCGTCCCCTCCGCCGCGGTTGCCCGTGCGGCTGCCGAGGCCGGCGCCACGCGCATCTATGCGACGGCGGACACCCTTTTGGCCGACCGCGACGCGGATTGGCCCGAGGGCGTGCAAGTCGTGCCTTGGCTGGACGAGGTCTGCCGCGAGTGCGACCACGAGCGCCTCGACCCCTTCGTTCGCGAGGGGAGGGCCTGCGGCGTGGGCAACGTGAGCGAGCTCGCGCTTGCCGTCGAGCGTGGCGCCGCGGCTGAGGTTCGCCCCTGCATTCCCGTCCACAACGAGAGCTGCCTGGTCGAGCTCGAGCGGGCCGGGGCCCAGGGATTCTGGCTGTCTCCCGAACTCACGCTCGAGGAGATCTGCGCCCTCGCGCCTCGCTCCTCGGTTCCCGTCGGGCTCGTGGTCTCGGGTCGCACGCGTGCCATGACTAGCGAGCACTGCGTGCTGCAGGCGGCCAATAGGTGCATCCACGAATGCGCGCGCTGCAAGCTGCGCCAGCAGAAGAACTCGCTGCGTGACCAGGACGGCTCGCTCCTTCCCGTGCGCACCGACCTGCAGGGGCGCAGCCGCATCTACTCGGCGCACCCGCTCGATGCGACTCCGCAGGCCACCGAGCTCCTTGCGGCCGGCGTCAGCCGCCTGATGGCCGACTGCACCCTGCTCGACGCCGACGAGGCGGCCTTTGCCGTCCAGCGAGTCGTGCGCGCGGTCGAGGCCGTTCGCCAGGGCAGGCGTCCCGCCGCCCGCGCCCAGGGCTCGGTCTCGGGCCACCTCTTTGCGGGAATCGCCTAGATCTCCCAATGTCGTTTGGGTTTCTCGCCTGAGCAGCGCGGGCGAATGGGTAGACTTGAACCAATTGAAAGTAACGCGGTGGGATTTCGCCGAGAGCAGCGGGCACGCTTGCTCGCTCCCGCCGGGCAAGGAAGGACCGTTTAGACATGGCAGAGAACCAGACCAAGCAAGAGAACGCCAAGACCCCCGTCAACGTCGAGCTCCTCGAGGCTACCCTCGACGTGATTCGCCAGAGCCTCCAGGCCGACGGCGGCGACGTTGCGCTCGTGAACGTCGACGACCAGGGCGTCGTTACCCTTGAGATGCAGGGCGCGTGCGCAGGATGCCCGCTCTCGAGCATTGACATGAGCGAGGGCATCGAGCGCATCCTTATGGAGCACGTGCCGGGCGTGACGAAGGTCCAGCCTGCCATGGAGTGGTAAGCCCTTCTCGCTGGAAGAATATTGGAGGCGGTGTGCTATGGCTTGGCGCACCGCCTTCTCGTGTTCTTTCCGCTGTGGAATGAGTAAGGACGCTCAGCCTAGGGGGTTATCATTTATGGGTCTGATTTGCGCTGGCGAGTATGCCGATGCAACGCAAGCAATTGAACGCTGAGGATATATATGACGGAAGATAGGTCTGGTAAGGTTTCCACCAAAGGCGTCCCAGCCCCCGTGTCGCTGAGGAGGAACATCCTCTTTAACACCATTGGGAGCCTTATGTACCAGGGGTGCCAGTGGCTCACTACCGTCCTTGTGGTTATCCTTTCGGGGTATACCGATTCAGGCATTCTTGCGTTGGCCATGACTGTGGGCGTGATGTTTAACCCCATAGGAACCTATTCGATGAGAACCTTTCAGGTGTCCGACGTTGAGGGTCGCTATACGCATGCCAACTACTGTGCGTTTAGGATTCTCACCATTGCCATCGGCGTTGCTCTCGTCTCTCCGTACGCCCTGTTCGTCTCGGGTGAACCTTCCATATTCCTGACGGTATTCATATATCTGCTCTTTAAGGTGGACGAGGCATTTTCTGACGTCCTTTACGGCGTTGACCAGCGTGCGGAGAGGATGGACTACATTGGAGTGTCGCAGTTCCTTCGCGGTGTCTTGATCGTCTTGTCCTTCTCGTGCGCGCTTTTCGTTGCGCACAGCATTGATCTTGCCGTCTTCGGGATGTTTGTTGCCTGCGCATTGGTGACGGTTATGTATGACATTCCGCATGCCCTTCGCTTCGCATCCCTTCGTCCGACGATCTCATGGGCGGATGCGCGTAGTCTTCTGTTCGAGTGCTGGCCAATGGTTGTTGCCACGTTACTTATTAGTATGGTTGTCTCTGTTGCGAGGCAGTATTACAGCTATGCCTTCGGTGTCGACCAGCTTGGTCTGTACGCTGCGGTTGCAACTCCTGCCGTGCTGGTTCAGGCCATGGCTCGCTTCCTCTACTCGCCGTCTCTTGTTCCGCTTGCCGAGCGATGGACGTCTGGGGACATGGGCTCTTTCATTTCGTATCTGAAGAAGGCTGCTCTCCTTATGCTGGCTGTGGTTGGCTTCGTTGCGGTTGGCCTTTCGCTTGCTGGACCGGTTTTGCTGCCTTTGGTATACGGACAGTCGATTACGGACTACGTGTATCTGTTCCCCATGGTGCTGGTCGGTACGGGCCTCATCGCGTTCCTTTGGCTCTTTTCGGATGTGCTGATTGTCTGTAGGGACATGAAGGGGCTGCTGGTTACCGATGCGGCGGCGTTTGCGGTTTCGCTTGCGCTCGTTATTCCTCTTGAGATGCTATTCGGCATGAATGGCATTAACTTTGTCGTGGTCATTTCGATGGCAGCCGGTCTGGCCATTGCATGTGCGAGGATTGCAAAGCTTGCAAAGCGGCAGTCCGTTCGAAGCTAGTTGGAATTACTAGGGGAGAGGTTAGCCTTGAACATTCTGTATGAGCTTGACAGCAATTTTGCCCCTCAGGTCTGCGCGAGCATGGCCTCGCTGTGCGATAGCAACAGGGACGTCGAGGACATTCATTTCTATATCTTTGGTCTTGCCCTTAACTCGACGGCTGCCGAGAACCTGCGCAGAGTCGCAAGAGAATTCGGACGCTCAATCGACATCATCGCCATCGACGGCTTCATGGAAGCGTTTGGTAACTTTGATACATTTGGCTGGAGCGAGATCGTCCTCTCGCGCCTTCTAATGGCTAGATTCCTTCCCGAGGGCGTCAACAGGGTGCTGCATTTGGATGGCGACACCATTGTCCTTTCAAGCCTCAAAGACTATTGGAACACTGAGTTTGAGGGCGATCAGGTCATTGCCGGATGCATCGAAGCAACCGTTGACAGGGACAGACTCGAGGCCCTTGGGCTCGCACGCTCGCAGTACTTCAACGCTGGCGTGCTCCTCGTTGATCTCAAGCGCTGGAGGGAAGAGGGGATAGAGCGGAAGATCGTGGACTACTGTCTCGAGAACGGGGACAAACTGTTTGCGAACGACCAGGATGCCATCAACATCGTGCTCAAGGGGCGCATCAAGGCCGTCTCTCCTGCTTACAACTGGTGCAACTCCTACGTCTTCTACAATTACAGGACGCTCAATTCCCTCATGCGAGGAGTTCCCTATTACAGCAAGGATGAGTACAAGCGCGGCACCAGCAAGCCCGCTATCATCCACTATCTTGGTGAGGAACGTCCCTGGCGCGAGGGCAACAAGCATCGCTATCGCGATGAGTACCTGCGCTACCTTGGCGCGACGCCTTATAAGGGAGTCGGGATGGAGCAGGGGTGGCGTGGCTATTTCGTTGCTTGGAACGTCTTTAACGCACTTATGCATCCGTTCCCCATGGCGAGGTATCGAATCATTACGAGGCTGATTCCTGTCGTGATGGAGAAGAGGAAGCGGGCTCGCAAGAAGGATGCGGAGAACTAGTTGAGGCAAGGCAAAAGGGGAACCCTAAAAATGGCGAACGTAAGGCATACATTTGCGATTTGCGCGTACGGCAAGAGCGAGTATCTTACCGAGTGCATCGAGTCCGTTCTCAATCAGGAAGGGGTGCGAAGCGAGGTCTACATCGCCACGTCCACTCCGAGTGACTGGTTGAGCGACATCGCGAATCGCTATGGCCTTCCTGTCTACGTAAATGACGGGGAGCATGGGATCGGACAGGACTGGAACTTCGCCTATTCCAAGGCTACGGGCGACTACGTCACGATTGCTCATCAGGATGACGTCTATTGCCCAGGCTATGCCGCCGAGGCGCTAAGGGCGGTAGACGAGTCGCACGCCCCGGTGATCTTCTTCAGCAATTACGGTGAGCTCAGGAATGGGATTCGTGTCGACGATGACAGGCTGCTTTCCGTTAAGCGATTCTTGCTGAGGCCACTGGAGAACAGGTGCAACGCATCGAGTGCCAGGGCGAAGCGCCGTGCAATGGCCTATGGCTCCGCAATTTGCTGCCCTGCGGTTACTCTGTGCAGGAAGAACGTTCCCAATCCGCCCTTCAAGACCAGCATGCGATGTGACCTCGATTGGGATACCTGGGAGACCCTTTCTCGCATTCCGGGAGACTTCCTCTACTCGAAGAAGATTCTCATGTATCACCGAATCCACGAGGAGTCGACCACGACCAAGCTCATCGAAAACAACGTCCGTGGCTCCGAAGACCTTGAAATGCTATCGAGGTTCTGGCCTACTCCCGTCGCCAGGGCTATCAATCACTTCTACTCGATCGGAATGAACTCGAACGCCGTATAGGCATGTTGGCACGCTCCTTACTACAAAGGTGCGAACGGGAGGCGCGGAGCGGGCGGTGCGTTAAGAATTGGGCGCGTCGCCCTTTTTGCTACTATCGTCACTTAAGCGCAGACTTGCGTACTCTTAATCGTTGGCAGGGGAGAAGACCTTTCCATGTGGCTTGATGCTCTGTACCACTCTCTCGATCCCATCGCGTTCCAGCTGGGACCCGTCGTCGTACGCTGGTATGGCCTCGCGTACTTCTTCGGCTTCATCTGCGCGGCATACGTGATCTACCGTACGGCACGCCGCTGGGGGACCGACCTTTCCGTCGACGACGTGACCACGGTCATCGTCTCCATCGCATTTGGCGTGATCATCGGTGCCCGCCTGTTCTACGTGTTCTTCTACGGAGACGGCTACTACCTGGCCAACCCCATCAAGATCCTCGCCACCAACGAGGGAGGCATGAGCTTCCATGGCGGCCTGGTGGGTGCGGTCGTAGGGGGCGCCCTCGCCTGCAGGCGCCTGCACTTCTCCATTCCCACGATGTGCGACCTGGCTGCGTGCGGCGCTCCGTTGGGCCTCTTCTTCGGAAGGTGCGCGAACTTCGTCAACGGCGAGCTGTGGGGCAAGCCCACGGACCTTCCCTGGGGAGTCATGTTCTCGGATGCCGGTGGCGGGAGCGTGTATCGCCACCCCTCTCAGCTCTACGAGGCCATTCTGGAGGGCTTGGTGATCTTCGCGGTGCTCTTCGTCCTCTCGCGCAAGAGGCCCGCGCGCCCCCAGGGCACCTTCATCGGGACGTTCCTCATGCTGTATGGCGTGTTCCGCTTCGCCATCGAGTTCGTGCGCCTTCCCGACGAGCAGCTCGGCTACCTTCTGGGAACCAACTGGCTCACCATGGGACAGTGCCTCTCGGTGCCTGTCTTCCTTGCGGGGGTCGCCGTGCTGGTCGTGGCACATCGGCTCAATCGACCGCAGGAGGGCTTCCTAGACGTCGCGGAGGGTGACGGGCAGTTCGTTCGTAACGAGTAATTCTGATTCGAGGTTGTAGGTTTTGACCAAGCATCTATCGCATAGCCAGGAGAAGGACAAGAAGGACGATGCGGGACAGCCCGACCTCCCTGGCATTGGTCTGCGCATAGCGCTTGCCCTGCTGTTCATCCTGGTCATTGCGGCGACGGGAGTCTTTCTTGTGATTGCCGGCATAGTTCCCAATCCCCCTTCTAGCCCGACGGGGGGCCATCAGCTCCGGACCTCGAGCGACGCGCAAGGCGCCCTTGTCGTGACCGACGAGCAGGACGAGTCGGACATGAGCCTCAACGAGCTGTTCGGCCTGGGAAGGGTCGACTCGGTCAGGCTCATCGGCGACTCCATCACGGCGGGCTACCTGTGCGACGGCTTCGACACGCTTCCTACCGGGCCGACCATGGTCTATTCGGGTCCTGAGGGCACCGCGTTCGAGGTCTCGGATAAGATTCCCTGCTGGGCAAACGACTTCAGGACCTGGGCTACCGACCATGGCGTGACGTCCTTCGTCAACGCCGGCGTCAGCGGCTGGCGCATGCAGTACCTGGCCGAGCACCCCGAGGCCTGGCTGGGCGACGGCGCCGACGTCATCGTCGTCATGCTGGGTACCAACGACGCGAGCAAGTGCTCAATCGACGACTTCAGGTCCTACGCCGAGACCGCGCTCGATGCCGCCGCTGCCAAGTGCAAGAGGCTCATCGTCGTGACGCCTCCCGACAACAGGCGAACCGATGCCAGGGTCCTCTACAGCATTGACCAGGTCGACGAGGTGCTGACGCAGGTCTGCGAGCAGAGGGGCTACGAGCACTACTCGCTCTACGACGCACTCGAGCTCTACAGCGACGACTTCAACCGCGACCAGGTCCATCCCACCTCTGCGGGATCGCACAAGCTCTGGCTCTCGCTCAAGGAGCAGATGGGCCTCGCGGACTAGTACGGCCCGCCCGTGCCATAGGGGAGCCACCGACCCACCTGCCGCCTCTAGAATGGTGAGCAACGACGACGTTGGGGGCGATGCGCGTGAGACGGTCAAGATCGCTGACTCTGGGGGCCATTGCCGCCGGACTCTCTCTTCTCGTCCTGCTTCCGTCCCCGGCGCATGCCGCCCCGGGCGTTTCCGGCGGGTCTCCGGTCGCCGTCTCCCGCGATGTGGCCTATGAGCAGCGGATCGTGCCTTCCACCGACAGCGGGTCCGCGTGCGATGCCTCTGACGAGGAGCCGACTTCAGGCGATGCGACTCCTCTGAGCGTCGAGGCCGGGGTCGCTGTATCGGCATCCGGCGAAGCCGCGCCCGCCTCGCCTGCAAGCGCATGCGCGCCTGCCCCTCGCGAGGACCCGACGACCTTGGAGACCAGCCCGCCGGACGCGTCGGACGTCAAGAAGGACCCGCCCGACGACCCCACGGCCTCGGCCGCGAGTGACGATGCCGGGCTCGTCGAATCGACTCCCGTCACGACCGCCGCTGCCGCAAGGCTTGCCACCGCCTCCGACGACGCGTCGGGCTACGCGAACATGTATCGCCTCTACAACCCGTACACGGGGGAGCACTTCTACACCGCGTCGCTCTACGAAGCCCGTGCCGACTGCATCGCGGGCTGGCGCTGGGAGGGGATCGGCTGGGTCGCGCCGACCACGTCGGGGGACGCGGTCTTTCGCCTCTACAACCCTTACGCGGGAGACCACCACTTCACGCTCTCCGCCGTTGAGCGGGACCACCTTGTTTCGCTCGGATGGCGCTACGAGGGCGTTGGCTGGAAGTCGGACGGCTCTGGCGGTCCCGCCGTGTATCGCGAGTACAACCCCTACGCGCGCTCGGGCAGCCACAACTACACCGCGTCGGCGCTCGAGGACACCCAACTCGGGCGCGTCGGATGGAGGCGCGAGGGAGTCGCGTGGAGGGCTGCCGAGCACGAGCGGCTCGCGATAGACGGCTTCTGGCTCATCACGTCCGCCTGGGGGTCGCTCGAGCGCTACTGGGTCGATTCCGGCGGAATGATCGCGACCTCGCGCCTGGTCCTGCCTTCCGAGGGCACCGGCTACTATGCCTATGCCACCTCCTCGGGGGCGGTCGTTCGTGGCGTGCGGGACCGCGGCAACGGCTGGGCTTGGATCGCGGAGCAGAACGGCAGGCTTGCGGGGCCTGCGGGCGGCTGGGTCGTGACGAGGACGTGGGACTCGGGCAATCTGCGACGCTATTGGATTTCGGACGAGGGAGGCTACGGCCTGGCGCGCGTGGGCTGGTTCGAGCGTGACGGCAGCACCTACTACGCCGACGGGTCATGCGGCTACGTTGCCTGCAACGTCTGCCTCAGACGCTCCGACGGCTGGTACTTCGCCGATTCTGATGGCAGGGCCACGAGGCTGGCGACCGGAAAGATCGGCTACCAGAACCCTCCCGGCTTCTATCAGGTGAGTGCCTACGGCGTGCTCCTCCCGTCGTACGCACACGGCTACTTCACCTACGTCACGCCCTCGCGCATCGCCCCCGACGCCACGAGGGAGCAGTGCGCGGAGGCCTTCGTGCAGCGAGCCGTCGAGTACCTTGGCACGCCCTATCGCTGGGACTACTCCATGCAGCCTGGCATCGGGGTGGACTGCGTGGGCCTCGTCATGCAGTGCGCCTACGCGACCGGCATGGACCTGGGCGAGTTCAACCCGTATGACCACATGGCCACCGGCGACAGCGGCTGGCACAGCCACGACGCCAACAACCTCTGGAACTACGGCAGCGCCATGCACGTACCGGTCTCAGACCGCAGGCGCGGCGACGTCATCTCGTGGAACGGCCACGTTGCCGTCTACGTGGGCAACGACACCATCATCGAGGCGGGCGCCCCGGGCACGAGGGTCCGCTACAACAGCCTGTGGTACCTCGGGACGCCCCGGGGCGTCATCAGGCTCTTCCAGTAGGTATCGCCATGTCTTCCATCGCTAAACACGTTGCGAGGGCTCAACCCAGGTCAATGCCGCGTCGGCTGTCCGCCGTCCTGGTAGCGCTCCTGGTCGCTGCCGCGGCCCTTCTCGCCGGCTCACCCTTCGCCCTTGCCGAAGAGCAGGCGCAAGACATGTACCGCCTCTACAACCCCTATTCGGGCGAGCACTTCTACACGGCCTCGCCTGCAGAGAAGGACGCGCTCTCCCGGATCGGCTGGCGCTGGGAGGGCGTGGGGTGGACCGCGCCCGCAAGGTCCAACACCCCGGTGTATAGGCTCTACAACCCGTATGCCCCCGGGGGCGACCACCACTACACCACGAGCCCCGCGGAGCGAGACGCACTCAGCCGTGCCGGCTGGCGTGCGGAGGGAATCGGCTGGTACTCGGATGATGCCCACACGGTTCCGCTCTACCGCGAATACAACCCCTACGCGCGCACGGGAACGCACAACTACACGGCCAGCAAGTTCGAGCACGACAACCTCCTGGTCGTCGGCTGGAGGGGCGAGGGCATAGGCTGGTACGGCGTGGGCGCGGGAAAGCCTGTCTCCACGACGCTGGCGAGCCCCTCAAGAAACGGGGCGCTGCGCGTGAGCGGCGCTCAGCTGGTCGATGGCAGCGGCACTCCGGTTCAGCTTCGCGGCATCAGCACGCATGGCATCGGCTGGTTCCCGCAGTATGTCAACGCCGACTGCTTCGGCCAGCTGAGGCGCGAGTGGAACGCGAACGTGGTGCGCATCGCCCTGTACACCGAGGAGTACAACGGCTACTGCTCCGGCGGGGACAGGACCTACCTCAGGAACCTCGTGAAGGGCGGCATCAAGTACGCCACCGACAACGACATGTACGTCATCGTCGACTGGCACATCCTCCACGACGGCAACCCGCTGACCCACGTGGACGAGGCAAAGGCCTTCTTCCAGGAGATCGCCCGCCAGTACGGAGGCCAGGGCAATGTCATCTACGAGATCTGCAACGAGCCAAACGGGGGGTGCAGCTGGGCCGACATCAAGCGCTACGCGAGCCAGGTCATACCGGTCATACGCCAGCAGGACCCGGACGGCATCGTGATCGTGGGCACACCCACGTGGTCCCAGGAGGTCGACAAGGCCGCGGTCGACCCGCTTCCGTACGGCAACGTGGCGTACGCCCTGCACTTCTATGCCACGACCCACAGGGACGACCTGCGCAACCGCATGGTGCGGGTGGTGCAGGGTGGCCTTCCTGTCTTCGTCTCCGAGTTCGGCATCTGCGACGCCAGCGGCAACGGGGCGATAGACCAGGCTTCGGCGGACCAGTGGGTGGCTACCATGAACTCGCTGGGCGTCAGCTACTGCATGTGGAGCCTCTCGAACAAGGCGGAGTCCGCCTCTGCCATCAAGAGCTCGTGCACCAAGGCCGCAGGCTTCACGGTCTCCGACCTCAGCCAGTCTGGCTCGTGGCTCTACCGGACCCTCACCGGAGACCAGAAGTTCGCCAATCTCACCGACACCACCGGCTCGGAGCCGGGGAGCGCGGCGGGCGGGGGAGGCTCGGGCGGGTGGTCCCCGTCGGTCCCCACGGGCACCACCTACGCGTTTCACTCGGGCGGGCTACGCGTCCGGGCGACGCTGGTCAACTCCTGGCCCAGCGGGTCGCAGACGTTTTACCAGTACAGCATCACGCTGTCGAACCCCTCGGGCGCCGCGCTCTCGCAGTGGCAGGTGAGCCTGCCCTTCAGCCAGGTCGTCGAGGTCAACCAGGGCTGGAACTGCACGCAGGAGGCCACGGGCGGCACCGTCACCCTGCGCAACGCCTCCTACAACGGGAGCATCGGGGCGGGGCAGAGCCAGTCCGACATTGGCGTCATCGTCGCCGCGGGGGCCGGCCTCTCCTTGGGATAGTGCCGCCAGCCCGCCGCAGGGCCGCCGCCTAACGTGGAGCCTTCGCGAAAGCGTGGGCCACGTTTACCTCATGCCCTTGCCCCGCGCGTGAGCTTTTCGTATCATCGATATGTTTTTGTCAATATCAGAAGGAGCAATACATGTCCGGACACTCTAAGTGGGCTACCACTAAGCACAAGAAGGCCGCTATCGACGCCAAGCGTTCCGCGCTCTTCTCCAAGCACTCCCGTAACATCACCGTTGCTGCCCGCACCGGTGGAGACCCCAACCCGGACAACAACGCCTCCCTCGCAGCGGCTGTCGCGCGTGCCCGCATGGTCTCCATGCCCAACGCCAAGATCAAGGCCGCAATCGACAAGGCCTTCGGCACCGGCGCCGAGGCAGTCGTCTACAAGGAGGTCACCTACGAGGGCTACGGCCCCGCAGGCGTCGCCTTCTACGTCGAGTGCCTGACCGACAACCTCAACCGCACCGCCGCCGACGTCCGCTCCGCCTTCACGCACGCGGGCGGCTCGCTGGGCACCACCGGCTCCGTCGCGTTCCAGTTCACCCGCAAGGGCTCCATCGCAATCGACAAGATCATCAAGTCCGACGACAAGAAGGTCGCCGATCGCGAGAACGCCGTGGACGAGGAGGCCTTCGAGATGGCCGTTCTCGAGGCTGACGGCGAGGACTACGAGGATGCCGGCGACGAGTGGATCGTCTACACCGCCTACGACCAGATGCAGGCAGTCCAGAAGGCCCTCGAGGAGCAGGGCATCGAGGTCAAGGGTTCCGAGCTCACCATGGTTCCCAACACCCCCAACTCCCTCGAGCTCTCTGACGCCAAGAAGGTCCAGCGCCTCATCGACAAGCTCGAGGAGCTCGACGACGTCCAGAACGTCTACACCTCCATGGAGGTTTCCGACGAGGTCGCAGCCCAGCTCGACGAGGAGTAGTCCTCGCGGCTCGGCCGCATTCGCAACGAACAGTGGGGACCGGCGGTACTTCCGTCGGTCCCTTTGGTTATGAGGGGTAGTCCGCGTGGCACGCAAGCAAGACATGACGCAATCCGAGGCCGAGAAGATCCTCGACCTGCCCGAGCGCTACGACAAGCGCGCCCTGCGCAAGAGCTTCATGGCGCTCGCGCAGAAGTACCACCCCGACAACGCCGCTACCAACGGCATCTCGCCCGACGAGGCGCAGCGCAAGATGACCCAGGTCAACAAGGCCTACGCGCTGCTCAAGACCTACTTCGAGGACAATGCCGAGGCGACGCTGCACCGCGACATGATGGGTGGGGAAGAGGGCCGCTACGGCGTGGGCGTGCACTTCTCGCCCACGGGGCAGAAGGTCGGGAAGACCCAGGTGGACGACTCCCTCTTCTGGGACAAGGACGGCAATCCCCGCAGTGCGGTCGCCGAGAAGAACGCGAACGACGCGGTCGACGCGGCGCCGGGGACGCACAGGCTCCGCCGCTTCCTGCTGGGCCCCGTCTTCCTGCGCGTCGCCTTCGTCGCGCTGCTCGCTCTGCTGTGGTGGGCCGTCTCTCCGGTCCTTCCCGCCAACGCGGGTCGCTTCAACGTGGGCGTCGACGCGAGCCTCCTCGACTACGTCGGCTGGCTGGCGGCGTTCCTCTATCCCACGTACTTCCTGGTGTACGAGCTCCTGGCTGGCCACATCTCCGGCTCCGTGCGCGAGGCCATCAACGGCCTCATCAGCTTGCAGACGCGCGTCCACGTGAACATCCGCCCCTCCGGCTCCTACACCTCCGAGCTCACGAGTCTCATCCAGAAGCAGTGGTACGGCCCGCTCGAGCTGCCCCTTGCCGGCTTCCTCGTCGCGCTGGCGCTGTCGTACCCGCTGGGAGGCGATGCGCTCGTCGCCGGCTGGCCGTGGCAGAAGGTCCTGCTGATGGCTGGTGGCGCCTTCTTCGGAATCGACGGCCTCCTGGGCTGCTTTGGCAGCGGCTTCGTCACGGGCATCGCCCGCTCCCTGGGCAACGCCGTCGAGAAGCGCTACGTCACCATGCGCATGAACATGCTCAAGCGCTGCGGCCAGTGGGCAAGCGCGAAGCATGCCCGCTAGACCTGCCGTGCGATGTCTTGCAAACGGAAGAGAAGGGCAGACTGACTTGCAGAAGAGTTTGACGAACGAGGCCAAGGCGACGTCCCACGCAAGGAGGCTGTCGCTCGACCTGATTCGCTGGGTCGCGATCTTCCTGGTCCTGGTCACCCACCTCTCGCCGTTCTTCCTCGGTCCCAGCCATCCCGCGGCCGCCTCGCTCTTCTGCGCCGCGGGACGCATCGGTGTCCCCCTGTTCGTGATGCTCACGGGCTACCTGATGCTCGGGCGCGACTATTCCGGCGACTACCTGGGCCGCTACCTCAAGAGGAACCTGCTGGGCATCTTCGTCGCCTACGAGGTCTGGAACGTCGTCTGGTGCCTGCTCAGCAAGCTGCCCGGCCTGCCTGACCTCCAGAACGGCTTTCCCATCAGCTTCGGCCGCATGGCCAAGGCAGCCCTCCTGGTGGGCGACACCGGAAGCGCCCTGTGGTACCTGGTCCTGACGCTTGGCATCTACCTGGGACTCCCGCTGCTCTCCCGTGCGGTTGCCTGGCTGGAGGGCGAGGGCGAGGGCCGAAGCGCGCTACGCCGTCTGCTTCTGGCCGCCGCACTCTACTTCGGCCTTCTCGTGCCCAGCGCTCAGACGCTGTGCGTCTTCTTCGGCGTGGGAGAAGAGCTCCACTCCGTCCTGAACCTCAACCTGTTCGGCGCGACCGTCTGGGGCGAGAGCGTCTGGGTCCTGTACCTGCTTGCGGGCTACGCTGCAAGGCGCGGCGCCCTCAGGCGCGTGCCGGCCGCGGCCCTCGGTGCCTGCCTGCTTGCCTCGTTCGGCATCTTTTCCGGCATGCAGTGCCTCAGCATGACCGCCGGCTTCGGCAGCCCCCTGAGCTACTCGTTCGCGCCCGTGGCCCTCTGCTCGGTCTGCCTGTTCGAGGCCATCGACCGCGCGGAGCCCCTGCTAGTCCGGGCGCCCCAGGCCTTCAGGTCGCTGTGCTCGTGCGTCTCGCGCTGGTCGTTTGCGACGTACATGCTCCACTTCTGGGTGCTCGCCGCGCTGCTTGCGGCGCTTCGCCTCGCTGGTCTCGACCTCTCGGCACTCCAAGGTGCGTCTTGGGCTCTTGGTGTTCTGGCAGCCCTGGGGTCGATCGCCCTCGTCCATTGCGGGACAATCCTTGCGGCGAGGCTGCTCTCCCTCGCGAAGCCCGTCGCCCGGTGGGCGTTTCTCGCCAAGTAGGCGCAAGCCGATTCGTGCCGTCTTTTCGTCAGTCATAAAGGGGATGTGAACAACGTGAGCGAAGCCAAGCTAGCCATGAACAAGAAGGATCCGGGCCGCGCGCTGTGCGTCGCGTTCGGCGCCATCGTGGTCCTCTCCTGCCTTGCGGGCCTCTTCGTCGCCTATCGCTTCTTCAGAGGGACGGGTGCCGCCGCCGCGATCTTCGTCCTCGCCATGCTCGCCCTCTTTGTGGGCGCCGAGTTCGCCGAGAGGGACAGGGTCCTTCGCAAGGCCGGACGCGACGTCCGATTCGTCGCGCGCTTCCTGTGCAAGGACCTTGCCGTTCTTCTGGCACTCGCCTTCGTCCTGGAGTTCCTGACGCTCGTTGGGTCTCCCGCCTCGAGCGCCCTTTCCCCGCACGCGTGGAAGCTCAAGCGCGTCGTCATCTTCTGGGGGATCTCCTTCATCGCCTTTGGCGGCATCTCCTACTTCTTCGGCGACGACCGCAAGCGCTGGGGCAGGAGACTGTCGCTCTTCGTCTGGCAGCTGAGGGCGCTGGCGCTTCCCGCCCTCGTCGCCCTCGCCTTCGCCGTGGTCTTCGGCCTTGCTGCCGCCGCGTTCGCCCGAATCTCCCTTCCCGTCGCGTTCCTGTTCTTCTTCGCGCTCGCGTTCTCGGTCGGGGCGATCGTCGCTTACGTCCGGGGCAGCGAGCTATCCCTCGAGGCGGCTTTTCTGGCCGTTCTCCTCTCCTCGGGCCTGTTCATGGCTGCGGCCATCCCAGGCTTTCACGCGGGCCTTGACGAGCAGATCCACTACCGTCACTCCGTCGAGCTCTCCTACATCGTCGACTCCGAGCACACCCTAGCCGATCGGGTCTACGAGATGTCCTCCAAGGGAGAAGGGCGCATCATCAACCTCGCACCCAACGACAGCATGCAGTGGTCTGCCGACGACATCGCCACGTACTCCGGCGGGCTCGACGCAAACGACTCCTTCGACACCGTGACGGTCGAGCCGGGCTATGGCCCCGAGCTTCTGGTGATCAACGCCTTCGGCTACGTGCCCTCCGCATGCGGCCTGTGGCTCGGAAGGCTCCTCCACCTGCCCTTCTCGGCGGTCATCGTCCTTGGGCGCTTCTTCAACCTGCTCTTCTACGGAATCATCTGCGCCATCGCCATCTGGGTGACCCCCATCAAGAAGAGGACCCTTGCCCTGGTGTCCCTGCTCCCGCTGAGCATCTTTACGGCGTCGTTCTATTCCTACGACCCCTGGCTCACGTCGCTCATGTTCCTCGCCACGGCGATGGTGCTGCGTGCCCGCTCGGAGCGCGCCGTCCTCTCCACGAGGTTCAAGGTCGCGCTGCTGCTCGTCTTCCTCCTGGGCCTTGCTCCCAAGGCGGTCTACTTCCCCCTGATGGGCCTCGTGTTCCTGATTCCGCGGGAGTGCTTCAGGTCCACCAGGGACAGGGTTCGCTTCATCCTCTGCGCGTCCGCGGTCGTGGCCTTCATGGCAGCGTCGTTCGCCCTGCCCATGCTCGTCACCAACGGCGGCTCCGTTACGGACACCCGCGGCGGGTCTGACGTGAACGCCTCCGGCCAGGTCGCCTTCATCCTTCAGGACGTCCCGCGCTACCTTGGCATCTTTGGCAACTACGTCGTGACGGACTACGTCGAGCCGGTGAGCCTCGGCAGCGGCCTGCTTTGGTACGGCTACTACCAGGGCATGTCCAGGCTGTCCATTGGCCTGTTCGCCGCCTGTGCGATCCTGGTCTCGATGCTTTTCGTCGTGCTTACCGACTATGCGGGTGAGGAGGACCGTGGCGTGTCGATCGGCGCGAGGCTCTGGACGCTCTTCTGCGTCGTCATCACGGTGTTCCTCATCGTGACCGCGCTTTACGTCTCGTTCAACCCAGTTGGCGCGACTGGTCGCATCGAGGGCGTTCAGAGGCGCTACCTGCTTCCCGTCATGGGGTGCCTGCTCGCGCTCGTTCTCTCGACCAGGATCAGGCTTCCCTTCTCCCAGAGGGGCATGGACGCCTTCGCCCTGTCGGTATGCACGGCGTTCGCGTTCCTGTGCTCCTGGCTCCTCATCGCAGTGAACGTTTTGGCGTAGACAACTGCATCTATTCGTCAGCTTGCTGAAAACACTTACGTAGTTATTACGGCCTTAGGGAAGAAATACAGGCTTCTCTAGGGTCGTTTTTCTAGGTCGATGATAGAATCGCCCCATCCAATCGACCCTAAACGTAGCCATTAGGAGCTTGCCATGAAAAACGTCGTTGCGAATAAGCTCAGACAGATATTCGTTCTGTTCCTCTCGGCAACGCTATGCATGTCTTCCGTTCCCGTTCAGCTTGCTTATGCCGGCGAGGACGGAAGCGTAGCCACGGTTACCGAGCAGGGTGCCGATGCAGCGCAGTCCGAGGGCCAGCAGAGCGCGACGCCCTCCGAGGGACGGGGTGACCAGAAGGCCGACCAGAGTGCCGTCGAGGCCCAGAAGGGCAACGACTCCACCCAGGGCGACAACGCCACCACGACGGGTGCCGACGCCGTCGCGGCGAATCCCGATGCCTCAAGCACGAACGGGATGGGGGCTGCGGTGGCAACCGTTCCCTCCGCAGGATTTATCAAGTTCGTCTACACCGACTATGCCGAGCTCGCTCCCGGTGATACCCAGAGCATCGTCGTTGGCTTCGAGAGCGTCGACAATGCGTCTTCGGGAACGCTTACGATCAAGAACGACCTGGACGGCTCGACCTTCGAGGTCCAGTCCTCGGACACCACCGGAAGCTCCCTGCTCTTCTCCGTTACGCTGAACGGGGAGGGCGAGTACGAGATCAGCTCGATGACGTTCACGAAGGACGACGGGAACTCCGGCAGCATTTCTTTTGACGATACCGAGAGCGCGAGCCGCACCTTCACCGTGACGCAGCTTGCCGCAAGCACGGGCACCCAGTCTAGCGATGCGGACGGGGTCGAGCTTAACGTCTACTCCATGGATGACTCTGGCAACCTGGTCGAGCAGGAGTCCGGACTCGACTCGGTGAGTGATATCGCAAAGGCCGAGGAGGAGTCTAGCTCCTCGCGGTCTTCGGGGCTCCTCACGACCCAATCGATCAGCAAGGGCAGTGACGGCATGCTCGTCATCGCCATCGACCCCGGTCATGGCGGCGTCCCCGGTCATGACGACTACGATTCCGGCGCGGTCGCCAATGGCGCCCGCGAGGCGGACATGACGTGGAAGATCGCAAACTACTGCAAGTCGGAGCTTGTGAAGTACGATCGCGTCAGGGTGGTCCTGACGCGCGGCCAGAATGAGAGCGTGTCCGTTCGCGACCGCGTCATTCGCGCGAAGAACAATAACGCTGACGTCCTCGTGAGCATCCACATCAACGCTGGCGGCGGCGTGGGCTGCGAGGTGCTCATTCCCGGTACCCAGAGCTACAACGGTGGCGTCTCAAGCAAGAGCATCGAGCTGGGCAACGACATCCTCGAGCAGCTCACGCGTCTGGGGATGCATAACCGCGGTCTGGTCAGGCGCTACATCGACTATGACGCGAGATATAACTATCCCACGGGCGAGCACGGCGACTACTATGGCATCTGCCGCTACGCGCGCTGGTACAACATGCCGGGCATCATTGTCGAGCACGGCTTCATCGACAGTTCCGACTACAACAACTACCTCAACAGCGACTCCAAGCTCAGGGCGCTCGGCGTCGCCGACGCGAAGGGCATCATCAAGGCCTATGGCCTGACGCTGCCCAACTATCCCGAGGGAACCATGTTCCGTCTGTATAACATGTACACGGGCGAGCACCTGTACACGCAGAGCATTGCGGAGCGAAACAACCTCATCGACGTCGGCTGGGACTTCGAGGGCGTGGGCTGGACCGCCCCGAAGACGGGAGAGCCGGTCTACCGACTGTACAACCCCTACACGTCCGACCACCACTACACCAGGAGCCTTGCCGAGTACAACTCCCTCCAGAGGGTTGGATGGTCTGGCGAGGGCATCAAGTGGTATTCGGGCGGATCCATTCCGATCTACCGGCAGTATAACCCCTATGCTCGTACGGGCTCCCACAACTACACGGCAAGCGCCTACGAGCGCGACTCCCTTGTGAGGGCCGGATGGCACGATGAGGGCGTCGGCTGGTACGCGGCGAGCTAGGCATTGACTATCACACAAGGCTTGATCGGACGGGGCCCGTGCGAGATGCGCGGGCTCCGTCCATTTGACGGAAAAATGCGTTAGCGCACGTAAAAGGCAACATATATTGACTGTTTTCATACTAAAATGTTGCTAGTTAGGTGTCTTTTTGCGGGAGACCACAATGAGGAAGCGCCTTGTTGGCATAGCACTGGTGCTGGTGGCACTGGCCGTCGTGGTAGTCGCTGCCGCCGTGATGCCCCGGGCGCCTCGTGAGGACGTCAATCGGACCGCCACCGTGGTGGTCGAGCCAGACGCATCCGGGGAGGGCGAGACCCCCTCTGACGGTGATGGCGACGACGCTCGCTACTCGAAGGACGAGGCGACGCACGAGGCGGCCACCAGGCTCATGAGCGTCGACGCCGAGTACCGTGACCAGGAGGTCCTGGTCACGCTTCCCGAGGGCCTGAGCGCCGAGGCTGCCCGCGAGCGCCTGTCGGGCCTCTCCTCGATTGGGTCGGACGCATCCGTCGAAGTGCTGGACGAGAGCATGATGATTGTCTCGGTCGCGCAGGGGAGCACGGTCGAGGACGCGGTCGTCGAAATCGCGTCCTCAGGAGCCGTCGAGGCCGTGCAGCCGAACTACGTCTACCATGCGGCCGCGGGGTCGGGGTCGCTCGGCGTGGATCTTGGACTTGCGGACGCCCTGGGCACCCGTGCCGAGCAGACCGACGGCTCCGGCGGACTTCAGGAAGGCGGCTTGCCTGCGCTCCTGGGTGCCACGGCCGAGACACCCGTTGCTATCGACGACCCGTATGCCCAGGTCACCCACCGCACCTCCTCGACCTTCAACCAGTGGATGTTGGCAAGCATGAACGTCTTCTCCGCCTGGTCCTACCTGGTCCAGGCGGACGGACAGGTTCACAACGACGTAGGGGTCGCCGTGTTGGACGATGGCTTCCGGTCCGACAACCCGGACCTGGCGGCCAACGTTAAGGACACGTATGACATAACGGCGGCCTCCACGACGGTCGCCGAGGCCACCGGTGGCCATGGCACGCACGTGGCCGGCATCGTCTCGGCCGAGACCAACAACGGCATGGGAGTGTCCGGCGTGTCCTACAACGCCGGTCTCGTCCTGGTGAACGTGTTCTTTACCGAGAACGGCGCCTACGGGACGGATGACGAAGGCATCATCAAGGGGTACAACTACGTGCTCGGAAAGAGGACGCAGCACAACATCAGGGTCATCAACGTGAGCATCGGCGGCAACATGGCCGTGAGCGCGGACGACGCCCTGAACAGGAAGGCGCGTGACGCCTTCAACGACTACAATATCGTCAGCGTCGCCGCCGCCGGCAACAAGATCAGCAACGTCCCGCTTCCGTACGAGGACTATCCGGGCGACGGAGACGCGTTCGTGAGCGTCATCAACCTGGACGCAGCCGTCGGAACCACCAACGTGTTCAGGCAGTCGGGCTCCAACTACAACCTTCCGGGCCAGAAGAACAAGAACGTCTCGGCTCCCGGAACGAGCATCTGGAGCACGACGGGCTCGAGCTATGGCGTCAAGACGGGCACCTCGATGGCATCGCCTGCCGTCGCGGGCGTGTTCTCGCTCCTCTTTGCCAGCGAGCCCACCCTCACCGCGTCGCAGGCGCGCTGCGTCGTGTACTCGACTGCGGCCGACATCAACCTCTCGTCCGACTCCACGACGGGCCTCGGCTGGGATGAGGGCACCGGCTACGGTGAGGTTGACGCCCTGGCGGCGATGCGCAATCTGCACCCTTCAGTCCAGGGACAGAAGGCCCTGGGTGTCGGGGACACCGAGACCCTCTCGCTCGAGTGCGGCAATGCCGATGCGGCGGTCAGCTGGTCGTCCTCGGACGAGTCTGTGGCGACGGTCGACGCAAGCACGGGCGCGGTCACGGCCGTTGGCGTGGGCAGCGCCACGATCACGGGAACCTTCACCGAGACCGACATGGAGGGCGACAGCTACTCCAACAGCGCCGCCGCCCAGCTCGTGGTGTCGCCCAAGTCCATCGACGCGGCGACCATCGCGGTGGACGACCAGACCTTCAGCTACGCGCATCCCACCTGCGAGCCCGAGGTGAAGGTGATCGTCGGCGGAAAGGTCCTGACCAAAGACGTCGACTACACGCTCTCCTTCAGCGACAACGAGCATGCGGGAACGGCGTCGGTCATCGTGACCGGAGCGGGGGGCTATACGGGCCAGAAGTCCAAGTCCTTCTCGATAGCGCCGTACTTCGCCCCGGCGGACGTGACGCTTGAGGTGACGCTCTCGAACACCGAGGGAGCCACGAGCGGAAGCGACCCCACGGCGAACGTGCGCATCGGCGGGTCGGTCGTGCTGGCCGAGGGCACCGACTTTGACGCGAGCTACTCCTACGGCATGGGCAAGACCGGCGTGGCGACCCTGACGTTCAAGGGTGACTACATGGGCAGCACGACGGTCAACTTCAGCACGAAGAAGGACATCTCGCTGGCGCAGGTGACGGTGCCCGACCAGACCTACACCGGCGAGGCGCTCGAGCCGGCCGCCACCGTCACGCGCGGGGACGCGACGCTCGTGGAGGGGACTGACTACACGGTCACGTACGACCACAACGTCGACAGCGGGACCGGCAACGCCACCGTGACGGGCAAGGGAGAATACCAGGGACACGTGACCGTAGGCTTTGCCATCGCCAGGAGGAGCATTGCGGGTGCGAGCATACTGGCTACGACCACCCCCACCTACACGGGCTCCGCCTGCATGCCCGCACTCTCGGTCAAAGTTGCCGGAAGGAAGCTGTCCTCCGGCACCGATTACGCGGCGGTCTACAGCGACAACGTGGACGCGGGACAGGGGACGGTCACCCTCACCGGCGTGGGCAACTACACGGGGACGGCGACGGGGAGCTTCGGCATCGACCCGGCTGACATATCGGGGGCGAGCGTGGCGGCGAGCAACCAGACATACTCGGGCGTCGCGCTGGCTCCCCCCGCCACGGTGACGCTGGCGGGAAAGACGCTTGCCGGGGGCTCCGACTACACGGCCTCGTACTCCGAAAACACCAACGCCGGGACAGCCAAGATCACCGTGACGGGCAAGGGCAACTATGCCGGCGAGGCACAGGGCACGTTCCAGATTGCGCGGGCGAGCATTGCCGCTGCACAGGTGAGCGTCGCCGACCAGACGTACACGGGCTCGGCGCTGACGCCCGCCCCGACGGTCGTGCTGGACGGAAAGACGCTGGTCCCCGGGGTGGAGTACGCGGCCTCGTACACCAACAACGTCTCGTTCGGCACGGCGGGCGTGACCGTCTACGGACAGGGCAACTTTACGGGCCAGGCGGCGGGCTCCTTCTTGGTTGGGAGGCTAGACCTTTCGTCTGTGCAGGTGAACGTTGCGGAGCAGACGTATACGGGATCGGCGCTGGAACCCGAGCCGACGGTGACGACGGGAGGCAAGGCCCTCACGAGGGGTCGCGACTACGACGTGGTGTACTCCAACAACACGAACGTCGGGACCGCCGGCATCACCATCGTCGGAAAGGGAAGCTGCACGGGGTCGAAGGCAACGACCTTCCAGATAGTCGGGGCCGACATCTCGGGGGCGCAGGTGAGCGCCGCCGCGCAGACGTACACCGGCGAGGCGCTCGAGCCGGAGCCCACGGTGGTCCTGGGTGGGAAGACGCTCGTGCGCGACGTCGACTACACGGCCAGCTATTCGGGGAACGTCAACGCCGGAGCGGGCACTATCTTGGTGGAGGGCACGGGCAACTACGCCGGGACTGGAGGCGGCACCTTTGCAATCGCGCCCTACGACGCCTCCGCCGACGAGACGCTGGCGATCTCGCTTGCGAAGACGGACGGCGCCAGGGAGGGGAGGCCTCCCGAGGTGACCGTCAGCCTGGGGGAGGACCGCGTCCTGACCCCGGGCACCGACTATGGCCTTGGCTATTCCTATTCTGGCGACATGGGCACGGTGACCGTCGCCTTCAGGGGCAACTACCGCGGGACGAAGGCGGTCGACTTCAACACGAGGAAGATCGACGTCTCTGCCGGCTCGATCGAGGTTGCCAACCAGAGCTACACGGGAAGCGCCCTGGAGCCTGAACCGACGGTGGTGGTGGAGGGGGTCACCCTTCGCAAGGGCGTCGACTACACCGTCTCGTACAGCGGGAACACGAACCCCGGGACGGGCGTCTGCACGGTCACGGGCACGGGCAACTACCAGGGCACCCTGACCAAGGGCTTCACGATTGCGCGAGGAGACATCTCGCTTGCGCAGGTGAGCGTCGCGGACGCGACCTACACGGGCTCGGAGCTCGCGCCTGCAGTGACGGTGACGATGAACGGCGTCACCCTGCGGGAGGGGACGGACTACGCGCTTTCGTACTCGAACAACGTCAGAGCGGGGAGGGGTCTGGTCAGGGTCGACGGAAAGGGCGGCTACGCGAGCTTCGTGATGGGGGCGTTCACCATCGCGCCCAAGAGCATTGCCGGCGCCAAGGTCAGCGTGCCCGACCAAGCCTACACCGGCTCGAAGCTGTATCCCGAGCCGACCGTGACCCTGGACGGCGTGACGCTGCAAAGGAACGTCGACTACACCGTCGAGTATTCCGACAACGTCAACGTCGGTACGGGCACCGTCACCATTTCCGGGTTCGCCAACTACAAGGACTCGGCAGCCGGGCACTTCTCCATCGTCCAGCGAAACGTCGCCTCAGCCGAGGTGAGCGTGGCGAACCAGACCTACACGGGCTCGGCTCTCACGCCCGCCCCCACCGTAAGGCTCGACGGCACGACCCTGAGGCAGGGGAGGGACTACAACGTCTCGTACGCCAACAACGTGGGGCCTGGCACGGCCACGCTCACCATAACCGGCACCGGCGGCATGACGGGCTCGAAGAGCGTGCACTTCTCCATCGCGCGCGCCAACATCTCGTCGGCCAACGTCGCCGTCGTCGCGCAGAGCTACACGGGCTCCGCGCTCACGCCTGCGCCGGTCGTGGTGCTCAACGGTGTGACGCTCACGCAGAACCGCGACTACAGCGTCTCGTACGCCAACAACGTGAACCCCGGGACGGCGACCGCGACGATAACCGGCATGGGCGGCTATGAGGGATCGGTCAGGGCGAACTTCGCGATCAGCGATTCGGGCATCATCATGCACCGCCTGTACAACCCCTATTCCAGCGAGCACTTCTATACCGCCAGCGCCGTGGAGTCCGCCCACCTGTCCTCGATCGGTTGGAGGTACGAGGGCATGGGCTGGAAGGCACCGTCTACGGGAGACCCGGTGTATCGCCTGTACAACCCCTACACGGGCGACCATCACTACACGCTCTCGGCGGGCGAGAGGGACGCACTGCGCGGGGTTGGCTGGAACTACGAGGGCGTGGGCTGGTACTCGGGTGGTTCGACGCCGCTGTACCGCCAGTACAACCCCTACGTGTCTGTCGGGTCGCACAACTACACCGCGAGCGCATACGAAAATAATGCGCTCATCCGGGCGGGATGGCGTTCCGAGGGCATCGGCTGGTATGGTCTTTAGAAAAACGTCGCCCTGGCGACTTGAACAGAGAGGAAGCGCCGCGTGAAGAAGAGACTAATCGCAGCAGTTGCGCTCGCACTTTCGCTTGCGGGAACTATGGGTTTGGCCACCGCCGCCAAGGCGGAGGAGGCCGGTGCCGACATGTATCGCCTGTACAACAAGTACACGAGCGAGCATCTCTACACCGCCAGCTCCGAGGAGATGGGGCACCTGTGCTCCGTCGGTTGGACGTACGAGGGAATCGGCTGGGTCGCCCCCACCTCGGGCGACCCCGTCTATCGCCTGTACAACCCCTACACTTCGGACCACCACTACACCAGGAGCCTCGTCGAGTACGAGGCGCTCCAGAGGGCGGGCTGGTCCGGCGAGGGCGTCAAGTGGTACTCGGGCGGATCGATTGCCGTCTACCGCCAGTACAACCCGTACGCCCGCACCGGCTCGCACAACTACACCTGCAGCTCCTACGAGGGCAGCTCGCTGGTCGCGGCCGGATGGCAGGACGAGGGCGTGGGCTGGTTCGCCGTCGGCGAGGGGCGTCCCGTCACCGACAACATCATGGGTACGACCACGGTCTCGGTCGAGCGCATGGCCGAGCACTACAACAAGACCGTCCGGGCAATGGGCAAGTCATATCCCTCTGCCGTGTACGCGCAGTACGGCGCACCCGACATCACGACCTTCTGCCAGATCCTGGTCCAAGAGGCCAACGCCGAGGGCGTGCGCGCCGAGGTACTCTACGCACAGGTCGTGCACGAGACCGGCTACCTGCAGTTCGGCGGGCAGGTCCAGAGCTACCAGTGCAACTTCGGCGGCCTGGGCGCCACCGACGACGGGGCCCACGGCGCCACCTTCCCCGACGTGAGGACGGGGCTCCGTGCGCAGACCCAGCACCTCAAGGCCTACGCCTCGACCGACCCCCTCAACAACGCCTGCGTCGACGGTCGCTTCAAGTACGTGAAGCGTGGCAGTGCCCCCCGCGTTTCGAATCTGGGCAACGGCAAGTGGGCGACCGACCCCAACTACGCCTCGAAGCTCCTCCGCATCATGAACGCGCTGTAGGCCTCTGCCACTTGGCCACATAACGCCTTCTTTGGGCGGCCCTGCGGGGCCGCCCTTTTTGCAAGCCAAAGTTACGAGAACGGCACCAACCACCACGAACGGCATGGGTTGGGGCTTGGACGGTAGATTTCGTGAGCATCATTTGACAAGGTCACAGTCAGTTTTTCCCTGTGGCGGCAGCTGTTGATATGTTCGCATCAGCAGCATGGAAACAAAGGAGGCGAACGGGACGCTGCGAAGGATTCGGTTGGAATGGTTTGTTGGTAACTGATCGCTTGGTTTGAACAATCAGAGAGGAAGCGCCACGTTGAAGAAGACAAATGCTGTTGCGGCCGCGCTTGCACTTTCCCTTGTGGGAGCGATGGGCGTGGCCACACCTGCCCTGGCGGAAACCAACGGCGTGGAGATGTACCGCCTGTACAACAAGTACACGAGCGAGCACTTCTACACCTCGAGCCCGGTAGAGAAGAGCCACCTGTGCGGCGTCGGATGGACGTACGAAGGAGTGGGCTGGATTGCCCCCAGCTCAGGCGACCCCGTCTATCGCCTGTACAACCCCTACACCTCGGACCACCACTACACCCAGAGCAAGGCCGAGTACGACGAGCTCCAGAAGGACGGATGGTCCGGCGAGGGCATCAAGTGGTACTCGGGCGGAGACGTCCCCGTCTACCGCCAGTACAACCCGTACGCCCGCACCGGCTCGCACAACTACACCTGCAGCTCGTTCGAGAGGGATTCCCTCGTCAAGGCGGGTTGGAGCAACGAGGGTGTCGGCTGGGATGCCGTGGCCGTCGGCCACCCCGTCACCGATAGCATCATGGGCTCGACCACGGTCTCGGTCGACCGCATGGTCGCCCACTACAACAAGACCGTAGCGGCCAAGGGCGCGGCCTACCCGGCGGACGTCTACGCGCAGTACGGCGCACCTGACATCACGACCTTCTGCACGATTCTCACCCAGCAGGCCAACTCCGAGGGCATCCGTGCCGAGGTCCTGTACGCCCAGGTCATGCTCGAGACCGGCTACCTGCAGTTCGGCGGCCAGGTCGAGCCCCACCAGTGCAACTTCGGCGGTCTGGGCGCCACCGACGACGGGGCCCACGGCGCCACCTTCCCCGACGTCGCCACGGGCCTTCTTGCCCAGGCCCAGCACCTCAAGGTCTACGCCTCGGCAGACCCGCTCAACAACCCCTGCGTCGACCCGCGCTTCAACAACGCGGTGGAGGCCTTCGGCCGCGGCTCGGCCCCGTGCGTGTCCGACCTGGGCGACGGCAAGTGGGCGACCGACCCCAAGTACGCATCGAAGCTGCTCAACATCATGAACGCGCTGTAGCCTCGCTGCTTCAAATCGAATAGCGCCACGTTTCGGGCGGCCCCGCGGGGCCGCCCATCTTGTGCGGAGTGAATATGCTTCCCTGCGGTGCGGTATCCTAATGGGTGATGTGCACCGAGGGGGTCGGTCTTCCTCGGTTGGGGACTTGGAGGTATCGAAGATGGGCTTCTTCAAGCGGCTGAGCCTGTTCGTTTTCGGCCTGGCCGGACTGCTGGCGCTTGCCGCCCTCGTGCTGCCGTGGTACGGACCCTGGCAAGACGAGGCAACGGCGCTCCTGAGCGTCGACGAGTACTACGTCGCGGCGCAGGTGCTCGTCGCGATCACGGCATTCGGGCTTCTTGTCTGCCTGCTGCGCTCCATCTTCACGCGCAACCGCAAGACGGTCATCGTCTCCAAGGCCGACGGCGACCAGGTCACGGTCACCCGCGACGCCATCGCCTCCCAGGCCACGCACGTGATCGAGGAGGACGGCACCTTCGTCGCCCGTCGCGTGAGCGTCCGCTTCCGCAAGCACGGCCACGTGTGCGTTGCCGCCCGCGTCCAGCCCAGCGCCACCGTTGACGTCGTCGAGGCAGGGTCGGAGCTTCACGAGCGCCTGGTCGAGGGCCTGACCACCATCGTTGGCGAGAACGTCGATGCCGTCGACCTCGAGTTCGGTGACGCCGTCGAGTACGTGCCGACCTCCGAGATCGAGGCCGAGGCAGATGCCGACGCCAGCGGCGTGGACGCGCCCGCCGCGGACGTTCCCGCAGTCGCGCAGGATGGGGACGGACCGGCCGTGGCCGCCTCTCCCTCCGACACCTCTGAGATCACCGTGCCCATGGCACGCTACAACAGCTCAAACGCAGACGACACACCCATGGGGGAGGAGTAGCCATGGCAGAGAAGAAGCCAAAGCTCTCTATCGAGAGCGGCGACGAGGGCCACAAGGAGTCCAAGCCCACCGCGGCGGGCGGCAAGGCCGCTGACGCCACCGTGGCGGTCGAGGCCGAGTACGTCGACCAGGACGAGGGTGGCGATCCCGGCGCGGGCCCGTCACGCAAGGGCAACCCGTTCAAGGGCGCGCGCACGGCAGTGGGCGACTGGCTGAGCCAGAACTTCCCCGGCCACGAGCACGCGGTCTTCGGCGCCTTTCTCGGCCTGCTCGTTGCCGTGCTCATCTTCGTGATCGGCTTCTGGCAGGCGCTGTTCGTGACCATCTGCATCGTCGTGGGCTTCGCCATAGGCCAGTACGTCGACGGTGACCCTACCGTCGCCAATGCCGTCCGCAAGTTCTTCGGTGACAACAACTAGCCGCGCGTGACCGACGGCGCCCAAGCCGATCGGCCGAGCGGAAACACCATCACCTCCGAGAGGGGATTGCATGAGTAACAAAGCAAAGTCCGCCAAGTCCGAGGCCGTCGAGCTCAAGGGAACACCAGCAGCCGAGGCCCCCGCCGAGCCCGAGGTCGAGGTCGAGACCCTGACCCAGGCCTCCGCCGAGCCCGTCGACGAGGGCGTCGTCCCCGCGGCCGAGCCGGACGATGAGGACGTCGATGCCGACGAGGACAGCGAGGACTCGCTCACCTTCTCCAATGGCGTCATCGAGAAGATCGTGGCCATCGCGATGCGCGAGGTTCCCGGCGTCATCGGCATGAAGGGCGGCTGGCTCAACCGCGTGCAGGACGCCATTGGCGCCTCCGACCCGCGCAAGGGCGTCACCGTCGAGGTGACCCCCGACGCCGCCGTTCGTGTGAACATCTCGGTGCTGATCGAGTACGGCGCCTATGCGCCGCAGGTCTTCGAGGACGTGAAGAAGGCCGTCGTGCGCGAGGTCACCGGCATGACGGGGCTCTCCGTCGCCGGCGTCAACCTGCGAATCGAGGACGTCCTCACTGCCGACGAGGTCGCCGCCCGTCGCGGCGAGGCCCGCGACGAGCCCGCCGGCGAGCTCCCCGAGACCGCCGTCGAGCCCGAGGTCGAGGAGTAGCCGTGAGTCTAAGCACCGCCATAGCCGTCGGCGCCGGGCGCCTGACGCACTGGGGGCTGCACGGCGTGCTTCGCCGCAACGCCTCGCAGCTGCCGGGCCGCGTCGCCCTGGCGCTTGATCGCAACCTGATCGCCGACCTCTCCCACAAGCTGGGCAGGGGCGCGATCGTCGTCTGCGGCACCAACGGCAAGACGACCACCAACAACGTCCTTGCTGCGGCCATCGAGTCCTGCCACCAGCGCGTGCTGTGCAACCGCGCTGGGGCCAACATGGCCGCCGGCGTCGCTTCGGCGCTCCTTCCCGGATCTTCCGCCGACTGGGCCGTCATCGAGGCCGACGAGCTTTCCACCGTGCACATCCTTCCGGGTCTCAGGCCCAGGTACATGGTCCTTCTCAACCTCTTTCGCGACCAGCTTGACCGTGCGGGCGAGATCGACCACGTGCAGGACACCATCGCTGCGGCGCTCGCATCGTCTCCCAACACCGTGCTGGTCGCCAACGGCGACGACCCGCTGTGCATGGGCGTCGCGCTGCGTGCGCGCAAGAGCGGCACGCGCGTCCTGACCTTCGGCATCGGAGAAGACCTTGACCTTCCGGCCGACCGCGTCCCCGAGGCGCGCTTCTGCCAGGCCTGCGGCGCCGAGCTCGAGTACGAGTACCGCGCCTACGCCCAGATGGGCAAGTTCTCGTGCCCCAAGTGCGACTTCTGCCGACCGCAGCTGGACTTCTGCGCCACGGGCGTGCGCGTCACCCGCGAGGGCGTCGAGTTCGATGTCGTGCACGACGGCAAACGCTCGCACATCAGTGCGGGCTTCGGTGGCGTGTACATGGTTTACAACCTGCTCGCGGCCTTCGCCGCGGCAAGTCTCGCGGGCGTCGGTGCAGGCTCCTTCCAAGGCGCCATCGACGACTACAACCCGCGCAACGGCCGACTGCAGCACTTCGTGGTCGATGGCCGCGAGGTCATCCTGAACCTGGCGAAGAACCCCACGGGCTTCAACCAGAACCTCTCGCTCCTTCTGGCGGACGAGCGCCCCAAGGCGCTCTACTTCGCCATCAACGACAACTTCAACGACGGCAAGGACATCTCCTGGATCTGGGACGTCGACTTCGAGCGCCTCGCCGGGCAGGCGGAGCTCACTGCCATCTGCGGCGGCACGCGCGCGGGCGACGTCCAGGTGCGCATGAAGTACGCCGGCATCGAGGCCGACATCGCGCCCCTGGTCGAGGGTGCCCTTGCCCAGGCGGCGAGCCTGCCCAAGGACCGTCCGCTCTACGTGTTGACCAACTACTCGGCGCTCTGGCCCGCCAAGGCGACGCTCGAGAGGGTGGGGGTGAGCAATGACTAGGCATGGCAAGCGCTCGCTGCGCATCGCCCACCTGTACCCGGAGCTCCTGAACCTCTACGGCGACTCCGGCAACATCCTCGTGCTCAGGAAGCGCCTGGAGTGGCGCGGCATCATACCCGAGGTCGTCGAGGTCCACGTAGACGACAGGCCCTCGTTCGCCGACGTCGACCTGGTCTTCATCGGCGGTGGCTCCGACCGCGAGCAGAAGATCGTCTGCGACAAGCTCCTGGCAGAGCGCGCGGAGCTCAAGGCGTTCGTGGAGGACGGCGGTGCACTCGCGGCCGTCTGCGGTGGCTACCAGCTTCTGGGCGAGAGTTACCTCATGGGCGACGAGAAGGTCCCCGGCCTCTCGCTCGTGGACCTCTACACCGATCGCGGCGACCCACGCCTGATAAGCAACATCGTGGTGGAGAGCCGCATCTGCGAGCAGCCCATCGTGGGCTACGAGAACCACGGCGGCCGCACGCACCTGGGACCCGACGTCGAGCCCTTGGGCAAGGTGGTCTACGGCCACGGCAACGACGGCGTCTCGGGCTTCGAGGGCTGCCTGTACCACAACGTCGTGGGAACCTACGTGCACGGACCGCTCTTCCCCAAGAACCCGGGCGTCGTGGATTATCTCATCGCGCGGGCGATGGAGCGGAAGTATGGTATAGATGAGCTCGAGCCGCTCGACGACGCGGTGGAACTCTCGGCAAACAAGGCAATGTACGACCGCCTGATGGCGGGCGAGGTAGAGGAGCAGTAGCTATGCATAAGGTAATCGTGTTCGGTAGCCTGAACATGGACATGTCCGTCCAGTGCCGCACCGTCCCTCGTCGCGGCGAGACCGAGATCGGCGACAAGTTCCTCACGACGCCCGGCGGCAAGGGCGGCAACCAGGCCGTCGCCGCGGCGCGCATGGGCGCCGACACTTTCATGGTCGGCAAGGTCGGCGACGACCCCGAGGGCCGCGCGCTCGTGGCCTCCCTCGCGCGCCACGGCGTGGCCTGCACCAACGTCAGCGTCTCCGAGACCGAGCAGACGGGCCGCGCGGTTGTCATCCGCGCCGAGGGCGACAACCGCATCGTCGTCGATCCCGCAGCTAACGCCTCGATAACCTACCAGGAGGTTCGCGCCGCCATCCACGGCCTCTCCGGCACCGGCAACATCTTCCTGACCCAGCTCGAGGGCGACTTCGAGACCACCATGCAGTCGATCCTGTGCGCCAAGCGCAACGGCTTCTACACGGTCCTCAACGCAAGCCCCGCCCGCAGCATCCCCGCCGAGGTCTACAAGGCCCTCGACCTCCTCTGCGTCAACGAGAGCGAGTGCGAGCTCCTGACGGGCATCGACCCCACCAACGACGAGGCCCGCGAGAACGCCCTGTGGTACTTCGACGCCCAGGGCGTCAAGAACGCCGTCATCACGCTCGGCCGCCGCGGCTCGGTAGCCCTCATCGACGACAAGTACGTAAAGATCCCGACCTACCGCGTGGACACCGTCGACACCACGGGTGCGGGCGACGCTTACCTGGGCGAGCTCGTCGCGCACCTGGCCTTTGGCGGCGACCTGCGCGAGAGCATGGTCTACGCCTCCGCCTGCGCCGCGCTTTGCGTCGGCAAGGTTGGCTCCCAGGCGGCAATGCCCACGTGGGACGAGGTCGAGTCCTTCGTCGCCGAGCACGGCGGCCTGAAGTAGGCTCGATGTCCGAGCGCAAGACAATACAGAGCTACGAGTGGGCGAGGGTACTGGGTGCCCTCGCCGTCGTATGTCTCCATGCGGTCGTGGCCACCAGGCTCGTGCCCGAGCTTCATCAGGGGAATGCCGCGCTCTTCTTGGCGGAGGACGTCCTCTGCGTGCCCCTGACGCGCTGGGCCGTCCCGGTGTTCTTCATGGTGTCGGGTGCGCTCCTGCTCGACCCGGGCCGGCAGATGACGCTCGAGAAGGTCGGGCGCTACGTCTGGAGAATGGCCTTCATCCTTTTGACCATAGGCTTTGCCTTCTGCGTCATGGAACTGGTCGCGAGCTTCGGCTTCTACGGGCTGCTGACCTTCCAGGCGGCCTTCCTGAACCTGCTCCAGGGGCTCTCGTGGGGGCACCTCTGGTACGTCTACGCGCTCATCGGGCTCTACCTGATAACGCCGATCCTCTCTGCCTACGTCAGGGTCGCCACGCAGCGAGACCTTGCGATAGTCGCGCTCGTGGGCTATGCGCTGCTGTGCGTGGCGCCCACGATCGACCTCGTGGCGGGAACGAAGCTCTATGCGTTCCTGGGCACGGGTTCGCCCGTGGTCTACTACCTGGCGGGCTACTACGCCAGCAACTATCTTGAGCTCGACGCCAAGGTGATCGGCGCGGGCGCCCTCGCGCTCGCCGCGAACCTCGTGGCCTTCGCCTTCGACCCCGAGCTGGCAAGCCAGCTGGCGCTTCCGGAGTACGCGTTCGCGCTGCCCTTTTCGGTGCTGGCGTTCGTCGCGATCAGGTCCCTTCTTGAGCGGCCGATGCGCGAGCGCGGGCTCGCTCGCGCCCTCGCTCGTGACAGCTTCGGCATCTACCTGCTGCACCCGCTCTTCGGTCACGTCATCCTGCGCGTGCCGGCGCTCGTGACGCTGCCGCTTCCCGTCCTGCAGCTTACCATCGTCGTCGTGGGGGTCGCGGGCTCCGTCGTCCTGACGCGCCTCCTCAGGCTCCTGCCACCGTTCGCGAGCAAGCTGTAGCGCGCGCCTGCGCGAGGCGCTAGGGCTGGTTGCCCGCGCCCTTCTCGGCTGCCTTCTGCGCCTCGATCTGCGCGTGCGCCTCCTCCTTCTGGCGCTCGAGCTCCCCGAGCTTGTCAAGGTCCCTCTGCGCCTCGGCGCGTTCCTCGTCCGTCGAGTCGGGGTCGTCCAGTATCTGCCGGAGCGACACCTCTGCGGGCACGGGCGGGTCTGTCAGGTAGAGCGTCTGCGGTATGGCATAGGCGGCCAGGATGGCGACGAAGGCCACGCTCATGACGTTGTGCGGTATGCGGGCGATGTACCACTCCATGACCGGGTAGACGATCCAGGCGATGAGGCTCGCGACGAGGCCGAAGCCCACGGCGTTCTGGAGGCAGATCATGCCCTGGAAGTTGAAGGGCATGTCGGAGTAGTTCCAGAGCTGCAGGTCTGCGTTGACGAACTGTCCCATCACGTACTCGATGGCGGTGCAGAAGGCCATGTTCGCCAGGAAGCTCAGCAGGTACACGGGCACGTTGTTGCGGATGTGCTGACGCAGCCACTGCCACAGCGGGTGGAGCACCAGCGCGATGCCCACCACGGCCAGGCCCTCCATGGGGAAGGGGTAGAACCAGTCACGCCACAGCATGGTGTTGGACGGGTCGAAGTCGCCGTGCACCAGGCCCAGGCGGATGAGCGTGCAGAACGCGCACTCCATCCAGTGGCCCATGAGCGAGAACACGCAGTAGTAGATTGCCAGGTTTCGCACGAAGGGCCAGCCGCGCCGGCTGATCTTGTAGTGCCATGGGTCGCTGGAGTCCTCGCTCAGCTCGCGGTCGAGCTCGAGGGTGAAGTCCTCGGTGTAGAATCCACGCAGCTTCCTCGAGAAGAGCGCGTAGGCAAGGAGAAGTGCGTCGGGAACCATGCTGACGGCCTGCGTGATGGGCTCGAGCTCTCCCGTGACGAAGAGGCCGAGCGTCCCGACGCCCATGTTGAACAGCGTGAAGAAGACGATCCATGCGCGTCCCACGCGCAGGTGCCTGACCGTCATCCACAGGAAGAGCGCCGTAAAGACGAGGTCGGCAAAGCGCAGAAGGAGCGTGGGACTGTAGGAGACTATGTCGCGCGAGGTGGCAACGAGGGTCATGAGCAGGAAAAACGACCCCAGTGTGAGGTAGACGCAGAACGCCTTCAATATGCCGGGGGTATAGGGACGGCCGGTCTTGGGCGATATCCTGAGGCCGCGCCCGTCGACCCTATAGGTCGACGGAATGATGCCCAGGTACATCTTGAACTTGGTCGACGTGGCGAAGTAGAGCAGGAGCAGCAGGTCGGGAATGTTGGCGCCCACGATCTCCAGGAGGTTGGGGGAGGCGGTCCCCGCGTAGGACGCCACCGAGAACGTGATGCTCATGGCAAGCAGCGTCACGCCCATGGTCCTCGCGTTGGGCTGGCGCCTGATCACGCCGACGAGGAGGCCGAGGTCGAGCACGCATCCCACGATGGCGTCGGGGAGGGTCGCGGCGGCCTCCCCCTGGAGGACGCAGAGTGCGATCGACGTCGCACAGGCAATGAGGTTAAGGGCGATCAGCGCGACGATCAACTTGAGCAGGCCTGGCATGGGCATCTTGGGCTCTACTGCTGCGGGGTGCTTCGCGTGGGGGTTGAGCCGAGCGGTCTCTTTGGGTCGCGTGCCCTGCGCCATGTGTCGAGCCGACATGATGCCCTCCCTCTTGCGGTGGGGGTTGCGTGTCTGGACGGCCTTCGCCAGATGATTGACGAAAACGCCGCTATGTAACTTTCTTACAAATGTACCATGCCAAAAGCGCTGTTGGGCGCCGCGTCTAATGCCAGACGGCCGGTGGGTGCGCCATGGCAAGCGATGCGGGGACGCGCCATGAAGAGGAGCCGCGCAGAGGCGGCCCCGAGTGGCGTGCCTGTCGATGGGTGCGCGGCCCCGTGGCCGTCGCGCGCCCTAGAACCCCGCGTAGACGAACTGCGCGGGCTCGTTGAAGCCGGAGAGTGACGTGAACCACACCAGCAGCGCTCCCATGAGGACCACGAGCAGCGCCGCCCCGAGGCACCTCAGGCGCCAGTGGCTGTTTCCATAGGCCAGGACGCGCTCCTTGGCGTCCGCAAGGGGAGTGAACTCCTTCGAGGATGACATGTCCTTCTCGCTTTCTTCCTACTGCCGGTCCGAGCCGTCGGCTGCGGTCTGCTGCTCTTGCTGTTTGGCCTGGTCGCCCATGGTGACGAGTCCCTGGCCCGTCACCTGCCCGTGGCCCTTGCCGCCCAGGAACTCGTCGTCCTGTCCCAGGAAGTGGTGGTAGAGGGCCTTTTCGATGCGAACCCAGCCCCTCCAGCCGGGGTGGACCGTGTCGCAGAAAAAGTAGCGCTCGTACTCGCAGCTCTGGAAGTCGGCATAGGGCAGGCCGTTCTGGTCGCAGATGTCGATCATGCGGTCGTACCAACCCTGGCGCTCGTCCACGTCGATGTAGGCGCGGTCGTCGTACCAGGCGCCGTGCATTGGAATCAGCACGACGATGGGACTCAGGCCCGCCTCGCGGCAGACGTCCAGCAGCGCCTGGAAGTCCGCGAACTCGAGCTCGGCGTCGTCGAAGCTCTGCTTGTACTCGCCGACCTGCTTAGAGTGCGCTTTCCAGTAGTCGTTGTAGATGCCCATGTCGTTGCTGGCGCTCATCTGCCAGCCCGTCTCGTCGGCCTGTGCCAGGAGCGCGTCCCAGTCGGGCTCTCCGGACCAGGTGCCGCTCCTGCGCTCCTCGGACAACAGGGGCGCCTGGCTGACGAGGTCGTTGATGCCCAGACGCAGCTTGGCGTCCTTCTGCGCGTGGATGACGAGGTCGTTCAGCTCGTCGATGGGGGTCGCCTGCTCGCAGTCGGCCAGGGTGGCCTTGTCGATGCCCAGGGCAAGTAGGCGGTCATGCACGTAGGAGCGCGTCTGCTCGGAGACCTGCGTGTTGTCGCAGAACGCGCGGTAGAGCTCGTAGGAGAACTTCGACTTGAACTTCTTCTGGGCGCCGTTGCCCCTGAAGAACCACTGCGGAGAGACGAACAGCGCCACGTCGCGATTGGGGATGTCGGCCTGGGCGTAGGCGCCGGCGGCGATGGCGTTCCACAGCGACTGGTCGTAGGCCTCGCCCACGTAGGTCAGGTCGACGCCGGTGTTGTGCTCGCCGAACACGGCCTGCGGGCACTGGGGGATGAGCGGCGCGGAGTAGTGGAACTCAGACGAGCCGAAGCAGAGCCTGCCCGTGCGCGACATGTTGGTGGCCGTGAACTCCCAGGACTCGGACTTGGTGTTGCCGTAGACGTAGTCGAACAGGCGCCACTGGTCCGCGTCGACCCCGTCGTTGTAGTTCTCGACGGCCTGGGGGAGCACGAGGGCGTTTGTGGCGGCGAGGCCTGCCCCCAGCGTTGCCAGGCCCCCTGCCGTGGCGGCGAGGAAGGTCCTGCGGACCATGGAGGGCTCAGGCGAGAGGGGCGTGCCCTCCGGGGCCGCGGCCGCGTCCTGCCTCTTGTCTGTGTTCGTGGCGGTGGTGCTCATGGAAACTCCGATGCGAATTGGATCGTTGCGTGCGCGCTGCCTAGCCGAGCCTCTGCTCGACCTGGTATGCGATGAGATTCGCGGTGTTCATCTGTTCGCGCGGGACCTCGGTGGGGGCGATGGAGACACCCATCTCGTCCTCGATGGCGAGCAGGAGCTCGACGGCCCCCATGGAGTCGAGGTAGCCGAGGTCGAAGAGGTCCTCGTCCAGGTGGTCGCGGACGTCGTCCTCCCCGCTGACCTCCTCGAGCAGGTCGATGATCTTGTCTAGCGTCTCGGCGGATGCGGTTGCTTCAGACATGGTTATGCTCCTTTCACGAGCTTGGACAGCTGCCCGGAGAACAGGGCGAAGCCAAAGAATACAAGTTGCATGGTGACGAACCAAGAGCAGACGCGGTACCACGTCTGGTGACGGTGGCGCTTGTGGAAGGCGCCCTTCTCCCACGCGGTGTTCGCCGCCAGGAGCAGCCCGTGGTAGAGGCCGTAGAGCAGGTAGTCGGGCGTGAGACCGTGCCAGGCGCCCATGAGTGTCATGTTGCAAATCAGGGCGACCTGCGAGGTGGTCAGGCGGCTCTTGAACGTCTTGCGGCGCATGAGGCCGCGCAGCAGGCGCATGAAGACGAAGTCGCGCAGCCATTCGGAGAGCGTGATGTGCCAGCGCTTCCAGAAGTCGCTGATGCTCGTCGCCAGGAAGGGCGCGTGGAAGTTGCGCGGCGTGCGGATGCCCAGGCACAGGCTGGTGCCGATGGCCATCATCGAGTATCCGGCGAAGTCGAAGAACAGGTACAGGCCGTAGGCGTAGCAGTTCTTGACCTGGATGAGCAGCGAGAACCAGAAGTTCGTCGCATCCCACGCCTCGGCCACGTTGTAGCGGTTGCACACCGCGGCGAACACGATTTTGTAGACCATGCCGCCCATGATGAGCAGGATGCCCTTGGCGAGCATCTCGGCGTACTCCGAGCGCTCGATGGGGCGGTCGAGGTCCTCCTGGAAGCGGCGGCTGCGGTCGATCGGCCCCGAGGTGAAGGTGGGGAAGAACACGAGGAAGTACAGGGTGTCCAGCTGGGACGCTTCCCTGATGATCCCGTCGTGGGCCTCGATGAGCATCTGGGCGGCGCGGAAGGTCAGGTACGAGATGCCCAAAAAGCCCAGGAGGTTCTGGCCGAAGACGGCGCCGACCTTGTAGATGACCAGCGGGGCGAGCACGGCGGCCAGACAGAGGCGGAAGCGCGCCTTGCCCTTTGGGTCGCGCAAAAGGACGCGCAGTGCCACGAGTGCTATTGCCACGTGCAGCGCGGCCGCGAGCCCCTGCACGGGCGTCGGGAAGAAGGCCAGGCCCAGCATGAGCAGGGAGGTCACCAGGCCGTAGCGCTTGAGCGAGTGCCCCGTGAGTCCCAGGGCGGCGGCGCCGGCGATGATGCCGGACAGAAGTATGAAGAACGAGGGGTCCGAGAAGAGCGTCATGTTCTAGCCTGCAATCAGGGTCTTGCGGTCGATCTTTGCGTTGTTGGTCAGGGGCATGTCGTCGAGCACCTTGATGGAGCGCGGGACCATGTAGGCTGGGACGCGCTCGGCGAGGCGGCGGCGGAGCTCGCGGGGAGACTCGTCGGCCGCGGGCACCTTGTGGTCGAGCACGACGAACGCCTTGAGCGAGGTGATGCTGCCCCCGCGCTCGACGGGGACGACGGCGCAGGACTTGATGCCGCCCAGACCGGCGATGGAGTTCTCGACGTCGCCCAACTCGATGCGGAAGCCGTTGACCTTCACGAGCGAGCCCATGCGGCCCTCGTAGTGGAGGTTGCCGTCGGGGCCCAGATGACCCAGGTCGCCGGTGCGGAAGCTGCGGCAGGTCGTGCCGTCCGAGAGACGGTCCTCGTCGAAGGCGGCCATGGTCTTCTTGGGGTCGCCCAGGTAGCCCTTGGCGACGGTGTCGCCCACGATGACGATCTCGCCGGTCTCGCCGGCCTCGCACTCGTCCAGAAGGACGCCGTCCTCGGCGCGGCGCATGATGCGCAGCTCGGTGCCGGGGCGCGCGAAGCCTACGGGCAGGGCGTCCTTGGAGGCGAGCATGTCGTCGTCGATCTCGCAGTAGGTGACGGCGACGGTCGACTCGGTGGGGCCATAGGTGTTGGCGACGCGGGCCTTGGGGAAGCGCTCCCTCAGGCTCTGCGCGGTGCGGTGGCGCAGCGTGTCGCCGCAGAAGAGGAAGAGTCCCACGTTGGGCATGAGCTCGCTTCCGAAGGAGTGGTCGACCAGGCAGAGGTCCGCAAAGGGCGGGGTGGAGACCCAGACGTCGGGGTCGGCGTCGCGCAGCTCCTCGAAGAGGAGGGCGTAGTCATGCGAGGCCTCGGGCGAGATCGCGTACAGGCACCCGCCGGTCGCCAGTGCACCCGCCAGCTGGTACACGCTCAAATCGAAGCTGTAGGGGGCCTGATCCATGAAGGTGCGCCCGCCCTCGCGGATGGTGGGGAAGCCCTCGAGCCATCCCACGAAGTTGTCGACGTCGGTGGCGCTGACCTCGATGCCCTTGGGCCTTCCGGTCGAACCCGACGTGAAGATGAGGTATTGGGTGTCCTCGCCGCCGACCCACTGGTCGCGCTCGCCCCCGGCCTGCGCGGGAGAGGGGGCCTCGATGCCGTCGAGGCAGCTGGCGAGGTCGGCGAATGTGAGCTCGGTCTCGCTGACGGCACGGGCGCAGGCCTGGTCGCAGGCGAGCACCAGGACGGGGCTCTGGCAGCAGGCCTCGAGCTGCGCGGCGATGTCGGTCAGGCGCGCGAGGGGCATGGAGCCGTCGACGGGCACGTAGGCGTGGCCGGAGCGAAGGCAGCCCAGGAAGGCCTCGACCATGAGAGGGCCCTTGCTGCCGAAGACCACGACGGGCATGCGGTTGGGGGCGAGCTGGGCGAGAAGTGCCGCGACCTTGCCCGACGTCTCCCACAGGGACGCGTAGCTGACGGGCTCGGAGCCCAGTCGGCGGTATGCCGGAGCCTGGGGTGTCGTCTGGGCGGTCTGGCAGACCCTGTCGAGCAGAACGTTGACGTTCTTCTCTGCTGCGTTGTTCATCTTTGCTCCTGACTCGTAGGCGGAGGGTCGCTTTGTCGGGGGCAGCGATGTCCCGCCGACGATTGGCCATGCTACGGAACGAACCTAAGCCGAATCTATGTGTGTGCGCACGTCCACAAATATGGTCACTCTCACGGTAGGATGGTGGAGAGGAGGCGCATGCCGGCGGGCTGCCCGACGCGCATGCGACGGTATAGTGATGGGAGGCGCCATGGAGCCGATGAGGCTGCTGCTGGCCGAGGACGAGGCCGAGCTCTCGCGTGCGCTGTGCGCGATCCTGGCTCACGCGGGCTACGAGGTCGATGCTGCCGCCGACGGCGAGGAGGCCCTGTACAAGCTTGACTGCCAGAGCTACGACCTGGCCATACTGGACATCATGATGCCCAAGGTGGACGGGCTCACCGTGCTGAGGACGCTGCGCCAGAAGGGGAGGGACCTTCCCGTCATGATGCTAACGGCCCGTGCCGAGATTGACGACCGCGTTACGGGCCTCGACGCCGGAGCCAACGACTACCTGGTAAAGCCCTTTGCGGCCAAGGAACTCCTGGCTCGCATCCGCGCGATAACCCACACGAGCCCCGGCGCCGTACGCAAGCGCCCGGCCTTTGGCGACCTTCGGCTCGACGAGGGCGACTCGCTGCTCCTGTGCGGGGTTGCGAGCGAGTCCCTGACCGCCAACGAGCTCAAGGTGGCGGCCATCCTGTTCGCGCACGGCTCGGGGCTCACGACGCTGGAGCAGCTTCGTCGCGAGGTGTGGGGCATTCTGAGCGACACCGAGTCGAGCGCCATCTACGTGACCGTCTCGAACCTGCGAAAGAAGGTGCGCTCCCTGGGCTCGACGGTCGACATCGTCACCGCGCGCGGCCTGGGCTATCGCCTGAGCGCCCCCGAGGGGGACGACCATGCGCAGTAGGCTCATCGAGTGGCTCAAGCGCGACTACGGCGGATCGATCGGGCGCATGCGCCGCAAGATGCACCTGACGGCCATCGTCGCGACGGCCCTGGTCCTGACAGTCGTTGTGGCGGCGCTCGACCTGGTGGTCTGGAACAACGTCCTTGTCCAGGTGGACACGGTCGTCGACCTGATCGAGGCGAAGGGCGGCGTCCTGAGCGCCGATGCCGGCATCACCGACGACGACCTTGACGCCAACCAGGGGTTCAATACGCGCCTGAACGACGTCGCGCTCGAGGAGATTCCCTACAACGCCCGGTACTTCACCGTTACGTTCAACGACGGCAGCGAGATCGTCGACGCGAACATGGGCAGCATCGCGTCGGTGGACACCGACGCCGCGGAGGCCATGGCCAACGAGGTGATCGCCAGCGGCCAGATGGAGGGCTTCGACGGCGTCTACCGCTATCGCGTCGTCCCCATGGGCGACGGCACGATGATCATCTTCTACTTTGCCTACGACGACCTCTTCTACTTCGACTCGTTCCGCTACGCTTCGATCATGATGGGCCTTCTGGGTCTGCTGATCTTCGCGCTTCTGGAGATTCCCCTGATCCTCTGGGTCACCCGGCCCCTCGAGGAGGCCCAGGAGCGCCAGCGGCGGTTCGTGACCGACGCCTCCCACGAGCTGCGCACACCCATCAGCGTCATCACCTCGGCCATGGACGTGATCGAGATCGAGAGCGGCGAGAGCGAATGGACCCGCAGCGTCCACCACCAGGCCAAGCGTCTCGAGGACCTTACCGACAAGCTGGTCGCCCTCGCGAAGGTGGAGGAGGGGGAGCGCTCCCTCAGCCTGGGCGACGTCGACGTCTCGACCGTGGCCATGGGCTTTGCCGAGGACTTCGAGGCGGTCGCGCAGTCGAAGGGCAAGTCCTTCTCGTTTGCCATCCAGCCCAACGTGGTCGCCTACGCGGACACCGCCATGATGGAGCAGGCGCTGTCCATCCTGCTCGACAACGCGTTCAAGCACTCTCCCGACTTCGCACGCGTCGAGCTGTCCGTCAGCTCCGCCTCGGGCCTGGCGAGCATCGCCGTCACCAACGACGTCGCGGGCATGGCCGAGGGCCCCCATCCCGAGCTGTTCGACCGCTTCTACAAGTCGGACGGCGCGCGCTCATACGCGGGCGGGCACGGCATCGGCCTTTCGGTCGTGCGCGGGATCGCCCGAGCCCACGGCGGCCGCGTCTCGGCGACGTGCGTGGGTGGCAGACTCACCGTGGAGCTGGTCGTCTAGGCATCCGACGCCGCCCGCCTTGCGCGAGCGGACGCTGACAAATGTCGCGGGAGGCGACACGGACGCGTGCCCTACGCTCTGCCTTGGTTTCGCTACGGCCGAGAGGAGAGCACATGAGGGTCGCTTCGTGCTTTGACAAGAGCTTCGCGCGCTATGGCAGGGTCTGGAACGACGTGCCGTCCGACCTGGTGAGGGGCATCGTGGACGTGATGGAGGCCCATCCCGTGCCCGAGGGGATGGGCTACGTTCCCGACGCGCCCGAGCTTTGGGCCCTTCCGGGCGCGCATCAGCTGGCAAGTGCCCTGTTTGGCGAGAATCCCGTTCAGCTTGGCTTCATATCCGGCCACAACCTGCGGATGAACAGCCTGGAGTACCATCGCGCGAGCGAGTTCAACCTGCCGTCGCGCGACGTGATCATGTTCCTGGGCACGCGCGACCAGCTGGGTCCCGACTTTACGATGCGTACCGAGGACGCCGTGGCGTACCTGGTCCCCGCCAACACGATGGTCGAGCTCTTTGCGGGCACGCTCCACTACGCGCCCATGGGCGACAACCCCGAAGGCGCGCTCACCATGCTCGCGGCGCTGCCCAAGGGCACGGGGCTCAGCGACCCCGCTGACCAGCCGGGCTACGGCGACGGCAGGATCCTCTTCAAGAACGACAAGTGGGTCGTCACCTGCGAGGGCACCGACGACGCCACGGCCGGCGCCTACGTGGGCCTTATCGGTAAGAACCTCGGTCCCGAAGACCTCGAGCGCTAGGGAAGAGGCTCTCGTGCCGCCAGGGGAGAAGCGCCCAGCCCTGCCTGCCCGCGATCGGTTCTGCCTACGCCTGTCTGGCGTCCAGCCAGGCATGTGCCTGTCGTGCGCAGGCAAGGGTGCCCCCGAAGCGCGCGACGCGGGCGTACTTCTCGCCTGCGATGGCCTCGAGCTCGCGGGCGCGCGCCTCGTCGCCTGTGGCCCTGGCCTCCCGGGCGTCCCTCTCGTACTGGATCGCGAGCTGGAACGTCGCGTGGACGCGCATGCGTTGCTGTGACGCTCCCATGCTCTCGCGCTCAAGGTGCGTGCGCCAGGCGTTGGCGTCTCCGGTGAGCTGGGCAAGGCGCGCATCCATTGCGCGGACGATGTTCTGGCGGCTCTCGAGCGCCTGGCCCCTCACCCTGCTGCGCGCCACGCATGCCGCGGCGTCGTCACGGACGCGACGCAGCTCCTCGGCTTTGCCGGCGGCCCCGTATACGGCCCCGATTACCGAGAGGGCCGAGAGCCTCTGCGAGAGGCTTGCCCCGGCGTCGCAGATGACCTCGTTGGCCCACTGGAACGCGACGTCGTTGTATCCGAGCTCGTGCGAGCAGACGGCGTAGAGGCACTTGGATCTGCGCCGCGAGGCCGGGAGGTGCGTGCGGTCAAGGCAGATGGCGGCGACCTCGAGCATCTTCTGGGCATCGCAGTCCCCGTCGAGGACCTTCCGGATGCCGTTCTTGAGCATGGCGAGGAACGCCATCGCCATGAAGCAGCCCAGCAGCGTCAGCGCTAGCGGAGCGCACCACACCCAGACGGTTACCACGCCTGAGCATCCATGCGTGGCGACCTCCACCCTGTCCCAGCCGATGAGGGCCACGAACAGGAACGCGGCAAGGCATCCCAGCGTCCAGCGGACTCCCCTCCTCCAGTCGTCGTAGGCCTGCTGGGCCGTCTTTTCGGCGTTGGTGGGCTGATCGGACATGGCGCTCCTGTCTCTTGCGGGCGTGTGTTCGCTCCCTACCATACCCCAAGGCCATGGGCGCCGCCCAAAAAGTATGCTCCCAGCATTGTCGAGTATCTGCGTTTGCGTAGTTTTACGTGTGCAAACGCCCCGCATGCGCTAGTCTCTATGGGGCTTTGCTACGCACGCGTTATCCGTCTGAGGAGCTCTTTCCATGGTCCGTCCCTCCGCCGCAGCGCCCCGCCGTCCCACGGCCAGCGTCGCCCGCGTTGTCATTCCCGTAACGTTCGCAGCGACCGTCGGCCTGACGGGCGCGCTTGCCGCGACTCCCGCACGCGCCGCCGAGGCGGGCTCCGTCGAGTCGCAGCAGGCCCTCACCGCACCGGCCCAGGTAGCGGCCGCCCCTGACGCATCCGCTTCGACGCCCGCCGCGCAGGCCGCGGCCGATCGGGGCAATGCGGGCGAGTCCGAAGAGAAGGGCTTGCCCACGGCACGGGAGGACTCGGTCCCCACGGCCGGCGATCCCTCCCCGGACGACGGCTTCGAGCCTGCCGCCGCAGCGGATGCGAAGGCCGCGTCTCAAACACCCCAAGCGACCGCGCCGCTTGCTACCGCCTCCGACGGCTCCGCCTCTGCCGCGACCTCGGATCCTGTCGCCGAGCCCGAGCGCGCCGTCGCTCCGTACGGCGTCGACATGTACCGACTCTTCAACCCCTATACGGGCGAGCACTTCTATACTGCCAGCACCCTCGAGCGCGACCACCTTCACGGCATCGGCTGGAGCTACGAGGGCGTCGGCTGGGTCGCGCCCGAGGAGGGCGATGCGGTCTATCGCCTGTACAACCCCTTTACCGGCGACCACCACTTCACGCTCTCGTCTGCCGAGCGCGACATGCTCCGCGACGCCGGCTGGAACTACGAGGGAGTCGGCTGGCGCTCCGCCGGTGCCGACGGACTTGCCGTCTACCGCGAGTACAACCCCTACGCGACCGTGGGCTCGCACAACTTCACGCAGAGCCTCTTCGAGCACCAGAGCCTGAAGGCCAGCGGCTGGCAGCTCGAGGGCGTCGCGTGGTATGCGCTCGACACGGCCGACGCCGAGCGCTCTGCCTATCTTGTGGCCGAGGTCAGCACCAAGACCGGTGAGGCGCGCAGCGTCGTCTCGACCGTCAAGGACAATGTCACCTACCTCTTCCTTCCCAGCTTCGCGGGCGACTCGGTCCGCCTGAGCGCCTTCCTGCCGGGCTGCGGGGCGGGCACGGTCCAGCTGAAGGGGAGGGGTGGCTGGCTCGAGGTCGCGCCGGGCGCGGAGGTCGGCCTGGATGCCCTGGGCTCCTTTGGCTCCGACGGCAGGCTCAGCCTGAGCATGCGCGTGGGCGAGAAGGGCTATGCGTTCCCGCTCGTGGTCATGCGCTCCGCCAACATCGACGCGCTCTTCGTAAGCAGTGCCGACCTCGACGGGGAGGGGCGTCCCTACGTCGACGGGTCCCCGTCGCACGCGACCAGCGCCTCCGTCTCGGTCCGGCTGGTCACGGCTAAGGGCAAGGTCGTCTACGACGAGGACGACCCCGCGAGCGACAAGGCCTCGACCATCAAGGGGCGCGGCAACTCAACCTGGGCCTTCAGCGACAAGAAACCCTACCAGGTCAAGCTGAGCAAGAAGGCCGACCTGCTGCAGACCGGCGACAAGTCAAACAAGGCGAAGAAGTGGGTCCTCCTTGCCAACGCCGACGATGCCACGCTGCTGCACAACACCATCTCGTACGACCTTGCCCTCGAGCTGGGAATGGTCGGGGTGCAAAGCAAGCCCGTCGACCTCTACTACGACGGCGAGTACCGCGGCACCTACGTCCTGTGCGAGAAGGTCGAGATTGGTGACGGCCGCGTCGAGATCGACGACCTCGAGAAGGCCATCGAGAAGGCCAACGGCTCGCTTGACCTCGACGCCGCCCCGATTGCCAGCGCCAAGAACAAGTACGGATACGAGTACCACTACGCCCAGGGCGTGGCCGATCCCGATGACATCACGGGCGGCTACTTGCTCGAGATCGACTCCGCCTACGGCAAGAACGAGAAGTGCTGGTTCGACACGAGCGTCGGCACCTTCGTGGTAAAGAGTCCCGAGGTCGCCTCGCAGAACGTCGTGCGCTACATCAGCGAGGCCGTCCAGGAGGCCATCAACAATGCTTCCGCCGGCAGGTTCAACCTGGGAGAGGGCTTCTCGTTCGAACTTGACTCCCTTGCCAGGACCTATCTGGTGAGCGAGTTCACCAAGAACATCGACGCGTTCTGCTCGTCGACCTACTTCTACAAGGCGTCCGACTCCACGGGCTCCGGCAACGTCCTCGTCGCCTCGCCCCTGTGGGACTTCGACGGCGCCTACGGCATCCGCACCGACCTGGGCGACTCGGCGTTCGGCTCCTACCAGAACCTCGTCCTGCTGAGTGGCGAGTGGGTGGTGAGCAACCCCACGATCATGGCGCGGGTGCGAACGCTCTACACCCAGGAGCTCAGGCCGCTCGTCGCAGACGTGCTCCTGGGCGCGGGTGACGCCAAGGGTCCGTCCGGGATCCTGCGCAGCATCTCGAGCTATCAGAGCGAGATTGCCGCGTCCCAACGCATGAACGAGGTCGTCTTTGGCCTGAGCCACTTTGGCAACACCATGAAGCCCCTGGCGACGTGGCAGGACAACGTGCTGTACCTGAAGGACTGGCTCTCGAACCGCATGGCCTGGTTCGACCAGAGCCTTTCCAAGCTCACCAGCCGCGTGGCCGCCAACACCGGCACGCGCTACGACGGCTTCGACTACGGCCTGGTCTTCGACGCACGCTACTACCTCCAGATGAACCCCGACGTCCGCACCTACGCACAGGGCGATGACGGCAAGGCCCTTCAGCACTTCGTGCAGTACGGCATGGCGGAGGGCAGGACGGCGAGCCGCAACTTCGACGTCAACTACTACCGCGCCAACAACGCCGACCTGCGTGCCGTGTTCGGAGACGACCTCGCCTCGTACTACCGCCACTACTGCATGGACGGATTCCCGCATGACGGCAGGAAGGGCAAGGCGCTCTGACGGCAGCATCGGATCGTCCCGTCCCGCGCCTTGCCGCGCCTGCGCGCTGTGCCATAATTGCTGCGAACAGGCGACTGACGGGAGGACCATGGCGCGCATCGCGATAGTAGAGGATGACGAGCCCATTCGCGCTGCCCTTGCGGAGCTGCTCCAGAAGAACGGACACGAGGCCGTCGCCGTCGACGTGACCGAGGATGTCGCGGCCTCGACACTGTCCTTCTCGCCCGACCTGGTCCTTCTTGACCTCAACCTTCCCTGCGTGGACGGGACCCTGGTCTGCCGGGAGCTCCGATCGCGCTCCGACGTCCCCATCATCGTCGTCACCAGCCGCACCGGCGAGGTCGACGAGGTCATGTGCATGACGCTGGGCGCCGACGACTTCGTGGCCAAGCCCTACAGCAGCCACGTGCTCCTGGCGCGCATCGACGCGCTGCTGCGCCGTGCCGGCGGCATGTCTGGCGCCGTCCTCACCAGCGGTTGCCTGAGCGTGGACGCCTTGCGCTCGCTTGCAAGCGCGAACGGCCAGAGCGTCGAGCTCACCAAGAACGAGCTGCGCATACTCTGCACCCTCATGCGCGCTGGCGGGACCATCGTCCCGCGCGAGACCCTGATGGAGGAGCTCTGGGACTCCGGGGCCTTCGTGGACGACAACACCCTCACGGTCAACGTGAACCGCCTGCGCCAGAAGATCGCCAGACTGGGCGTCACCGACTATCTGGTCACACACCGCGGCCAGGGCTACTCGGTGTAGCATGCGCTGGGGATTCTTCCGATACCTGGGCGACAGGACTCTCATGGTCGTTCCCACGCTCTTATCGGCCTTCCTGGTCTGGGTGGTGCTCGTGGGCGTTGGGGTCGAGAGGGACGTGCGCGTCCTGGTCCTCGCCCTCATGCTGGCCGCGCTGGTCTTCGGGCTCGTGCTCGACTACGGCAGGCGTTCCGACTTCTGGCGCTCGGTTTCGCGCGCGGTAGGCGACGCGGCGGACGACGCCCTTGCGGTGAGCGACCTCGTGGAGGAGCCTGGCTTTGCCGAGGGCAAGGTCTGCTGGCAGGCGCTCGACGCCGTCTCGCGCGAGGGCTACGCCCGCGCAACGTCCGCGATGAGGGAGGCCTCGGAGTACCGCGAGTATATCGAGGCCTGGGTGCACGAGGCCAAGACCCCCATAGCTGCCGCCCGCCTCATCGTCGACAACAACCCCGGCAAGGTCTCCTCCGACATATCCCGCGAGCTCATCCGCATCGACGGCTACGTCGAGCAGGCGCTCTTCTACGCCCGTTCCGCCACCGTCGACCGCGACTACTCCATCCGCGAGGTCATGCTCCGGGACATCGTCTCGGATGCGCTGCGCGCCCATGCGCGCACCCTTATCGACGCGGGCATGTCCGTCGAGCGAGAAGGGCTTGACGTCCCGGTCTTCGCCGATCCCAAGTGGGTTGCGTTCATCCTGGGACAGCTGTTCGAGAACGCGGCCAAGTACCGTGCCCCGGAGGGCTCGAGCCGTACGCCGAGCCTGAGGCTCCTCGCCTCGCGCGACTCAGTCGGCGAGGCGAGGGAGTTGGTCCTTCTGCGCGTGGAGGACAACGGACTGGGCATCGAGCCCCAGGACCTTCCGCGGGTGTTCGACAAGGGCTTCGTGGGCAAGAACGGTCGCCTGGGCGGACAGAGCAAGTCGACGGGTCTGGGCCTGTTCCTGACCAGGCGCCTCTGCGGCAAGATGGGACTGGGCGTCTCGATCGAGTCGGAGCCCGGCTCGTGGACGCGCGTCACGCTGGCCTTTCCCGCCGACAGGTCCCACTACGTGGACTACTTGGACTAGGCTGGCATTCTCGGTGCCTTTCACCTGCGGAGACGCTTCCTTACAAAAGTGTCACCAAGGCGTAAGGAGCATCGATGGCAGCGTGCCGCGCTTCCGTGCATCATGATGTCGTGCCATCTGGAACTACCGACATCAGAAAGGCTTTAACGATGACAAACGCATTGCGAGTGGCCGACGTCCAGAAGGTGTACGGCGGCAAGCGCGGAAGCACCACGCGCGCTCTCGACGGAGTCAGCTTCGACGTGGACCGCGGCGAGTTCGTCGCCATCATGGGACCCTCCGGTTCCGGCAAGACCACGCTGCTCAACTGCATTGCCACCATCGACCGTCCCACGTCGGGCGTCGTGAGCGTGGGTGGTGTCGACGTCACGAAGATGAGGTCGCGCGACCTCGCCAAGTTCCGCCGCGAGCAGCTTGGCTTCGTCTTCCAGGACTCCAACCTCCTCGACACCCTGACCTGCCGCGAGAACGTTGCCCTGCCCCTCTCCATCGCCCGCGTCCCCGTGCCGCAGATAGACCAGCGCATCGAGGCCATGGCGCGCGCCCTCGGCGTGAGCGAGGTGCTCGACAAGTTCCCCTACCAGGTCTCCGGTGGCCAGAAGCAGCGCGTCGCAGCCTGTCGCGCCATGGTGGGAAATCCCACGCTCGTTTTGGCCGACGAGCCCACCGGAGCTCTCGACTCCAAGAACTCCAAACTCCTGCTCGAGCGCTTCGACGCCCTCAACAAGCAGCTGAACTCGACCATCATTATGGTCACGCACGACAGTTTTGCGGCGAGCTACTGCCAGCGCGTCCTGTTCATCCGCGACGGTCGGATCTTTACCGAGCTCCGCCACGGCAACCAGTCGCGCAAGGAGTTCTTCTCGCAGATCATGGGCGTCGTTGCCACTATCGGGGGAGGTATGGACGATGCTCTTTAAGATTGCCCTGGGCAACGTCCGCAAGTCCGTGCGCGACTATGCCGTCTACTTCGTGACGCTCGTCCTGGGCGTCTGCGTGTTCTACGCGTTCAACACCATCGCGAACCAGGCGGGCTTCCTCTCGAAGGACACGCGCGAGATGGTGAAGTCCATCGGGATACTCATACGCTACGTGACGGTCTTCCTTGCGTGCGTGCTGGGCTTCCTCATGGTCTACGCCAACAACTACCTGGTGCGCCGCAGGAAGCGCGAGCTCGGCCTGTACCAGCTTCTTGGCTGCACGAGGGGGCAGGTGTCCCTCATCCTCTTCTTCGAGACCATCGCCGCGTCGGCCCTGTCGTTCTTGGTCGGCCTGGGCCTGGGCGTCCTTCTGTCGCAGCTGCTGGTCTTCGTCACCGCGGCGCTGTTCAACGACTGCGTGACCAACTTCAGCTTCATGTTCTCGACCGACGCGGCCCTCTTCACGCTCTTCTGCTTCCTTCTGATTTTCGCGGTCACGCTGCTGTTCAACCTGCGTGCCCTGCGCAAGGTCAAGCTGATCGACCTCATGGGCGCCCATCGCCAGAACGAGAGTTCGCGCGTGCGCAGCCTGCCCGCGAGCATCGTCCTGGGCGTCATCGGGATCGGCCTCATCGGCTGGTCGTACGTCAGGCTCATTCACGACGGCCTTCCCGTCGGCGGCGGAGACGAGATGCCCGCCTTCGGCGTCACCACGCTCATGGTCACCGTGGGCACCGTAGCGCTCTGCTTCGCCCTCTCGGGCCTGCTGCTCTACGTGGGCAAGGCGTTCCGCGGATCGTACCTGCGGGGCATCAACACATTCACGCTGAGGCAGATTTCCTCTCGCGTGAACACGGTCTCCGCCTCTATGGCGGTTGTCTCCATGGTGCTGTTCCTCGCGATCACCAGCATGACCGGTGGCCTCGCTATCTGCCAGTCCGCGATGGAGGCGATCCGCCAGAACATGCCAGTCGACCTCTACTTCAACGTCAGGAGCGACCCCCAGGGCACTCCTCCCGCAGGCGCCCCCGCCACTCCCGACATCGACGCGATGCTGGCGTCGCGTGGCATGAGCGTCTCTGACGTCTCCGACACGGTCCTGCGCATGTCGTACTACGAGAGCCTCCCCGAGACCGGGGCCGTCACGGTCGCCGACGTCGCGAACTCCACGGGCCTGCCCGTACCCGGCGTCGACTACTCGAGCTTCACCTTCGGCGACTACCCAATCTGGTTCGTCAAGGAGTCCGAGTTCAATGCCCAGCGTCGCTACCTGGGCCTGCCCGAGGTCTCGCTTGGCCAGAGCGGCTACATCCTCACCTCGAATGGCTCCAACACGCTGAAGGATTTCTACCGCTCCGCCCTCGCCTCGGGCCTCACCTTCACCGTCGGGGGAGAAGTGCTTACCCCCGTCGAGTCCGAACCTCTCGTGGACAGGTCGGCCGCGATGTGCGGCGCGGTCTTCAACACGGGCATCGTCGTCGTCCCCGACAACCTCCTCGAAGGCGCCCGGGCAGCCGGCTCCTCGCTCTCGTGCCGCTACAACGTGGATGCAAAAGCGGGAGACGACTGGGGAGCCAAGGCCGATGAGGCCCTGACGGACGTGATCGACGAGACCGATTCCGGCACCAACTTCTACACGGGCCACGAGTTCGTGACGTTCACCGGTCAGTTGGAAGCCGCGATGGGCCTGAGCGGCATCATCGCGTACCTCGCCGTCTACATCGGCTTCGTGCTCGTCATCGCCGTGGCGGCCATCCTGGCGATCCAGCAGCTCTCCGGTTGCGCCGACTCCGCCCAGAACTACCGTGTCCTCTCAGAGCTGGGTTGCTCTAGGTCCATGATGTCCAAGTCGCTCTTCGTCCAGAGCCTGGCGTTCTTCCTCATTCCCCTGGTCATTGCGGGCTGCCACTCCCTCGTGGCCCTGGGGCAGGTCGGGCTCGTCGTGGAGGAGACCGGCATCCGCTCGTTCGATGTCGCCCTCGTGCCCTTCGTGGTTGCCCTCATCGGCGTCTACTGCGCGTACTTCGTCGTGACCTACGTCACCTCTCGCAGCGTCGTGCTCTCGAACAAGTAATCGCGGCCCGCGCTCGACGCGAACCCATATGCCAAAGGCGGCACCGACCATCCGGCCGGTGCCGCCTTGCTCTTCTCGCCCAGGCGAGAGCCGCTCTATTCTTCCTGTCTCCCTACAGGATGCCGAAGAACGAAAGCAGGATGCTGAGCGCGAAGGTCACCAGGATGAGGACGACCGGGTTGGCCTGGCGCTTCTTGATGAAGTAGTACATGAGGAAGACGTAGCCGAAGGACAGCATGTTGGGGAAGATCTTGTCCAGCACGTCGGTCTGGATGGCCACGCTCGCGCCCTCGTTGATGGTCGCGACGGTCTGGATGCTGATGCTCACGTACGAAGCAATGAGGCCGCCCAGCACGGTGCAGCCCAGCACGGTCGCCGCCTTGCCGACCTTGGCGGATGCCTCCCTGAGCTTTCCGATGGCCTTGACGCCCAGACCGTATCCCATGTGGGCCCACAGCGGCCTGACGAGGAAGAGGGCAAGGTAGACCAGGAAGAACAGGACCGGGCCGACGGGGCTTCCCTCCATGGCCATCGACGAGCAGATGCCTGCCAGGATGGGCAGGAGCGTGAACCAGAAGATGGCGTCGCCGATTCCCGCGATCGGCGGGAAGAGGGCCACCTTGATGCTCCTGATGGTGCTGCGGGGCTGGTGAGCCTCCTCCATCGCGAGGAGCAGGCCGTTGAGGAAGCCGACGACGTGCGGGCTCGTGTTGATGAACTCGAGGTTGTCCGACATTGCGTCGGCGAGTCCCTGCGGGTCGTCCTTGTAGATGCGCTTGAGGTAGGGCAGCATGGTGAGCAGCCAGCCGCCGGCCTGCATCCTCTCGTAGTTGAATGACGCCTGCAGGAAGACCGTCCTGTACGCCATCTTCGTGATGTCTGCGTGCGTGAGGACCTTGCCCTCCTCCTTGGCGGGGGAGTCCTCCACGAGCCTCTTCTCGCTAGATGCCATCTTCCTCATCCTCCCCACCAAAGCTCTGACGTGCCGTTGCGAGCGCTGCCTTTATCGCCTTGTCGTGGCTGTCGTCGATCGTGTACACGAACAGCGCGAGGGCGAGGCCGACGATGGCCACGGGCAGCAGGTTCGAGAAGTTCAGGAACGATGCCATGACGAATCCGATCAGGAGGAACGGCAGGAACTCGACGGTGAACATGACGTTCAGGAGCATCGCGAAGCCGATTGCGGGAAGCACGCCGCCGGTGACCGCGAAGCCGTGCGCGAGCCACTCGGGCAGGTTCTCGACGAGCGTCTTCATCGCGTCCTGGGCGACGTAGGCGCACAGGAAGACGACGATGCCGTAGAGAAGGGCCACGATTGCCGTGCAGATGACGTTCACCCTCACGACGCCGGCCGTGTCACCGCTCTTGGCCGCCGCGTCGGTCGGTCCCATGAAGAACGAGAACGCCGAGTAGCAGAGCAGGATCACGTACTGCATGAGGAAGCTGAACGGAAGCGAGAGCGACATCGCGGCCGCGGGCTCGGTCCCCGTCGTGTGCGCGATGACGACCGACATCACTCCTGCCAGGACCGGGTTGGGCGGCTGAGTGCCGCCGGCGGGCGTGAGGCCCGCGAACGCGAGCTCGGTGATGCCGCCGCAGATGATTCCCGTCGTGGGGTCACCCAGGATCAGTCCGGTGACCGACGAGACGATGATTGGCCTGAAGATGTAGAAGCCCTCAAGCCAGAAGTCAATTCCGCAGATGATGGCCATCAAGGTGAGGGCCAATCCCTGCTCGAGCGTGACTGGCATGCTCGTACCTCCTTCTTTCTGGAACTGCCTGCGTGGAACTAAACGTCGTAACGGATGCGCTCCTTCGCGGCACCCGGAACGTCCTGGATGTAGACGTCGACCCCGGCGTCCTCGATGGCCTTGAAGTCCTCGAGGTCTTGGTCGTCGACGTAGACCTTCTTCGTGATTGCGCGCTTGCCCTCCGAGAAGTGCATGTTGCCGACGTTGAGCTCCTTGATGGGGACCCCGCCCTCGACGAGCTGGCGCACCTGGCGGGGCGTCCTGACGACGATGAAGATCTTCTGGCTCGGCGCCGCCTTGTGGATGGTCGATATGGTCTTCTCGACCGTCCAGAACCTGACGCCTACGCCCGCGGTCTGCAGGGTCATGCTCATGATCTCCTGCACGACCTCGTCGTGGGCCGCCTCGTCGTCGGCGACGAGGATGAGGTTGACGCCCAGGGTGCGCGTCCACGTGACGCCCACCTGGCCGTGGATGAGCCTGTTGTCGATTCTGGTGAGGTAGATGTTTGGTTCGGACATTCGCTGCTCCATTCTCTCGTCCCCTGGAACGAGGCCTTGCGGCTCGGATGGTCCCCTGCCCAAGATGCCGGAATCGTTCCGCGCAAGGTTCCGGCGCGACGACCTGCCATCTGACCCAGCCCTCTCTTTTCGTTGCCCTCGAGAGGCGTAAGACTGGTTGCAACCACAGACCAAGTTCATTCGCACAATCGCATGATTGCACAAATCCTAAATAGTGTCAGCGTTAAGTTAGGGGTCGTGCGCTTGTCGGGAAAACTTGCCCATTCGTCCAATCACCACGCCTTCGTTGCACTAAAAACGGCATGTTTCTTGCTCACCGATTGTGCCTTAGGATATGCGGGGCTGGGTTGTCCCGACGTGTCGCCTTGGTTAATTCGATTTGTCATAACCATTAGTATTTCAGTTACTGGTATTAAATCGGCAAGACAAGAGGCCGCCTGGGAGCAAAATGCCCGCCTCGTACACGAGGAACGGCGCCACCCTGGGGGGGTGACGCCGTCCGCTTGCCTAATGCCAGTTCCTGTTGACGCGCTCGCTATTCCAGGGGAAGGCCTCCGGCAGCCTGGACGCCGGGGATGGCGGGGATGGTCGAGAAGCCCGCCTCGAGCTCCTCGTCGCTGGGCACGTGGTCCACCATCGTTTTGTTGTTGAAGGACTCGTAGGCGGTCATGTCGAAGTAGCCGGTGCCGGTGAGGCCGAAGAGGATGACCTTCTCTTCTCCGCTCTCCTTTGCCTTGAGCGCCTCGTCGATCGCGACCTTGATGGCGTGGCTGCTCTCGGGGGCGGGGAGGATGGTCTCGAGCTTCGCGAACCGCTCGGCCGCCGCGAAGACCTCCGTCTGGGCCACTGCGACGGCATCTAGGTGGCCGTCGTGCCTGAGCTGGCTGATGATGGGGCTCATGCCGTGGTAGCGAAGGCCGCCCGCGTGGTCGGGGCTGGGGATGAAGCCGTTGCCCAGGGTGTACATCTTCACGAGCGGGCAGGTCTGGCCCGTGTCGGCGAAGTCGTAGGCAAAGCGGCCGCGGGTGAGGCTCGGGCAGCTCTTGGGCTCGACCGCGATGAAGCGGGTGTCGGGGTGCGTGCCGTCGAGCTTGTCGCGCATGAACGGCGCGATGAGCCCGCCCAGGTTCGAGCCGCCGCCTGCGCAGCCGACCACGACGTCGGGGTACTCGCCCAGGCGCTCGAGTGCCGTGTAGCTCTCGAGGCCGATGACGGACTGGTGCAGCACGACCTGGTTGAGGACGGAGCCCAGCTGGTAGCGACCGCGGTTCTCGGGTACGTGCAGCGCGCGCTCGACGGCCTCGGATATCGCGGTTCCGAGCGAGCCGGAGCGGTTGGCCTCGTTGGCGTACATCTTGCGGCCGATCTCGGTCTCCTGCGAGGGCGAGGGGGTGACGTTGGCACCGAAGGTCTGCATCACGCTGCGGCGGAAGGGCTTCTGCTCGTAGCTCGCGCGGACCATGAAGACGTCGCAGTCCAGGCCGTAGTGCGCGGCCGCCTCGGAGAGGGCCGTGCCCCACTGGCCGGCGCCGGTCTCGGTGGTGATGGTCGTGAGGCCCTGCTCGTGGGCGTAGTAGGCCTGCGCGAGCGCCGAGTTGAGCTTGTGCGATCCGCTGGTGTTGTTGCCCTCGAACTTGTAGTAGATCCTCGCGGGCGTCCCGAGCGCGCGCTCTAGGTTGTAGGCGCGACAGAGCGGGCTCGGTCGGTAGACCTTGTACATCTCGCGCACGCCTGCGGGAATCTCGAAGAAGGCCGTCTGGTCGTCAAGCTCCTGGCGGACGAGCTCGTCTGCGAAGACGGGCGCGATGTGCTCGAACTGCGCCACGGTGCCGTCGGGCAGGCGCATGGGCTCGGGCTTGGTGGGCATGTCTGCGCGCAGGTTGTACCAGGCGGTGGGAATCTGGTCCTCGTCGAGGTAGGTGCGGTAGGGAGTCGTCTGTGCCATGATCGTTCCTTTCGTCGTCGGCGGGCTGCCGTGATGGGTTGCGCGCGATTTTTCGTGCCGCATGCCGCGAAGACGTAAAGGAGAAGTGCTGGAATCGGGCGCCACGCCCGCGCGGCATGAAAAAAGCCCTCGGAATACCAAGGGCCCTACGCGCGCGATGGCGACAGCCTCAGTACCCCGAATCAGGCCTCGCCGTGCCACCATCGACCGGCGCAGCGCACGGGCGCGGCGCAAGAGAGCATGTCGGGGCTCTTGGTCATGGTGTGATCCTCCAAAGGGGGCCGTGGCTTGTGGGTAAGTATGACAAGCGTTGACAATTTGGCAAGTGCGTTAACAGACGGGTTACAAAAGCGGGACCGACACGGATGCGCCGACCCCGCTCGCGGACGAATCTAGGCCATCTGACCGATGAGTCTCTCGAGCTCGTCCATCGCGGCGTCGATCTGCTCGCTGGTGATGACCAGCGGAGGCAGGAAGCGCAGGATGGAGTCGCCGATGTGGTTGAGCACGAGCCCGCGCTCGAGCCCGCGCTCGACGATCGGCGTGGCGATGGGCACGTCGAGCTGGGCCCCGCGCATCAGGCCGTGCCCACGGACCTCGCTCACGTGGGGGAGCTTGGCGAGGCGCTCCGCCAGGTGCGCGCCAACCTCGATGACGTGCTCGCCGATGTCCAGCTCGGCCATCTGCTGGAGCGTTGCCCTTCCTGCGGCGGCCGCAAGCGCGTTGCCGCCGAACGTGGAGCCGTGGTCGCCCGGGGCCAGGAGGTCTGCGCACTTCTCCCTTGCGGCGACTGCGCCCATGGGGAAGCCTCCGCCGATGCCCTTGGCCATGCTCACGACGTCCGGCTCGATGCCCGCGAGCTGGTACGAGAACGGCGCTCCGCAGCGGAAGAAGCCCGTCTGGACCTCGTCGATCACCAGCAGGACGCCGTGGCCGTCGCAGAGCTCGCGAACTCCGCGCAGGTAGTCGGGGTCGGCCGGCCAGACGCCGCCCTCGCCCTGGACGCACTCGAGCATGACGGCGCAGGCGCTGGTCGAGCCCAGCGCCTGGTCGAGCGCCGCGAGGTCGTTCAGGGGGACCGAGCAGAACCCCTCGGGCAGGGGCCTGAAGCTCTTGTGGAACACGTCCTGCCCCGTCGCCGCAAGCGTGGCGAGCGTACGGCCGTGGAAGCTCTTGCGCGCCGTGACGATGGTCGCGGCCCCGTCAAGCTTGCGCTCGCCCCAGCGGCGTGCCACCTTGATGGCACCCTCGTTCGATTCGGCACCGGAGTTGCTGAAGAAGGTCTTCCACGTGCTGCCCGTGGAGCCCGTCGGATGCCCGACCTCGTCGGTCGTGGTCGAGAGCAGCTCCGAGAGCGCCTGCGCGAGCTCGCCGCGGTTCTCGACGTAGAAGTAGTTGCCGACCTGCCACACGCGGTCGAGCTGGTCCTTTACGGCCCTCGCCACCACGGGGTTGGCGTGGCCCAGGCTCGCTGCGCCGATGCCTCCCAGGAAGTCCAGGTAGGTCTTGCCGGCGCTGTCTGCGAGCTCCGCCCCCGAGCCCCTGACGAACTCGACGGGAAGGCGACCGTAGGTGTTCATTACGTACGTGTCGTCGAGCGCCTTGGCCGTCTCGAAGGAGCCTGCGCCCGCTGCGTTCCTCTGGTCCATGGTTACTCCTCTCCCTGCACGAACATCGTGCCCACGTCCTCGTTGGTGAAGATCTCGAGCAGCAGCGCGTGCGGGAAGGTCCCGTTCAGGATGCGCACGTCGCTCACGCCCGAGTCGAGTGCCTCGACGATGGAGCGCATCTTGGGGATCATGCCCGACTCGAGCGTCCCACTGTCGAGAAGTTCGTGTGCCTCGGCCTTGGTCATCGTTGCTACCAGGCTGTTCTCGTCCGACCGGTCGCCGTAGAGCCCGTCGACGTCGGTCAGGTAGACGATGGTGTGCGCACCGAGCGCCTGTGCGACCTTGCTTGCGGCGACGTCGGCGTTGATGTTGTAGAAGCCGTCCTCGCCCGAGCCCACGCTCGCGACGACGGGCATGTAACCGTCGTTGAGGATGGCCTCGATCAGATGGGTGTTCACGCTCTCGACCTCGCCGACGCGCCCGAGCTCGGGGTCGGCCTGGCGGGCGACGAAGGTCTTGCCGTCGGCGCCAGATACGCCTATGGCGACGTTGCCGTAGCGGTTGAGCTCCCAGACCAGTTGCTGGTTGACCTTGCCGATGAGCGCCATCTGAACGACCTCCATGGTCGCGTCGTCGGTGACGCGCAGCCCGTTCTTGAAGGCGACGGGAAGTTGAAGGTCGCCCAGGAGGCTATTGATGGCCTTGCCGCCGCCGTGCACGAGCACCACGCGCATGCCCACGAGCTTGAGCAGCTCGAGGTCTCCGACAACCTGGCGCATGAGCTCCTCGTCCTCCATGGCGGCCCCGCCATACTTGACGACGATGGTCCTCCCGCTGTGCTTGTGGATCCAGGGCAGGGCCTCGACCAGGACCTCTGCCTTCGTGAGCGCCTTCGCGCGCTCCTGTGCCGCATGCTTGCGCATGTATTCCTCCTTGGTGGGTGGTCTGCCGTCGTATTGCGCGCGGCGCTACTTGCGGTAGGCGCCGTTGATGGCCACGTAGTCGTGGGTGAGGTCGCAGGTCCAGATGCGCGCGCTCTCCTTGCCCATGCCCAGGTCGACGGCAATGGTGATCTCGGGCTCCTCGAAGCGCCGCAGCATGTCGTCCTCGTCCATGGGGACGGTGAGGCCGCCCCTACACACGGGTACGCCCATGAAGTCGATGTCGACGTCCGACTGGTCGAACTCGACGCCGCACTTGCCGGCAGCTCCGGCGATGCGGCCCCAGTTGGCGTCGTGGCCGAAGATGGCGGTCTTGACCAGGGGCGAGTTCGCGATGGCGCGGGCCACGGTGTCCGCGTCCTTCTCGGTCTTGGCGCCCACGACGTCGACGGTCACGAGCTTGGTCGCGCCCTCGCCGTCCGCGGCGATCTTGCGGGCGAGGTCCTCGCAGGCGCAGCGCACCGCTGCCGCAAGCTGCTCGAAGGCGGGCGTACCCACCTCGATGGGCTCTACGCCTGCCGCGCCCGTGGCCAAAAGGAAGCAGGAGTCGTTGGTGGAGGTGTCCGAGTCGACGGTGACCTTGTTGTAGGTCACGTTGACTGCGGCGGAGAGCGCCGCCTGCGCCGCCTCGACGGTGAGTGCCGCGTCGGTGGAGAGGACGCAGAGCATGGTCGCCATGTTCGGCTCGATCATGCCCGAGCCCTTCACGATGCCGCCCACGTGGACGGTTACCGGCTCGCCACCCTTGCCGCAGAAGACCTCGCCGACCATCGAGGTCTCCTTGGGCACGGTGTCGCGCGTCATGATCGCGCAGGCCGCGTCGTGCGACGCCTTGGGGGAGTGGTCGAGCCTTGCCGCCGCTGCGGGGACGCCCCTCTGAAAGAGCTCGAGCTTCATCGGCTTGCCGATGACGCCCGTCGATGCCAGGAGCACCTCCTCTGCGTCGCAGCCGACCTCCCGCGCGACGATCTCTGCGGAGGCGCGGGCGACCTCGAGGCCTTGCTCGCCGGTGGCGGCGTTGGCATTGCCCGAGTTGAGGACGATCGCTCGCGCGTGGCCGGATGCCGCGCGCTGACGCGAGACCTGGACCGGTGCGGAGCAGAAGCGATTCTTGGTGAAGGTCGTCGCGCAGACGCAGGTCTCATCTGCGACGACGAGCGCTAGGTCCTTCAAGTTGGGGTTGCGGCGGAAGTTCGCGTGCACGCCTGCCGCCTTGATTCCCGCTGCGGCGCAGACGCCGCCCTCGCAGCTGGCGAACCCGAAGGAGGCGGGGTCGGTTATGGTTGGCGGTACGGTTATTGTGGAGTAGCTGCCCATGGAGTCTCGATTCCGTTGTGGTACTGCGCTGTCCTGTTACGTGTTGCGGCCGGGCCAGGCCGTGCACTCTGGCCGACCGGCCGAAGGTCGTTAGGATCGTCGTCGCGGGTCTCTGCCACGTAGGGAGGCGATTCTCGCCGGGATTGTCTGACTCCAGAAACTAATATGTATTTCCATACTCGTAGAACATCTCCGTTATTGCATCTACAGTATCGAATATGCACTTATACCGCGTATGTGAATCTGAAGAATACTTTAGCGAACGGAGGATGCAACGATTTTCTCCGTTTGTTTTCAAACCTGACTCATTTCTTCGGAACGCGAGGTAGGGGCGCCGGTGCCATGTTTCGGGATGAATCCGCTTGCTCCGGGTGGCCGCCTGGCGCCCTAGAATGGGCGAAACGAGCCGCTTCGAGACGGGAGGCCCCATGGCCAAGGCGAAGGTGTACATCGACGGGCAGAGCGGGACGACGGGGCTGCAGATCTTCGAGCGCATCGGCGCGCGCGACGACCTCGAGCTCCTGCGAATTTCCAATGAGAAGCGCCACGATATTGGGGAGCGACGCCGCTTCCTGAATGAGGCGGACGTCGTGTTCCTGTGCCTTCCGGACGATGCCGCGCGCGAGGCCGTCTCGCTCATCGAGAACCCTGACGTCCGCGTGATTGACGCATCTACGGCGCACCGCACCGCCGACGGCTGGACGTACGGCTTTCCCGAGCTGAGCTCCGCGCAGCGCGCCGCCATTGCCGCCTCGAGGCACATCGCGAATCCCGGCTGCCACGCCACGGGCTTCATCTCCTGCGTGGCGCCGCTCGTCCAGGCGGGGACCCTTCCCGCAGACTATCCGCTCACCTGCTTCTCGCTGACGGGCTACTCGGGCGGCGGCAAGCGCATGATCGCCGCCTACGAGCAGGAGGGGCGCCCCGCGAGCTTTGACGCCCCGGGCATCTACGGCCTGACGCTCGCCCACAAGCACCTGCCCGAGATGCAGAAGGTCTGCGGGCTCTCCGACGAGCCCGTGTTTCTTCCTGTGGTCGACGACTACTACAAGGGCATGGCGACCACGGTCATGCTGCGCAACGAGCTGCTTTCCGGCTCGCCCTCCACGGCCGAGGTCCACGCCTGCCTGGCGGACCACTACGCCGGCCATCGCCTGGTGAGCGTCGTTCCCCTGGGGCAGAACGGGCCCACCCTGTACGCTAACGAGCTCGCCGGAACCAACGAGCTGCGCATCGTGGTGTGCGGAAACGACCGCCAGACCACCGTAACGGCACTGTTCGACAACCTTGGCAAGGGCGCGTCCGGCGCTGCGGTGCAGAATATGAACATCGCGCTCGGTCTCGACGAGACCACCGGCTTAATATAGCTGCCGGCCTGCACTGGCCGCCGACCTGCTTTGGCCACCAGCTCGTTGTAAGGAGGACCCCATGGATAAGAACCGCCTCGAGGCGTTCAGCGACGGCGTCCTTGCCATCGTCATCACCATCATGGTGCTCGAGCTGAGCATTCCCTCGGGCGACAGGCTAGCGGACCTGCTTGCGCTGGCGCCGACCATCCTGAGCTACGTACTCAGCTTTGCGTTCGTGGCAATCTACTGGGTCAACCACCACCAGATCCTGCACGACGCCGAGCAGGTGAACCTGGGCATCCTGTGGTGCAACAACGTGTGGCTGCTCGTGATGTCGTTCATCCCGTTCGCCACGGCGTGGGTCGGCGCGTATCCCACCTCGTGGGTGCCGGTCTCGCTCTACTTCGCCGACATGGCGCTCGCCTGCGTCGCCTTCCACCTCATGTACTACCTCATTGTCTGCGAGGCCGGCAAGAGGGGCGAGTTCCGCTTGAGCGCGCGCAACGTCATCAGCCTGCTCACGTACACACTTGCCGCCCTCTTCGGCGGCCTCTGTCCCGTGGTGGCCTACGTCGTGGTCGCCGTCGTCTCCTGCTGGTGGATCTTTCCCGAGAGGAAGCGTTGCGAGTAGCGCCAGGGGAGAAGCGCTTGGCCCTCGGGGCGAATGCGGCGGCGATGGCGCTCGAAGCTACTTGTCGCGACGCTTGTAAGATTAGGCTAACTCATTGTGGGAGACGGCGGCGCGTTGCGGGGTAACGCACCGTTAATCTCGGGGCACCCTGGACCGTGCCTTGCGAAATGAGTGCTACATTACGTTCCGAAAAGGGGAGCTGGCGCACGCCGGCTGAGATTGGGCCCATCGCGGCCCTGACCCTCCAACCTGATCTGGGTAATGCGCATTACTCGACTATGTATTTCAGCCGCAGGTAGAGCGGCTGTTTTTATGCGCAGTCCAGCCGATTCCCAAAAATCGGTCCAGCCGACAAAAGAACGCTCATTTCGAGGGAACGTCGAATCGGCGGACGGTATGCTCTGACGCTGAGGAAGGCTCGGTTGGCGCAGCGTAACAAGAGCCAATCGCTTTCATGTATCTGATGGCGTCGCTCAACTTGATCAAGATTGTTGGCGCACGCCCGATATTGCCAATTTGCAAAGGAGACCGCTGGAGCCCCGAGCCCCAGTGCCCTACATGTCCGTGGCTAGATTATCGGATCGCAGTTGGTCAAGGGAATGCCGTGCCAATTGGACTGGACGGTCGTCTTGGCGGCTCGTTTCGTTGGTTGACGCGCATTTCACTTTATAAGTAAAATAACGTTGAAATATCGAGATGGAGCAGACATGCTTGACTATATGCCAGAAGAGCTACTTGCCCTCTACGTTGACCCCGTCGGTGACGCGGAGGTGCCCCCGCTGCCACGTATGTATACGCGCGAGCTCGAGACGGGGACGTTCGCCCTCAACGGCGTCGCCTCGAATGTGAGGTTCGTTGCTGTCGGGTCGAGAGCTAGGCCCGACCTCAAGTTGTTGAAGGGGGCGATCGACTCGCTTCGCTCGGTGTGCGACCTACCTGTGGTGGCAGTCAGCCCGTCGCTGGACTACTGGCAGAAGGAATGGCTCGCATCAAGGCAGATTCCGTTCGTCCAGGACGAGAGGAATGCCTACCTGCCGTTCGCAGGCCTCGTCGTGCAGGAGGCATCGCGGGGGAGGAGGCCGTCGCCGCTTTCCCCCCAGGCCCAGCGGGTCGTCGTCAACCTCATCGAGGGGGGCTGGGATGACGTAAGCGCGGGCGAGCTCTCAAAGAGGGTGGGGAAGAGCCGGTCGAGCGTCAGCAAGTACCTGGCGGAGATCGAAGCGATATGCCCGGAGGTGGTGAGGCGTGCGGGGCGTTCGACGAAGCTTTGCTCCAGCGGAATGGGAAAGGCGGCACTCCTCGACCGTTTCGAGCCGTATCTCAGGTCTCCCGTGTCGCGTCGTTTCCGCATCTCGTATGGAGTCGGTCCTGACGAGCTTCGCGGTGTGGGTGCGCGCCTCTCCGGCCTCTCGGCGCTAGGGCGGATGAGTGACCTCTCTGTTGCCGAGGCCTATCCGACCGTCGCCATCCCCCAGGAGGGCTTGGCCGGGATGATGGCCTCTCTAGGCGATGCGGGCGTTGAGCTCCCCTGGTGGGACGAGGAAGGGACGGAGGTCGAGGCGTGGGGGTACTGGGACGACTTCCCGATTGATTTGCGAGCCCACTCCATCGGGGGACTTGGTTCCGTCGGCGCGCTGTCCCTCTACCTGTCGCTTAAGGGCAGGTACGAGGATGACGTGCGGGTGGCGGACGCAGTCGACCAGCTGAGGGAGGAGATATGTCGGTAGTGGCCGGGATAGACGCGTTCCGCGACGCCATGGCTGGCTTCGAGGACAAGTACGTGCTCATAGGCGGCGGGGCATGCAGCCTGCTCTTCGAGGGGACGCCGCAGGACTTTCGCCCGACGAAGGACCTCGACGTGGTGGTCATGGCCGCCACCGATGACGTGGCGTTTGGGAGGGCGCTATGGTCGTTCGTCCGCACGGGAGGCTACGCATGCGGCGTCCGCGAGGATGGCAGCATGCGGTACTATCGGTTCACCCTGCCCGCAGAGGTTGACGGTGCGGAGGCGAAGCTGCCCGCAGAGATAGAGCTGTTCTCGAAAGCCCCATGGCCCGTGGATGAGGGGGTTGAAGTTGTCCCCATGCCCTTCGACGGCGACCTCTCGAGCCTCTCTGCCATCCTACTTGATGAAAACTACTTCGAGTTCGTCCGCCAGGGAATCGTCAACAGGCATGGCGTACCCGTGCCGGATGTCCTCCACATCATCCCGCTGAAGATGCGGGCCCATATGGACCTGAATAGGCGTCATGATGCCGGTGAGCATGTGAGGAGGAAAAACCTCACGAAGCATCGCTCAGACGTCTTAAGTCTTTCTGATTTGCTAACGGACGGGGACTCGTGCGCCCTTCCCGATGCCATCGTGGCCGATGTGATCGAGTTTCTCGATGGACTCGATGGGTACGCACGCACTGTGAGGCGCAAGGAGAGACCAAGGATTCTCGAGGCGGCCAGCTTTCTGAAGGGGGTCTACGGGCTTTGATCTTTGGACGGCTTCGCTGATGTATGCGCATATATACGTACCTGGACGGGGCGAGTCGGTTGGGTGTTCCCGTTCGGTTGTCAGATATGAAATGACTGCGCTGCCTCTAATAGATGGAGGTCCTGTGGGCGAGCAGCTTAGAGCAGCTTAGAGCAAGTTGTTGCGAGAGCTTTGTCGTTTCGACCTTGTGCTTTGCGGCAATATCGTTTCAGCCATGCAGGCGGGGTCACGTTCGAAAGGATACGTGCTAACACGCGGAGCCGCTTCGCGGCTCTCGCGCGCGAGGTCGACGCACGTGGACGTCAAAGCCGCGTTGCGCTACCATTACAACCTGATAGGGGAGCTGGCGCACGCCGGCTGAGAGGGGTCCCATTGCGGGCCCGACCCTCCACCTGATCCGGGTAATGCCGGCGTAGGGACCAGAGCACCGCATGTTCGGGCGCCTACGAAGTCGTGGCGCCTTTTTTGGTGCCTGGAAGGAGAAAGATGAACTGTTCCGTTGCTATCCAGTACCTTCCCATGAACGCGGGGTCCGACGAGGAGGTGTGTCGCATCGTCGACGAGGTGATCGCGGCAATCGATGCCTCAGGGCTCGACTACTACGTAGGCCCGTTCGAGACCACCGTCGAGGGCGACTTTGACGCGTGCATGGACCTTATCAAGACTTGCCTCAAGGCGGGTGCCGCTGCGGGATGCGCCGAGAGCGCCTCGTACGTGAAGATCAGCTATCGCCCCGAGGGCGAAGTCATGACCACCGAGCGCAAGATCGGGAAGTACCACCAGACCGACTCCGAGTTCGCGGGCGGAGACTCCTCGGTGGTGGCGTAGTGGCGCGCACGTCCCGCCGCGCGCTCCGTGTCGTGATTCCTGCCCTGACCGTCGTGGCCCTGCTGGTGCTGTGGCAGCTGGCGGTCGTGGTCGGACTCGTCCCCAACTATCTGCTGCCCAGCCCCACGCAGGTGCTGTCGGCTATCGCGGGCGATAGGTGCCTGCTCTTCTCGCATGCCGTGACCACGCTGGTCGAGGCCGCCCTTGGCCTGGCCATCGGCGTTGCCGTGGGATTCGCGGTGGCCGTCGCCATGGACCGGTTCCAGACCGTCGCCCTGGCGCTGGACCCGCTCATGACGGTGTCGCAGACCATCCCGACGGTGGCCATCGCTCCGCTGCTGGTGCTGTGGTTTGGCTATGGGCTCGCGCCCAAGGTCGTGCTCGTGGTGCTCTCGACCTTCTTTCCCGTCACCGTCTCGCTGGTGACGGGCTTCAGGTCGGTCGACCCCGACATGATCGACCTGATGCGCACCATGCGGGCCACGCGCTGGCAGATCTTCTGGCAGGTCAAACTGCCCGCGGCGATGGACCATCTGTTTAGCGGACTGCGCATCAGCGCGACCTACGCGATCGTGGGTGCGGTGATTGCCGAGTGGCTGGGTGGCTTCTCGGGCCTGGGCGTGTATATGACGCGCGTGCGCAAGTCCTTCTCGTACGACCGCATGTTTGCGGTGATTGTGATCATCTCTGCACTCTCCCTTGCGCTGATGGGGCTCGTGAGCCTCCTGCAGCGCGCTCTCATGCCCTGGAAGCGGGCGGAAAGGAACGACCATGAAGACTAGGAACGAGCAGGTGGCTGGCATTAGAGCAGGCGGTTGCGGGGCGGGTGGCTCGCGCATTTCTCGCCGTGCGTTCGTGCGCGGCACGGCGCTTGCCGCGGCGCTGGGCCTTGCGGGCTGCGGAGCCTACGACAACTCGGGTGCGACCGGCGGCTCGGATACGTCCGCGAAGTCTGGGAAGGACTCGGTGACCAAGCTCACCTTCTGCCTTGACTACACCCCCAACACCAATCACACGGGGGTCTACGTTGCCCAGCAGAAGGGCTACTTTGCCGACGAGGGGCTCGAGGTTGAGATTGTCCAGCCGGCTGAGGACACCGCCGAGGCCATGATCGGCTCCGGCGAGGCCCAGCTGGGCGTGAGCTACCAGGACTACATCGCCAACGTGCTAGCCTCGGACAGCCCGGTGCCAATCGTCGCCGTGGCGGCCATCATCCAGCACAACACCTCGGGCATCATGAGTCGCAAGGCCGATGGGATAACTTCGGCGCGCGGCATGTGCGACCACGTGTACGCCACCTGGGACATGCCCATCGAGCAGGCGACCATCAAGCAGATCGTCGAGGACGATGGCGGTGACTACTCGAAGGTGAAGATGGTTCCCTACAGCGTGGACGACGAGGTCGCCGGCCTGAGAGGCGACATGTTCGACACCGTCTGGGTCTACGAGGGATGGGCGGTCCAGAACGCCGCGCTCCAGGGCTACGACGTGAACTACTTCAACTTTCGCGACATGGACGACGTGTTCGACTTCTACACCCCGGTCATCGCGGCCAACGGCGACTATGCCCAGCAGAACCCGGACGTGGTGAAGGCTTTCCTGCGCGCGGTACGCCGCGGCTACGAGGACGCCATCAAGGACCCGGAGGCAAGCGCTGACCTCCTGTGCGCCGCCGTTCCCGAGATGGACGCCGCCCTGGCGAAGCAGAGTGCGCTGTTCCTGGCGGGGCAGTACCAGGCGGACGCGCCCACGTGGGGAGTCATCGATGCGGACCGCTGGGCGAGGTACTTCTTGTGGCTTAACGAGAAGGGTCTCGTCGAGAAGCAGCTCGACACGGGCGCAGGCTGGACAATGGACTATCTGGAGCAGTAGTGGGCAAGGAAGAGACGACAATGAGGGGCGTCGTGGACGAGGTGCCTGCGCTTGAGGCGCGCCGGCTCACGTTGGCATGGTCCGGAGACGAGGCTCCCGTCGTGCGTGGCGTGAGCCTTCATGTGGGCGTGGGGGAGTCCGTCTGCCTGGTCGGCCGATCCGGCTGCGGCAAGACGACGATCTTGCATGCGCTCTCGGGGCTCACGCGGCCGCGCGCGGGCAGCGTCTTGCTGCACGGGCGCGACGTGACGGGCGTGCCGGGGGACGTCAGCTACATGCTCCAGAAGGACCTGCTGCTTCCCAGCAAGCGCATCATCGACAACGTGTGCCTTCCGTTGGTCCTCTCTGGCGAGAGCGTGGGAGAGGCGCGAGCCAAGGCCCGCCCTCTGTTTGGGCGCTTCGGCCTGGAGGGGTGCGAGGACAGCTGGCCGAGCGAGCTCTCTGGCGGCATGCGCCAGCGCGCTGCGTTCCTGCGGACCTATCTGATGGGCAATGATGTGCTGCTGCTGGACGAGCCCTTCTCGGCGCTCGACGCCATCACGCGCGCGGAGATGCGCTCGTGGTACTGCGACATGGCCCGCGAGCTGCGTCTGGCGACGCTGACCATCACCCACGACGTGGACGAGGCCGTCGGCATGGCGCAGCGCATCTACGTCCTGACGGGCGATCCGCGCGCCGGCGTGCCGAGCCGCGTGAGCGCCGAGGTTCGCGTGGGGCGCCCTGAGGGCGTCTCGTTCGAGGAGTTCGCGTTGTCGCATGAGTTCCTCGCGTGCAAGCGCGAGGTGTTGGAGGCGCTGGGGGCGTAGGAGAGGGGGCGGGTCCGGTGACGGACCAGCCCCTGTTGGTTGCTGTCTCTGCGCGAGGAATGCCGAGCGGTGCGGGCGGTCACCCGAATCGGCTGGAAGCAGCTCTCGGTCACCCTAATCGGCCGTCGGAAACCCCTGCGGTCACCATAATCGGTCAGAAGCAGCTCTTCCTTCCATGATTGCCTGGCAAAACCAAGCCCAGAGAGCTGCCACGAGCCGATTTGGGTGACCGAAGGGGTGGCCGGTCGGCGCGCTGCGCCAAGTTCCACCCATGACGATCTTCGCACCGACGCCGACGGGAGCGAAAAAAAGAAGTAGCGCCGACTCCGTGGTATTGGAGCCGGCGCTCGCTTGTGATGCGCCAGACCGCTTGGTCGGCACGGTTGAGCGAATCCGTCCTTAGACCCTCGAACCAAAGTTGAGGTAGTTGATGTTCTCGAGGTCGGAGATCTGCGAGGCCAGGGGAGACGTGGTGTCCGTGGTCTCGTAGTAGTGGCCGTCGGCGTCCATGGCGCCGATTGCCGAGATTGCGGGCATCGTTTGGGACATGCCCAGGTTGGCCTTCTGGTAGTCGGTCAGGGGGATGCCGGCCTGCTGGGCGAGGATGGCACTGAGGTAGTTGACGCTCGTTGCCCTGTTCTCGCTGGTTTGGCTGTTTTCAGCCACGTCGTAGTTGGCCCAGACGATGTAGGTCGTCTGGTAGGTCTTCATGATGTGGTCGAGCGAGTCAGGATTCTCGGCGGGGGTGATGCGATCGTTCTCCCACTGCGAGATTGACGGCTGGTGGTCTCCGAAGAACAGCAGGATGACGGGGCGATCGAGCTTCTTGAGCTCACCGATGAGGTACTGCAGGTCCTTGTCGGACTGCTGGATGCACGTGAGGTACTCGTTGAGCTGCGCGTTGTCATAGTCCGACTGGTTGGGGATCGAGTAGTTCGTCAGTAGCTCCTGGGGAATGTTGAACTGGTCGTAGCCCGTGTGGTTCTGCATCGTGACGTCGAAGATGAACTGCGGACCGTCATTGTTCTTCAGGATGTCGAGGACCTTGTCGTAGGTCGCCGCGTCCGTGACGCCGCTGTGGAAGCACGGAGCGTTCTGGAAGCCGTTGATGTCGATGAATTGGTCGAAGCCGAACTGCTGGTAGACCTTGTCACGCTTCCAGTTGCTGGCCAGGTTGGGGTGGATGGCGGTGGTGCTGTAGCCCAGGTCCTTCAGCTGGCTGGCGAGCGTCTCCACCTTGTCCATGCTGTAGAGGTTGTAAGGGTACTTGCCGGTGCCCACGTAGGCCATGCTGTTGCCAGTCAGGAACTCGAACTCGGAGTTGCAGGTGCCTCCACCCAGCACGGAGGTGTAGAGCTTGCCGCGCATGAGGCAGTCGTCCATCGAGTTGTAGAAGGCGGGGCCGGTGTAGCCGAAGTTGCCCAGGACGCTGATGTCGGCGAAGGTCTCGTTCATGATGCAGACGATCGCCGGCTGCTTGGTGCCGAACTGAGCGTTGGCGGCCTGGTACTTCTTCCAGCTGGCGACGTCCGCCTCGGCCTTCGAGGCGTAGGTGCTCTGGATCTGCTCGGCGGCCTCGGTGCTGTAGCCCTCCGGCTTGCGGATGGGCATCTCGTAGGCTATCGAGACGAAGCTGGTCAGGAAGCCATTGGCGCGATATGCCTTGACGGGCTCCCAGAACTTGGTCTTGTTGCCGGCAATGTAGCCGTGCGCGCCCTGCGTGCAGGCGACGGTGCCCATGCAGCATGCGGCCGCAAGGACAAGGTTGAGCACGAGGGCCAGGACGCGACGGGCGATGCGACCCTTGGCGGCGGCGTCCTCGGCATCGGAGCCGGCCTTGGCAGCGGCTCCGACCGTGGAGCCGGACTCGGCACTGGCGACGGGCGAGACGAAGGCGAGCACGCCCAGGCCCAGGCAGGTGATGGCTGCGGCGAGGAGGACGCTCGGTCCGAACGAGAAGTTCAGGCCTCCGCTGACCGCGGCCGCGGTGCCCAGCGCAAACAGGTCGCCGGGCATGATGGCGCTGCCCTTGAGGACGATGACGTAGTACTCGGCGACGCCAATCAGGAACAGCGCGACCAGCAGGAAGTTGCAGCCCCAGCTGCGGTGCTGGAACAGGAAGTACATCATGAGCATGGCGAGGGTGATCATGCCCTGCTCCCACAGGCGGGAGGTGGCGTCCATCCACGAGATGCTGTCGTTCCACGAGATCTCGTGGGCGTAGAACGCGATGGCCGAGACCAGGAGCACGATCACTAGGTCGCGCACCAGGAGGATGGCGCCGCGACGCAGGCCGCTTCCCAGGAAGCCGTCGATCTTGCGGCCGATGCGGTCGCGCTGCAGCGCGGCGGAGCCGGCCACGGTGGCGGCGAGCGAGAAGAGCGCGAGCGTGCCGGGGTCACCGCTGTAGAGTCCCACCAGCTGGAGCACGGAGCCCACCAGGAGGATTGCCATGAAGCTGATGGCCCAGGCCCTGGCGCGCCTGGAGGGGGAGCGGTCGACGCCGCCCTCGCCCTCCTGCGTCTGCCAGCGAATCAGAAAGGCGAGCGCACCGATGCCGACCAGGGGTATGAGCGCCGCCAGAAACGTTCCAAGATTCATGAGGGAGTGCCTTGTCGTCTTTCGGGCGAGAAGGACGTGGCGTCTGTCCTTCTCGCCCATGCGGATAGTGAGGGTGGATGGTGGTGGCTCGACTTGCCGGGCCGGCCGGTCGAGCCAGGCCATCTGCCAAGCTAGGCCAGCTTGAGGAAGGCCTCGTAGCCCTTGTAGGCCTCGTAGACGTCGGCCTTGCTGATGGTCTCCCAGGGTGCGTGCATGCTGAGCACGGGCACACCGCAGTCGATGACGTTCATGCCGTACTTCGCGAGGATGTAGGCGATGGTTCCGCCGCCGCCGGCGTCGACCTTGCCAAGCTCGGCGGTCTGGTAGTGGACGCCTGCCTTGTCCATGCAGCCGCGGATCTCGGCCATGTACTCGGCGTCGGCGTCGTTGGAGCCGCTCTTGCCGCGGCTTCCGGTGTACTTGTTGAAGGTCAGGCCGTGGCCCATGAAGCAGGAGTTCTTGAGCTCGAAGACCGAGGCAAAGGTGGGGTCGAACGCCGCGGAGACGTCACTGGAGAGCATGCGGGACCTGCGCAGGCAGCGGCGCAGGTTGAGCTCGCCGCCTTCGCCCGCGAGCTCGAGGATCTCGGCCATGGCGTCCTCGAAGAATCGACTGGTCATGCCCGTGGCGCCCACGGAGCCAATCTCCTCCTTGTCGACCAGGATGGTGACGGCGGTCTTCTGCGGAGCCTCGCACTCGAGTTGGGCGACGAGGCTGGGGTAGGCGCAGGAGCTGTCGTCGTGGCCGTAGCCTAGGATCATCGAGCGGTCCAGGCCCATGTCACGAGCGGGCCCCGCAGGCACGACCTCGAGCTCTGCCGAGAGGAAGTCCTCCTCCTCGATCTCGAGGTTGGTCTTGAGCAGGTCGAGGAGGGCGGTCTTGACAGGTGTCTTGTTCTCCTTCTTGTCGTCCAGCTTGACCGGGCGGTTGCCGATGATGACGTCGAGCATCTCGCCCTCGATGGCGTCGGCAGCGGTCTTGCCCATCTGGTCCTTTGAGAGGTGGATGAGGATGTCGGAGACGCAGAACACGGGGTCGTCTGCCGCCTCGCCGATGGTCACGGGCACGACGGTGCCGTCGGTCTTTACGATGACGCCGTGCAGGGCCAGGGGAATGGTGACCCACTGGTACTTCTTGATGCCGCCATAGTAGTGGGTGTCGAGCGTGACGATCTCGTTCTTCTCGTCCATGGGGTTCTGCTTGACGTCCAGGCGCGGCGAGTCGATGTGCGCGCCCAGGATGTTGAGGCCCTCGGCGAGGGGCATAGTGCCCAGCTGGACCAGCAGGACGCCCTTGCCGTGGTTGGAGGCGTAGACCTTGTCGCCCGCCTTGAGGGGCTCGCCGGACTCGACGAGTTCCGCGAGGTCGCGGTAGCCGGCCTGGCGCGCCATGGCGATGGACGCGGAGCAGATCTCTCGCTCGATCTTGTTGTCCGAGATGAACTGGCGATACTCGCCGGCAAACTTCTGGACCGCCTCGAGCTGCTGCTCGGAGTAGTCGCTCCATGCGTTGGGACGCTGCATGCTTGCACTGCCTTTCTACGAAAGCGGCGCGACTGGCACAATGCCGGCCGCGCCGCACTTAACAACCGTGCTATTGCCAGGGGCACTCTGCGTCGTGCGCTCCCTGCGGGTGGTGGCTCTGGTGCGTCCGGACCGATGCGGTCGCGGGTCGCGGAGCCGCCTGGCCGCACACCCAAAAGAGAGGCGCTTGCACGCGAATTGCGCTGCCTAGCATAGTCTACCTAACCCTTCGAGGCGGAGCTTGTGGTGCCTCCCGCAGATGATGACCCTGTGGAGCTGCCCGAGCCGCTGGTCGAGCCGGAGCCGTTCGCGGAGCCTGAGCCGCTTCCGGACTCGCCCTTGCTGCCCGAGGAGCTGCCTGTGTTTCCGCTGGCGGAGCCGCTGTTGGAGCCGCTGCCCGAGCTGCCTGACCCGGTGCCGTTCGAGCTGCCGGAGCCACTTCCGGACTCGCCCTTGCCGTTCGAGTGCGAGCTCGAGCCGTTGGACGCGGAGGCGCCTTCGGATTCGCTCGTGCCCTCGCCCTTGCTCGAGTTGGAGGACGTGCTCTCAGACTCGGACTTGTTCTCCGCAGTCTTCTCTCCCTCGGAAGCCGTCGCCTCGGACTTGCCCTCCTCGCTGGAGGATCCGGTCGCCTTGCTCAGAGGCTCGTAGGGGCCGGACTCGGTCGGGTCGGTAGTGGTGGGGGATATGATTGGCTCGGTGCTGCCGATGCCCTGGCCTGAGGTTGCTACGGTGATGACCAGCGCGTACGCCAACACCGCGGCGATGGCGACGATTACGGTCACGATGGCGGCGCCTCTGCGCAGCCTCTTCGCACGACGCTGGGCCGCGGCCTGGCTCATGTCGTCCGAGGCGATGGGGGTGCCGGTCTCGGCGTACTCGCCGGAGCCGCCCAAGGGCGTCAGGTCTTGCTCCAGCTCGTGGGGAAGGTGCCTGATGACGGTGTGCTCGGGGTCGATCTGGTCTGCCGTGACGTCCTGCCCGGTGACGGTGTCGTAGTAGGTGGCGCTCTGGTCTGCGGCGCTTCTGTTGCCGGCGTCGGTCGCCTGCATCCTCTGGGTCATGCCGGGCGAGAGGCGGTCCTGGTCAGGTATTGCCTTGATCTTTTCGGCCGATGCGGCGAGCATGCCCTTGTACACCTGCGTAGCCACGGCCGTCGCCGCTGCCGCGACGCCGACTCCGATGATCGATCCGGCAAGGCCGATCTTGCTCTGCAGCGCGAAGGACGTAACCGCCGCGAGCGCACTTGCGACAACGGAAGTCATCGAGAACTCCGAGAACACGCCCTTCTTGGGCTCGTCGTCCTGCGCCCGGGACGCCTCCTGTGTCTGTCGCTCGGACTGGTTTTGCTGGTTTCCCACGAGAAAGACTCCTTGCTCTTTCGCTCTGGCTCGGGCTAGGTGCCCGGAACATACCTCTAATTTGGATACCCCACTATAGGTTCGCGTCTCGCGCTCTCGGCAATTACACGAAGACATAACAAGCTCTAGTCTCCCGCCTGTTATTTGTACTTGCGAGGGAGCATTTAAGAACCTGCGGACGGACGACGGTTCTGCCCGGTGGCCTCTGCACTTCTCGCATTCGGACGCTGGGCGGCAAAAACGCAACGCTCGCAAGCGGATTAGCTTTCTTTAAGGATTGTTACCTTATTGTAACGATTGCTTCTGAAATGCAGCGTGGCGGACCACGTCCGCCGGAGGGAGACAGGTATGTACAAGAGGGGAAGAATTGCAAAGCTTGTCACGTCAACGGCGCTCGCGGCGATCATGGCGGGGCTCCCGGCCGTCCAGGCGCTCGCATGCACGCAGGTGACCATCGGCAACCAGCTGACGAGCGACGGGGACACCTACTTCGGCCGCTCCGAGGACTACTCGAACCGCTACGGCAAGGTGTTCGGCATCGAGCCCGCCACCGATAACGGCAAGGTCATCCAGAGCCACGAGAATGATAGCAAACCTGCTGACTCGTTCCGCTACGAGATTACCGGCCCCACGTTCCGCTACACCTATGTGCGTGACACGCCCGACAACTGGACCAGCCAGGGCGATCCTGACGCCAAGGCCTATTCGGAGGCGGGTACCAACGAGAAGGGCGTGAGCCTTTCCTCCACGCTGACCACGAACATGAACGACGCCGTCGCGGCTGTCGACCCGTGCGTCGACCCCGGCATCGGCGAGTACAGCATTGCGGATTTCGTCCTGTCGCAGGCGACCACCGCTCGCGAGGGCGTCGAGCTCCTGGGCAAGGTCATCGATCAGCAGGGCTCCCAGGACTGCAACCAGATCGTTATCGGCGATGCCAACGAGACCTGGATCTTCATGCAGCTCTCCGGGCACCAGTGGTGCGCGGTCAAGTGCGCAAGCAACCTGGTCTCGATCAACCCGAATATGAGCAACCTTCAGTTTGACGTCGACCTTGAGGACCAGAGTGTCTGCCTGCACTCTGCCAACATGGCCCAGACGGCACAGAAGGCCAACACCTATGTCGAGACCAACGGCAGGATGAACGTCGCCGCCTCTTACGGCAAGACCTCCGTCGAGCAGGGCTATGGCCAGAACATTCGCTACGTCCAGGGCCACAAGTACTTTGGCGACGCGAACCTTGGCGGCTACACGCTCGTGGCTGGCAAGGGAGTGAAGAGCATCGACAACAACCAGCTGTTCTTCTCGCCCACCAATGCCTCGATTGACACGTTCACCGCGCTGCGCGTCTTCGCCTGCCGCGGCGAGGGTACCGATGTCGACGCCAACGCGAACGCGGGCTTCTACGCCATCGGCAGCAACCGCAACACCGAGAGCCACATGTTCCAGGTACGCGACGAGTACGCGACGAGCGACCCGGAGGTCGCGACCATCCAGTGGGAGGGTCTGTCCCGCTCCGAGTTTACGGTCTTCGTCCCGTCCTACTCTAACCTTCTGACCAACGTCGACACCGAGCTGTATCCCAACGAGGCAAACTTCTCCGTCGGGCACGTCGGTATCCAGAAAGAGGGCGGCGATGCCGGCAATATCGCCCAGAACGAGCAGACGGCGATGGCCGACGGCGACCAGGTGAACCTGGACTACGTTCTGATGGACATCAACACGCTCGCCTACAATCACCGCGATACGGTTGCCACCGGTGCCCACGCCTACCTCGACGCCCTGCAGAAGGAGATCATCGAGGAGCAGAAGACGGTCGACTCCTATGTCGTCGCGGCTCAGGGTACCGAGGCGCGCACGGCACTTGCCAACAGAGCTCACGCTGTCGTCTCGCGCGACACCTTCGAGAAGACCCACAAGCTGCTCGAGGAGATTCGCGCCTATTTGAGGGCCGGCGACTTCTCGCAGCCGTTTGCCGCCTCGGACCTCACGGCCGACGGCAAGCTCGCCGAGCCGCTGGGCTACGCCGACGCCTTCACCCTGACCATCGACCGTCAGCCCGCATCCGCGACAGCCTTCCAGAACGAGGGCACGCCTGCCCTGACGGTGAGCGCAAAGAGCGGCTCCAGCGACAATCTGAGCTACAAGTGGCAGAAGTCGACCGATGAGAGCAACTGGAGCGACTGCGGCAGCAGCGACACCTACGCGCCGCAGACGGCCGACCTGGGCACGACCTTCTACCGCGTTATCGTTTCGGACGACAATGGCAACTCCGTCATCTCGGAAAGCGCCAAGATCGAGGTTGTCGAGAAGCCCGTCAAGCAGAAGACGGGCTCGATGTACCGCCTGTACAACCCCTACACGAGCGAGCACTTCTATACCGCCAACTTCGACGAGATGATCATGAACGTCGGCCTCGGCTGGAAGTACGAGGGCGTTGGCTGGGAGGCTCCCGAGCACTCCAACACCCCGGTCTATCGCCTGTACAACCCATATACGAGCGACCACCACTACACGGTGAGCCCAGCCGAGCGCGACAGCCTGGTTGCTGCCGGCTGGAACGACGAGGGCATCGGCTGGTACTCCGACGACGAGCAGGGCGTGCCCCTGTATCGCCAGTACAACCCCTACGCCCGCACCGGTGCCCACAACTACACTGCCAGCGGCTACGAGAGGGACTCCCTGGTCAAGGCCGGCTGGAGGGATGAGGGCGTCGGCTGGTACGGCGTCGCCGAGGAGGACTAGCGCTCGATGGCTCCTCGCCGCCACTTGCTGGCGAGCGCCTCAATCCTCGCAGGGCAATGAGTGCACGAATGGGGGCGCGTCCGATTCGTCGGGCGCGCCCTTCTTGCCTATATTTTTGCGTCTGGGGCTACTGTCCGAGGGCTGCATGCGTATCGAATACCTGGTATCTATTCGCGCCCATGGAGAAATGAACCGAAATCAGAATCAAGTTTGAAGGTAGACCACATTCTTCATGCATCTCGGGGCGTGCCAAACACAAGCTAAACAACGCGCGTTAGAATTGCAGCTGAGTTAAACCACCCATATCTCAATGGAGGTACACATGCTCGTCAACGCTACTGCTATGCTTCAGTCCGCCGAGAAGGGCCACTATGGCATTGGTGCTTTCAACACCAACAACCTTGAGTGGGCCAGCTCGATCCTGGACGCCGCAGAGGAGCTCCAGTCGCCGCTCATCATCCAGTGCACCGGTGGCGCTGCTAAGTGGCAGACCAGCTTCAAGGTCGTCTCTCACATCGTCCACGACCTGGTCGAGGAGAAGAAGATCACCGTTCCCGTCGCCCTTCACCTTGATCACGGCTCCTACGAGCAGTGCTTCCAGGCTATCGAGGCCGGCTTCACCTCCATCATGTATGATGGCTCCCACGAGGAGACCTTCCAGATCAACCTCGACCGTACCGCTGAGCTCGTGAAGCTTGCCCACTCCAAGGGCATCTCCATCGAGGCTGAGGTCGGCGGCATCGGTGGCGTCGAGGACGGCGTCGCCTCCACCGGCGAGCTCGCTGACCCCAAGGAGTGCAAGGCCATCGCTGATCTCGGCGTTGACTTCCTTGCTTGTGGCATCGGCAACATCCACGGCCTCTATCCCGAGAACTGGGCTGGCCTCTCCTTCGAGCGTCTGAGCGAGATCAAGGCCGAGACCGGTGACCTTCCCCTCGTCCTCCACGGTGGCACCGGCATCCCCGTTGACCAGGTCCAGAAGGCCATCTCCCTCGGCATCTCCAAGATCAACGTTAACACCGACCTCCAGGTTGCCTTCGCTAAGGCGACCCGCGAGTACGTTGAGTCCGGCGCTGACCTCAAGGGCAAGGGCTATGACCCCCGCAAGCTCCTCAAGCCTGGTCGCGAGGCTATCGTCGCCCGTACCAAGGAACTCATCGAGGAGTTCGGCTCCACTGGCAAGGCTTGGAACTAAGCTATCGGCTGCCTAGGCAAGCGATTGTCTGGAACAGTTAGCCGAACGACTTATTGTTTGGCATCTTGAACTTGGCCGGCGTCCTTCGGGACGCCGGTTTTTTTGCTGTCGCACAAATCATCGCGAGCGCATGCCTGGGGCAAAAATGCGGCACAGGGCCACTGTTGTGTCACGTAGGTGAGAAAAGAGCGAATCAGGTGCAGGCCGTAGCTGTATTTTTTGCCGAGGGTTTCTATGACCTTGCTTCGCCTGTCGGGGAACTGCTCAGAAGCGCGCGGCACGACGGGCGCCGGCACCGCCAGGCCTAGCGACTCCCCGTCTTAGGCGCGGCGTACGCGACGCCGCCGCGAAAAACGCGCTACGGTCCAAATCCTTGACCTCCCTTGGCTGGCTCCAGTTGGGAGACGGTGGTCACTGCCTTTCAGGGCGTCCGCGTGTCTTCGCGCTATCGTGTCCTCGGCTGTCCGGCGTAGCCCGCAAAAAACATGCCCGCTCGCGGCGGGCAGGTCAATCTTAAAAAATGTTCGGGCGGGTTACCTGCGTCAGCCCCGGCGAGTTGCCTATTCCTTTTCCCTGCGACCCTGCTCCTTTGCGCGTTCCGCCTCGAGCGTGCCGCGTTCCATCATCTCCTCGACGATGTCGGCAAGCGTCTTGCTGTCCAGGTAGGACGCAGTCACCTTGCCCAGGTCGCGCCACATTGTGATAGTGGGACAGGTGTCGATTTGCGGGCAGATGCTGTCGTTGGTGCAGTCCAGGCACGATACCGGTGCGAGCGAGCCCTCCGCCGCGCGAAGGATTGCGCCAAGGGTGTACTGGGAGGGGTCGCGCGTCAGGCGGTAGCCGCCGCCCTTGCCGCGGAGGCTCTCCACGAAGCCTGCCTTGTGCATCAGCGAGACGACCTGTTCGAGGTACTTGCGCGAGATTCCCTGGCGTCGCGAGACGTCTCCCAGCGAGACCCAGCCCGGGTGGGTCGCGAGGTCTCCCATGATCCTGAGCGCGTAGCGCCCCTTTGTCGAGAACATGCCAGCCATGATCCTCTCCGATGGTCTTGAGCTATTCCGAGTCGCTATCCGTCGACGCGGCGACCGTGGGCAACGCGTTTGCCTCGAGCATCTCGCTCAGGGTGCGCCAGGCGAGCTCGGCGCACTTGACGCGTGCGGGCATGTGCGAGATGTCGCGAAGCATCGCGGCGTCCTCGAGCTCCTCGATGCGCTCGTCGTTGGTCTCCTCGCCACGCACCATCGCCATGAACAGGCGGCACAGCTCGATGGCCTCGGCGGGGGTCTTGCCGACCATGAGGTCACTCATCATGTCGGCCGAGGCCTGGCTGATGGCGCAACCGTGGCCCTGGTAGGCGGCCTCGTCGATGGTGCCGTCGTCTGCCATGCGCACCGAGAAGGTCAGCTCGTCTCCGCAGGATGGGTTGACCCCCTCGTGCGTGAAGGTGGCGCCGTCCATCTGGTACTTGTAGTCAGGGTGGTTCACGTGGTCCATGAACTCCGCGTTGTAGAGGCCGGTCACGCCGGCAGCCATGTTAGCCATTGAAGATCGTCCAAACCGTGTCGAGTCCGTTGATGAACCTGTCGATGTCCGCCTTGTCGTTGTAGAACGCGACTGAGGCGCGGCAGGTGCTGCCCATCTGCACGTCGAGGTACGAGAGGAGCGGCTGCGCGCAGTGGTGGCCGGCGCGGATGCAGATGCCGGAGCCGTCCAGAATCGAGGACACGTCGTGCGGGTGGATGCCGTGAACGTTGAAGGCGACGGCACCCACGTGGCGCGAGCCGTCGCGCGGGCCGATCACGTCGACGTAGTCCAAGGCAGCGAGCGAGTCGCACAGGTAGCAGGCGAGCTCGCGCTCACGCTGCTCGATGCGCTCCATGCCGAGGCCCTCCAGGTAGGTGAGGTCTGCGTCAAAGGCGTAGGAGCCTGCCGCGTCCTGCGTGCCGGCCTCGAACTTCTGCGGAACGGGGGCCCAGACGGCGCCGGTCTCGGTGACCGAGTCGATCATCTCGCCGCCCGTGAGGAACGGCGGCATCTGGTCGAGAATCTCGGACTTGCCCCACAGTACGCCGATGCCCATGGGGCCGCCCAGCTTGTGGGCGGAAAACGCCATCAGGTCGCAGTTGAGCTCGCGCACGTTGACCTTCAGGTGCGGGACGGACTGCGCGCCGTCGACCACCATGTAAGCGCCCATCTCGTGGGCGCGCGCGGCGATGGCGGGAATGTCGTTCTCGACGCCAAGGACGTTTGAGACGTGCGTGACCGAGACAATCTTGGCCCTGGGACCGATCTTCTCCTCGATCTCCTGCTGGGTGATGGCGTAGTCGTCGTCCAGGCGCAGGTAAACGAGCTTGGCGCCGGTTGCGGCACAGACCTGCTGCCAGGGGATGATGTTGGAGTGGTGCTCCATGATCGAGATGACGACCTCGTCGCCTGGCCGCAGGACCGAGCGCCCCAGGCTGTTGGCAACCAGGTTGAGCGACTCGGAGGCGTTGCGCGTGAAGACGACCTGGCTGCCCTGCGGCTTGCCGGCCTCGTCGGTTGCGCCGATGAAGCTCGCGATGTGGTTGCGGGCGTCCTCGATGGCCGCAGTCGCGGCGACCGAGAGGCGGTACAGGCCGCGCAGCGGGTTGGCGTTCATCGTCTCGTAGAAGTCGCGCTCGGCAGCGAGCACGGCCTCGGGGCGCTGCGAGGTCGCGGCGCTGTCGAGGAACGTGATGCCGGGGTTCTTGGCGAGCAGGGGGAAGTCCTTCTTGTACGGGCTCTGCTCGATATCTTTGAGCTGTGATTCGCTTAGCATGCTACCTCTCGCTGTCTATTCGTTGCTGCTTGCGTCGGTGTTGTCTTCCGCATCGCCTGCTGCCTCGGCGGGGGAGAAGGACAAGGCCTCGTCCTCGAAGGCATCGCCCAGGACGTGGGTTCCGCGCGCGATGACGGCCGTGCGGGCGGATGCAACCTCGGCGTGGTTCAGGGCGTCGTCGAACAGGGCGCGGGTGAACAGCGTGTCGATGTCGTCCTCCGAAAGGCCGCGGGCCTTGAGGTAGTCGATCTGCTCGGGACTCAGAGAGCCGATGGTCGCGCCGTGGTTGCCCTGGACGTCCTCCTCGTCGCAGAGGATGGAGGGCAGGGTCTTGTTGGTGACGCCGTCGCCGGTCACCAGGACGGTCTCGGCCTCGTTGCCCTTGGCGCCCTTGGCGCCGTGGATGAGGTCGATGGTCTCGCGCATGGTCTTGCGGGCCGAGTCGCCCAGGATGCCCGTGGACTGGATCTCGCTGCGGGTGTCGCGCCCGCGCATGCGCACGACGTGGTTGATGTCCAGAAGCTCGCTGCCACCTGCTACGTAACGGCAGGTCAGGTCGATGCGAGAGGACTTGCCGGCAAGGTTCGCGGCGATGCCCAGGGCGACCTTGGCGCCGCCCAGCGCGTACTGGCGGATGCTGACGCGCGCGTCGTCCGCGGCCTCGACCCCGATGGCCTCGAGGTGCTGGCGACCCTCGCCGGAGGCGACGATCTGGACGATCTCGACCTTGGCGCCACGCTCTGCGATGACGCGAAGGGCCGCTGCGGTGGTGGCCACGGTCGAGGTGGCCTCCTGCCGGGAGCTCGTGCTCACGATGATGCGGACGCTTGCGCCCTCGCGCACCATGACGCCGGTGTCCTTGAAGGGCTTGTCGTCGGTGACGGCCACGACGACCGGCTCGTCCCGGCGCGTGCGGGCGGGAACCTCGACGTAGGCCGCGCCGTCGGCCATACGCTCGATCCAGCGGGTGGCCTCGGCGCCCAGCCCGTCCTCGATGGCCGAAAAGAGCTTGGGCAGCCTGTTGAAGGCGGCTCCGGTGCGTCCGGCCTGGGGCGCGGGGACGTCGAAGGCGATGTCGTTGATCCTGAGGTAATTCCAGGTCTGTGCGGGCGAGTCGTTGACGTTGACGAGGGCGATGGTCGCCGGGCTCGTGATCTTGCTGTCTGCCATTAGCCGATCGCCCCTTCCATCTCGAGCTTGATCAGGTTGTTCATCTCGACGGCGTACTCGAGCGGCAGCTCCTTCGAGACGGGGTTGGCGAATCCGTTTACTACCATGGAGCGCGCCTCGGCCTCGGAGCAGCCGCGGCTCATCAGGTAGAGGACCGTGTCATCCGAGATACGGCCGATGGTCGCCTCGTGGCCCACCTGCGCGGTGGCGTTGCGCACGTCCATCGCGGGAATGGTGTCGGAGCGGCTGATGTCGTCGAGCATGAGCGACTGGCACGAGACCGTCGCGCGTGCGCGGTCGGCGTGGCGGCCGACGATGATGGAGGAGCGGAAGGTGTTCAGGCCGCCGTCCTTCGAGATCGACTTGGTCTCGACCGAGGCGGTGGTGTCCTTCCCGTTCAGCACGACCTTGCAGCCCGTGTCCAGGTCCTGCGTGGCACCGGCGAAGGTGATGCCGGTGAACTCGCAGCTGGAGCGGTCTCCCTGCAGGATGGTGGTGGGGTAGAGGTAGCTCACGTGGCTGCCGAACGAGCCGGAGACCCACTCCATCCTTGCGTCGGAGGCGACGCGGGCGCGCTTGGTGTTGAGGTTGTACATGTTCTTGGACCAGTTCTCGATCGTGGAGTAGCGCAGGCGCGCGCCATCCTTCACGAAGAGCTCGACCGCGCCGGCATGGAGGTTCGCCTCGTAGTACTTGGGGGCGGAGCAGCCCTCGATGAAATGCAGGTCAGCGCCCTCCTCGACGATGATGAGCGTGTGCTCGAACTGGCCCGCGCCCTGGGCGTTCAGGCGGAAGTAGCTCTGAAGCGGGTAGTCGACCCTCACGCCCTTGGGGACGTAGACGAAGGAGCCGCCAGACCAAACGGCGTAGTGGAGCGCCGCGAACTTGTGGTCGGTCATGGGGATGAGGGTGCCGAAGTACTGCTTGACGACGGGCTCCCACTTGGGGTCCTGAAGCGCGTCCTCGATGGTGGTGTAGACGACGCCGTACTTGGCGACCTCCTCACGCATGTTGTGGTAGACGATCTCGGAGTCGTACTGGGCCCCGACGCCGGCCAGGCTCTCGCGCTCGGCCTGGGGGATGCCCAGACGCTCGAAGGTGTCCTTGATGTCCTCGGGCACGTCGTCCCAGTCCTTGGCCTGTTTGGTCTTGGGGCTGACGTAGGTCGAGATGTTGTTGAGGTCCAGGCCCTCGATGGAGGGGCCGTAGTTGGGGGCCATGTCGCGGCGGTGGTACTCGGCGAGCGCCTTCAGGCGCATGTCGAGCATCCACTGCGGCTCGTTCTTCTTGCTGCTGATGGAGCGGACGATGTCGGGCGTCAGGCCGTCCTCGTAGCGCTCGTAGCCCTCCTCGGACTTCGTGAAGTCGTATAGCGAGCGGTCGACGTCGGCGACCTTGGAGCGGCCGCGCTCGTCGAGCTCGGGAGTATCGTTGCTGCTCATTAGGCCTCGTCCTTCTCGACTGCGCCCTCGAAGCGGCCGAAGCCGTTGGCGTCGATGTCGTCGATGAGGGACGCGGGGCCCTCGGCCACCAGGTTGCCCTTGACCATGACGTGGGTCCTGTCGACAGAGAGCTTCTCGAGGATGCGCGTGTTGTGGGTGATCATCAGCAGCGCGCCGTCGCAGTCTGCGCGGTATGCCTCGATGCCGCGCGAGACGATCTGGAGGGCGTCGACGTCGAGGCCGGAGTCGGTCTCGTCGAGGATGGCCAGCTTGGGCCTGAGCAGCAGGAGCTGGAGCATCTCGATCTTCTTCTTCTCTCCGCCCGAGAAGCCCACGTTGAGCTCGCGGGTGAGGAAGGAGTCGTCAATCTCGAGCTGCTCGGAGATCTTGGCGACGCGCTGGCGGAACTTGCGCGCGGTGGTCTTGAGCTCGGGACGCATTTGGCAGATGGTGCGCAGGAAGCTGTACAGGGGCACGCCGGGGACCTCGACGGGGGCCTGGTAGGACAGGAAGATGCCCGCGAGCGAACGCTTGTCGGCGCCCTTCTGGGTGACGTCTTCGCCGTCGAACTCGATGGCGCCCGAGGTCACCTGGTAGGCGGAATCGCCCATGATGACGTGACCGAGCGTCGACTTGCCGGCGCCGTTCGGCCCCATGAGGACGTGTGTCTCGCCCGTGCCGACGCTCAGGTCGATGTTATGGAGGATGGGCTTGTCCTCGGTTCCCGCCGAGAGCCCGTTGATGGTAAGCAGCTGTGCCATGGTGCCTCTCTCTGTGCTGGTAAAGCCTTACGTTTCGTGCGGCCGCCGCGCCACTGGACGATGCCCCTCGCTGGCTGGCGGTGATATTCCTACTCACAAGGGGGTATATTACCCCGCATCGACGGGCCCAACAACAAGAAACTCTAGTTTGCAGGTAGGATTCACGCCAACGTTACGAGTTGGACCGCGACCGCATTCCGGGCGCCCGTCTGGGCGGCCGCAGTGGCAGGGCGGAGGGAACGTGTTTGCCGCGACGCCGGCCTGCCGGCTGAGCTGGTCGGAAGGGGGCCGTGGCAGGCGAAGCGGGGCGGAGGGGTATGGCATGGGCCGGCCCCGCCGCGCTCTCAATCCGCCTCGATTCGCACGCGCTGCTCTACTATGTTTGGGACAAACACCAAGCAGGGAGGAACCATGCCGCAAGCGGAACGTGACGCGCCCCAGGCCGACGCGCCCCTTACCCGGAATGACGTTGCGGGCATCGCGGACTACGCGCGCATCGCGCTGACGCCGGAGGAGCTCGACCAGATGACCGCGTACCTCAACGACGCGGTCGCGCTGCTCAAGCCCATCCGCCACTTCTGCCTCGAGGGCGTCGAGCCCACGTTCCATCCCATCGGCGGCCTCGCCAACGTGATGGCCCCGGACGAGCCCGACCCCGCCCGGAGCCTGCCGACCGAGGTCGCGCTTTCGGCCGCCGCCTCGAGCAGGGGCCGCTTCTTCCGCATCCCGTCGATCCTGGGGGCCGCGGAGGATGCGCCCGCAGACTCCGACCCGACTGCCACGCCCGGCGGCGCCATGTCCGACGACGGCGCGACGGGGGAGGTGGGCCGCTGATGGCAAGCCTCGACCAGCTTTCCGCCTCTACCATCGCGCGCGGCGTTGCGGCGGGGGACTTCTCGGCTACCGAGGTCGCCCGCGCCTCGCTCGACGCCGTCGCCGCTCGCGACCCCAAGGTCCAGGCGTTCCTGGAGGTCTCGGCCGACCTCGCCCTTACGGCGGCGGCTTCCGTCGACGCGGCCAGGGCCAGGGGAGAAGCGCTTCCGCCCCTTGCTGGCGTGCCCGTCGCGTTCAAGGACAACATGCAGCTCGTGGGCACCCACACCACCTGTGCCTCGCGCATGCTCGAGGGCTACGAGTCGCCCTTCACCGCAACCTGCGTGCGCCGCGTGCTCGACGCGGGCGCCGTGCCCGTGGGCAAGACCAACATGGACGAGTTCGCCTTCGGCAGTTCCACCGAGTCGAGCGCCTTCCACCCCACGGCGAACCCCTGGGACACCTCGCGCGTGCCCGGCGGCTCCTCCGGAGGCTCCGCCGCGGCCGTCGCCTCGGGCCAGGTCGCGCTCGCGCTGGGCTCCGACACCGGCGGCTCGATTCGCCAGCCCGCGAGCTTCTGCGGCGTGGTGGGCCTGAAGCCCAGCTACGGCGTCGTGAGCCGATACGGCGTCGTCGCCTTCGGCTCGTCGCTCGACCAGGTGGGTCCTTTCGGCAGGCGCGTCGAGGACGTCGCCCTCGCCATGGACGCGCTCACCTGCGCGGGCCGCGACCCCTACGACGCGACCAGCCAGGACTGCGAGCCCGACTTCCGCGCGCACCTTGACGATCCTGTCGAGGGCCTCACCGTAGGCGTGGTGCCCGAGCTCATGGCCACACCCGGCCTGACCGACGAGGTCAGGGCTGGCATCGCCCTCGCCCGCGCGGCGCTCGAGTCCCAGGGCGCGCGCGTCGTCGAGGTGGAGCTCCCCAGCATCGCGAGCGCCATCGCCGCCTACTACGTCATTGCCCCGTGCGAGGCGTTCAGCAACCTCGCCCGCTTCGACGGCGTGAGGTACGGCCGCCAGCAGGACGGCTGCTCGTCGCTGGCACGGCAGACCGCCCTCTCGCGCGCCCGCGGCTTCGGCCAGGAGGCCAAGCGCCGCCAGCTGCTCGGTGCCTACCTGCTCTCCAGCGGCACCTACGACAAGTACTACTATCCGGCGCAGCAGGTCCGCACCCTCATCACGCGCGACTACGCCCGCGCCTTCGCGCGATGCGACGCCATCCTCATGCCCGCGAGTCCCCGCACCGCCTTCCGCTTTGGCGAGGTCTCCGACCCCACGCAGATGTACGCCGCCGACGCGTTCACCATCTCGAGCAACATCGCAGGCAACGGCAGCGTCTCGGTCCCGCTGGGGCTGGGGGCCGACTCGGGCATGCCCGTCTCGGCACAGCTGCAGGGTCCCGCGTTCGGCGACTGCCGGCTGCTGGCCTTCGCGCGCGCCCTCGAGCGCGGCGTCGACTGCGGCCTCGGCTTGGGCAAGGGCGCCCCCGTCGCGCCAGCCTTCGCCGGGAAGGGAGGTGACCTGTGATGGGCGAGCCCAAGCTGCGTCCGCTTGCCGACGTGCTCCGCGACTGGGAAGCAGTCATCGGCCTCGAGGTCCACACCGAGCTCACGTCGCTCAGGACCAAGATGTTCTGCAACTGCCGTCTGAGCCACGACGACGCGCCCAACACCAACGTCTGCCCCGTGTGCCTGGGGCTGCCCGGCGCGCTGCCCGTGCCCAACCGCGAGGCCATCCGGGCCATCGTGATGGCGGGCCTGGCCTGCGGCTGCCAGATCCAGCGTCGCTCGATGTTCTATCGCAAGCACTACTTCTATCCCGACATGGCCAAGAACTTCCAGACCACGCAGGGTCCCGTCGCGTTCTGCATGCACGGCCGCCTGGACCTCGAGGTCTCGGGGGAGGGTGCCGCGGAGCGTCCGGCCCGCGCAGACGCCGACGCCAGGGGAGAAGCGCTCGCGCGCTCGGCCGACGGCTCCTACGTGGTCCCCGTCCGCATCCTGCGCATCCACATGGAGGAGGACGCCGCCAAGATGGTCCACGCAGGCGGTGAGGAGGGTCGCATCGACGGTGCCACCGAGTCCTTCCTGGACTACAACCGCTGCGGCACGCCCCTGATTGAGCTGGTGACCGAGCCTGACCTGCGCACCCCCGAAGAGGCGCGCCTTTTCATGGAGAAGCTCCGCCGCACCTTCAGGACGCTGGGCATATCTGACTGCTCGCTCGAGTCGGGCTCGATGCGCTGCGACGGCAACGTCAGCCTGCGCCGCCGCGGCAGCCGCGAGCTGGGCACGAAGACCGAGGTAAAGAACCTCAACTCCTTCAAGAGCCTGCACGACGCCCTCGCCTTCGAGATCCGCCGCCAGGCCTCCCTGCTCGAGGGAGGCGACCCAGTGCGCCAGGAGACGCGCCACTGGGAGCCGTCTCGAAGGCGCACCATCGCCATGCGCGGCAAGGAGACGGCCGACGACTACCGCCTGTTTCCCGATCCTGACCTGGCACCCTTCGACTTGAGCGACGAGTTCGTCGAGAGCGTCCGCTCCCTCATGCCCGAGCTGCCCGACGCCAAGCGCGACCGCCTCCAGAGGCAGTACGGCCTCAAGCTCCACGACGCGGCCCAGCTTGCCGACGACCCCGACGTCTCGGCGCGCTTCGAGGAGGCCGTGGCCCTTGCGACCGAAGGTGAGAAGCGCTCCGCATCTGGCTCCGCAGGTGCCTCGGCCCGAGGCGTGGCCGCCACCGTCGCCAACGTCTTTGTGAACCTGCTGCCCGCCTTTGGAGCCGTGACTTCCGCCCAGGCCGCGGGCGTCTCGCTCCTGCTTGTGCGCGACGAGCTCACCTTCGCCCAGGCAAGGGAGCTCCTCGCCGCGCTCGACGGGACCGACAGGGACCCCGAGGTCGCCGTCGACCGGCTGGGCCTGCGCCAGGTGAGCGACGTCGAGGCCCTCGATCCCGTGGTGAATGAGGTGCTTACCCGCTGCACCGAGCAGGTGGCCCAGTACCGGGACGGCAACGTAAAGGTGATCGGCTATCTGGTGGGGCAGTGCATGAGGGCGTCGTCGGGCTCGGGCAATCCCAAGCTCTTCAGGAAGATGCTCGCCGAGCGGCTGGACTCCTGAGGGGCTCGGGCGCTCGGCGAGCCGACGCTCGCGCCCGTGCGCTGCCGCTGCCCGATTGCCGGGCACTTCTCCCCAGTATGCGAAGAAACCCAAATAACACTTAAACCAAACTGAACCCGCTGTTGAGCTGGGGCTACAGTGAGCCGTTGGCATAAAAATGGTCTCTATGCGTCGTGTGTATTTGGGGTTTGGGCACGTGCGTGGGGTAGACTCTATCGGATACGAATCGAAGTGATGATAGAATCATTACGCCTATGCATACTATCGTCGAACGAAATCGAGGCATATCGATGCAGAACAAGGCACAGAAAGCCATTGCCGCGGCGCTTAGTGCGACGCTTACCTTCTCGGGCGCAACCGCACCCGCCCTGTTCCTGAACACCGCGTACGCTGACGAGGCCAGCGACCTCCAGTCTCAGCTGGACGCCGCGAACGCCCGCCTGAACTCGCTATACGCCCAGGCCGAGGAGGCCTCCGAGCAGCTGAACGACACGCAGGTCAAGCTGGACGAGACCAACGCCCAGATCGACTCGCTCAACCAGCAGATCGAGGAGCAGGAGAAGGAACTCAAGCAGAAGCAGGACACGCTCTCGGACCGCGTGGCGGCCAACTACAAGTCCGGCTCCACCTCGCTGCTCGACCTCCTGCTGAGCTCTCACTCCTTCGAGGAGCTCACGAGCAACATCTACTACGCGACCAAGGTCAGCCAGAGCGACGCCGAGGCCATCGCCGAGGTCAAGAACCTGCGCGAGGAGCTGAACAACAACAAGAGCCAGCTCGAGCAGCAGAAGTCCGAGCAGGAGTCCCTGCTCGAGAGCCAGAAGTCCCAGCAGGCCGCGCTTACCGCCCAGGCACAGGAGGCCCAGTCCTACGTTGACAGCCTCGACTCCCAGGTCAAGGCTGCCCTCGAGCAGCAGCGCCAGCAGGAGGCGGCGGCAGCCCAGGCCGCAGCGCAGCAGAACGAGGCCGCTTCCCAGCAGGAGGCCAACAACGCCGCGCAGCAGAACACCAACAACAACGGTGGCGGCAACAACGGCGGAAACTCCGGCAACACCAACAACAACGGCGGCGGCAACAACGGCGGCGGCAACAACGGTGGTGGCAACAACGGTGGTGGCAACTCCGGCGGCGGCAACTCCGGCGGCGGCAACCACGGCGGCGGCAACCACGGCGTGAGCGGCGCCTGGCGCTCCACGGTCGTGAGCGCGGCCTACGCCCAGATTGGCGGCACCTACGTCTGGGCAGCGTGCAACCCCGGCGCAAGGCAGTTCGACTGCTCCGGCCTGACCATGTACTGCTACAGCTGCGCCGGCATCAGCATCTCGCACAGCTCCGGCTCGCAGAGCAGCTTCTGCAGCAAGCCCATCTCGCAGGCCGTCGCGGGCGACGTCGTCTGGCGCCCGGGTCACGTCGGCATCTACGTGGGCGGTGGCAACACCATCGAGGCGCTTTCGCCCGGCCAGGGCATCCAGTTCGTCTCTGGCGGCCTCTACAGCTTCTCGCGCTGTGGCTCGCCCGTCTAAGGCGACCGCGCAGCCAACATCAGGCGGCAACGCATAAGCTCAAGCCCGGCCCCGGTGGGGGTCGGGCTTTTCTTGTGACTCGCCATGGAGTCGCGTCGCCCGACGCGCTTGGCGTGAGTGGGACAGCACCTTCCGTTTGGGCTAAAGGGGCCCTTGCGTTGGCGGAAAAGATGGGACTGGGAGCGCATGCGTTTCTCGGCAAGGGAAATAATTGATGTGGCAGGTGCGTCGTGGCCGTCGTTCGCGACCGCTCGGCCCACCCCTTCGGTCCGTGTTGTTTTGACAAGGAGGCTGCACAATGGCAAACCGCTTCGTTCTGAATGACATCTCGTATCATGGCTCGGGCGCGATCAAGGAGATCCCCGGCGAGATCCTGCGCCGAGGCTACAAGAAGGCCTTCGTCTGCTCCGACCCCGACCTGGTCAAGTTCGGCGTCACGGCGAAGGTGACCGACCTTCTGGACGGGGCGGGCATTCCCTGGGAGCTCTACTCGCAGATCAAGCCCAACCCGACCATCAAGAACGTTCAGGACGGCGTCGCGGCCTTCAAGGAGTCAGGCGCGGACATGATCGTCGCCATCGGTGGCGGCTCCTCGATGGACACGGCCAAGGCCATCGGCGTCATCGCCGAAAACCCCGAGTTCGCCGACGTCGTCTCGCTCGAGGGCGTGGCGGACACCAAGAACCACGCGACCTTCACCATAGCGGTTCCCACCACCGCCGGCACCGCGGCCGAGGTCACCATCAACTATGTGATCACCGACCCCGAGAGGGTTCGCAAGTTCGTCTGCGTCGACGTGAACGACATCCCGATGGTTGCCGTGGTCGACCCTGAAATGATGGCGTCCATGCCCGCCGGGCTCACAGCCGCGACCGGCATGGACGCGCTCACGCACGCCATCGAGGGCTACACCACCCGCGGCGCCTGGGAGCTTTCGGACATGTTCCACTACAAGGCGATCCAGCTGATCAGCTCCAACCTGCGCGACGCCTACGCCGAGGCGCAGTCCGGCACGCCGGGCAGCGGGCGCGAGGGCATGGCGCTGGGCCAGTACGTCGCGGGCATGGGCTTCTCGAACGTTGGCCTGGGCATCGACCACGCCATGGCGCACACGCTCTCGGCGCACTACGACACGCCGCACGGCGTTGCCTGCGCGATGCTGCTGCCCATCGCCATGGAGTTCAACAAGCCGGCCGTCGCGGCGCGCCTGGCCGAGGTCGCCGTCGCCATGGGCGTCGACACCACGGGCATGAACGAGGACGAGGCCGCCGATGCCGCCATCGAGGCGGTGCGCCAGCTCTCGGCCGACGTGAACATTCCCAAGGCCTGTGACGGCCTGGTGGAGGGGGACCTCGACCAGCTGGCGACCGACGCGCTCAACGACGCCTGCTATCCCGGCAACCCCTGCGAGGCGACCCACGAGCAGGTGGTGGAGCTCTTCCGCAAGGTCATGCCGTAGCGCTATTCGGGGCGTCTGACCGGGGCGCCCCGCCCGGGTCCACACTTCGCAATCGCGCGTGCCCGTCTTGCTTGCTGCGAGGCGGGCACGTCCTTCCAGCGGTGTGCGGGCTTGCGGAGGGGTGTGCGGAAGCGTGACGAACGTTTGGCTGCGTGCGATATTCTGCATTGCATCTACCAGCGCGTTTAATCGAAACAGATATGTTTACCAGCAGAAACGTTAGGGCCTAGCAAATTGCGAGGTAAAACGCTATGTTTGGATGGTAAGAAGGTCTCGGGACCATTGCGGGCACCCTGGGGCGTAGCACGGGAGGAGAGAAGAACATGGCGACCATGGTCGACTACCTTGCATGGAGGGGGGACCTCGACTTTGCCGAGCGACCCTTCAACGACGTCGACGCGCTCGTCCTGGGCACGCTCTCCTACGTCGACTTCTCGGGCGTCGTTCCCGGCGCGGGGGAGGGCGGGATCCGGCTCGCCGACGCGGCCGAGGCGCTCCTGAGGAGGGCCGACGGCAACCTGGCGCCCTACGTGCGCTCGATGGCGTCGATCAAGGAGTCCTTTCTGGAGGGGCTCGCGCGCTCGCGGCGCTTCGGGGACCTGTGGCTCACCACGTACGCCGACGAGGTGGACGACTCGATCTCGCTCCAGTTCGCCGCGCTGACCGTCGACCTCACGGGCCGCGGAGTCGCCGTGGGCGGCAGGTCCGTGGACGCCTACGTCTCGTTTCGCGGCACGGACCTATCTCTTGCCGGCTGGCAGGAGGACTTCATGCTGGGCTTCACCATCACCCGAGCCCAGACCCTTGCCCGCGCCTACCTGAGGGACGCCCTCCAGACCTACGGAGGCGTCCTTGTCGGCGGCCACTCGAAGGGCGGAAACCTTGTCTCGTACGCCACGGCTACGGTGGGGCCCAAGCTCGCGGAGGGCATCGTGCGCGCCTGGAGCCTCGACGGCCCCGGCATGGACGAGTCTCTTATGGCCAAGGGACCGCACGACGCCCTGGGCCCGCGCTTCGTGCGCCTGCAGCCCGCCTACAGCGTGGTAGGCCAGCTGTTCGACCGCCCGGAGACCCCGCGCACCTACGTTCGGAGCGACGCAAGCGGTCTTGCGCAGCACGACCCCATGACCTGGCAGGTGAGCCGTGACTCTCTGGCGGAGGCCGAGGGGCTCGAGCCTGCCGCCAAGGTCGTAAACGAGAGCCTCGCCAGCTGGCTCGCCGGCATGGGCATGGCCGAGCGCGAGGCCCTCACCACCGAGCTCTTCGAGGTGCTCGAGGCCGGCGGCGCCACCGACCTGAACGAGCTCGTGAGGCCCGAGAGCCTCCAGAAGGTGCTGGCGGCCGCCGGCTCGGTCTCTCCGCGCACGAAGGACCTGATGGGACGGCTCGTCGAGGCGAACGTGAACGGCGCGAGGGCCGCGGTGGGCAAAGCCGTGCTCGAGGCCCGCGATGCCGCGGGGCAGGCAGCCGCCGACTTCGCTCAGGGCGCCGTGGGCCGCGTGGGGGCCGAGGCCCGCGAGATCACCGGGGCGCTCTCCGACTTCGTGGCGACGCTGCCGGTCATCGGGCATGCCAACCCCGAGCCCGAAGGCGCCGCGGACGACCTTCCGGCGCCGGACTACATCAGCATCCCGCAGACCCTCTCGAGCGGGGGCGATGCGTTTCTTTCCAAGGGGGAGGACGACGCGGCAGGTCGCTCCTAGCGCCCGTGGCCCGCGCGCGGCATGCCGTTATGCTTTAATACGGTAAAGCGAAACCAAGGAGAGGCAGGGCCGCGAGGCGGCGGGGCGGTTTGCAAGGAGCACCTATGACTAGCGAGAAGAACATTACGCAGGACCAGCTTGACCGCCTGTTCGAGTCGATGTGCGCGCTCGAGTCCCCCCAGGAGGCCCGCGCGTTTCTGGCCGACATACTCTCCGCCCGCGAGCTGGATGACCTCGCGCAGCGCCTCCAGGTGGCCGGCCTGCTCGCCCGCGGCCAGTCCTACGTGAGCGTCAGCGCCCAGACGGGGGCCTCGTCCACCACGGTCAGCCGCGTCTCGAAGTGCCTCAACGGCGCCGCCGGCGGCTACCGGCTGGTCCTGGATCGCATCGGCCTCCCCAAGGAGTAGCGCCCGCCAGCGAGAAGGGCGCGCACTTCTCCCCGTGGCGTTCCTCCGCTCTGCGGATTTAATGTCCGCTCGCGGCGTTAGGATAAGGTTGTCAAACGCTCGGCCCCGCCCATCGCGTCGGTCGAGGCCAACAATGCCAACCAACAAGGACGCCTATGTCTCTCTCCGTTATCCACACGTCTGACGACCGCCTGGCCAGCGCTCCCGTTCGCGAGGCGCTCTCTGCTGCCGTCGCGGCCCATGGCCGCGCCACGCTGCTCGTGCCCGACTTCCAGGCGCAGCTTGAGGCATCGCGTCAGTTGGCGGGCGTCGAGGGCCTGTCGATGGGCGTGACGGTGACCACGCCCGAGGCCTGGGTGAAGGAGCGCTGGGAGGTCTGGGGCGACGGCACCCACGTGGTCGAGCCCATGGTGCGGACCATGGCGCTGCAGACGGTCGTGTCCCAGGCGGCGTCTGCCGAGGGCTGCCCCCTGGGCGACAACCTGGGCACGGTCAACACGCTCGCCCGCCTGGCCGAGCGGGCCCTGCCCTGGCTTCCCATCGACCCGCAGGGCCAGGTCAATGTCGTCTTCGCACAGGAGTGCGGCCTGACTCGGGCGGAGTGCGTGGCGCTCGGGCTGCTGGGCACCTACTCCAGCCTGATCGAGTCGATGGGCTACGTCGAGGGCTGCGTCGCTTCCGTGCGCCTGGTCGGCGCCATGACGGCTGCCGACGCCGCGAAGTCCGTCTGGCCCACGGTCGCCGCCGGCTTCGACAGCCTCTCGCGCGCAAGGCGTGACCTGCTTTCCGACCTTGCGGCCGTGACTGACGTGAGCGTCGTCGCGACCCGTTCCAACGCCGCGGCGACCGCGCTGCTTGACGCGGACCTTGCCCTGCTGTTGGATTCCGCCCGCACGGCAGGCGTGTCGGTGGAGGAGGGCAATGCCGCCGGGGGGTGCGAGCCCGACCCGAGGGGCGTACGTGCCCAGGAGCTTCGCGCGCTGATCAAAAACATCTTCGGCGCGGAGCGCGTCGAACCTGCTGGGGCCGTTTCCGTCGTCACCCCTGCGGGGCCCGTCGCCGAGTCCGAGGCGATCTGCCGCGAGGCGCGCCGCCTTGCGGACGCCGGCTGCGCAGACGTTGTCGTGAGCGTTCCGGACGCCGCCGTCGCCTGGCGCAACCTTGCTCCCAAGCTCGCATGTCGCGGCGTTTCCGTCCAGGCGACCATGGCGGCGCGCGTCGACCGGCTTGAGGCGGGCCGTGCGTTCTTCCAGTTCGCCGGCGTCGTCGCGCGACTGGCTAAGCTGAGGGACGAGTGGCCTCAGAGCGAGAAGGTGCAGGAGGGAACCCTCGTGCACCTGGGCGACATGTCGTGGTGGCCGCCGCGAGACCTCACCGACTTCCTCCTCTCGTCCATATCCGATGTTCCCACGGGACGTGCCATGGCCCTCGACGCGCGCTGGCGTGCCGACCGCCTGCTCACGCCCGCTGACGTGCTTGACCTCCTGCAGAACAGGGGTCGCACCTCGGATTCCGTGGCCGCTGCCACGCGTGAGCTCCTCAAGGGGAGGCTCGGCTCCGCCGCCTCGAAGCTGCTTGCGCCGTTCGTCTCGGGCGGGTTCGGCCCGCTCGACGAGGTCGTTTCTGCCGACGGGGCGGAGGTCCTCCTGAGCGTCGAACGGCCGCAGGACTCCCTTGCGGACCAGCAGGCCATGGGCGCCTTGGGGGCCGTGCTCGACATCGCCGGCGTTCTCAAGGAGCTGGGCGTCACGGCAGACCCCAAGGCCGAGCGTCGCGTCGCCCTGACCGAGCTCGTCGCCCTTGCGACGCGCGCGGCGAGCCACGTCAAGGTTGCCACGCGCGTGCGCTGCGAGCCGGAGGGTGCCGGGCCCGGCACGCCCGTCGTGCGCCTGGTCGATCACTCCCGTGCGGCTACGCTGCCCGCGCGCAGCGCGGACGCCGTCATCGTCTGCGGGCAGACCTCGGTCGAGGAGCCGTTGCCCACGGGCGACGACGTCGCGACCGCTCTTCTGGTCCAGCTGGGCGTCGAGGTCGCTCCCGACGCCGTGGGGCAGGCCCGCTCATCCTTCGTGCGCCGGCTCTCGGTGGCACGCCGTGCCGTCTCGCTCGAGCGAACGCTCTTCGACGCCGACTCGAAGGAGCGCTATCCCTCCGTCATGCTCTCGGAGCTGCTGGCGGCCTATGGTCAGCGTGGCGGCGAGCTCTGCGTGGCGGAGTCCCTCTCTGAGTGCGAGGCCGCCGCGATGGTCTCGCCCTGCGGCCGCGCGCCCGAGGTGGTCGCGACGGACGCGCCTGCGGCCGCCGGCGTCGTCAGCGGCCCCGCCCGCGCGCTGGTCAACGTGCCGCGCGAAGGGAGGCCCGACCTGCTGGACGGCAGGCCCGTGCTCTCGGCCTCGCAGATCGAGTCCTACCTCGAGTGTCCCTACAAGTGGTTCAGCCTGCGCCGGCTGCGCCTGCAGAACGCCGACGCCGGCTTCGGTCCCATGGAGATGGGAACCTTCGTTCACCGCGTGCTCGAGGTGACGCACTCCACGCTGCTGTCCGAGGCACTCGGGGCGATGGAGCCCTCGCCCGACGTCGCGGCTGACCCGCGCGTCCGCGTTCCCGGCTCGGGGCTCTACGGCGCCAGCCCTGAGCTCCTGCGGCACGCCAAGGACCTCATGCTCCAGGAGCTTGCTGACCACCTGCGCCACCAGTTCATCCGCGAGGGCAAGTCCAGTCGCTACCAGGCCCTCGTCCCGCACGACGTCGCCGACCGCGGCACGCTCGAGTCCATGCGCGATGACGTCCTGAGCGTTCTGGACTACCAGAGGGGAATCCTCGAGGGCTTCGAGCCGCGCATGTTCGAGTGGAACTTCGGCCACGGCGCCGACCGCGTGGGCTATGCCGGCGCCTGGCTCAACGGAACGATCGACCGCGTGGACGTTGACGCTCACGGCAGCGCAATCGTGATTGACTACAAGAACAAGAAGTCCTCGGGCTTCGCCAAGGAGTACGGCGCCCTGCTCGCGTCGAAGGACAGTGCGGGCTTCGTCCTGCCTAGGCGCGTGCAGTCGCTCGTCTACGGACAGGTCATCCGCCGGCGCTTTGAGGGCTTGCTTTCGGTCAAGGGCGCCATGTACCTCTCCACCAAGGGGCGTGACCACGCGCTCTCCGGCGCTGTCGACGCCGACCAGATGGAGCGCGTCTACGGCGACCGCCTGCCGTCAAAGGACGCACGGGCGGCCGTTGGCGTCGAGCGCGGCGCGGACTTCGGCATCGAGGGCGAGACCGGCATGGACGCCCTGCTCGATGCGACCGAGGCCGCCATCGCCGAAGAGGTGGCACGCATGATGGACGGCTGCATCGAGGCGAGGCCACGCGACGCCAAGGCGTGCGACTACTGCCCGGTCAGCAACTGCGAGAAGAGGATGAACTAGTGAGCGGCATCGACCTTTCGACCCTGAACGACGAGCAGAAGAAGATCGTCACCACGCTCGACGAGCCCCTCTTCGTCGAGGCAGGCGCCGGCTCGGGCAAGACCTTCACGCTCACGCGCCGCATCGCCTGGGCGCTCTCGCCCGGCTCTGGCGAGGGGGGCAGGCCCTACATCGACAGCCTCTCGCAGGCGCTCGTCATCACCTTCACCAATGCCGCCGCGCAGGAGATCAAGGAGCGCGTCCGCTCCACCCTTCGCGACGCTGGCATGGCGGAGCACGCCCTCGAGGTCGACTCCGCCTGGATCAGCACCATCCACGGCATGTGCGGGCGCATCCTCAAGCGCCACGCGCTCGACCTTGGACTCGACCCGGAGTTCTCCATGGCCTCCGGAAACGTGGAGGACCAGATTCGTGCCCAGGCCCTGAACGAGGTGCTGAGCGAGGCGTCCCGCCGCCGCAAGGACGACCCCGCCATGGCGGCGCTCTTTGCGGAGTACGGCATCGGCGCCCCCGACGGGGGACACGGCGCAACGGGTCTCTACGGTGCGCTCGAGTCGGTGATCGAGGTCGCCTCGAAGGCTCCGCGGGGGCTTGAGGGCCTGACGTTTGCACAGGCAGATGACGTCGATTCGGTCGTGAGGGACTTCAGTCGCTCCTACGGCAGCCTGCTTGCGCTGAAGTTGGACGACGAGAAGACCCAGCAGATCGCCTCTCAGCTCGAGGCCATGGACGACTTCCTGACGCTGCCGCCGTCGGAGCGCACGGCCGAGCGTGCGGCCGCGCTGCTCGCCAAGCCGTACGTGCCCAGATCGAGCAAGACGATCAAGGAGGCTGTGGACGAGGCCAAGGGCGAGCTCGCCTTTGCGCAGGTGGCCCTCGCCCTCGCGCGCGTGCGCCCCTTGGTGCCGGCTTTGATGTCGCTCGCGCACAAGGTCCAGGAGCGCGTGGCGCAGCTCGAGCGTGCCAAGTCCGTCCTTTCTGCTGACGACCTCATTTCGCTCGCGCTCGAGGCCGTGCGCGACAACCCCGCCGTTGCGCGGGACTACGCCGGCCGCTTCAGGCTGGTCATGGTCGACGAGTTCCAGGACACCGACGAGCGCCAGCTCGAGCTCATCGAGATTCTCTCGGGCGCGGGTGCCCGGCACCTGGCCACGGTCGGCGACGCGCAGCAGTCCATCTACCGCTTCCGCGGCGCCGACGTCTCCGTCTTCAGGGGCAGGGGAGAAGCGCTTCCCGAATCTGAGCACGTGCGCCTGAGCGTCAACTACCGCAGCCATGCGGACGTGCTCTCGCTGGTCGACCGCGTCTGCGGCGGCAAGCACGGCGTGCTGGACGGCTTCATGCACCTCGACCCCAACCCCAAGCGCACGGACGGCTACGCCGCCCGCGACATCCCGCGCATCGACATCGAGCTCACCAGGGGCGCCTCCGCCTCCGGCAACGTTGGCAAGCCCCAGAGCGCGATCGGTGCGGCCATGGTTGCGGACCGCCTGGCCCGCCTGCGCGATGCCGGCCAGAAGCCGGGTGACATGGCGCTTCTCCTCGGCGCGTTCACGAACGCCTCTTTCTACCTGGACGCCATGCGCGCCCGCGGACTCGAGTGCGTCGTTTCGGGTGGCTCCAACTTCACCAATGCGCCCGAGGTCGCCGTGATGGCGCACCTCCTGCATGCGCTCGCCAACCCCAAGGACACCCAGGCGGGCCTGTTCCCCCTGCTTACGAGCGAGGTGTTCGCGCTCGATGCCAACGACCTGGTCCAGCTGGGAACCCGTGCGCAGCTGAGGCTCGACGCGCCCACCAACCGCTCGGTCGACCGCGGCCTCGAGACCATGGAGTTCTTCCACGACGCCGAGCCCAGCCTGCGTCTTCGGCGCGCGCGCGAGGTCATGATGCGCGCCCGCACCGCACTGCGGACCAAGCCCGTCGCCGACGTCTGCCTTCAGGTGGTCCGCGAGTCCGGCTGGCTCTCGCGCCTGGAGCGCGGCGACGCCGCCGAGCGCGCCCGCGAGGCCAACGTGCTGGGCGCAATCCGCTACATCCGCGACCTCACGACCGACCTCGCCATCGGTCCCGCCCGCGCGGCCGACGAGTTCGACCGCTGGCTCGCCATCTCGAACGTCGCACCCTCGTCCTTGGCTGGCGGTCGGAATGACGCAGTGCGCGTCATGACCGTCCACTCGTCCAAGGGCCTGGAGTTTCCCGTGGTCGCGGTGGCCGACTGCTGGTCGGTCAAGGCCGACGGCGGCGCGCTGCTCGCGGGCAAGGCTGACGACGGCTCCTACGGCTGCGTGCTCGTGCCCGGCTCGGGGACGGACCTCCGAGGTCTCGACAAGAAGCCCAAGGGCATGAGCAAGACGCTCGGGGGCTACGAGCTCGTGGGCGAGCCGCAAGGCGCCTTCGAGTGGGCCGCGGCCCTGAGGCAGAGGTCCGACGAGGAAGCGGCTGCCGAGAAGACCCGCCTGCTCTACGTCGCGCTCACCCGTGCGCGTGAGGCCCTCGTGGTCGCCTGCCCCATCATCAGCACGAGCAAGGGAAGCTCCGACGGGCTCGCGACCGACTTCGCTCAGAGTCTCTACGCGGGCGGCATTCCCGATCCCGGTGAGCACCGGCTCGACTTTGGGGGAGAGGAGCCCGCCGTCGTGCGCGTGGCCTCCGTCGCGGTCGACAAGGCCACGAAGCTCGCGACGGTCGACGCCCATGGCGCCCTGCCCGCGCTCGAGGGAGGCCCTCTTGGCCCCGACGTCTCGAGGATCGCACTCGTCGGCACTCCGGTGGAGGGGCTCGAGCGCGAGGATGCGGGCTTCGACCTCTTCCAGGTAGAGCCGGACGATGTCGCCGAGCGCGCCGTCCCCGTGCCCTCGCGCGAGGGCGTCTACAGCTACTCCAGCGCGCATGCCCTCATGCAGCAGAGCTTCGTCCCCGCAGGGGGAGGCGTGGCCCCGGATGACGACGACATCGCCTGGAGGCCCGCCGGCGCCGCCGTTCCCACGCGTGCCGAACGCGACGCCTGGCAGGAGGGCGCGCCCGTGGTCGATGACGGCGACAAGGCGACCAGCTTCGGCTCGGCCTTCCACCTGCTCGCACAGGGCATGGTCGAGAGCGGCCGCAACCCCTCGGCCGAGCGCGTGGCGCGCATGGCGGACTACTGGCGCCTCTCCCGCAACCAGCGCACGCGCCTTGACGCGGCCCTCGGGCTCTGGCAGGCCTCCGCTATCCGCCATGAGGCGCTTGCGCACGGGGTCGTGCGCGCCGAGGTTCCGTTCTTCTGCCACGCGGCCTCCCGCTACGGCGACTACGTCGAGGGCGCCATAGACCTTCTGGCCTATGACCGCGCTGACGACGAGGCCTTCCTGGTCGACTACAAGACGGGTGACCGCGGGCTCGACGCGCGCCAGATCTGGGCGCGCCACGAGATGCAGGCCAACTTCTACGCGTCGGTGCTGATGGCACAGGGCTTCTCGCGCGTGCGCTGCAGCTTCGTCTGCGTCGAGGTCCCGGCCGAGAGCGTCGCGGGTGCCGAGCCCGCGCCGGGCGAGCCCTTCGTCGCGCGCTACGAGTTCGACGCCGCACGCCCCCCGCGCATCTAGCGGGGGATCGGCGCCATGGCGGCACTGCGGGACGGACCGCCGGGCGAGTTGTGGACTTTTGCCGCTCGGGGCAGCCCAGGTCGGTTGCCCCCTCACCTGCGAAAACCCTACCGCCCACGCGTCATCCCAGCTCAGAAGCCCGAACACGTGTTTGGTCACAGGTTCGCGGCGACGGCGTTTCCGCTATCATCGTTGGGGAACAACTCGGCGCGCCACGCCCTTCTCGCCCGCAATGCGACGGGAGGCTGCGGTGCGCATGCCCGGCTTAGGCCAGAAGGGGAGCCACATGGCGTTCGTCCATCTTCACAACCACTCGTGCTTTTCCATCCTTGACGCGGCGACCCGCATCCCCGACATGGTCAAGCGCGCCGTCGACCTCCAGATGCCGGCCGTCGCCCTTACGGACCACGGCTACATGTTCGGCATCCCCGAGCTCGACCTGGAGTGCCGCAAGTACAACGACGGCCAGAAGAACATGAAGCAGTGGCGCCACGACGTCGAGTGCTTCCAGAAGGGCTGGGAGCTCGACGAGCCCGAGGCCGACGCGGACGACGCCGACTACTTCGACCGCGTCCACGACCAGTGGGCCTCCGACGTCAAGGTGTGGGAGGACAGCGGCCACGACCTTGACGCCGTCAAGGCCAACCGGCCCAAGCTCAAGGTCAAGCCGCTCTTCGGCTGCGAGGCCTACTTCATCAAGGACGACTGCATCGAGCGCGGCACCAAGCAGCGCCGCTTCCACCTGATCCTCATCGCCAAGAACGAGACCGGCTACGTCAACCTGATCAAGTGCATGTCCATGGCCGCTGGCCACGAGATGATGTACTACAAGCCGCGCACCACCTTCGCGATGCTCGAGAAGTACCACGAGGGGATCATCTGCCAGAGCGCCTGCGTCCAGGGGGTCATCCAGCAGTGCGTGCTCGACGGCCAGTTCGACGAGGCGCGCGAGTGGGCCCAGAAGTTCAAGGGCCTCTTCGGCGACGACTTCTACATGGAGATCCAGGACCACGGCCTCAACTTCCGCAACGGCTGGGACGACCGCAAGCTCGACGAGTACCTGGTCAAGCTCGCCCACGAGCTCGACATCAAGGTCATCGCAACCAACGACTTCCACTACCTCTCGCGCGAGGACGCGCCCACGCAGGACATCCTCTCGTGCATCGGCAAGGCCACCACGCTCGACGACCCCAGTCGCATGCGCATGGAGGGGACCGAGTTCTACATGAAGACCGAGGACGAGATGCGCGAGCTCTTCTCGTGGTGTCCCGAGGCCTGCGACAACACCCTCGAGGTGGCCGAGAAGTGCAGCTACGAGCTCGACTGGGACTCCATGTTCCTGCCCGAGTACCCTGGCCTGCGCGAGGGCGAGACCGCAAACGAGCGCTTCCGCGAGGAGTGCGAGAAGGGCCTCGCCAAGCGCTACGGCGAGAACTGGCGCGACATCACCATCGGCGACTGGAACGTCAAGGACCGCTTCGAGCACGAGTACAAGATCATCACCGAGAAGGGCTTCGCAAACTACTTCCTGATCGTCCAGGACTACGTCGAGTGGGCCAAGAACAACGGCATCGGCGTCGGCCCGGGCCGTGGCTCGGCCGCAGGCGCAATCGTTGCCTACGCCATGAACATCACCAACTTCGACCCGCTGGACAACGGCCTGATGTTCGAGCGATTCCTCTCGCCCGAGCGTACCGAGATGCCCGATATCGATATGGACTTCGACGACGAGCACCTCCAGGATGTCCTCCAGCACGTGCGCGACGTCTACGGAGAGGACCGCGTCTGCAAGGTCATCACCTACTCGACCATCAAGGCCAAACAGGCCATCAACGACGCCAACCGCGTCCTGGGCTTCCCGGTCTACAAGGGCCAGCAGCTCTCGAAGATGCTGTCCAACGACCCCAAGCTCTCGCTGCCCAACGCCCTGCACAAGAACGAGAAGAAGCCCGACCAGTACTCCCCGGACTTCGAGAAGGCCTACAACGAGGACGCCGACGCCCACCGCATCATCGACTCGGCCCTGGCCATCGAGGGCCTCACCCGCGGCGAGGGCGTCCACGCCTGTGCGACGTTGATCGCGCCCACACCGGTCACCGACCACGTTCCCACCAAGCTCGACACCAAGGGCAACGTCACCATCACCCAGTACGAGGGCCACTCGGTCGCCGACATGGGCCTGCTCAAGATGGACTTCCTTGGCCTGCGCACCCTGACGGTCATCAACAAGGCCATTGCCAACATCAGGCATTCGTACCCCAACGCGTCGGACATCGACAAGATGCCCGACGCGGTCAAGGCGACGCTCAAGGACGGCGCCACCTGCGTCGACATCGACCCGGACAAGATCGACTTCTCGGACCCCAAGATCTACGAGCTCCTCGGCTCCGGCCAGACCGCGGGCGTCTTCCAGGTCGAGTCGGGCGGCATGACCCAGACCATCAAGAACATGCAGCCCAACCAGTACAAGCAGATCGTCGCTCTCATCGCGCTCTACCGACCCGGCCCTCTGGGTGCCGGCATGGTCGACAGCTACATCAACCGTATGCACGGCAAGGAGAAGATCTCCTACTACGACGACCGCCTCAAGCCGATCCTGGAAGAGACCTACGGCACCATGGTCTACCAGGAGCAGGTCATGCAGATCTCCATGAAGATGTCCGGCTTCACGCCCGGCGAGTCCGACTCGCGCATGCGCAAGCCCGTGGCAAAGAAGAAGATCAAGATGCTGACCGACCAGATCTTCCACTGGGAGGGCGACGGCGCCGACGAGACCATCTACGACCACTGGATGAACGGCGCGGAGCACAACGGCTACAAGCGAGAGATCGCGCAGGAGATCTGGGAGAACGTCCTCGAGTTCGCGTCCTACGCATTCAACAAGTCCCACTCGGCCGGCTACGCCATCCTGGTTATGCAGACCGCCTGGCTCAAGGCGTACTTCCCGAACGAGTTCATGGCCTCGGTCCTCACCTCCTACATGGGCAAGACCGACAAGATCGTCCACTACGTCACGGCCTGCAACCACGACGGCACCACGGTCCTGCCCCCCGACATCAACGAGTCCGGCCGCGACTTCACCGCAACCCCGGATGGCATCCGATTCGGCTTCGCCGGCATCCGTGGCGTGGGCGCCGCGGTGGGCGAGGCCATCATGGCCGAGCGCGACGCCAACGGACCCTTCAAGAACCTGCACGACTTCTGCGAGCGCGTCGACGGCAGCCAGGCCAACCGCCGCGTCGTCGAGGCGCTTATCAAGGCGGGTGCCTTCGACGCCATGGGCTACCCGCGCAAGCAGCTGATGGGGTTCGTCGACAAGAACAATCCCGCCAACATCATCGATGCGGCGGCCAAGCGCCAGAAGGACAAGGCCAACGGCCAGGTCTCGATGTTCGACATGTTCGCGGCCGTCGAGGGTGCGGGCTTCCAGGACGAGATTCCCGAGCCTGACGGCGACGAGTGGGACCGCCACACCAAGCTCCAGGCCGAGCACGACGTCCTGGGTCTCTACGTCTCGGATCACCCGCTGCGCCCGTTCGAGTACGCGCTCTCCAAGGCACGCGATTGCACGGTCAGCGAGGCCATGGCCTCCGAGGAGTACGTCGACCCCGCGACCGGCACGGCCGGCACGCGCTACAAGGTCGAGGACGGCAAGACCATCCGTCTCGCAGGCATGGTTCCCGCCGGAGGCGTCGCCAAGAAGGTCACCAAGAAGGGCGACCAGATGGCCATCGTCACCCTCGAGGACATGGAGGGCGAGATCCCCCTGGTCGTCTTCCCAAAGACCTATGCGGAGTGCGCCACGATCCTGCAGGGCGACGTCGACCCGGTCACCGGCGAGCGCGTCGGCGACGTCTTCATCCAGGCCACGGGCAAGATCGAGCACGGTGACAGGGGAGACCAGCTGATTTGCCAGAAGATCGTTGCCATGGAGCTCAACGAGAAGACCAACCGCCCCAAGGTCATCGAGATCTACATTCCGTCCAAGATGCTCTCCATGGACAGGATGGAGCGCCTCCAGTCCATCTTCGACCGCTACGACGGGCTCGACCGCGTCGAGCTGATGGTCGAGAGCGCCTCTGGCGACATGATGCGCATGGAGCTCCCCACCAAGGTCGATGCCAAGAACATGGTGCTCCTGGCCGAGGTCGACGACTTCGTCGGCAGGGAGGGCCACGTCCAGGTGGCATAGCATCGTCGTCCCAATCGAATCGATTCCGCCCGCACCGCCGCGTAAACATAACGTGGCCCGTGAGGGCTTCCTGTCCCGCTCAGGTAAGGGTTTCTGTGCTACGCGGCAGCCGAGGGTGCCAGCGCGGTGAGCATGGGTCCGTTTGGGGGCGTTTGCGATGCCATCGCGATGTTCTGCGCAAGCGAAGGCCCCTTCGTCCTTTCTGTGACTCTGTCGGTATCTTTTTTTGCTGGACGGGCACACTATACTCAGTCGGCTCGCCCCAGGGCGCCCGGCCGCGGCGCGTCGCCCGACCGCCGCAAGGAGGGGTGGCAAAAGGAGGAAGGTCTATGGCTGAGGTCACGTTCTACCGTTGTGCGAAGTGTGGAAACCTGGTCATGCTGGTCAACGATGGTGGCGGCACGCTTAGCTGCTGCGGCGAACCCATGAAGAAGCTCGTCGCCGGCTCCGTCGATGCCGCCGTCGAGAAGCACGTGCCTGCCATCGAGCCCGAAGGCGAGCGCATCAGCATCAAGGTCGGCGAGGTCGAGCACCCCATGCTCGAGGAGCACTACATCGAGTGGATCGCGCTCGCCAACGACGGAAGGGCTATCATCAAGTATCTCAAGCCGGGCGAAGAGCCCACCGCGCGCTTCCGCGTCGCGGCCGGGTCGCACGGCACGGTCTATGCCTACTGCAACCTGCATGGGCTCTGGAAGGCCGAGTTCTAGCACTAACCAAGGCATCGCCCCGCGCGGGCGGCCGAGTCCCTCCAAGGGTGTTCCCCAAGGGTGGGGCGCCCTTGGAGGGATTTTCATATGAGGATTGGCGTCGGCCAGATCAACACGAAGCCCGGTGACCTTGCGGCCACCATCGACCGCATGGTCGCCTACTCGGAGCGCGCGATGGGGCATGGGGTCGACCTCCTGGTCTTTCCCATGGCGGCCCTTACGGGGCCATTTCCCCTTGCCGAGGGGCAAAGGGACGACTTCCTCCTGGACACCTTCGACGCGCTCGCCGATGCCGCGACGCGCCTCGCGTGTCCCGCGATCGTCCCCATCGTGAGCGACATCGAGGGTGACACCCTGCCCGAGGCCATGCTCCTCAAGGATGGCGCCATCGCCCCGCTCAAGCTCACCGCCTACGCGGCGAACGTTGGAGACGCCGACTCCGTGCCCTCTCCCGGCGACCCCTCGCCGGACCTGCCGGAGTTCGACGTCTGCGGCCTTCGCTTCGGCCTGGCCTTCACCTACGACGACCTCGACGACTACGCCTCGTTCGACTTCGGCCTCGACGTGCTCCTGTTCGTCTCGGGCTACGGCTACGCCGCGGACGACTCCTCGTCGGCGCTCGGCGGCGCGCTGACCGACAACCGCTTTGTCGGAGACGCCCGCACCACCGGCGCGTGGCTCATCGGCGCTGGCTCCCTGGGCGGCTACGGCACGCAGGTCTACACTGGCTCGAGCTTCGCGCTTTCTCCCGAGGGCGCCCTCGTCGCGAGCGCCCCGGCCTTCGAGGAGGACCTCATGGTCGTCGACGTCACGCCTTGCGCTCGCGCCACGGAGGGCGACGCTCACACAGCCGAGAATGACGCGCCATCCCTCGCTGACGTCTCTGCCCTCGAACAGTCCAAGCTCACCCCCGAGGTCTACAACCGTCCGCTCTACCTCTGGCAGGCGCTTGTCCTCGGCCTGCGCGACTTCGTGAACAAGCAGGGTGGCCGTCAGGTCTCCCTCGTGATCGACGGAACGCTCTCGTCCATGGTCACGGCGGCGCTCGCGACAGACGCATTCGGCCCGTCCAACGTTCATGCCATCGTCGACTGCCCCGGTGACCTCGAGCGCGAGGCCGCCTGCCAGCGTCTCGCCATCAACCTGAGGCTGGACGCGCGCAGCGCATCGGACATCCCGCGCCTGCCCCGCGCCGACACGCCGGCGGACGAGCTGCTGCGCCGCGGCATCGTCGAGGCGTATCTTGCGGCCACGTCCCAAAACCTCGGCGCGACGCCGCTCTCCACGCTCGACAAGACCGAGCTTGCCATCGGAAGATCGCATCTGGCGCCCATGGCCGCGCAGTTCATGCCCCTCGGCGACGTCTACCGCTCCGCCGTCGTCGACCTCGCGCGCATGCGCAACGCCATGAGTCCCGTATTCCCCACGGTGTCGCTGTCGTCTCGGGAGGTTCCGACCATCGGCAGGCTCCTGCGTGACGGTTACTCGGACGAGAGTTGGGTTCGCGCAATCGATGCCGTTCTCCAGGACCACGTCGAGTGGTCGCACTCGCTCACCGACATCGTGCACGAGGACGTCCACGAGCGCTCGCTGGTCGAGGGCGTGATTGCGGCGTACGAGAGGGGGGAGGCACGTCGTCTCGGCAGGGGCCTCTGCCTCATGGTCAGCACCACCACGCTCTACGACGCCCGGCGTCCGCTCACGCTCGCCTGGCACGACCACGTTCGCCAGGGCAGCGACCCCCAGGCCGACTCCATCGAGTCCGTGCTCGAGCGTCTCACTGAGTCCATCGGGGCGCGGGGGGACGGGTGGCAAGGTCAAGAAGAGGCCGAACAGTCCGGGCTCGAGATGCGCCGTACGCTCTCGTTCCTCAGGGACTTTGCGGTCGGGGGCGCCTTCGGCCCGCGCCATCCCGAGCCAGACTCCTTCGCTGGGCGCGCCATGGGCCCCGACGCGGCCTCGGGCGACGACTCCGGAGTCGCGCGCTTCCGCGACTCCGCAGGAAACGAGTGGCCCACCCCGTTCTCCGAGAACTAGTGCCGCAGCCTGGCCCCCGACTTCCGGTCATCCCGAGCGTGGCGTTGGCCTGCCACAAGCCCAGCGCGTCTCTGTGATACTATAGAACGAACGTTCGATAGCATCTAAACCAACGGAAGGCTAACGCCGCCCGCAGCGCTCGCAAGGGAGGGACGCGTGATCATCCTGGGTATCGATCCCGGCCTCGCCAACACCGGCTGGGGCGTGGTGGAGACGCGCGGCAACGTGTGCCGTGCACGCGCCTACGGATGCGTGTCCAGTAAGGCGTCCGAGCCGCTCGACCAGCGTCTGGGTCGCATCTTCGACGAGATCTCCGAGGTCATCGAGCGCTACCACCCCTCGCAGCTCGCGATCGAGAAGATCTTCTTCGGCGAGAACACTCGCTCCGCCATCGCGACGGCCCATGCCCGCGGCGCGGCCATCGTGGCCTGCTCCATGGCGGGCCTGCAGATGGGCGAGTACACGCCCATGCAGATCAAGCAGGCCGTCGTGGGCACGGGCTCCGCCGACAAGCGCCAGGTCATCTACATGGTCCAGAACATCCTCGCGCTCGATCACGAGCCGCGCCCGGATCACGCGGCCGACGCGCTCGCCGCGGCCGTGTGCCACGCAAACCTGGCGCGCACCAACGCCATCGCGCACCGCGTCGCGGCCGACCAGATGGCCGCCCAGGAGCGCGCGCAGCGCATTGCCGACGCCGATGAGGCCCGCCAGGTCACGGCGGCGGCCACGGCGGCAAACGTCGCCCGTGCTCGTGGCGCGCGCCAGAGCCTTCCCGCAACCCGCACCAGCAGAAGGAGCTCCAAGTGATAGTCCAGCTCACAGGAACCCTGCTCGAGGTCCTGCCCTTGCATGTCGTGCTCGACGTCCAGGGCGTGGGCTACGAGCTCGGCGTCTCCGCCACGACGGCCGCATCGCTCCCGCCCGTGGGGCAGTCCGGCGTAACCATCCTCACACGTCTCATCGTGCGCGAGGACGCCATGGACCTCTATGGCTTCTCCAGCCGAGAAGAGCGCGCCCTCTTCGACCGCCTGGTCGCCATTTCCGGCGTGGGTCCCAAGCTCGCGCTGGCGGTACTCTCCACCTTCAGTCCCGCCGGGCTCGCTACCGTCGTGGCGACGCAAGACGTATCGCGCATGTCTCAGGTGAGCGGCGTAGGCAAGAAGAAGGCCCAACGCCTGCTCGTCGAGCTCGAGGGCGTCTTCCAGAAGGATGCGGAGCTGCGCGGCCTGGTCGGCCTGCAGCAGCCCGCGCTCGACTCCGCGCCTGCCGCCCCCTCTGCTTCTTCGGTCGGGGCCGAGGCCACCGAGGCGCTCCTCTCCATGGGCTTCACGCAGCAGGAGGCGGAGCTTGCGCTCGAGGGATATGATGACGCCGGCACCGGCACCGTCGAGGCGGCGCTCGGCTACGCGCTCAAGCACCTGGGAGGTGGCGCCTAATGTGGGAGGCACCAGAAGACGACCTCTTTGCCGACGGCAACGCGCCCCAGCGCCCTGTGCGCCGCGAGGCGGGCCCGCGCTCGGTGACCGGCGAGCTCACCGCAGACGACCTCGAGGTCGACCGCACGCTTCGCCCCAAGACACTCGACGACTACTGCGGCCAGGAGCGCGTCCGCGAGAACCTGCGCGTGCTCATCCAGGCCGCCCGCGACCGCAACGAGCCGCTCGACCACGTGATCTTTTCGGGTCCTCCGGGCCTGGGCAAGACCACGCTCGCGGGCGTCGTCGCGAACGAGATGGGCGCCAAGCTGCACACCACCTCCGGGCCTGCCATCGAGCGCACCGGCGACCTCGCGGCCATCCTCACCAACCTGGGCGAGAACGACATCCTCTTCGTGGACGAGATCCATCGTCTCAACCACCAGGTCGAGGAGGTGCTCTACCCGGCGATGGAGGACTTCTTCCTCGACATCGTCATCGGCAAGGGGCCGGCCGCGCGCTCCATCAGGCTCGACATGCCCCACTTCACGCTCATCGGCGCGACCACGCGCACCGGCCTCCTCACGGGGCCCCTGCGCGACCGCTTCGGCATCTCGTATCGTCTGGACTACTACTCCACGCAGGAGCTCTCGCACATCGTCCAGCGCTCCGCCGCCATCTTGGGCGTGCGCATCGACGCACAGGGCGCTGCCGAGATCGCCTCGCGTAGCCGCGGCACGCCGCGTCTTGCCAACCGGCTCCTCAAGCGCGTTCGCGACTACGCTCAGGTCAAGGCCGAGGGAGAGATCACGTGGGAGGTCGCTTCGCAGGCGCTCTCCTTCTTCGAGATCGACCAGATGGGTCTCGACTGGATGGACGTCAAGATCCTCGAGGCCCTCACCAAGACCTTCCGCGGCCGTCCCGTGGGGCTTACCACCATCGCCTCGGCGGTTGGAGAGGACCCCTCTACGCTCGAGGACGTCTACGAGCCCTACCTGCTCCAGATGGGCCTCATCATCCGTACGCCTCAGGGGCGCGTGGCGACCAGCCTGGCCTTCGACCACCTTGGTGTCACCCCGCCCGCCGTCAAGTAAGGTGGCAACCCATGCTCCAACACGACTATCTCCTCGAGATCATCGGCCGCTTCGTCGAGAGCGTCTCCGTCGCCCTCGTGAGCGTCTTTCGCGACAGAGAGTTCGGGCGCGTGGAGGAGGCTGAGTCCGCCGTGGCCGAGCTCCTCGACCTCGACGCCTCGACGGCCATGTCGCTCGCTCCCCAGTCGCTCGTCACGATGATGTCCCTTTCGGGCGTGGGGGAGTCCGTTGCCGGCTATGCCGCCTACGTCCTCCAGAGAGTCTCGCTCGCCTACGAGCTCGAGGGCAAGCCGAATGTTGCCCGCGTTCGCCACGAGCAGGCGCAGGCCATCGCCGATGCCTTCAACGCCGATCTCGAACAAGTTCCTGAAGAGTTCCTTAGCCTTGAGCGTCAGATTATCAACCGGTAATCCGCAAGCGTCAGCTATGTTTCAGGGGGCGTTGGCTTCTCGGTCATTCGCGTTCAATTTTGCCCGTGAACGGATTTTCGTCTATTTTCCCAGCGTCTTGGGGTAATATGTCCCTCGTGGTCAAAACCCACACTTTGTATCGCGCGTACAGCGCACTGTTTTCGCCCCTCGGGGCAAGAAAGAAAGGCACGACATGGCACAGGGTACTGTTAAGTGGTTCAACCCGGACAAGGGCTACGGCTTCATCTCTCGTGAGGACGGCGACGACCTGTTCGTCCACTACTCCGAGATCCAGATGGACGGCTTCAAGACTCTGGACGAGGGCCAGGCTGTCGAGTTTGACATCACCACCGGCCAGAACGGCAAGCTCCAGGCTTCCAACGTCCGCAAGGCCTAAGCAGCCGTAAGCCTCATTCATACTTAAGGCTGATGAGCCCCCGCATCGCGGGGGCTTTTTGTTTGTGCGTTTGCGCAAAATGGTCCCGTTTCGACGAGGCTCATTTACGTTTGAAATGCTTGTGTCAAATACTGTTCCATCTATAGCCGCAACAAACCTGTCTGCCATTCTATCTGCTTGGTTTCTTTACGATAGTGGTAGATTAGTAAAACCTAATAACGGTTCAAGTTCTTTTAAGGCGGCAGCTGGTGGGTTCTTCTTACTTCAGAAAATTATCTCTCTGGCTACTGGACGTCATCTGCGTCGTTCTGAGCTTCTGGCATGCGACGAGCATCAAGGCGCTTGGACCCATCTTGTCTTCCACCGGTAGTGCAACCGGCCTGACCATCATTACTCTAGTCTTCCTCGTCACGTTCTTCAATTTCATCACGCACGTGAACCGTGGTTTCATGAAGCGCAACGCAACACAGGAGTTTGGCCTTGTCTTCCTCTACAACGTCTATCTCGTGCTCGGCGTCGCCCTCGTGATGCTTGCCGTCGAGCCCGACGTCTCGCCCTCGCGTACCGTCGTGATGCTCTTCTTCGGCATCGATGTCGTGGTCATGTGCGCGCTCAGGGCGCTTTCCAAGCTCGCGACGCGTCTCGTGTTTGGTCGTGAGAGCGTCCGCTACCACGTTCTTATGATTGCTGAGCCCACGTGCAGGGAGTTTGTCCAGAAGCGCTTCAAGACTGGGTCAACCTACAACGTCGCAGGATGGCTCGACCTTTCAGGAGACTTCGTCCAGGGCAAGGTGGGGGAGAAGACCATAGCCTGCCGGCTTGAGTCCATTCCCCAGCACCTTGCGGGCAAGCGCATCGACGACGTCTTCGTTGCGGCCCCCAATGCGACTGAGGATCAGGTGGCACGTCTGGTCGACTCTGCGGAGCGCCTTTCGGCCTCTTGCCACGTGCAGGTGGTTCTGCCTGACCCCGATATCCAGGGGGCGCATCTCGACTCTTTTGGCGAGATTCCTACGGTCACCTACTCGAGCACCGGCAGCAAGTTCTACCGCTACGTCGGCAAGCGCCTGTTCGACATCCTCTTCAGCCTTGCGGTCATAGTAGTCGCCTTCATTCCCAGCCTCATCCTGAGTCTCGTTATCTACCTTCAGACCAAGGGCTCTCCCTTCTACACCCAGAGTCGCGTCGGCCTCGACGGCAAGCACTTCGACCTCCTCAAGTTCCGCTCCATGGTCGCTGATGCTAACGACGTCAAGAAGTATTTGAGCGCGGAACAGCTTAGGGAGTGGGAGACGGAGCGCAAGGTCGAAAACGATCCACGCGTCACGAAGGTGGGGCGCATCCTGCGCAAGACGTCGCTGGATGAGTTTCCGCAGTTCATCAACGTATTCAAAGGCGACATGAGTGTTGTTGGCCCGCGTCCCATTGTCGATGAGGAGCTTGTCAACTACGGGGATAGGTTGAGTGAGTTCCTCAGCTGCAAGCCGGGCATCACAGGATGGTGGCAGGTGGTGGCTCGTAACGATGCGACCTATGCCACGGGTAAGCGTCAGGAGCTCGAGCTCTATTACGTGCGTCACCAGTCCGCCCAGATGGATTGGTCAATAATTAAGCGCACGGTTAGCGCTGTGATATATGGCACTGGCAAGTAATCAGTCATCATGACTCGCTTGACTCAGTGCGAATGACCTTCACTGCAGTGGAAAACAATCTGGCCGAAGCGCTTGACCCTTACGTTACGTCATGGCTTATCCTCATGCGTGACAAGGGCGGATGCGGGAAGGGGGCCGGTTTGCTGACCGTTAAGGAAGTCGCGGAGCTGTCGGGTGTGAGCGTGCGGACGCTGCACCACTACGACGCCATCGGCCTACTGGGTCCCGCTGGGCGCACGGAGGCTGGCTACCGGCTCTATGGGGACGCCGAGCTCGCACGGCTGCAGCAGATCCTGCTCCTGAGGGAGCTGGGCTTCTCCCTTGCTGACATCCGCAAGACCATTGACGCCACGTCACGGGACCGAAGGCGCGCGTTTGAGCAGCAGGCGCGGCTCCTGGAGCTCAAGCGGGAACACATCGACGGGCTAATCGAGCTCGCTCGGTCGCTGGCGCGGGAGGAGGGGGCGAAGGTGAGCTTCGAGGCGTTCGACACCGGCAAGATGGACGAGTACGCTGCTCGCGCGAAGGAGGCCTGGGGCGACACACCCGATTGGTCCGACTACCAGAGGCGCAGCGCGGGACGCACGAGTGAGGAGGAGTCTGCCATGGGGGAGCAGCTGATGGAGCTGTTCGTTCCGTTCGCGAAGATGGCGAAGGAGGGCACGGACCCCGCCAGTGAGAGAGCCGTGGCGCAGGCCGCGCTGATTCGCGGCTTCATCTGCGAGCACTACTACGAGTGCAGTCTCGAGACGTTCGCGGGCCTTGGCAGGGCCTACGGAGCCAGCGGCGAGTTCACGCGGAACATCGACCGCTTCGCGGGCGAGGGCGCCGCCGAGTTCGCGTCTAGGGCAGTGGAAGCCTACTGCAAGTGGGACGGCGGTGCGACTGGTGTGCACAATTGCAGGATGGGCTGATCTGTCCGATTGCATTCGAGTAACGGAGTATGAAAAACCGGCCAGTTGCTCGAACTCTATCAGTCGTGACAGGGCTGCAGATTGAATGCAGCTCCTTCGTTTTGAGGTTTGCTGCCAGAAGATACGTTGATTTATATGGCCGTGCTTCGGCGCGTCTGAAGCGGCAGCGTCTGATTCGATGACACCTGACATTCCAGCCACTCGACGAATCTGTTGGTGTTGTCTGCATAAATGTTCTGATATGCAGGTTTGAGATCATCCAACGAGGGCAGATGGCGAGCAAGAACATCCTCTTCGTAACGGGATTCTTGTCGGAGACCCCGTTCATCTCACGTTTCTCCAGCCTTATCTCTCTGCGCAGGCATTCTTTAATTGCGGCGTCGGTCTCGCTCGCTTTACGGTATTTCGCCTTGGTGCAAAGACTGTCGCTCATGATGCGAACAGGGGATTGCCGCTACAAGGAGAAGAGTAAAACGATTTGATTGAGCCGCGCGCAATGATCTTTGCGCAGCGCTCGTGTGTGGAAAAGCCTTCACGAGCCATCTTCCGGGAACTCTCTTTATGGCTTAGATCTCGAAGCCCTTTCCTTGTTAGGCCTCCGAGCTTGTCAACAACCTTAGATACTGCGTTCTTCTCGAGGGCAGGGGTAGAGCATGGGCAATCAGGGCATTGACCTGAGTTTGAAATGACGTAATGTCCGACATGAACCTTGTAGTCGGACCAGTGGATTGAAGAACGCCATTTGCGATGTCGGCAACGTCAGCCATTTGCTGCTCCCCCAAGTCTTGGGATGTCTTTCTGGATGCACTTGGCGGCTTCAAAAGAGCAAAAAAACAATTAGAAGAAAGCTGCCGGATCGCACGCGGGAGCGATCCGGCAGCAGACAAGGGAATCCCGCGCACGCGGTAGTGGGGGACGGCACGCACTCAGCGCATGCGGGATTGCTAGTGGGATGTCTTCTTGAAGCAGAGGAACCAGTCGAGGCAGTACTGCTCCTCGGTCTGGTTCTCCATGCGGTCCTTGGCGACGCCGCAGGAGCCGGCCGTGGGGACGATCACGTCGTCGCCCGGACGCCAGTCGGCCGGGGTGGCGCAGGCCTGTGCGTCTGCGGTCTGGAGTGCCTGGATGACGCGCTTGATCTCGTCGAAGTTTCGCCCGGCTTGGACAAGCGTCTGCGCATGATGATCAAGAACTCCGCGCGGTTCATCCGCTTCCACGATGGCGCGCGCGTTCATGGCAATGATACCGACCGCACGGGGCTGCTCATGGTTCTTAAGGGGAGCCTCCGCGCCTACCTGCTGTCGTCTTCGGGTCGCGAGTGCACGCTGTTTCGCGTGGAGGAGGGCGAATGCTACGCGCTGTCGTGTTCCAGGTTGCTGTCGCTCGTCACCTTTGACCTCTTTCTGGACGCCGATGGGACAACGGAGCTGCTCGTGGTCGACTCGGAAGTCTACAACAGGGTCGCCGTCGAGTGCCTTGCCGCTGAGGCCTTTGCCTACCGTCAGGCCGCGATGAGGTTCAGCGATGCGATGTGGGTTATGGAGCAAGTGCTGTTCATGCGGTTGGAGGCACGCGTGGCGGCGTTCCTGCTCGACGAGGTGGCGCGGCGGCGGAGGGACTCGCTTAGTCTTACCCACGACGAGCTTGCGCGTCACATTGGGAGCGCGCGAGAGGCGGTCTCGCGCGTCCTGAAGCAGCTTGACCGTCGCGGCGTCGTCCTGCTCTCGCGCGGCCGGGTTGACGTGCTTGACAAACGAGCGCTGCGCGCCCTGGTCGGCGTCTAGGGTCGATTGCTTCGCGAGCGGGGCGGCACGTCCTTCTTGCTGGCCTTGCCTTGCTAATTTTGAACGCGCTGCGATGTCGTGTTTCATGCTCCTTGCGTGGGTTTGGCCGTACCCTGCGATGCGCTACGATGGGCGGGCTAGACATGGGGCGGGCGTGCCGTCCGCCATCGATCGCAAGGAGGAGACATGGCCAAGGAGCCGAGTGGCGACAAGCTGCTGGACGCGGGCAGCCTGGACGCTGACCAGCTGGACAAGAAGATCGACGCCTACGTCGACGAGGTGTGGGAGGGTGCCATCGAGGACATCCGCTCGCTGGTGAGGATTCCCTCCGTCGAGGACACCTTGGCTGCGCAGCCGGGCATGCCCTGGGGTCCCAAGGCCCACGACGCGCTCGTGCAGGGGCTTGCCATCGCCTCCAAGTTGGGGATGGACGCTCATGAGTGCGAGGGCGGCCGCATTGGCTACGCCGACGTCGCGGGCGCGTCTGACACGCAGATTGCGCTGATCTGCCACACCGACGTGGTTCCCGAGGGACTTGGCTGGACCGTCGACCCGTTTGACGTCACCCGCCGCGAGGGCTACCTGATCGGCCGCGGCGTCCTGGATGACAAGGGCCCCTGCGTGATGGGCCTCTACGCCGTCGAATTCGTCGCGCGCCTGGCCCGCGAGAGGGGAGAGCGGCTGCCCTACACCCTTCGCTTTCTCGTTGGCAACAACGAGGAGACCAACATGGGCGACCTTGACTGGTACCTCAAGAACTACGATGAGCCCGCCTTTGCGTTCTCGCCCGACGCCGACTTTCCGCTGATCTGCGGCGAGAAGGGCGTCTTCCACGGTCACTTCGAGTCTGCCGAGGTCTTCGGCGGTAAGGGCGACTCGCGCATCGTCGAGATGGACGGCGGCACCGTCGCCAACGCCATCCCGTCTCAGGCGACCGCCACGGTCCGTGCGACCGCGGGCGAGCTCGCTGCCACCGACGTGGTGGACGTCGAGCCTGCGGGCGACGGCCTGGCGAGGCTCACGTCCCACGGCAAGGGCGGCCACGCATCGCTTCCCGAGGGCACCGTCAACGCGATCGGCCTGCTCGTTGACTACCTGCTGGACAACGGCGTCTGCTCTGCGGACGAGAGGGCCTTCCTCGAGCTGCAGCACGCGCTCTGCAGCATGGGCCACGACGGCGCGTCGCTGGGCATCGAGAGCTCCGACGACAAGTTCGGCGCGCTGTCCGTCATCGGCGGCACGGTGCGCACCGAGGGCGGCCGCCTGAGGCAGACCATGGACTCTCGCTATCCCACGTCCATCACCGACGAGCAGATCGCCTGCGCGCTGGCTACGCTGGCCGACGCGCACGCCGCTACCTTCGACGTGGACGCGGTGAAGGTGCCGTTCTACATCGACCCCGAGTCTCCCGAGGTCAAAGCCCTGCTTTCTGCCTATGACGGAGTCACCGGCAAGACCTCGAAGGCCATCACCATTGGCGGCGGCACCTACGCCCGCAAGTTCACGCGCGCCTGCGCCTTTGGCCCCCACGACCCCGACGAGGTCGTCCCCGGGTGGGTCGGCCCCGAGCACGGTCCCGACGAGGGCATCAGTGAGGCCAGCCTGAAGTGCGCCATGAAGGTCTACATCCACGCGATCCTGAACCTGATGCAGCTCGAGCTCTAGGCCGGCCATTGCGACGAGATAGTCCATCAGGTGCGACTGGGGCCGCCATCCGAGTGCAATCGGGTGGCGGCCCTTCTTGTCGTGCGGGCTTTGCTAGGGGCGTGCGAGGTCGCGCCAGTCGTCGAGAACGAGGTCGGCCTCACGCTCGATCTGGCGCATGTCCTGCACGGGGTCGCTTGATCGCACACCGCATGCGAGCATGCCGGCCGCGCGGGCCGAGGCGAGGGCGGCCGGGATGTCCTCGAAGACGATGCAGGAGGCGGGGTCTGCTCCCAGGCGCCGCGCGGCCTCGAGGTAGATGTCAGGGTGGTCCTTCCCGCGTGCGACCTCGCGACCGTGAACGCGCACGTCGAAGAGGCTCGCCACGTCCACCTGACTGAGGCCGTCGAGGACCTCGGGGTCGTTGGTTGTTGCGAGTGCGACTTGCACGCCGCGTGCGCGGAGTCGCCCGATGTAGTCGACGACGCCCGGCCTGAGGGTGGCCTCGGCCTCGTAGAGCTTGCGGCCCATGCGGACCCACTCGGCGCAAATCGACTCGACGCTCTCGTCGAGGCCGAAGCGCTCGATGGTGTACTCGGCCCCCTTGGAGAACCCGAGTGTGGAGAGGGTGAGCGCGTAGTCGTCCGGCACGACGAATCCGCGTGCCCCGAGGAACTCCTCGTCGACGCGCCTCCAGAGGGCGGCGGTGTCCGAGATGGTGCCGTCGAAGTCGAAGATGGCTGCCTCGAAGGCGGGCGGCCACAGCGGCGAAGGGGCGTCGTTATTGATGGTCAAGGGTTATCTCCTGAGGTGGTGCCGGGGCGCGGTGGCGCACTTCACAACTGACTCATGATAGCGCCCGCGCTATGGCGCTAGTCGAGGAATAACTGCTCGAGGGTCTCGAGTACTCCCGACTCCGTATTTGGCGGACAGGTTGTGTCAGCTGCACGAATCGCGTCCAAGGCGGCATTGTCCATCGCAGCACCCCAGCCGACGGCGGCAAGCATATCTACGTCGTTGCCGTTGTCGCCGAACGCAAGGCATTCGTCGAGTGACAGTCCCCATCTCTTGCAAAGGGTTGCTAGGCCAGTGGCCTTCGTGCAACCGGGCGCCATGAGGTCGACCGAGCCGTTGCCCGAGACAACGGGGACGAGGGCCCCGCAGAGGGCGTCGGAAACAGCCTCCGAGAGCGCCTGCTCTGTCCCGTTGCGCGTTTCGATCGAGAATTTGAGCGCGATGTCGCTCAGGGACGTAAGGTCGTCGGTCCAGGAGATTCGGGGAAAGTATCGGCTCATGAGCTCAAAGAAGCCTTGGCTTGCCGAGCCGTGCTGGACGTAGGCTCCGCTCACGCAGCAGAGGGCGCACTCGGCATCCACTCTGGAGGAGAGGAGCCTCCATGCGTCCTTGACGACGCCTTGCGAGAGGGACGCATGGTCGATTACGAGCCCGTCATCGACGACGAGGGCGCCATTCTCGGCGACGTAGGCAATGGGCGACGCGTCCGCCTCTTCCTCGATTCCTTCGAAGAACGTGCGGAGCTGGTAGTACTGGTTGCCGCTTGCGACGACAAAGCGCGTGTCAGACTCGGCCATGGCGGAGAGAACTCGGGCAAAGCGCTCACGGTCATATTCCCCGAACTGGTTTAGAAACGTTCCATCCATATCTGTGGCAACGAGACGTGGCTTGCTACCGTCCTGGAACGGCCCCAGACTCACTTTCCGTTTGCTGCTGCCGCATCGCTTCACCATGGGTCTCTCCTTAATCTGAATGCCGCCTGCCCCCGAATAGATGCCAGATAAGTGAACGTGAAAATTATACCTTGTATAAGAGCGGTAAATAAGTTAATACGAAATATATACCAGTACCGAATCAGGCAGTGCTGCCAGAGGGTCTCGCTGCCAGGGAAGGAGCGTTCATGCGGGGAATCGAAGGGAAGGTAGTCGTCGTCACCGGTGCCGCGAGCGGCATCGGCAAGGCCACGGCGGGACGATTCGCGCACGAGGGCGCGACCGTGGCGATGCTCGATCTGTCGGCTGACGCCGTCGAGGCGGCCGCTGCCGAACTCGGTCTTTCCAAGAATGCCTACGTTGCGGTCGCCGTTGACGTGACCAACGACGAGTCGGTGGCCTCTGCCGTCGCATCGGTTCGCGAACGCCTTGGCCGCATCGACGTCCTCTGCAACATCGCGGGGATCGGCGGTGAGGTCGGATCCGTCGAGGAGCAGGATGTCGCAACCGCCCGAAAGGTCATCGAGGTTAACCTGCTCGGTACCTACGACATGATCCACCACGTGCTTCCCGTGATGCGCGAACAGGGCGAGGGCGTGATTCTTAACACGGCCTCCGTGGACGGTATCGCCTGCTACGCCTTTGAGGCCCCGTATGCCATGAGCAAGGCCGCCGTCATTCACCTGACGCAGTGCCTTGCGAACGAGCTTGGCGGTAAGCTCCGCGCGAACTGCGTGAGCCCCGGCTGGGTGAGGACGCCCATGATGGACGCCACGGCCGACGCCTTCGGTGACATGGAGTACCAGAACGAGGGTGACCTCGTGGATCTCGGGCCTCTCGGAAGGGTGGAGGAGCCCGAGGAGATAGCCGCGGTGTTCGCGTTCCTCGCATCTGACGACGCAGCCGTGATCAACGGTGCAGACATTCACGCCGACGGCGGCAAGTACCTCGGCAAGCAATAGCCAAAGGCGCCCGTGGCAGAGGGCCGCGGGCTCGACTAGTTGGGAGACCGTAAGAATGATCAAGTATGACAAGCAGCACGAGCTGGACAGCGTGAGGGGTGCCCTCGCCATTCGCGGCGAAATCGAGGCCATGGTGGACGAAGTATGCGAGCGTGGCTTCGATCTCGTATGCTACATGGGCATCGGGGGCACCTGGGCCTCCGCGCTCCAGGCCGAGTCGCACATCAAGGAGCTGAGCGACTTGCCGGTCGTCGTCGAGAACGCGGCCGAGTTCAACACGCTCGGAAACAAGCGCCTCACGGACAAGAGCGTCGTTGTCTTCTCGTCCGTCTCCGGCAACACCGCGGAGATGGTCGTCGCCCTGGATGCCCTGAACGAGCGTGGCGTCACGACCATCGGCTTCGTTGACGACGAGGACTCGCCGCTTGCAAAGGGGGCGACCCACTGCATCGTCTATCCCGAGAACGAGCAGCTCAAGTTCTTCATGGTGGCCGATCGCTTCATGAGGAACGCCGGCCAGTTCCCGCAGTACGACGCCTACTATGCCGAGCTCGACGCGCACCTTGCGGATGCGCTCGTCTCGGTCGCGGAGGCCTCTGACGAGTTCGCTCAGAGGTTTGCCGAGGAGCACCACGACGATGACATTCACTACTTCGTGGGCGCTGGCGAGCAGTATGGGTCGACCTACTCCTATGCGATGTGCTACTGGGAGGAGCAGCACTGGATCCGCACCAAGTCGATCCATGCCGCCGAGTTCTTCCACGGCATGCTCGAGGTGGTTGACCGCGACACGAACGTGACCGTCATCATGGGCGAGGACGCCGAGCGCCCGCTGGCCGAGCGCGTCGCCCGGTTCCTCCCGAAGATCTGCGCGCGCTACACCATCATCGACTCCAAGGACTATGCCCTTGAGGGCATCTCGCCGGAGTATCGCGGCTACCTGAGCCACCTTGTGACCCATCAGGTCACGAATCGAATTGACGCGCACATCGAGCGTATCAACTGCCACCCGATGGACATCAGGCGCTACTACCGTGCCCTCGACTACTAGGGCATCGTTTCCCCATGCGGGGCCGCCTCCGGGCGGCCCCGTCCCGTTTGGAGGTTCGCATGAGCACGATAACGATGCGCGACGTCTCCGTCATGGGCACATCGTACGTGCATTACCCGTTCGAGTTCTTTCTCGACTCAATGGCCGAGCTTGGAATCGAGCGCATTGACCTTTGAGGTGCCGAGCCGTTCTACTGCAGGCTCGACTACCCTGACTCCTGGGCGGCCTCCCGCCGCCTGCGCGCCATGCGGCGGCAGATGGAGGAGCGCGGCCAGTGCGTGACGATCTACACGCCCGAGACCCTTGGCTACCCCTATAGCCTCTGCGATCCCAACCCGGCGCTCACGCTGCGTACGATCGAGTTCTTCAAGTGGGCCTTCGAGGACGCGCACGAGTTGGGCTGCGGCCGCGTCTTCGTCAACTCGGGCTGCGGCCTGAGGAGCCTGCCGCGCGAGGAGTCGCTCAAGCGTTGCGTGGACACCCTGGCGACCATCTGCGACCTCACCGAGGCGGAGGGCATCGTCATGCCCCTCGAGCAGCTCCAGCCCTACGAAAGCAACCTCGTCACGACCCTCCCCGACGTGCGTCGGGTGCTCGAGACCGTCTCCTCTCCCGCGCTTCGGGTGTGCGTCGACCTCACGGCGATGGAGGTACAGGGAGAGACGCTCGACGACTACTTTGATTGCTTTGGGGACAAGGTCGAGTGGATTCACTATTCCGACTCCCATCACGAAGCGGTGGGCTCGGGCTCCTACGGACGCGAGAAGCTCGCCGGTTTCATCCGCACGCTTGAGGAGCGTGACTTCGAGAATGGGATCGACCTCGAGATCAACGATTCCATCTACTGGGAGGACCCGCACTCTCCCCATGAGGCCACCTGTCGGTATTTGCGAGAAGAGCTTGGCCTTGAAGGCTAGAGGCTCGGTACCTCGAGGCCAGAAAACATCCGCAGCGCGCGGTCCAGGGCGCCGTTCCAGAAGAGGAAGTCGTGCCGCCCAGGCCAACTCTCGAAGGTGCTCCTGCAGCCGAGGCGCGCAAGCGCCTCGGCGAGCCCTCTTACGTAGGGGCAGAACGGGTCATCCTCTCCGACCATCTGGATGATGCGCGGGATACTGTCTATTCCGACCTGTGAGATCGCCGTTCGAGCAAGGCTCTCGACCGAGTGCTCCTCGTCAGGTCCCGCCTCGCCGAAGACGGCACGCATCTCGGCGTCACCCCAAAAGAGGTCAGAGAAGTGCTCGGCAAGCGCTGCGGGGTCAGTCACGGCGGAGAGCGCTGCCACCCCGGCGAAGCGCTCGGGGTGGGCGAGGGCCATCCTGAGCGCACCGTATCCTCCCATGCTCTCGCCGCACACGAAGGTGTGCTCTCGGTCGCGCGGAAGCCTGAACCAGGTGTGCACGAGCTCGGGCAGCTCTTCCGAGACCCATTCGAAGTAGCGCGGTCCCGTGGGTGCGTCGAGATAGAAGCTCCGGTTGCCGTCGGGCATCACGACGGCAAAGTCATAGACCTTCGCGAAGGCCTCGACCATCGAGAAGCGGGCCCACTCGTCAGCGTTCGAGCCGAGTCCGTGCAGGAGGTATAGAACCTTCAGGTCATTATCTATCTCGGTCCAGAAGTCTTCAGAGTCGTCAGGGAGAATTACGTTCACATGCTGCGTGACGCGAAGCGATCTCGAGTAGAAGTCCCCGCTTAGCGTGCTCATGGCCCCACCTTTCTGACGTGCGCGCGTCATGCGCTAATTGACAGTTTCTGGCGAAGAGCTGGTATATCCCTTATATTGCGGCCTTTGACTGGGTCGGCTCAGTGGCTCCGCAAGGATGTCCTTGTTGCGCAGAGGGCTTGCCTTATCGAGACGGCAATTCTTCGAGATGGGGGCATATACCTAAATTGCACCCATCATATTGAACTAAGTAAGTACGAAGTAATTCTATACCACTCGCCGACGAATAAACAAGTGTAAGCAAAAAATATTCCAGTGCGTGTAGTCTAACGGATGGAGTCAGCGAGACGCGCTGGGTCTCGACGAGACGAGGGCGTCTCCGTCGCATTCGATTGGTCATGACAGCAAGAAGGGAGAGTGTATGTCTGACACGCAGGCCGCAAAGGGCGGCGAGGGAATGACTCGTCACCTTGGCCTCAGCACCGCCGTTGCACTTGGCGTCGGAACCACGATTGGATCGGGGATCTTCACCTCGGTAGGCGCGGTCGCTGGTGCCGCTGGTACGCCGTTCTTAACCATCCTCGCGTTTTTGATCGGCGGACTCATCATGATTCCGCAGAATCTCATCTATGCGGAGTACTCAACCGCATACTCCGAGGACGGCGGACAGTTCGTGTACTTCCGTGAGGCGGGCTGGCCCTTCCTCGCAATGTTCTTCATCTGGTCCTGCTGGTGGGGCTCCGATCCCGTCGGCATTGCGATCATGGCCCTCACGGTCGCCAACTACCTCGCCTTCTTCACGGGCTGGTCGGCGACGGTCGTCTCCGTCATCGCCTGCCTGCTCATCATCTTCTTCACCTGGCTCCACATGTGCCACAAGCACGCTGGCGCCAAGTGGCAGAACTTCATCACGGCCTTCAAGGTCGTTCCGTTCCTCCTGCTCGTCCTCACCGGCCTCTTCTTCATCAACGGCGGCAACTTTGACGCCGCCCCCGTCGCGAGCTCCGCTGCCGCCTCGGGCAGCGTCCTGACCGCCCTCATCGCCGGCGTCGCCGCGACCACCTGGTCCTACGACGGCATGCAGACCTGCGTCACCATGGGCGGCGAGGTGAAGAACCCGAAGAAGAACATGCCGATCGCACTCATCGGCACCGTCTTCGTCGTCACCCTCCTCTACGTGCTGCTGTCCGTCTCCGCCACCGGCCTCGTCGACATCGAGTCCCTGGCGGCCTCCGAGGCGCCCATCGCCATGGCGTTCTCGCAGATCCCGATGATCGGCGAGCACGCCGGCACGATCGCGGCAATCCTTGCGGTTATCGTGGTTACCGGGTCGCTCTCGTCGCTCATCATGTTCCAGGCCCGTGGTGAGATGAAGGCCGCGCAGGAGGGCTACTGGTGGCGCTCCTGGGGCAAGATCGACCCCAAGTACGACTCGCCCGTGATCTCCATGCTCTGGCAGTCCGGCTTCGCCCTCGTGCTCGTCTGGGCGACGACCATCCAGGACCTCGTGGCGATCTTCACCTTCATCTGCCTGCTGCGCAACGCCCTGCTCTTCTGCGCCTGGTTCTCGCTGCGCAAGAAGGATAACTACCACCCGACCTTCAAGGCCCCCGGTGGCCCGGTCATGGCGATCCTCGCCATCGTTCCCTCGCTCATCCTCATGTATGGCGAGCTGGGTGGCATCATCTCCGGCGAGGTGCCCCTGTTCAGCTTCAACCCGATCAGCGCCGGCATCCTGATCGTCATCTCCGCCGTCCCGTTCTTCCTGCACTGGCGCAGGGTCAACGCGGACATCATCGAGGCGGCCGAGGAGCGTCGCAGCGCCGCGATCGAGCGCCGCGTTGCCGCCGAGGCGGTGGCCACCGAGGCTACCCCCGACGCGTCCGACACCGCAGACGCATCCGACACGCCCGATCCCAAGGGCGACGGAGAGTAGTCCCTCCCACGAGGGGCGCGCCCGGCCCAAGGCAGAGGCTCTTCTCCGAGGGCTGAGCCGCCCCTCTCCTTGAACCAACGGCTGGCCACCCGCGCGCATCGACCGCCGCGGGTGGCCTCCTCTTTTGCGTGGCGGGCCGCGGTCCTCCGCGCGAGACACCGTAACGACTCCAGAAGGGATTGAGATGGACGAGAAGAGCTTTGTCCTCCGCTCGGAGGCGATTTTCGACGGCACGGGCGACGTGCCGTTTTCGGGCTACGTGGCCGTGCGCGACGGCGAGATCGTGGGCGTGGGGGAGGGTGACGGAGACGCCTTCGTCACCGACGGGGTGCGCGTCATCGACGTCGGCGACGCGCTCGTGACCCCCGGCCTCGTGGACGCGCACTGCTTCTTCCAGGGCTGGCTGCTTCAGAACTATGGCGCGGACCTCTCGGGCTGCGCGAGCCTGGCCGAGGCCGCGGCGCGCGTCGCGGCCCAGGAGGGGTTCGCCCTTCGCGTGGGCCACGGCCTGCCCCTCGCGCTTGCCACGACCGACACGCTCCTGCTTGACGAGGTGTTCGGCGACGAGCCGTGCGTGCTCGTCTGCGAGGGCGCCGAGGCGATGGTGATGAACGGCGCCGCCGAGGACGCCTTTGGCTTCACGCCCCAGGAGTGCTGGTCGGAGCGCGCACACCTGCTGCTGGCTGCCGTCATGGCGGACCATGCGGCGTCCGTTCCGCTCTACCGCAGGTACCTGTCGATGATGAACGGCTACGGCGTGACGTCGACCAAGGAGATGGGCTACGACGACGACTGGTTCGTCGACGAGGTGGTCGGCCTCGAGCGCTCGGGCGAGCTCACCCTGCGCGTGAGCCTGATGAGCCAGCCGGTGGGGCGCGACGCCGACATCGGCTACGGCCTCGGCCTGCGCGACCGCCTCGCGAAGAGCGACCTTGTTGCGTTCAGCGGGTACAATCAGATGACCGACGGCTCGATAGGGGATCATGCCGGCGAGATGAAGGAGCCCTACCTCGACTTCGACGGCCGCTGCTCGCTCGACATCGACTGGGGGCATCACGCGGAGGAGGTGCGCCGCGCCGAGGAGGCTGGCTTCCGGTTCTCCCTGCACGTGCAGGGCGACGGAGCCGTCTCGCACGCGCTGGACATCTTCGAGGGGTGCGCGCGCGACGACGACGGCCGGCTGCGGTTCCGTCACGCCATGACCGACCTCGAGGCGGCCGACCCCGCCGACTTCGCCCGCATGGCCGCGCTCGGCGTCGTCGCCGAGGTGTATCCGCTCATCCAGTCGATCGCAAGCCGAGCGGGAAAGGTCGAGATGATCGGGCGCACCATCGGAGAGGAGCGCGGCGCCCACTACTGGAACCGGCGCGGGATGCTCGACGCCGGCGTCAGGGTCGCCTGCGCGACCGACCTCCCCATGACTCTCGACGACCTGGGGTCGGGCGTCTACTGCGCGTGCGGGGGCCTCTTCCCCGAGGGCGGCAGCCCGCTCTTCTCGCAGAACATGATCACGCCCGCCGAGCTCGTGCGCGCCTGGTGCGCGGGCGGCGCCTTCGACCTCATGCTCGAGGACCGCGTGGGCACGCTTGAGCCGGGCAAGCGGGCCGACATCGCGGTCTTCGACACGAACGTGCTTGCCTTGGACCCCGCCGACGCGCGCGGCTGCTCCTGCCAGATGACGATCTTCGACGGGCGCGTGGTGCACGACGCCCGCTAGCGCGCCTGCCGGCACGCCCGCTGGCACGCATGCCGGCATACCCGCCGGCATGCCACCCGCGCGTCGTTCGCGCGACAAGAATCGGCCCCGCACCGCCGTCTGGCTTGGTGTGGGGCCGAACTCCGTTGGTGCAGGTCTGAATGGGAACTGGCGTGGTCGTGGTGGTGCGGCGAGTGGGTGGTGCTTGGACCGGTCGTGGTGCGGACGCTGCGCGTGAGGCGGCGATGGCGGGGGCTCCCCGCGCCCCTAGAGGACCTCGCGGTCGACGTAGTTCTCGCTCTTGCCGGAGACGGCCCTGTCGAAGGCGGAGACCAGTGGGTGCTTGTGCCAGAGGTGCCTGTCGTCGGTGAGCTGGTAGGCGAGGGTCTGGTAGTAGGGGAGAAGAGCGAGCGGCGCGGCGAGGGAGTCTCCCTGGGGCGCGAGGGCGACGTCGGGGTCGGCGGACGCGGGATCGTCGGTCAGGACGAAGACGTGGTCGGTCACGAGCCGCGTGGCCTCGACGAGCTGGCGGCCGCGGGCGTGGTCGCGCGCGCCCACGAGGTTGAAGAAGACGGCGTAGTCGGGCGAGAGCTGCAGGTTGGGGCCGTGCAGGTACTCCTCGAGCTCGAGGGCCGTCGCGGGGATCTGGAGGCACTCGCCGAACTTGAGCGCGCCCTCGCAGGCGATTCCGTAGTTGGCGCCGGCGCCCACCATGAAGACGCGCTCGAGGCTCGTGAGCTCCTTGTAGCGCGCGGCGAGCGCGCCGGGCGCCTGGGCCGCCACGTCGGCGAGGGCGTCGGCCACGCCGGAGAGCCGCGCGACCTCGCGCTCGCGCTCGGCGTCGTCGATGCGGCCCTCGGCCCGCGCGACGTCGAGGGCGAACAGGCAGAGGAAGTTCGCGAGGGCCGAGACGCCCTTGGTCACGTAGCCTACGAGCTCGACGCCCACGCCGTAGTCGACGAGAAGGTCGGACGCGCCGGCGAAGTCGGACGCGACGTCTCCCGTGACGCCGATCGCGCGTTCGCCCTCCTCCCGGATGGCGGCGAGCGCGGCGAGGGCGTTGGTCGAGTAACCGCTCTGCGAGACGACGAAGGCGAACTCGTCGGAGGTTACCTCGCGCTCGTAGGCGCAGAACGTGTACGGCTCGACGATGTCGACCTCGCGACCGAGGACGGAGCGCATGTAGGGGCGGGCTATCGTGGCCGCGTTCTTGGACGACCCGCAGGCGACGATCCGCACGCGTGTGTGGGTGCCTTCGAGAAACGCCCGTGCGAGCGGGGCGGCGGCGTCGCTTTCGAGCTGCGCCCTGAGGACCGAGGGGGTCTCGTGGACGTAGGTGAGCATGGTTGGTCTTGCCGTGGTCATGTGTCTGGGTCTCCTTGCGATTGAGGTCCGATATGGTGTGGGTGGTTCCCATGGGGATGGGGCGACGTGCTCGCGGGGGAACGGGCACGTCGCCCCAGAGGAGGGCGTTAGCTGGAGACGAGGCCTGCGGCGCCTATGACGCCGGACTCCTCCCTGAGCCGCGTGACACGCAGCTCGGTATGCTGCCCCTGGTACACCTCGGCGACGATGCCGCGCTGGAGTCGGTCGACGTAGGACTCGAGGCCGCGGGCAACGCCGCCCCCAAGGACGATGACGTCGGGGCAGTAGAGGTATACGTACTGGTTGAGCGCGCGAAGCAGGTAGCCCAGGAACCGGTCCACCACCCTGCGGGCGACGGGGTCTCCCGCGACGGAGCGCTGGAACAGGTCTTTGTTGGTGACCGCCGGCCCCAGCACGCGATGGACGACGCGCTCGAGGGCCGTGCCGGAGCAGGTCTGCTCGAGGCAGCCCTCGAGCCCGCAGTAGCAGGGGCTCTCGTCGATCCAGGGGTCGTCGTCGCGCTCGCGAACGCAGACGTGCCCGGCGAGGTGGCCCCGGGGCTCGCCCTCGACGAGCCGGCCGTCCTCTACGAGGCCGAACCCGATACCCGTGCCCAGGGTGAGCGTGAGCACGCGGCCGAAGCCCCGGCCCTCTCCGGCCAGCGCCTCGGCCATGCAGATGAGCCGGGCGTCGTTGTCGACGCGCACGGGCAGGCCGAGAGTGACCGACATTTGCTGGCCGAGCGGGTGGCCATGGGTGAGGAAGGGCACCATCGAGGAGAGGCCGTCGATCGTCCCGTCCGAGAAGACATAGGATCCGATGCTCACGCCAGCCCCTACGGGCGTCGCGCCCGTTTGCGCGACGAGCCGGCAGACGCTTTCGGCTATGCCGCGGTAGAAGGCGCCCTCGCTCTCGCGCTCCGTCGGGAAGACGTCCAGCGCCATCACGCGTCCGGGCCTGGACGCGTCGACGAGCCCGACCTTGGTGCGCGTCCCGCCGACGTCGATCCCGCAGACGACTCGGATCGGCGTCGCGCTCTTCTCGCCCGCGCTCATTTGACGACCCATCCGTCCTCGAAGAACATGCCCGGCTCGACGCCGTGGGCGAGCGCGACCTGGTAGCTAAGGAGCTGGAAGTAGATCGCCTCGACGAGCATCATCCACGGGCCGTCGAGTCCGAGCTCGGGGAAGGTGAAGCGAGCTCCCGCACGGGCGGAGTCGTCGAAGCCGAAGTAGAGCGAGTCCGGCGCGGCGTCGTTCACGTAGCCCCAGATCATGCGCGAGCGCTCGTCCGGGCAGACGTCGATCAGGACGGGCGTGGTGCGCGTGCGAGTGATGCCCTGTGCGCGCACGAGCTCCATCGGGCCGTGGTAGAAGTTGTCGGCCGTCATGACGTTGGCCCCGACCTTGGCGGTCTCCTCGATCCAGAGCGATGCGCTCCTCGCCATGTTGACGCCCTCGTCGCGCGAAATGAGGTAGAAGCAGTCGGTCGCGGAGAGGAACGGCACCTCCTCGAGCCGGGCGAGGATGGCGCGCTTGTTGGCCTCCATCCAGTCGAGCGCGCCGTGAAGTGCCGAGACGAGCGTGGCGTCGGGCTCCGTGCGGCCTGCCATGTGCGCGATGAAGAGCCCGCAGAGGGCCATGGAGCTGTAGGCCTTGATGCAGACGATCTTGTCGTAGCTCGCGACGTCGTGCAGGACGTGGGCGCAATGCGTCGCCATCGTGGAGGCCGGCGTCATCGTCACGCACGCGGCCTCGTGGCCGTGCGCATCGAGCCATGCGGCGAAGTCGGCGACCTCGCGGCTCTCGCCCGAGCGGCTCATCAGGATGTAGAGCGTGTCGTGGTGGACGCGCTCGGGATGGTGGATCAGGGTCGCGGTCTCCACGAGCTCGACGTTGCGCCATCCGTCGTCGACGAGCGCCTCGTACATTGGCATGAGGGAGTAGAGCGCGCTTCCCATGGAGGTGAGGACGACGCGGTCGTAGGACTGCATGAGGGCGCAGATCTCTCGCACCTTGTCGAGATGCGGGCCGCAGAGGTCATCGAGGACGCGATGGAGCTCTGCGGGTTGCTCGAAGATGTTGGCGAGTATCGGATTGGTCTCGTTAGCCATGTCCGCCCCCTACCATGCGCCGAAGTACTGGAGGGTGACCGCCGAGCTCTGGGCGCCCTCGTCCATGCAATCCGAAACGCCCTTGCCCTCGAGCACGCCCTTGATGAATCCGGCGATGAAGGAGTCACCCGCGCCCATGGTGTCGGCGAGGTCGACCTCGACGATGCCGTGCTTGTAGAAGGTGGTTCCGTCGAAGGCGAGGCTTCCGTGCTCGCCCAGGGTCACGACGACGGCCTTGGGACCCATAGCCTGCTTCTCTCGCATAAAGGCACGCACCTCGTCACTGTCGTCGGCGTCGAGGCCGAAGAAGGCGTAGTCGACGTAGGGGAGCGCGGAGTCGACCATGGGGTCGTCGGGCTGGTCGGAGAAGTCGAAGGCGACCGTGGTGCCCGAGGCCTTGATGGCCGGAAGGTCCTCGGCAGTGTGGCCCCAGATGCCACTCACAAAGAGGTCGTGGCCGCAGACGAAGGCGAGGTCGTCCTCGGTGAGTCTGAAGCTCTCCATGACGCCCTCGGTGTAGTCGCCGAAGACGCGGTTGCCATTGACGATCTTCACCTGGGTGACGGCCGTCTGCCCCTCATCGACGTGGAGGTGGGAGAGGTCAACCCCCTTGGCTTCTAGGGCATCTGCCAGGAAGGCGCCCTCGGGGTCGGTCCCGACTGCGCCGGTATAGGATGCGTCGATCCCCATGCGCTTGAGGTAGACCGCGACGTTGACGGGGTTCCCGCCAGGGAACTTCTTTCCTTCGTCCTGGTAGACGTCAACGCAATTGTCTCCTGCTGCGGCAACTCTCATGTGCTTCTCCTTCTGGTGGTCTCGATCGTGTGCGCACGCTGCGCGTCCACGGCAATGCTACAGATTGGAATGCCGCGTGCATCTACTCTGAGATGAGTGGTATGAAAAACACTATAAGCGGTATAGCGAATCTACGCTTCGGTGAATGCGTTTGATAATCCTTGGAGTTTCAAGCTGAACGTTGTGAAATCGTCCGCGTGCGGTATGAGCCGAATATAAGCGAGCTGTACGTCAGATGAATTTAGTATATAAGTACATTTTAAAGGCATACCACGTATCACCAAGGAGGAGTCATGAGGGCAGCCTGTATCGGCGACAACTGCATAGACTACTATCGCAATCTCGCGCGCGCCTATCCCACGGGAAACGCCGTGGATACGGCCGTTAACATGCAAAAGCTCGGCGTGCCCACGTCGATCATCTCGACCACGGGGTCGGATGGCCATGGCTCTTGGATGGTCGAGACCCTTCGCCGCGAGGGCCTCGACGTCTCGCATCTCAAGGTCGTCAAGGGCATGACCGCCATCACGTACATGGACCTCGAGGGGCTCGATCGCGTGCATGGCGAGTACCTGGAGGGCGTCCTGGCCGACATCTCCTTTTCCGATGACGACATCGCCTTCGCGTGCGAGCACGACATCGTCCACACGGCGCTCTGGGGCAACGCCGAGGCGACGCTGCCCGAGATTCACGCGTCCGGAACCCTCGTGAGCTTCGACTATGCCGATCGACTCGATCACCCGCTCGTCGAGAGCACCCTTCCCTACGTCGACTACGGGTTCTTCTCCTCCCATGGCGAGAAGGACGACTCCATCCGCGACTTCCTGCAAGACAAGGTGGCGCGCGGCATGAGGGTCGCGACGGCCACCTTCGGGAAGCGGGGCAGCCTCTCATGGGACGGCGATCGTTTCTGGGAGGGCCCCGTCTACCCGGCCGCACGCCTCGTGAACACCGTCGGGGCGGGAGACTCCTTCATCGCGGGCTTCCTCGTCGGCGTCCTCACGGGCGATGACGTTGCCGGATGCCTTGATCGTGGGGCTCGAATCGCGAGCGAGGTCGTGGGGGTCTTCGAGCCCTGGGTTGTCACTGCATAGCTCTATACACCTGAGCCGGCGATGCCGGCACGAGCGGCCGCGCGTCCGCCAGAGGGGATGGGAAGATGTTTGAGATCGGTTTGTTTACGAGTGGATACCAGCGCAGCAACATCGAGGACATGTTTGCTGACGCAAAGCGATTCGGGTACGACTTCATCGAGCTCTGGGGCGGACGTCCGCACGCCTACGCCCCCGACCTTGCCGCGGGCGAGATCGACGAGATCATTCGCTTGAGGGATGCGTACGGGGTCGACATCCGTGGGTACACGCCCGAGCACAACGCATATCCCTACAACTTCATGATCGGCAGCGAGCACCAGCGTGAGGACGCCGTGCGCTACCTCAAGGTATGCCTCGACCAGGCGCGCGCCCTGGGCAGCGACTTCATGCTCGTCAGCCCGGCCCACGCCGGCTACGAGGCGACGCACGACCAGATGCGCGAAAGGCTCTATCGCACGATGGAGGAGCTCTCCGGCCATGCGGCCAAGGTTGGGGTCAAGCTCGTGGTCGAGACGCTTACCCCCGAGGAGTCCAACGTCTTCAAATGTGCCAACGACCTCGTCGACCTTTTCGAGCATGTTGACAGTGACTACCTCGTGGGGATGCTCGACGTCGTGCCCCCGTTCCTCCAGCAGGAGCAGATCATGAGCTACTTCACGTTGCTTGGCGAGAAGCTCTATCACCTGCACATCCCCGACTCCAACGGTGTCGATGCGACGCATCTGGTTCCCGGGGAGGGCGTCATGCCCTATCGTGAGCTCGTCCAAGAGATCCGCGACCTGCCCTTCGAGGGGACGGCCACGATCGAGCTGGTCACCAACTACCTCAGCGAGCCGCGCCTCTATGCGCGCCGCTCCATCGAGAACCTTCGCTCGATGCTGGCCGAGTAGGAGGCACGCGTGTTTATCGACATCCATGTCCACCCCGCCTTCTATGAGCCCATCAACTCGGACCCCGTGCGCGAGGAGATGCGTCACGAGGCCCTTGACATCCACCTGAACGGAACCGCCAAGCTCGCCCACATCGAGAACCAGATGCGTCTGGCCGGACTTGACAAGATGTGCCTCCTCGGACAGGACTACCTCGTCAAGGAGGGCGTCACCCCCGTCTCGAACGAGGAGGTCCAATCGCTCGTTGACCTCCGGCCCGACCGCTTCATCGGCTTCGCCTCGGTCGACCCGCACGACCCCGCCGCCGCCGAGAAGCTCGAGTGCGCATTCGCGGAACTTGGCCTCGTGGGACTCAACCTGCACCCCGGCAGGCAGCGCTTCTATCCCACGGATGACTGCGTCCAGCCGCTTTACGACATCTGCGAGCGCCACGACAGGCCCGTCATGTTTCACGCCGGCATGTCCTGGGAGCCGCATGCCCTTGCGAAGTTCGGGCGGCCCGTGGAGTTCGAGGAGCTTGCCGAGGCCCGACCGAACCTGCGCTTCTGCCTCGGCCACTTCGCATGGCCCTGGCTCGAGGAGGCGGCGATGCTCATGGTCAAGCACAGGAACGTCTATGCCGACACGGCCGCCCTGTACTTCGACTGCGCGCGAGAGTTCTACGACCGCCTCTTCACGCAGGAGCTTCCCCTTACCTGGATCGATCGCAGCCTGAGACACCAGGTCATGTTCGGCAGCGACAACCCTCGCTTCGAGCAGATCCGCATGGCACGGGCCCTCGAGGGGCTCGGCCTGCGCGAGAGCACCCTCGAGCTCGTCAAGGGCGAGAACGCCCTTGAGTTCCTGTACGGACGCGACTAGGGAGGACCATGGTCTTCGAGAAGAGCTTCACCTTCCTCACCAGCGAGTACAACCAGTACACGCTCATTACCGAGAAGATCGAGAGCGTCGTGGCCGAAAGTGGCGTCACCAACGGCATGGTCACGGTTCTGTCCCGCCACACGACGACGGGTATCACCACCAACGAGGCGCTCGAGTGCCTTGAGAGCGACATCGACGAGTTCCTCTGTCGGCTCGTGCCGGAGGATCATCCCTACGCCCATGCCCGTATGCTTGCCGACTACGGCTCGACGGCCGGGAACCCCACGGGTCACCTCAAGGCACTCCTAACGGGCAATCACGCGCACTTTCTCGTGCGCGACGGGCGAATCGAGAAAGGTGGGGCCCAGGAGGTGTACTTCTGCGAGTTCGACGGACCCTCTGAGCGGACCTTTCTGGTGCAGGTGATGGGCGAATGACCCGCGTGCCGTTGGCACGGCGACGGCAAGTCTTATATATTTAGGAGAATCGAGGAAACAAGACTCAGACGTCTGACAGGTGGGGACCCTTGAGTTCCAGAGACACGATCACAGAGCTAATTGAGTGCTACATCATCGATAACGACCTGCGCCCTGGTGACAGGCTCCCTTCCGAGAGGGACCTGTGCAAGCAGTGGGGTGTCAATCGCATGACGCTGCGCAACGCCATCAAGCGACTCTCCGAGCTCGGCGTCGTCGAGAGCAAGGTGGGGCTCGGCACGTTCGTCGCCAAGCCCAAGATCGTTCGAAACCTTCAGGACACGCTCGGCTCCTCCGAGGCCATTGCGGCGGCGGGCGGCGAGCTCGAGCGGATTGTCGTCTCGTCTCGTCTTGCCGAGGCCGACAAACACGCAGTGCGCCAGCTCCACGTGATGCTGGCCTCGCCCGTCTTCGAGCTCACGAGGGTTTGCATCGTCGACGGCGAGAGGGCGGCCATCGAGTCCGTGATCGTCAACGCAAGGGACTGTCCCGGCATCGAGGGGCATGACTACGCGGTGGAGTCGCTCTACGGCGTTCTCCGCGAGGAATACGGCCTCGTTGCGACGCGGGGCACCGAGAGGATCGACGTCTGCAAGCTCGACGAGCGAGAGGCTGACCTCCTGGACTACCCCGCGGGCACGACCGCCTTCTTCCAGGAGGGACTCATGCTCGACCAGGAGGGCAAGCCGCTCGAGTACTTCACGACCATCGCGATGCCGCAGCGTATCGTCTTCGGGACGGAGCTTCGTCCGTTCAGCGAAGGGGAGGGCAGGTAGCATGTCGGGCATCGATGAGAGCTCACCCATCTTCATGCAGCTGAGGGGTGTCGTTCGCGAGCGCATCTCGACGGGCGAGTACGCTCCCGGCGTGGCGATTCCCTCGGAGAACACGCTTGCTAAGACCTATGGCATCAATCGCCTGACCGTCCGTGCGGCCCTCGACGGGCTCGTCGAGGAGGGGCTGCTCAAACGTGTCCAGGGCAAGGGCGTCTTCGTTGTCGGCAAGCGTATCGAGCGAGACCTCGATCACCTCACCGGATTTCGCAAGGCCATCGAGGGCGGGATGTCCAAGCCCGGCGTGAAGATCCTCGATCGACAGCGTCGGCGCGCCGGATCGGCGTACGCGAAGCGTCTCGGCATCGATCCCGAGGATGAGATCTTCTACATCAAGCGCCTCGACCTGGCTGACGGTGAGCCCATCTCGATGGAGGAGGTCTACGTCCCCTGCGAGCTCTTCCCGAACCTCATGGACGTCGACCTCGAGATCTTCCCCATGCAGGACGTCTACGACTTCTACGAGTCGTCGCCCGTGCGCGCCTGGCAGACCCTCGAGATCGTTCCCGTCGAAACGAGGCTCGCGCGCATGCTCAAGCTTGGCGACGAGCGCGACGCGCTGCTGTTCACCTGCTACACGTACCGCGAGGACGGGCGCGTCATTGAGTTCATGCGCTCTTACAACCGAAGCGACGCCTGCTTCTTCACCGTCAAGGTGAGCGACGGAGAATAGCCCTGCCTCAGGAGCGCTGCGGCCGCAGCCCGAGCGGGCGCGGGGGAAGGCCATGCTCTTCTCGGCATTCGAGGCCCCCTTCGCCCGAAAGGCGCAGAACCTGCGAATCCAACTGCTACACTAGCTAGTCGTATTCGATAGAGTCCGCCATCTATGTAAAGGAGCACCATGGCAGATGAGATGCTGAAGGCACAGGTCAAGGCCTATGTCGAGACCAACTGGGAAGACATCGTAAAGGACATTGAGGACCTCGTTGCTATTCGTTCCGTCGAGAACATGGCAGAGGCCACTGAGCAGATGCCCTACGGTCCCGAGCCGTACCAGGCCCTGTGCAAGGGTGTCGAGATTGCCGACCGCCTTGGCCTGGACGCGCACAACTGCGACGGCCACATTGGCTACGCCGACCTTGCCGGCGAGTCTGACAAGCAGATAGCGATCATCGCGCACACCGACATAGTCCCCGAGGGCTCCGGTTGGACCTTCGACCCGTTCAAGCTCACGCGCAAGGACGGCTACCTGATCGGTCGCGGCGTCCTGGACGACAAGGGTCCCCTCGTGCTCGAGCTCTACTGCGCCAAGTACTTTGCCGAGCAGGTCGCGAAGACCGGCAAGAAGCTTCCGTACACACTTCGCTGCATCATCGGTAACAACGAGGAGACCGAGATGGCAGACGTCGAGTGGTACCTCGAGAACTTCGAGCAGCCCGAGTTCCTGTTCTCGCCCGACGCGGACTTCCCGCTGATCTGTGGCGAGAAGGGCGGCTGGGCCGGAACGATCGTCTCAGGCCCCATCAGCGACGTCATCGTCGACTTTGACGGCGGCACCGTGGGCAACGCCGTCGCCGGCGAGGCGACCGCCGTGGTAAAGGCCGACGTCGCTTCCCTCAAGGGCACCGACCGCATTGACGTCGAGGCCGCAGGCGACGGCCTGGTCAAGCTGACCGCCCACGGCATCGGCGCCCACGCATCGCTGCCCAAGGGCTCGATCAACGCCATCGGCCTCCTGGTCGACTACCTGCTCGACAACGGCCTCTGCTCCGACGCCGAGAGGAAGTTCCTCGAGCTCGAGAAGCTCTGCTTCGACTCCTATGATGGCTCCACGCTGGGCATTGCCTGCCAGGACGAGTACTTCGACCCCCTGACCTGCATTGGTGGCACCATACGCACCGTCGACGGCCACTTCGAGCAGACCCTTGACAGCCGCTATCCCACCTCCATCACCGGCAAGGAGATTACCGAGCGCATTGGCAAGCTCTGCTCCGAGCACGACTGCGAGCTGCGCCTCGACCTCGACATGGTCCCGTTCCTGACCGATCCCGAGACCCCTGCCATGCAGACGCTCGTGCGCACCTATAACGAGTACACGGGTCGCAACGACAAGGCCTTCTGCATCGGCGGCGGCACCTACTCCCGCCACTTCAAGGCGGGCGGCTCCTTCGGTCCCAACGACCCCAGCTTCCCGATGCCCGAGTGGGTCGGCTCCGAGCACTCCGCCGACGAGGGCTTCAGCGAGGAGCAGCTCAAGCGTGCGCTCGAGATCTACATCGTCTCCGTCGCTCGCCTGATGGAGCTTGACTTCTAGATCGTCCCTCGCGCCACCGCGCGTGGCCAGCATAGCGATCTGACTTGGGAGGCCGCCTCGTGCGGCCTCCCTTCGCTTCGCGATGGCTTGCACAAAAGAGGCCGAGCGGTGCGCTTCGACTGTCGCCCGGCCTAAAAAGCGAAAAAGTGTCCTTCGGGCTGCGAATGCTTGCTCTGACACGCCGCTCGCCATCATTTGCGCACGAGGCGGTTGCCTCGCGTCCCGCATCAGCGGTCCGGCGCGTCCTCCAGCGAGTCGATGATCGCTCGGACCACGTCGTCAGAGGTAAAGGAGCCCAGTACCGCGGCGAAGTTCTTTGCGACGGGGAAGACCTCGGCGTCCAGCGAAGCGCGCGTACACTCCATGAACGTCTGCGAGACCTCCTGGGTCGGGGCGAGCGGCACGCCCGCGTCCTCGAGCACCTCCACGACCTGCTCCTGCGAGAGCTCGCGCGTGAGGGCCTGCGGGTTCTGCAGCGCCAGGGCGGCAAGCTCGACCGAGATGATGCCCGCCGCGCTGGGCGAGAAGGTCATGGCCAGCTGGTAGCAGGCCTGTGCGGCTAGGAGGTTGTTCGCCTGCCACTGGAAGAAGGCCATACGGTAGTAGGCCACTCCCAGGGAGTCCGGGTCGTGCGCCAGCTTGAGATAGTCGGTCAGCGCCTTCCTCGCCTCGTCCATCTTCTCGCACTCCTCGAGGCAACGGACCAGGTGCATGTTGGCGTTGCGGTCGAGAGGGGCGAGCTCGAACAGGCGCCACGCCTCCGAAAGCGCCGCATCGTAGTCGTGCTGGGCAAGGTACGCGACCGAGAGGATGAAGTGGGCCTCGAAGTAGGCGTCGGGCACCAGGAAGACCGAGCGCTCGCGGGCGAGCATGCGGTTGTAGAGGGCTCGGTCAACGTAGTTGCCGAAGTAGCGGTGCTCGATGGTGGGGGAGTCGGCATACAGGCCGTTCTCGTCGATGGGCGCAAGCACCTTGGTGAGGATCCTGGCCGCGGCGATGGCGTCTTGGCTGGGGACATTCGCCTCCTTTGCCCGACCCTCTCCGTCCCGTGCGTCGGGTCGCGGGGCGGCGTTGGACGCGCCTCCCACCATCTTGTGGGCCAGCAGGCGCTTCGCGTCACGCACTGCCTGCGTGAGCGCGTCTCCAGATACGAACTGGTCACCCACGTCAAGCGGCTCGGAGCTGTCGACCGTGCCGTCTATGAGGGCGCGAACGGTCCTCTCGGCGGCGCTCCTGACCGTGGGGTCGGGATCGTTCGCGGCCAGCTCCATGACCATGCGGACGTTCCTCTCGGTGGACTTCTCCTCGTGCGAGGGCACCAGGTTGAGCAGGATGTCGCTGGCGACCATGCGGCGCTTGTCGGCCTCCTCGATGGCGAGGCCATTTACGCTGGGCGTCCCCAGGGCCTGGGCCAGGGGCGGCTTCAGGCGGCGGGACGTGAGCGAGACGGCCGCAAAGCGTTCGGGCGGGCAGAAGCGCGGCTCCTCAGGGTCGAAGGTCTGCTTGACGGGGCGCAGGATGTCGTTCTCGATGCGCATCGTCGGGACGAAGGGACGCATGGCACGCGGGAGGTCGTCCACGTGCGCGAGGTCGAGCTTCGAGAAGCGCCAGCGGTCAAAGTCGACGGAGAGGTAGCACCAGTGGCGTGTCGCTGTGTCGATGGTGCCGGCGAACCACACGTGCTTGATGCGCCACGAGGCGCGAAACGCGGTGGCAGCCATCAGCAGGGCGATGCGCTGGGCGTAGGCGCTCGCGGCCTTGCGGCGCATCTCGCGCGAGCTCTGGACGACTCCGAGCCCCTCCACGTACATGGAGGCGGGAAACACCGACTCGGGAGTGAGCGTGACCTTGAAGCTCACGTTGCCGTCACGTACGTTGGCGCGCATGGACCACTCCAGGCGGTAGGGTAACTGCAGCTCGTCGATGGCCTGGGCAATCTTGCGCCTCACGGCCCACTCGCCGTCGGGGTCCTCGCCGACCTCGGCCTCGAGCGGCTCGTCGAGGCCGAGCGACTGCGCACAGATGGAGGACGTGAGGTTCTGTATCAGCTTGTATGCCTGCACCTGCGTGGCCCCGCAGAGGTCGTCGAAGTAGGTGTCCGAGAAGCGCATGGCGTTCAGGGCCGCCTCGATGCTCAGGACGCGAACGCGCGCAAGGTAGGCGCACTTCTGCTCCTTGATTCTCAGGTCGATGCGCCCCGAGCGCTCGGACTTCGCGATCCTCACCTCGGGAAGCTCGACGTCTTTCGAGAAGAGCCCGGCCTCCTCGAGCTGGCGTGCCACGAAGAGCTCGAGCTCGGAGGGGGCAAGGGTCCCGTTGATCGCTGCCTCGGCCTCGCTTGCGTCCGAGGCGCTCGCGTCGTCGGTTCCACCCTGTGCCCTCGTGTGGGCCTGGCGCGTGCGGATGTCCCCGACGAAGAGCTTGAGCTCCGCCCAGGGGTCCGCGCTCCCCAGGAGCGTCTCCATGGTGCGCTCGTAGTCGAGCTGCGAAACGGGGGAAGGTGCCGCGACGGAGGCGTGGGTGCTCGCTTGGACGGACGACTGGGCGGAAGCCTCGTCCTCGCCCGTGGCGGCCAAGAGTCCCTTGGCCGCCTGCCGTGCCTGTGCCACGCCCTCGCCCGCGGGCGCCTCCTCTGCCACGGCCTTTGTGACCGCCTCTTTCCCGTTCGCCTCGCCGCGCGTGCGCCCGCCCGTGGGCGCGGACGACTCGCTCATGCGGAACGCCACGACGAGCAGGGCGACCGCCATGCCGAACAGCGCGCCCAGCGTGGTGAGCATCCATTCGGTTCCTCCCAGCGCGAATGCCGCCCATACGGACGAAGCGCCGATCAACGCAAGCAGTATCTGGCTTGCAAGGAGGATGGTTCGCTGTCTTTTGTCGCGTGAGATCATGTCAGGCGTTTCCCGTGAGCTTTCGTGTTGTCTTTCGTCTTGGCGGGCGCCTGCATCCTTTGGTCGCAGGGTCCCTACAGTGCGAGTTTATACCCATGCCGCGCGCGTTCTTTGGGGGCGGGCAACACGTGGCGGTATGTTCACGATGCGAACGCACGCTCATATAAGAAATTGTAACGTTCGCCGGATTTCGGAAAACTGTCAACCGCACCATATGCACGCATAGCACCAAATGATTATGCACTCTATTGTGTGCGCCACGGGGTTTACAACCAGGGTATGATTACTGGCATTTACCTGCATGGCTCTATGCTCGGAGTAAGTCTCGAAACATGCTTGAAACCTGTATTGGGAGCGCGTACAACAGTGACAGGGGGCGGCGGGAGCCGCTCGGGACTAGTCAGTGTTTGGAGGGTCAGATGAGCTTTTTTTCAATGCCGGTGGTTCAGTTTATTGCCACAACGCTCGGCTATTACGTAGTGGCGCTCTTTGCGCTGATGGTAGTGGTTGGAGTCGTCCGATGCATCATTCGCAGGGTGCTCAAACGGGTGGAGCCTGACCCTAACGAAACCACGTACCCAACCGAGGTTCCCTGGGTTTAGCCAGGGCCTCGGTTTGACTCGGGAGGGGGAGAGGGCCATGTCTTCTCCCCCTCGTTTTATGCAAATGCGAACACTGTATCAGAATACAATCTTTGGTAAGAAAAATGCGCCGCTCCCTCGATTGTGCAGGGGCGGCGCATTGGTATGTGGGCAAATCTATTCAAATTCCTGTAAGCGACAGCCGCCCGCGCGACGGAGGCGCTGGCTACGAGGCAATCTCTGTGGGCCAGACGGCTCCCTCGGGCATCGTGGCGGAGCCGGTTGCGATGTCGGCGGGAATGGAGCTGTCGGACTGCATCAGCTCGTCGATGGTCACGAACTCGTATCCCTGGTCCTGCAGCGTCTTGATGATGGTGGGGAGGGCCTCGACGTCCTGGTCACGGTTCCCGCCGCCATCGTGCATCAGGATGATCGAGCCAGGCTTCACGTTGGTGGTACATGACTGCACTATGGCGTCGGCGCCGGGGCGCTTCCAGTCGACCGAGTCGATGTTCCAGATGATGGAGGCCGACGCAATGCCTCCGGAACTGAGCCAGCACTTGATGTTGTAGGAGCCGTAGGGCGGGCGGAAGATGGTGGTGGTCACGCCGTCCGCGTCCTGGATTGCCTGGAAGGCCGTGCTGAGCTCGGACTGAAGTCCCGCCGCGTCGAGCGTGGCGAGGTCCTTGTGCGAGGTGGTGTGGCTCGCCACCTGCGAGCCCTGCTCGACGATGGCCCTGGATGCGTCCGGCATGTTCTTGACGCTGTTGCCCAGGTTGAAGAAGGTCGCGTGCGCGCCGTACTGGTTGAGGATGTCCAGGTACTGCTTGGTGTAGGTGCTGGGGCCGTCGTCGAAGGTGAGGGCGACGATCTTCCTGTCGTTGTCGGGCTTGACGTTGTGCAAGTAGATGACGCAGTCCTGGGGGTCGCTCACGGTCACGGTCGCCGTCTCGCCGGACTGCTTGCCCGTGCGGGTCTCGACCTTGCCGGGCATGCCCCACTGCTTGACGTAGGCGATCGCGCCTGCGCCGCCCTCCATGCGGAGCTTGGGCTGGGTGGTCTCCTCCGTGGCGTCGTAGTCCTCGATCTTGTCGGAGCCGTCGCCGATTTCGATCTTCTCGCCGCCCTGGACGTGGAAGGAGCCGGCATCCTGCCCGCTCACGTCGGCGTCGTTCACCTTGGCGCTGTAGGCGCTGCCCTTGCCCTCCTCGAGAACGTTGCCGCTGACCGAGACCAGGTTGCCGGGCTTCACCTGCACGTCGCCCTCTGATATGACGTCCTCCAGCGTGGAGCCGATCCGTACCTCGGTGGCTTTGCCGTTGAGGGTGATGTCGACCTTGCGGTTCGACCAGAAGACGAAGCCGCCCAGGACCGCGAGGGCCAGAAGGGCGACGACGATGATCGCGCCCTGGGGCGTGGAGCTCGTGCTGTTGAGCTTGCTGGGCCTGCGCGCCGAGAGCATCTTTGCGGCCGCGGGCTTGGGTGCCTGCGCCGCCGGCTTGTGGGCCTGAGCCTCGGCTGCGGGTCGGTATGCGTGTACCGCGCCCTGGCTGATTGCCGCGTGATGACTGGTGTGGGCGGGACTCTGGGCGCGTGCGTGCGGCTTTGGCGCCTTGTGCGCCGCGCCGGCGTGACGCGGGGTCTCGGCGTGCCGGGCGCTGCGGCGGCCGCCGGGGGTTGGGACCGAGTGGCGCGTGTTGCTGTTGCGATGGTCCATGTTTGTCATGTGGGTCACTTCTCCTGAACGTACGAAGATTTGAAGCCGCCTTCACTATAGTGCCCGTCTGGGCAAGATAGAGCCATCTTCCAGCATGACAGAAACGCACGACAAAAAAGCCCGCACACGCAAGGCATGCGGGCAGCGGGCTCATTTGGAGAGGTTGCGGCGGCTGGCGCCGGGCAAGAGGCGCTCGTGGCAGCGGGGTGATGGGCAAGAAGCCCATGGCTGCCCTCCCCCTAGATCCTCCTGACAAAGAGGCCGCTTCTGAGCTTGGGCTCGAACCAGGTCGACTTGGGCGGCATGAGCTCACCGGCGTCCGAGACTGCCATGAGCTGCTCGACCGAGGTGGGACAGAGCGAGAACGCCACGCCCTTCTCGCCCGCGCGACGCTCGAGCTCCCCGTGGCCCTCGATGCCGCCGACGAAGCTGATGCGTGGGTCCTCTCGGGGGTTCAGGATGCCCAGTATGGGGGCGAGCACGCGCTCCTGGAGCACGGAGACGTCCAGGGCCGCCGCGGGGTCTGCGTCCGTTGTCCCTGCGGAGGCAGCCAGGCGCGCGGCGTGCCACGCGCCGCCCACGTAGATGGAGAGCTCGCCGGGCGCCTGGGGCTCAGCGTAGGGCGCGGGGTCCTCCAGCTGGTAGCCCGCGGCCTCGACCTGCTCGAGGAACTCCGTGGTGGTCCTTCCCGCGAGGTCGGCGACCACGCGGTTGTAGGCCATTACCCTCAGCTGGCTTGCCGGGAACAGGACCGAGAGGAAGAGGTCGGAGGGCATCTCGGGGGCGTCGGCGCCCGCCTCCTCACGCTTCTGGTGGCTGACGGCCACGGCGCTTGCGGCGCGGTGGTGGCCGTCGGCGATGTAGGCGCAGGGCACGGTCTTGAAGGTCTCGCGGATCGCCTCGACCGCCGCCTCGCGCGCGATGCGCCAGACGCTCTGGTGGACGCCCTCGTCGTCGGTGAAGTCGTACAGGGGCTCGGCGGTCATGGCCAGGCCGACCAGCACGTCGATCGCGTAGTTGTCGCGGTAGGTCAGGAAGATGGGGCCGGTCTGGGCGCCGGTCGCGCGGATGTGCTCGATGCGGTCGCGCTCCTTCTGGGCGCGGGTGTTCTCGTGGCGGCGGATGGTGCCGTCGTCGTACTCGGCCACCGAGCATGCGCAGACCAGGCCGGTCTGGGCACGGCCGTCCTGCTCCAGGCGATAGACGTAGTAGCAGGACTTCTCGTCCTTCAGCAGCACGCCGTCAAGCGCGGCCTGGCGAATGAGCTCGCCCGCCTTCGCGTAGACGTCGGCCGCGTACATGTCGTGGCCGGGCTCGAAGTTGACCTCGGGGCGGTCGATGCTCAAGAACGAGCCGGGGTGCGCCTGGGCGTAGGCCCGCGCCTGCTCGCGGTCGAACACGTCGTAGGGAAGGGCCGCGAACGAGGCGGCCTTCTCGGGGCGGGGACGATAGCAGTTGATTGGCTCGACGCGCATGGGTACCTCGATTTCCTGGGTGGCTCTCTCTCGGTCGGGCGCGGCGGTGGCTCGCGGCTGCGCCCGGCGACTCGCTACTGGCAGATGCCCTTGAAGTCCGAGCGCTGCGCCAGCGGCGTGATCTTGCGAATGCGATAGATGCCGGGAATCTCGCGCAGGCGCTCGAGGGTCTCCACCTCGACGAACTGATCGAGGTCGATCACCGTGTAGGCGCTGTCGGCCTGGGCCTCGTTCGCCATGCGCTGGATGTTGGCATTCGACTCTGCAAGGATAGCCGTTATCTGTCCGATCATGTTGGGGACGTTGGCGTGGAGCGCCACGATGCGGCCGCCCGTGCGGCAGGGGCCCAGATCGCAGTCGGGGTAGTTGACGGAGTTGCGCACGATGCCGTGCTCCAGGTAGTCCTTCATCTGCTGGACGGCCATCCCGGCGCAGTGCTCCTCGGCCTCGAAGGTGCAGGCGCCCATGTGGGGCGTGATGAGCGTGCGCGGCATGTGCGTGGTCTTGGGCGTCGCGAAGTCGCATACGAAACGGCCCAGCTGTCCCTCCTCGAGCGCCGCGGCCACGGCGTCCTCGTCGATGATGTCGGCGCGCGCGTAGTTGATGAGCATGCCGCCCTTGCGCATGAGCGATAGCTCGTGGGTGCCCATCATGCGGCGCGTGTCCTCCTTGGAGGGCACGTGCAGGGTGACGTAGTCGGCGTCACGGCACAGCTCGTCCATGCTGTCGACGCGCTTGACGTGCTTGCTCAGCTCCCACGCGTGCTCGACCGACAGGTACGGGTCGTAGCCGTAGACGTCCATTCCCAGGTGGAGAAGGGCGTTGGCCACCTTGCTTCCCACCGCGCCCAGACCGACGACGCCCACCTTGCGCCCGATGGCCTCGCGTCCGACGAAGGCCTTCTTGTTCTTCTCGGCGTCCCTCACGATGTCGGGGTCCTCGACGTTGTCCAGCACCCAGCGCATGCCGCCCAGGGCGTCGCGGGAGTTGACCAGGATCATGCCGACGACGAGCTCCTTTACGGCGTTGGAGTTTCCGCCGGGGGTGTTGAAGACGACGATTCCCCTGCGCGCGCACTCGTCGATGGGGATGTTGTTGAAGCCGGCACCGGAGCGGGCCACGCAGCGCACGTCGGGGCCGAAGTCCATCCCATGCAGGCTGCTCGCGCGCACCAGGATGGCGTCGGCGCGCTGCATGTCGTCCGTCTTCTGGTATCCGTCTCCCAGTTTCGCGACGCCGTCCCTGGTGATGTCCTTGGCGATGTTGTCCATTACCTTTACGTAGCGCATGCTCTTCTCCTTGGGTTTTGCCGGCGCGTCGTGGTGTCGGGGACACCCGTGCGTGCGCCGGTCGCTCTTGCGGTCTATGTGCGGGGGCCGGACGAGCCGGCTAGCTAGATCGCGGGAGCGCCGAGGGGGAGGTGGCGTTCGCGTTGGCATTGCTCGGGTTATCGGCGTCGTCGGCTGCGTCCGCGCGCGTGGACTCGAAGTCGGCCATGTAGGCAAGGAGCGCGTCGATGGCCTTGGCCGGAACCGCGTTGTAGCAGCTCGCGCGCAGGCCGCCCAGGACGCGGTGGCCCTTGATGCCCACGATGTTGCGCTCGGCCGCGCCGGCCACGAAGGCGGCGTCGAGCTCGGGCGAGGGGGCGCGGAAGGTGACGTTGGCGATGGAGCGTGAAGGGCCCTGCGCCAGGGGGCTGAAGAGCGCGCTCTGGTCCAGGTAGTCGTACAGGCGATTGACCTTCTTCCAGTTTCGCTCCCGCATGGCGACAAGGCCGCCGGACTCCTCGATCCAGTGGAAGACCTTGCCGCACAGGTAGATTCCCCAGGTGTTGGGCGTGTTGTACATCGAGCCCTTGCTGGCCTGGAGACGGTAGCCCATGTAGGTGGGCACCACGTCGCCCAGTGCGGGGGCGTCTCCCAGCAGGTCGTCGCGCACGATGACTATGGTGTTGCCCGCGGGGCCGGCGTTCTTCTGGACGCCGGCGAAGATCAGCCCGTAGCGGCTGACGTCGACGGGACACGAGAGGAACATGCTGCTGAGGTCAGCCACCAGGGGCACGCCGCCCGTGTCGGGCAGGTCGTGGTACATGGTGCCGTAGACAGTCTCGTTCTGGCAGAGGTAGACGTAGTCGAGGCCCTGGTCGACGGGGGAGGCGAGCGTCGGCACACGGTCGAAGCTCGTGTTCTCGCTGCTTGCCAGGACGTCCGCCTGGCCGTACTTGCACGCCTCGAGCCAGGCCTTCTTGGACCAGTTTCCGCTCACTAGATAGCCGGCGTGGCGGCCGCGCATGAGGTTCATCGGGACGGCCGCGAACTGGAGCGTGGCGCCTCCCTGCATGAACAGGACGCGATAGTTGTCGGGGATTGCCATGATGCGCCTGAGCGTTGCCTCGGCGTCGTCGATGATCGCCTGGTAGGCCTGCGAGCGATGACTCATCTCCATGACGGACATGCCGCTGCCCTTGTAGTCGAGCATTTCCGCGGCAGCCTCGCGCAGCACCTCCTCGGGAATGGCCGAGGGGCCAGCAGAGAAGTTGAACGCTCGGGGCATGCAATCCTCCTTTGGAAACGGCTTTTTGAAACCATATACCAGTAGTGTTTCGACGGTGATAACGAAGTGCTTCGAGAAATCGCCGGAAGGAGCTCCCGCGCCCGCCGGGCTCGCGGCCCGCACCCAAGCGTCGCCTTCTCTACCGTCTATGGCGCACCGGGCGATTGTCGCGCCATGCGTTGGGTAAAAGGACAAACATGTACGCAGGCCGGGTGCCGCCCGGCCACGCGCGACGCGCCAGACCCGGCGTGCCGCAGTCTGAAAGGGGTTTCCTATGGCAGGCGTTGACTTTGACTCTATGAGCGACCTTGCCCGCAAGGTCTTCCTGGCGGGCGTGGGTGCCGTGGCCACCGGGGCGGAGAAGTCCCAGGAGGTCGTGGCAGACCTCATCGAGAAGGGCGAGCTCACCGTCGAGCAGGGCAAGGCCGTGAACGAGGAGCTCAAGCGCAAGGTGTCGCAGGCCACCGAGGACACCACCGACTCGCTCCTGCGTGCCAAGTTCAAGACCATGACGCCCGAGGAGCGCGCCGAGTGGGTCGCCAAGGCCCAGAAGATCGCCGAGGACCTCGAGGCGGAGCCCGTCGAGGTCGAGGTGGACGATGCCGAGGCCGAGGGCGCCAAGGAGTAGCCTGCCTTGTCTGAGGACCGCACGACAGATCATCGCGCCGGCCGTGACGACGCGGGCGACGCGGAGAGGGACATGCCCAACGCACACGGGGAGGCACCTCGCGGCGCGGGGGATGACCCCTCCGCCGACTGGGTCGAGGACTCCCTCTTCGACGACCGGCTGGTCGACGACATGCTGGGGGAGGACGACGAGCCGATCTGGTACGACACCATCGGCATTTTCGGGGGCAGGTCGAGCGCGGCGAGCCGCTACCAGATCACGCGCGCCAAGAAGACCGCGCGCCTGGCCGAGATCCTGCGCATCGCCAGCCACTACGACATCTTCAGGGGCCTGACGCCCCTGACCTTCCGCAAGCTCCTTGAGGAACTGGGGCCCACCTTCGTCAAGGCGGGCCAGATTCTCTCGATGCGCTCGGAGATCCTTCCCGAGAGCTTCTGCCACGAGCTCACCAGGCTGCGCTCCAACGTCGAACCCATGGACCGCGAACTGGTGCTCGAGACGCTGCGCGCCGAGTACCGCGAGCCGATAGAGGACATCTTCGACGCGATTGACGACGTGCCCCTGGGGTCGGCCTCTGTGGCGCAGGTGCACAAGGCGCGCCTGGCCACGGGCGAGCTCGTCGCCGTCAAGGTGCAGCGCCCCCACGTGCAGGAGATCATGGCGCAGGACATATCGATCATGCGCTCGCTGGCACGGCGCGCCTCTCGCTTCATAGGAGACGCGCAGTTCCTGGACCTGCAGTCCGTCGTGGACGAGCTGTGGCAGTCGTTCAGGGAGGAGACTGACTTTCTGGTCGAGGCCCACAGCCTCGAGGAGTTCCGGCGCAACAACGCGGACTGCGCATACGTCACCTGCCCCAAGCCCTACATCAAGCTCTGCACCGAGCACGTGGTGGTGATGGACTACGTGGAGGGCATCTCGATAGGCGACACCCGAAAGCTCTCGAGCCTGGGCTACGACCTGGGGGACATCGGACGGAAGCTCGTTGACAACTACGCCAGCCAGATGCTTGACGAGGGCTTCTTCCACGCCGACCCGCATCCCGGGAACCTTTTGGTCTCGGGTGGCAAAATCGTGTACATGGACCTCGGCATCATGGGCAGGCTGTCCTCGCACGACAGGGCGGCCCTGACCGAGATGGTCGAGGCCGTCGCCCTGCGTGACGCCGCCCGTCTCAAGAGTGGGCTACTGCGCTTCTCGGTGTCCGACGTCTCGGACGTCGACCACCCGGGGCTGCTCGCGGACCTCGACGGCATCATCGCGGACTTCGGCGAGGCGGACCTGTGCGACCTCGACCTCTCCGCGTTCATGAACGCGCTCATATCGATGGCGCGCAAGAACGGGATCGAGCTTCCCGGCACGGTCACCATGCTGGCCCGCTCGCTGGTCACCCTTGAGGGCGTGGTCGATGAGCTTCTGCCGGGCACGAGCATCGTCGAGATCGTGCGCGAGCACATTAAGGCGCACTCCGACCTTGCGGACAGCGCAAAGGCCGAGGCCAGGCGCCTCTCTCGCGCCTCGCTCGCGGCGACGCGCGGCCTGCTCGACGCCGCCGCGCAGAGCTCGACCGCCATGAACATGCTCACGCGCGGGCAGCTCAGGATGAACCTCGATCTGGTGGGCTACGAGGACCCCGTGGGCGACCTCGCGCGCTCGGCCGACCGCCTGACCATGGGCATCGTCATCGCAGGCCTGTTCATCGGCTCGTCGGTCGTCTACTACGCGCGCATCAAACCTGTCATCTTCGGCGTGCCGGTCATCGGCTTCGTGGGCTACGTGGTCGCGTTCCTGATGGGGGTCTGGCTGGTGCGTAGCATCATGAGCGAGGGCAAGAGGCGCAGGTAGCCTGCTGCTTGCGCTGGCGCTCCGTTCATTGTCTCGTTACCTTGCGGCGCTATAGTCTCCCAAACCATCGGGCGAGAGGGGACGGCATGCCGCTGGGCACCAACACCGCGTTAGAGGGGCTTGCCCCATCGGAGATCAGGCGCTTCTCGGCGCTCGCGCGCAAGGTCCCGGGCTGCGTGGACCTCACGCTGGGCGAGCCTGCCGAGTGCACGGCGGGCCCCGTCTGCGACCAGGTTGCCCGTTCGCTCGACGCGGGACAGACGCACTACCCGCCCAACCGCGGCCGCGAGGGGCTGCGTGAGGCCATATGCGCGCACATGGCGTCCGGCGGGCTCTCGTTCTTGCCCGAGCAGGTGGTCGTCACCAACGGCGCCACCGAGGCGCTCTTCTCGACCCTCTTCGCGCTGCTCGAGCCGGGAGACGAGCTCATCGTCCCCACGCCGGCCTTCCTGCTCTACGGAGCGGTCGCCACCCTCTGCCGCGCCCGCGTGGTCGCGCTCGACACCGCGCCCGACTCGTTCCAGATCGACCCCCAGAGGCTTATGGCCCTGGTCGGCCCCAGGACCAAGGCGATCGTGGTCACCTCGCCCAACAACCCCACGGGGGCCGTGCTTGACGCGCGGAGTCTCGACGCCGTCGCGACGGCTGCCGGGCGCGGGCTCTACGTCATCTGCGACGACGTGTACGACCAGCTGGTATATGCGGATGGCGTCCAAGGCTTCGCACTGCGCCACCCGGAGCTTTCCGACCGCACCGTTGTGGTCAACAGCATGAGCAAGCCCTACGCCATGACCGGCTGGAGGCTCGGCTGGCTCGCCGGTCCCCGGGAGCTGGTCGACCGGATCGCCATGGTCCACCAGTACGCCGTCTCGAGCGTCGTGAGCTTCACCCAGGACGCCGCGGCCCTGGCGCTCTCGACGGACGTCGCGCCCATGCGCGCGGCCTATCGCGCCCGCAGGGACCTCGTGCTGGAGCGGCTGGACGGGATGGGGCTTCCCGTGGTGCGTCCGGAAGGCGCGTTCTACGCGTTCCCGCGCATCGAGGAGCTTGGTCTGGGCTCGCGCGACTTCTGCGTTCGCGCCGCTCGCGAGGCGGGCGTCGCCCTGGTTCCCGGCGCGGCCTTCGGGGCCGAGGGCCACGTGCGCCTGAGCTATGCCTGCGCGGACGACGCGCTGGTGTGCGGGCTCGACCGGCTTGGCGACTTCGTGGGGGCGCTGCGCCCCTGACGCGGGGGGGCGAGGGGCACGCGCGCGGCGCGCGGCACGGGCCCCGCTACGGCATGAGCGTCAGCGCCTTGAGCGCCGCGAGACGTATACTTACGGGAGTCGACCTGTGCAGAACGGCTCTTTTAGTGTTGCCGCAAAAAAACGGGGAACATGTACGAGGAGGCTTCACCAGGAATTCGAAGAACGGGACAGTCGCAAGGCGTTTCTTGATTCCCCTTGGCATCATGCTGGCAATGGCTGCGGCAATCCTCGCTGGTGCTGGCGCGCCTACTGCATTTGCAGATAACGGCGATCTTGCTGCCACCGAAACTCCGTCTCTTGGCAGTGGCGATAAGGCCGTTCGCACCATCATGATTTACTTGGATGGCGCCAGCTCCGAGGAGACCGGCTCCGCGTGCACTGACATGCTCGAGGAATAGATAGCATCGAAGTTCAATCGCAGCGATTTCCGCATCATCGTCATGACGGGCGGCTCGCTCAAATGGCATCTGGATGCGGGCTACCTACGGGACAAAGACGACCACACCGGCACGCTGACCGAGATCAGCAGCGAGTACAATCAGGTCTGGGAAGTGTATGGAGCCACCGATAACGCCGAAAGCTACTTGAGGCTGTTAGACGGCGACGGCGTGAGCGACGACGGGGCTGCTGCCAAGAAGTCCGAAGACGAGCTCATGAGCGACCCGAACACATTGAAGAAGTTCATCAACTACGCCCATGGCATCGCGCCGGCGGGCAAATACGATCTGATCCTGAACGACCATGGCATGGGCCCCGAGGGCGGTTACGGCGTGGATGACCACGACACCGGGGACTCACATGCGTCAATATCCGTGCGCCAGCTCCGGCAGGCGATCTCGGACAGCGATGTTGTGCGGGATGAGGGCAAGTTCGACTTCATCGACTTGGACTGCTGCATGATGGGCAATTTCGAAACGGCGCTCGCCTTGTGGGATTACACAGACTATTATTTCGGGTCGGCGGACGTCAACCCGTTCCCAACGGTCGATTTCACGGCACTGTTCGATTACCTCGCAGATGCCCCCGATATGGATGCCTGGGACTTGGGACGCAAGTTCGTGGACCTTTTCGTCGATTACTATGACGAGCATCCCGAAAAGGTATCGGTAGGCCGTTCGGTCGGCCATTGCGCGATCAACGTAAAAGACCTCAAGGATAGTGGGATCGTGGACAAGCTGCTGACGGTCGCACGGCAGATGAGGGCAGAGGCGACACCGGGAGCTTCTACGACGAGATCCGCGTTCCGAAAGACGATTACCATTTCGTCATCACCAACCTGCAGGACTTCGCGACCGTGGTGGAGCAGCTCGGGATCGGATTGTACGAAACCGACTGGCAGGAGCCGGGGTTCCTGAACGCATACACGCAAACGGCGCTCGAGATCCAGAACATCTTGCATGATAAGGACATCGTCTATTCGAGGCACACGCAGAAATCGAAGGAAACGTATGCGTTCTTCGGCAGGAACGATGACGAGAGCATAAAGATAAGGGCTACGAAATCCCCGACAAGCGGGCTGAGCATCTTCCACTTCTTCAATCCTGCCAAAGGCGATGCTTCAGGGGAAGTGTCCTTCTACATCGATGCGATGAACGAGTTGGCTGGGTCGTATGCGGAAGGTTCGACCGAGAGGGAGCTGCTCGAGACGTACATGCAGGCAGTTCTCGATTACGAGTTGATCTGCAACGCCGGCGTGGCCGTCTCGACCCTTGTGGAAAACGGTTGCGCGCCTGACGAGATCGACTACGACAAGGTTCTGGAATACCTCCAGTCCCAGAAGTCCGAAAACCACGTCAAGAGGGGATGGGAGTACATCTCGAAGGCCTTTAAGGGAAGCGACAGGGACGTGCCGGCATGGCTCGGCGGGATCATAGACATCCAGCGCGAGGAGGTCTTGGATCACGACAAGGTCTCCCTTGCGACGGAATCGAAGGATGGGACGGATTACTATCGCATCGACGTTGCGGACACGCCCAAGCGGGTCATCGACGTCCCGGTGCTCACGGTGACGGCCAACAGGGAAGACGAGGTGTTCAAAAAGCCCACCAGGACGTTTTACGGCACCCGGGCGCCCGGCGGCGCGAGGGGGAGTCTGCTGACGATTACATGAGCGCCACCGACTCTTCCTACCTGATCCCGAAGTTCGACGGGCAATGGTATGCCGTGAAGGATGCGGATGGGAAAATGCATCTGGCATCCGATGCGTCGGACAACTCCGTTTACGCAGTTTTCTACTTGGGCGAGCAGCTTTTGGGTGCGGGAGAGCTGGTCTTCGATGAGAACGGCAAGGCGAAAAGCATCTACATCTACGGCAACACGATACCGATCCCCCTCGATACGCTCGATGACATGGTGACGGTGGCCCTTTGCAATGATCCGAGCCTTGGGAAAGCGGACCCCATAGACATGTTCATGCTGGAGAAGACGAACGCCGAGCTCGTGAAGGACAGCTACTCGAACCTGGGCATAGACGACGTCGAGGTCAAGCTCGCCATCTCGGACATGTACGACGTCCAGCATGAGGTCAAGCCGGAACTGAGCTTCGATCCTACCGGCGGGCGGTGGGACGACGGCACGGACGCCGTCAGGAAGTACGAACCCGCACTGGAAAGCGAGTTCGCCATCATCGACGCCCCGACGCGCGATGGCTATACGTTTGAATGTTGGGAAGGGTCTGAGTACCAACCAGGGCAACAATATCATGCGGACAGCGATCATGTGTTCACGGCAAAGTGGAAGAAGAACGACTCCAGCAGTGGTGACGACAACACTTCTGGTGGAGCAAAGAATGCCCAAACAAAATCAAGCCCGAGCAAGACGCCAAGCACGGGAGACCTCCTGAACCCGGCGCTCCTGCTGCTGGCGGTGCTGGCGTCAGGAGGGACGGTTGCGGTGGCTGCGAAGAAGCGAAAACGCGAATTGTAGCCGGGAACGAATTGCTGGGTTCCAGCATCCGGCAAGTGCTGTGGTACGGCCGCTAGAGTTAGTTTTTGCAAACAAACACATTTCCGCAGGTAATTCTGGCTCTACGATGAGTTTGTTGTGTCCATGATGCGCGTCGTAACGTTATCATCGCGATGCCTGCGTGGGGACGAAGATCGTCACCCTGGTCCCGCCCGCCTCGCGGGTTCCGATCTCCAGCGTGCCACCGCACTGCGCTTTTAGCCGCTCGCGGACGTTGTTAAGGGCGAAGTGCCGCTCATCCTCATCGGGCGGCGTAAAGCCAGGGCCGTTGTCCTCCACGATGATCTGCACGCCGCACCCAAGGTCGCGCGTGGCGACGGAGACCTGCAGCGGCTCCGAATCGGGGTCCATGCCGTGCTTGACGGCGTTCTCTACGATGTGCTGCAGCGTGAGGGGCGGAACGTTAAACGACGTGACCGGCGTGTCGAATTCCACGAACACCTGTCCCTCGTAACAGGCCTGCTCCACCGCGAGTTATGCCTTCGTATGCTCCAGCTCCCGCTCGAAGGAAATCGTTCCGTCCTCCGCAACGATCTCGAAGTTGCTCTGCAGGTAGCGGGAGAAGTCCAACGTTGTCTGCTGGGCCATTTCGGGATCCTTGGCAATAAGGTAGTAGATGCTCGTCAGCGTGTTGTGGATGAAGTGGGGCCTCATCTGCAGGACGGCGACGTGTGCTCGTTCCTGCGCGACCTCCTCCTTCTGGTCCAGGTAGCGACGGACCAGGCCAACCAAAAGGAGGAGCTCCACGAGAATGACCTGAATGGGCGGCGCCGCGAGAAAGCAGGCCAGGAACATAAGGCCCTGTACGTTCGTTATGTCTTTCCAGTACCGGACAAGCGTTACGAGGTTGATTGCCGTAAGCGCGGCTATCGAGGCGAACGTCAGGGCAATCCATGGCCCGAAATGGGGATCTTGACCAGCAACGACGCGCGCTTCCCCACTCAGCTTCGCCAGACACCCCGCAACGATCAGGATGCCAGTCAACACACATTCGATGCGTACAACCGCATTCGTTCGGAAGTCTCTCCCACTGCAGTAGACGAAATACGCGAACACGAGCAAGGAGGGAATCGGGGCTATCAGCGTTTCGGCAAGGCTCAGAGCAAGCACGGACGCGTACGACACGTCGGCTTGTGCAGCGCCGTTTCCCAAAAGGCCTACTACCGCACGGGCAATCGTCGATATCAGGATGGCGACGCACAAGCCCTTCGGCCATCGCTCGACGTCGCGGGCGATATAAAGCAATATCAGACCAAACGCCCCGAACAGGAGCGCGGACATATCCAGTGTTGCATAGAAATACTGTTCCGTTATCACAGCAGCCCTCGCACGGGATGCCGCAGCCTGGGAATCAGCCTGCGGACCTCCTCCGCCTTCAGCGGCTTCAGTATAAAACCGCAGGCGTCGGTGTTCCATGCGTCGAGGGAATATTCTGGGTATGCGGTGAGGTAGGCCACGTTAGCATTCGGCCTAATTTGCAGGAGCTCTTGGCAAAGGTCAAGTCCATTGGTCTTGCCCAGCTTGATGTCGAGAAGCACCAGCGCAACTGGGTTGTTCTTGAAATAGCGCACAGCTTCCGCCGGGCTTGCGAGACCGACGACGTTTGCGTTCGGAAGCGCCTCCCGCAGAACGGGGAGGCCCTCTTCGAGGGCAATGGGACTGTCGTCCACCAGCAGGACGTTCGGGGCATCGTGGGACTCGTCTGCAGCTGCGAGCAGCGCCGCGGCGCCGGCGTCAAGCGCCCTGGCTATATGGGAGATCATGGCGGCGTTGGGCAATCGGTGCCCGGTTTCCCAGTTGGCGACCGCAGAACGAGTCACGTGCAGCCGGTTTGCCAGCTGCTGCTGTGACAGACCCTTTTCGGACCTCGAGCGACACAGCGTTTCTCCGAAGTAGTTTGCCATGGCCCTTCTCGTCCCATCCCACCGCGCGAATAGCTTTGCTGCCTCGAAGCAGAATGCAATTCGGTCAAATATCTACCCACATACATAAATCCGCATTCACCAAAAGTGCTTGCATGAAACCCGTCACGAAACGAAACACCTTTCTGGGATCCCCCCCGCCCATTCTTAAAAGAAAATGAAAAAAAAGAGTGGGTTCTTTGGTTGGCAGTACGGCTGGTACCAGCCAAACAAAGAAGAACGAATAGCGGAGAAAGGAGCTTGAAAAATGGATGGGAAAATCAAGAACGCGAAGAGCACGTTGAAGATCCTGGGCATCCTGAGCATCCTCCTGGGTGCCTTGGCTATTCTCCTCGGCGCCATGTCGATTGGCGGCGGCGGCGTTCTCGCTGGAGGAATTGCCACCTCGGGCGGTATGAGCTCAGCCGATGCGGAGACCGCCACCATGGTGACAGGCCTGGTGCTGGTCGGGGGAATCGTCCTCCTGATTTCGGGAATCTTCACCCTGCTCCTGGGTATCTTCTCGGTCCGTGCGTCGAACGATTTCAGCAAGGTCGGGCCGGCTTACGCCTTCGCGCTTATCGATCTCATCGTCTCGGTTGTCGGCGTCATCGTGAACTTTGCCGGAACTATGAATGTCTCGTCTCTGCTCGAGGGCGTCGTCGGAATCGTTTTCGCCGCCTGCATCTTCTGGGCAGCGAAGACCATCAAGGATTACAATGCTGGTGGTGGCAACCCCGGCAATGGCCAGCTCCCTCCACAGTAGTGAGCACCTGTTTCAATCGCATCGCTGGAAAGGAGAGCGCCCGGTGTTTTTCCGGGCGCTCTCCTTTTGCACCGCGGAGCGTGAAGCCCTCGACGGCACGAAATCGCTGGTTGACGTAGTACACTACCACCGCTCCGGTTCCGGGACGGCATGATGGGGCATCGGCACCCGAAGCCGATGTCCCCTTTTTTGCTTCAACGGGACCAGCCGCCCCTGTCGTGGCTGACCGAGTGTTGGTGCGAGGGGGGAGTCCCCGTGCGAGCCGGAGTGGTGGTCGTGCCATGAGCCCGAGTCGTGCCGGGGCTCGTGGTTGCTGACCGGCCTGGGCCTGCGGGCGGGCAGCATCCCGTGCCCGACGGCGAACTTGTGGGCGTCCCCAAAACGCCCAAGTTTATCGGCTATGGTCGCCTTGCCCTGCGCGTCTTCGGCGGCTTCCAGGTCGCGCTCCAGCAGCCCGATCTGCCAGTCGATGTCGGCGATCGAGGCGATGCGGGGGTCTCTGAGCGCCTCCATGAGCCTCGCCAGCTCGCCGAGCTCGTCCAGGTCGCGAACCAGCACGGCGCCCTCGATGCGCTTGTCGATGGCATCGCATTTTAGGGCCGTAGGATACCCCCACTCCCATTCCAGCGCCTGCTTGCCGTAGCAGCGCCCCAGCTTCTCGCCGCCGACCCTGCGGGCTGGATGGTCGGAGAGCGCGTAGAGGAAGTCGCGTCGCCGTGCGTTGGGGGAGTTGAGCGAGAGCTCCACGCCCAGCGCCCCCAGAACGCTGCGGTAGCTCGCCTCGTCGTGGGCGAGGGCGCGGGCCGTCCGGGCGCGCTGCCTGATGTCGGCGACCCAGCTGTACCCGCCCTTGCGCTCAATTCTGCGCTCGGCTCGCCCCTTGTACTCGCGTTGGGTCGTCCTGGCCTCGCCGCCCTTGGCTCGCCGGTCGAATACCGCGTGCTCGTCGGCGAGGTATCCCAGCCCCCGCTCGCGGGCCATCCGCTGCAGGTCGCGGTTGAGCCCCTTGGGGTCGGGGACGTGAAGGCGCCTTCCGGTCTCGACGTTGGTGTTGCCCACGACGACGTGCGCGTGCGGGATGGCGTGCTCGTTGTCGTCGTGGTAGACGATGGTCACCTGGTACTCGCCGAAGTGTCTCTCCGCCCAGCTGAGCGCCAGCTCGCGCAGGCGCTCCAAGTCGACCTTGTCTGCGGGGTCGGGGCTCACGACGTAGTGGCGGTACGTGATGGCAGGCCTGCCGCGGTAGGGCTCGCCGTTGCCGTAGACGGCCCTGAGCTCGTCCATCTCCGCCGCCCAGCCGCGGGCCTCGCCGCCGCCCCGCTCCATGCAGTCGAGGTTGACGAAGTCGTGGCCTATGGCGCGGCCTCCCCGCTCGAGGTAGCGCTCGATGGCTGCCATTGTTTCCATATTGAGGGGCGTGGGCATGAACGAGATCGCAAGGCGAATACTGGTTGATCAGGGGCTAAAACCTGTTGAATTTGAACAACCCCATGTAATTGATTTAATTCGAAAACCTATATCAGATGTGTGGACTGTTGTATGCACACACAATGACAAAGTTTTCGGCACTCCGGCAATCTTTTGCTGTTTTGCCAATATGGAACATAAAGCGCAAATCTTAGAGGAATCCAATTGGCTCAAGCATCCTGATAGCTTTTCTCCTGGATTTTGCATGAGCGCCGGTTCTGCGCGATTTGATTCAAGCAGCTATGACGGTTTTCACTTCATAGTTATGGAGCAGTATTTTCACAGCCTCGAAGAAGCCCAATTCCATTTGAACCAAGAATTTGCGCTTCTCTTCGAGCTGTATCGAGACCCTAGTGGTAATTACTACAAGATTGACGAATGTGGCAATCGTGAACCAGTTGTTGTGTTTGAGAAACACCAGGTAAAGGTAAAAACTAAATACCTACTCCGCTATATGTGCGCCAGGCAATTCCTATTTATCCAATTCGTCGATTTGCGGGTAAGTACACCAGGCCATATGCCGTTTCATACAGATCCTATGGGCGACGACAGCGATGCTGGCCCAAATTACATTTTCGATCGCTGGTACCAAGGCAACGAAACTGAAAACTATCTGCTATCGATGATATATGCCAGAAGCTATGTTGAACCTGGCCCTATTGAAGACTGCGGACTCTGGCCTTACGACGAAGATGAGGAGCAGTACCCGGAGTTCATTATTAATGAGCTGCCTGACGGGTCATTCGAACGTTTCACATGCGAAGAATCAAAGCTGACGACGCGCTGGTGCGCGGGCTCGACCGGCTTGGCGACTTCGTGGGGGCGCTGCGCCCCTGACGCGGGGAGCGAGGGGCACGCCGCGGCGCGCGGCACGGGCCCCGCTACGGCATGAGTGCCAGCGCCTTGAGCGCCGCGAGGCCGCCCGCGAGCGCTCGCTCGTCGAAGTCGAAGCCGTCCGAGTGGAGCGAAGGCACTTCTCCCACGCCCAAGAGCAGGAACACGCCGGGCAGCTGCCTCTGGTACCAGGCGAAGTCCTCGGCGATCATGTACGGCTCCTCGAGGATCTGGAGTTCCGGCACGCGCTCGGCGACGCGCCCGAAGAGCTCCGGGTCGTTCGTGACGGGTGGGTATCCCTCGGCGAAGTCGACCTCCGCCGTGCAGCCACAGCTCGCCGCGGCGCGTGCTGCCAGCTCGCGCACCTCCGCCATCACCTCGTCGCGCAGCTCGACGTCGAACGTGCGCAGCGAGCCCTCCAAGCGCGCCCTGTCGGCTATCTGGTTGCAGACGAGGCCGCCCTGCAGGGTGCCGAACTTGAGGACGACGCCCTCGCGCCCGCGCGCGGCCTCCCTCTGGCACAGCCGCTCGATGTGGCCGTAGGTCGCGGTTAGGAAGCGCGCCGCGGCCTCCACCGCGTCGGCCCCCAGCTCGGCGCGGGCTATGTGGGCGGCACGGCCCAGGAAGGTCACGTGCGTCTCGTTTCCCGCTGCCAGGAGCGCCCCCGACCTGCCGGCAAGCCGTCCCTCTGGAAGCCCGGGCCACAGGTGAAGCCCGAAGATGCGGTCGACGCCGCACTCCTCTAACGCGCCGCTCTGGCAGATGCCGCGCGCGCCGCCCGTCGTCTCCTCGGCGGGCTGGAAGACCAAAAGGAGGCTCCGTCCCAGGCGATCCAGGTTCTGCGGCAGCCATTGGGCAAGCGTCAGCAGCATCGACATGTGCCCGTCGTGCCCGCAGGCGTGCATGTGCCCCTCGATGCGCGAGGCGTACGCCGCGCCCGTGCGCTCGATGACGGGCAGGGCGTCCATGTCGGAGCGCAGTGCGGTCGCGTGCGGGGTGCCCCTGTCGACGTAGAGGCAGAGCGCGGAGCGCGAGGGCGAGAAGACCGTTGCCCTCCCGCCGCGGGACGTGATGTCCCCGGCGACCGGCTCGAGGATCCCGCGCACGTAGGCGAGGGTGCGGGGGAGGTCGTAGTCGAGCTCCGGTATCTGGTGGAGCGCGCGGCGGTGCTCCCTGAGCATCCGCCCCTCGATCGGCTCTGCCATGTTCTTCTCCTCTGGTCCATCTGCTTGCCCGCGCGCCCGGAGCCCGCCTTGCGGGCTCACCAGACATGCGTCTTGCAATTATCCGACCGGAAGTTGTCATTCGCCCGAATAAGTCAACTTTGTTAACCGTTGCGATGAATGGCGTTTCAGCCCGTAGAATCATCCCAACGAAAGAGGTGCGGAAGTGATGAGCGCGGGCGAGCCGGCAGGCGCGGACCCCGCGGGAGGCTAAATCCGCCGAACTCCTTGGCCCGGCAGGGCGAGGGGTGGGCCAGCGGGGAAGACCCGCCGGACTGTCTGTGGGGGCATCCCACAGTTGCGCTTTCCCGACGCGAGCATTCGCGGGCCGCAGCTGTGGGACTGGCGTCGGGGGGCATCGTGGAGCGCAAGAGACCGTTTGCAAGCAGGGAGCGGCTGGAGTCCATCGCGACTCGCTATCCCACGCCGTTCTACCTTTACGACGAGAAGGGCCTGCGCGCCAACTTGGAGCGCATCCTGCGCGCGTTCTCGTGGAACCCTGGGTTCAGGCAGTTCTTTGCCGTCAAGGCGACGCCGAACCCCGCGCTCATCCAGATTATGCGCGAGTACGGCTGCGGCGTCGACTGCAGCAGCCTGACCGAGCTCATGCTTGCCGAGGCCATGGGGATCTCGGGCGAGGACATCATGTTCAGCAGCAATGACACCCCGCTCGACGAGTTCGCCCACGCGCATCGCCTGGGGGCCATCGTCAACCTGGACGACATCACGCACATCGACTCGTTCGCGGAGGCGATCGAGGGCGAGGCGCTCCCCGATACCATGAGCCTGCGCTTCAATCCCGGGGGCGACTTCTCGTTCGCCAACGGCATCTTCGGCCGCCCGGAGGACGCGAAGTTCGGCCTGATGGAGCCGCAGATGCTCGAGGCGGCCCGCCGCCTCGCGTCGATGGGCGTGCGCAACGTGGGCATCCACGCGCTCCTGGCCAGCAACACCCTCACGAACGAGTACTATCCCGCGCTCGCGAGACGCCTGTTCGAGCTCGCGGTGCGCCTGCGGGCCGAGGCGGGCGTGCGCGTGCCGTTCGTCAACCTCTCGGGCGGGGTGGGCATCGCGTACCGCCCCGAGGAGGAGCCCAACGACATCGAGGCCATCGGCGCGGGCGTGCGCCGCGCGTTCGACGAGGTGCTCGTGCCCGCCGGCATGGGCGACGTCGCCATCTTCACCGAGATGGGCCGCTTCGTGACGGGGCCGTACGGGGCGCTGGTCACGCGCGTCATCCACCGCAAGAGCACCTACCACGACTACCTGGGCGTCGATGCCTGCGCGGCGAACCTCATGCGACCGATGCTCTACGGCGCCTACCACCACATCACCGTCATGGGCAAGGAGGACGAGCCTGCGACGCACGCCTACGACGTGACGGGAATGCTGTGCGAGAACAGCGACCGGCTCGCAAGCGACCGCGCTCTGCCCGAGGTGGAGGTGGGCGACCTGCTCTTCGTCCACGACGCGGGTGCCCACGGCCACTCGATGGGATACAACTACAACGGGCGGCTGCGCTCGGCCGAGCTCCTGCTCCAGGCCGACGGCGGCGTGCGCTGCATCCGCCGCGCCGAGAGGCCGTCCGACTACTTCGCGACGCTCGACGTGCTGCCCATCGCGCCCAAGCTGGGCGTCAAGCCGGCGGCGTCTTCCGCGGCCCGGCCCAAGCCCGCGCGTCCCTAGGGGCGCAATGCCGAAGCGGCAGCATCTGCTGGCTGGCATACGTTTTTGGAGGGGCGTCGCACGCCCTTCTCGCGCATCGCAACGGACACGCATGACGAAGCGGGCCGCACGGAGCGGCCCGAGAGGAGGCTGCCATGGGAATGGACAAGCTGAGGGGATCGATAGTCGCATTGGTCACGCCGTTTGACGAGCGGGGGGCCATCGACTTCGACGCGCTCGGCCGCCTGGTCGACTACCAGCTCGAGGGCGGAACCGACGGAATCCTGGTGCTGGGGACGACGGGCGAGTCGTCAACCATGACCGACATCGAGGACTACGAGGTCGCGCGCTTCGTGAAGGAGCGCGTCGCGGGTCGCGTGCCCGTCATCGGTGGCGCGGGCTCCAACTCGACGCAGGAGTCGCTCGACAAGAGCCTCGGCCTTCAGCAGCTGGGCCTCGACGGGCTCCTGCTCATCACGCCCTACTACAACAAGTCCAACGAGGAGGGCATCTACCGCCACTTCAAGACGGTCCTCGACGCCGTCGACATCCCCTGCATCCTGTACAACATCCCCGGGAGAACCGGCTGCAAGATCAGCGAAGAGAACGTGGCGCGCCTCTGCGGCCACCCCAACGCCTGGGGCATCAAGGAGGCCAGCGGAGACATCGCCTATGCGACGGCCGTCGCCCGCTACGTGAGCGACGACTTCCGCATGTTCAGCGGAAACGACGACATGGTCGTGCCCATCCTCTCGCTGGGCGGCTCGGGCGTCATCAGCGTGTGGGCCGACGTCGCGCCCGCCGCGGTGCACGAGATGTGCGAGGCCTGGTTCGCCGGAGACGTCGCGCGCGCCCGCGAGATCCAGCTGGGCAATCTCGAGCTGGTACACTCTCTGTTCGCAGAGGTAAACCCCATTCCGGTCAAGGCTGCGCTGGCGAGCATGGGGCTGATCTACGAGAGCTACCGCGCGCCCCTGTGGGAGCCGACGGACGAAACGCGCTCGCGCCTCGCCGCTGCGCTGAAGGGAGCTGGTCTGATTGACTAACGAAGCCGCACGCACGAGCGTCATCCTCATCGGCGGCGGGCGCATGGGCACGCTGATAGCCAAGACGCTCGAGGCCGAGGGCGGCTTCGAGGTCCTGGACACCTACGGGTCTCGTGACGCTGCCCAGCTGGACCGGGAGGCGCCGCGCGCCGACGTCGCCATCGACTTCAGCAACCGAGCGGCCCTTCCGCACGCCCTCGCCTACGTCAGGAGGACCGGCGCCGCGCTGGTCAGCGGCACCACGGGCTACGCACCCGAGGAGCTGGAACAGATTCGTGCCCTGGGCGAGGCCTGTGCCGTCACCTGGAGCGCCAACTACTCGCTGGGCGTCGCGGTCCTGCGCCGCGCCACCGAGGTCGTCGCGCGCGGTCTGGGCGACTGGGACTGCGAAATTGTCGAGACGCACCACAACCAGAAGGCCGACGCGCCCTCCGGCACCGCCAAGCTGCTGCTCGGGGCTATTGACCCCTCGAGCTCGATGGAGGTCGTCTGCGGCCGCGAAGGCATGGTGGGGCCGCGCGGAAGGCGCGAGGTCGGCATGCACAGCCTGCGTGGCGGCACCGTTGCGGGCACGCACGAGGTGCACTTCTTCGGGACCGACGAGGAGGTCTGCCTGACCCACCGGGCGACGAGCCGCCAGATCTTCGCGAGCGGGGCCGTCGCCGCGGCGCGCCGCATCGTGGGCCGCGAACCCGGATTCTATACCTTTGACCAGCTCATGTTTGGAGAATAGCCGTCGGGTCGGATGCCGCCCGCCGCGAGTGAGGGAGAGCCATGGACGCTCAGGAGATCATCAGCTACATCGCCAGCGCACCCAAGAAGACGCCAGTGCGCGTCTTCGTGCGCGAGCGTGAGGGGGCCAGTGTCGACTACGGACCGGAAGCCCACGTCTTCGGCGCGGGCGACAAGGTCGTCTTCGGAGACTGGGAGCAGGTCGGGCCGGCGCTCGCGGCCGCGGCCGACGACATAGAGGACGTTGTGGTCGAGAACGACCGCCGCAACTCGGGCGTGCCGCTTCTGGACATCAAGGGCGTGAATGCCCGCATCGAGCCGGGTGCCCTCATCCGCGAGAAGGTCCAGATTGGCGACGGCGCCGTCGTCATGATGGGCGCCATCATCAACATCGGCGCCGTCGTCGGACCGGGCACCATGATCGACATGGGTGCCGTGCTGGGCGGACGCGCCATCGTGGGCGCACGTTGCCACGTGGGCGCCGGCACCGTCCTCGCGGGCGTCATCGAGCCGGCAAGCGCCACGCCGGTCGTCATCGAGGACGACGTCATGCTGGGCGCTAACGCTGTCGTGATCGAGGGCGTGCGCGTCGGGGCCGGTGCCGTGGTGGCCGCGGGCGCGGTCGTCGTCGAGGACGTCCCCGCGGGGGCCGTCGTGGCGGGATGCCCCGCGCGCGTCATCAAGATGAAGGACGAGCGCACCGCCGCCAAGACTGCGCTCGTCGACGCGCTCAGGCAGATCTAGCCGCGGAGCCGCCTGGACTCCGCATACTCGCATTCGAGCTCGAACGCCCGGGGTGCCGTGAACGGTGCCTCGGGCGTTCGCCTTTTCGGGTGTCCCGTCGGCGAGGTATCCCTATGAGTCGCGTGCTATATGTGATAGTCTGACTATCGTATTGATAGTCAGACTATCATCATGTTTGGGGGAGCGGTCGGATGACGGATCGGAAGGGCGCGGCGTCTGGGTTTGCTCCCGGCGCCCTCGACGGCGCAAATTGGTCGCGGCCTCTTGCGGGGGAGGGCTGCCTCGCTGACCTTGCCCCGACCGGCCGCCTAAGGCTCGGCCAGTTCGACCTCCACGTGGTCGAGTGTGCGGCGGAGCTCTTCCTGCGCGAGGGCATCGCCAGCGTGAAGATGACCGACATCGCCGATGCGGCCCAGGTGGGCGTCGCGACCCTCTACCGGCACTTCTCGACCAAGACCGCCCTGGCGGTCGGCGCCGCCACGCTCATGTGGTCGTACTTCAACGATCGCATAAGCTCGCTGGTCGAGAGTGCGGAGTTCCTGGACATGAGCGGGGCCCAGAGGCTCGAGCGCCTTCTGGGCGAGTACGCGGCCAGCTACGTCCAGAACAGCTCCTTCGTGTCGTTTCTGGACGAGTTTGACCACCTGGTGCTCTCCGAGGGGCTCCAGGCGGATGACCTCGAGGCGTATGGTGCGCAGATCGACTCGTTCTACCTCATGTTCGAAGACGCCTACCTGCTGGGGAGGCAGGACGGCTCCGTCGTGCGAGAGGTCGACTTCAGGACCTTCTACACCAGCGTCGCGCATGCGCTCATCGGCGTCGCCCAGAAGCTGTCGCGCGGCGAGGTCATCTCGTCGGACCGCTTCGCCAACGGCACCAAGGAGCTCGAGTACATCATCGACATGGCCGTCAGCTACCTGAGCCAAGGCACAACCTGATCGGTTGAGGATGGGAGAGGATCATGGCAACTGTGGGTGCTGGGCGTGACGCTGGGCAGAACCTATGCGGGTGTTGCGACGATGTGGTCGGCGGTCTTCCCACTGGCTCCGACCTCGACCTTTTGAGGGAGGGGCTCTACGGCTGCTTCGGAGGCGCCTTCGCGAGGGAGCTTGTCGTGCTGAGCCCGGGAAGCATCGTGCTCGCCGGCAACCACACCGACCACCAGGGAGGACATGCGGTCGCCTGCGCGGTCGGGTCCTACGCTCGCGGAATCTTCAGGGCCAACGGCGAGGGGCGCATCCGCGTGGGCGGGCGAGGGCTGCCCGCGATCCAACTTGACAGCGCGGACCTCGATGCGAGGGATGGCGGGCTCGATGACCTGTCGGCCATGGTGCGCGGCATGGTTGCCCTCTTCCTGCAGAGGGGACTCGCGCCCGGGGACGCGCTGGGCTTCGACGCCTACCTTGCGCTCGACGAGCCTGTCGGGTCGGGGCTTTTGGGGGAGTCCGCCCTCGAGCTCGCGTTTGCCCAGGGCCTCAATAACCTTTGGGCTGGGGGCACCCTTTCGGGGGAGGAGCTTGCGCTGGCGGCGCTGCGCGTCGCGCGCGAGCGCCTCGGCGGCTCGTCTGCCCCCATGTGGCAGCTTCCCGTCGCGCTTGGCGGCATCCAGCACCTCTCGTTCGCGGACTCCGGGGGCGCCGTCGCGGAGCGCATAGACTTCGACTTCGCGCAAGAGGGCTACAACGTCTGCCTGGTCGAGGTTGGGGACGGCCGCGTGACGGAGCCTGCCAGCTGCTCCTCCATCCTGCAGGAGATGCAGGCCGTCGCAGGTGCCCTGGGAGCAGAGCGCCTGGGTGACGTGCGCGAGGTCGACTTCATGATGGATCTGCCTGTCATTCGCGACCAGTTTGGCGACCGCGCCGCACTGAGGGCCATCCACTTCTGGCGCGAGGACCGCATGGTGGAACACCGCGTGAGGGCGCTCAAGGCCAAGGACATGCACGCGTTTCTGGAGCTGACGCGTGCGAGCGGGGCGAGCACCGCGATGTATCTGCAGGGCACGCCGCGCGTGGCGCGCAGCCAGGCGATAATGCTCGGGCTTGCGGTTGCCGACGAGAACCTGCGCCACGAGGGCGCGGCCTGCATCCATGGGGGAAGTCCCGAGAGAGCCATCCTGGCATTCGTCCCGGACTCCGTGTACGAGCTCTTCTCGCAGGGCATGAACGCCATCTACGGAGAGGGTGCCTGCCGCGCGTACGAGGTCGTGGATGAGGGCGCGAGCGCGTGGTGGCTCTAGCGCACCTCCGAGAAGCGCCTAGCCTACGACGCGGTAGCCGAGCGTGCCTACGCCGCTGAAGCCCAGGGCATGGGCCACGGCGGGCTGGAGGTCGATCTGGCGATTGCCCGTGAAGGGGCCACGGTCGTTGACGACCGCCTGCACGGTGTGACCGTTGTACGTGATCTCGATTACCGTGCCCAGGGGCATGCTGCGCATCGCAACGCCCATGGAGGTGGGCGTGACGAGGGCGCCCGAGGCCGTCTTGCCGTACATGAAGCCGTCGCCCTCGCCGTAGGTCGAGGCCCCGACGTAGGTGTACGAGGTTCCCACGTTGCCGGAGTTCGAGCCTCCGTTTGCGGGGGCGTCGTTGTTTGCGGGGGCGTTGCCCGTGGCCGCGCTGATCTGCTGGGAGGTCGTGTCGGTTATCTGGCCCGAGGCGTAGGCCGCCTCGTTCTGGGCGGTGTCGGCGGTCGCGGCGGCGACGGCGGCGTTGCGGGCCGCATCGGCCTCCTCCTTGGCCCTCTGGGCTTCAGCGAGCTTTACGTCCGCGTCTTCCTTCTGCTTGGTGAGCTCGTCCTTGGTGGTGTTGAGCTCCCAGACGGAGTCGTTGAGCTCCTTGATGGCGTTCGCGTTGGACTCCGTTATGATGTCGAGGTAGGCCGCCTGGGTGACGAACTGGTTGAAGTCCTCGGCGGAGAGCAGCAGCATCACGAGGTCACCCTGTGCCTGCTGAAGCTTGTAGCTGGCACGCATGGCCGCGGCGGCCTTGTTCCTCAGGCCCGGGAGCTTCGCCTCGAGCTCGTGGATCTTCGCCTCGTTGTCCTCGATCTGCTTCTGGAGGTCCTGGGACTCCTGTTCCGCCTTCTCGTAGCTGTCGTTCGCCGCGATCGCGGCCTCCTGGAGCTTCTCGAGCGACTCCGCGTGGGCGCTTACCGGACAGGCCGCAAGAACGAGCGCGAGCGAGAGGCCCGCGCATGCGGCTCCCCGCGCGATGCGCATGCGAAGGGGGCAGATGGTTGACTGGATCGTGGACATGTTCAGCGTGCTCCTCACTAGTCGACCATCTTCACCGTCGTGATGACGGGCTGGTCCTCGGGGTTGGTCGTGCCGTTCGAGTCTTGTGTGGGCACGTTGTTGCAGATGGCGTCGACGACCTCCATTCCCTCGGTCACGCGACCGAAGGCGGCGTACTGGCCGTCGAGACTGCTCCTATCCTGCTGGACGATGAAGAACTGCGAGCTCGCACTGTCGTAGCTGGCCGCAGTGCGCCCCATGCTGATCGTTCCGCGCTTGTGCTGCAGCCCGTTAGCGACGCCGTTCGCGGAGAACTCGCCCTTGATGCGGCGGTCCGCCCCGCCGGTTCCGTCATGCTTGGGGTCGCCGCCCTGGATCATGAAGCCCGGGATGATGCGGTGGAACGTGAGGCCGTCGTAGAAGCCATCGCTCACCAGCTGACAGAAGTTGCTGACCGTGATGGGGGCGATTCCCGCATAGAGCTCTAGACTGAGCGTTCCGTAGCCTCGGACCTCCATGGTGGCGTGGTGCGTCCCCGTGCCGTACCCGTTGTCGAGTGGCTGCTGGATGAGCGGGGCGTCCTGCGTCGTGGCCGAGGCGGCCTTGGCTTGAGAGTCCGTCTGGGTCGAGGACGCGTCCGCCTCGCTGGCGCCTGCCGATGATGCCGCACAACCCGTGAGAGCGAGGACCCCTGTCGCACCGGAGGCTCCGGCAAGGGATGCAAAGGCTCGGCGGCTCATGCAGCGGTTGGTCATGCAGCTCTCCTTGATCGGCGGACAGGTCGTAAGCCTCAGGTTCAGGCTGAGGCGATGAGGCTCAACTTGGCCATGGTACCGCAGAGGCCCCGTTTTACCTAATTTGGGGGTACCTCAACGCTCCCTTGCGTCGGCAAAATGATCATATTCCTTTACATGACCAAAATACCGTAACCCTATCGCATGGTCCTGCAGACCGAGACGCGCGAGGCGATTGGGTTCCACTGGTCGTCTTTCGCGCGAGGCGTTACGAAAGAGGCCCGCAGCTCATGTGAGTTGCGGGCCTCTTGGGACGCGGGGCTGGCGCACGAAGGGGGCCTTGGGCTACTCGAGCTCGAAAGCTCCCGTGTAGAGCTGGTAGTACGTTCCGCGCTGGGCGATGAGTTCCTCGTGTGTGCCGCGCTCGATGATGTGGCCGTGGTCAAGGACGATGATCACGTTGGCGTTGCGGACCGTCGAGAGACGGTGGGCGATGACGAACGTGGTGCGTCCCGCCATGAGGGCGTCCATGCCGCGCTGGACGATGGCCTCGGTGCGCGTGTCGATGGAGGAGGTCGCCTCGTCCAGGATCATCGCGGGCGGGTCGGCGACGGCGGCGCGAGCGATGGAGATGAGCTGGCGCTGGCCCTGGGAGAGCGACGCCGCGTTGTCGGTCAGCATCGTGTTGTAGCCTTCGGGCAGGCGCCTGATGAACGAGTCCGCGCCTGCGAGCTTGGCTGCCGCGATGCACTCGCCGTCGGTCGCCTCGAGGCGGCCGTAGCGGATGTTGTCCATGACGGTGCCGGTGAACAGGTTGACATCCTGAAGGACGATGCCCAGGGAGCGACGAAGGTCGGACTTCCTGATCTTGTTGATGTTGATGCCGTCGTAGCGGATCTTGCCGTCGGCGATGTCGTAGAAGCGGTTGATCAGGTTCGTGATGGTGGTCTTGCCCGCGCCGGTGGCACCGACGAAGGCGACCTTCTGGCCCGGCTTTGCGTAGAGCGTCACGTCGTGCAGGACCGTGTGGTCCGGCGTGTAGCCGAAGTCTACCCCGCGCAGGCGGATGTCGCCCTCGAGGGGATGGAAGGTGAGAGTGCCGTCGTGGTGGGGGTGCTTCCACGCCCAGGTGTCGGTGCGCTCGTCAGACTCGACGTAGTTGCCCTTCTCGTCCTTGCGGACGTGGGTGAGCGTGACGTAGCCGTTATCGGCCTCGGGCTCCTCGGCAAGGAGCGTGAAGATGCGCTCTGCGCCTGCGAGGCCCATGACCACGAAGTTGATCTGCTGGGAGACCTGGCCGATCGACCCGGCAAAGCGCTTGGTGAGGTTGAGGTAGGGGACGACGATGTCGATGGAGAGCGCGAAGCCGCCGATGGAGGGGTTGGGGATGCCGAGCGCGAGCGAGATGCCGCCCGCAAGGGCGACGAGGACGTAGGCGAGGTTGCCAACGTTGAAGAGCACCGGGCCCAGCGTGTTGCCGTAGATGTTGGCGTTTCTTGCCGCGACGAAGAGCTCCTCGTTTACCTTGTCGAAGTCCTCGGTCATCTGCTTCTCGTGCGTGAAGACCTTGACGACCTTCTGGCCGGTCATGGACTCCTCGGCAAAGCCCTCTGCGCGAGCAAGGGTCTTCTGCTGGGCGATGAAGAAGCGCGCCGACCTTCCGCCCATGAAGCGGACGAGCCAGGCCATGAGGGCGACCATGACCATAACGACGAACGAGAGGGGAATCGAGTACCACAGCATGATGGCGAGGGTCGCTGCCATCTGGAGGAACATGGTCAGCAGGTTCGGTAGGGCCTGGCTGATGAGCTGCCTCAACGCATCGACGTCGTTGGTGTAGTACGACATGATGTCACCGTGCTTGTTGGTGTCGAAGTAGCGGATGGGCAGGTCCTCCATGTGGTCGAACATCTCGTTGCGGACCTTCATGAGGGTGCCCTGGGTGACCATGGCGCCCAGCTGCGTCTGGAGCACGTTGCAGCTGATCGCGACGACGTAGACCCCGATGAGCGTCGTGACAAGCGGCGCAATCTCTGCAAGGGCGCTGTTCCAGTCGCCGGACTGCCAGTACTTGCCCACGATCACGAGCGCCTGCTGCATGAAGATGGAGGGGAGTGACGTAAGAATTGCCGCCGCCACGATGCAGATGACCATGACGGTGGCGTGGACGGGGTAGTACCTGAAGACCATCTTCAGGACCTTGCCCATGGAGGCCGCCCTCCTGCTCGCGGGCTTTCCTCCCTTACCCTGCTGGGGCCGGGGGGTAGGATTCTGGTTCTTCTCTGCGTTGGTGGTCTCGTTACTCATGGGCAATCTCCTCCTTCCCCTGGACGTTCGCTTCGTTGTCGAGCTCACTCATCGTCTCGTCGTGAGACGCCTTGTTTTGCGTCAGGTAGATGTCGCGGTAGATGGCGTTGGTGCGCAGCAGGTTCTCGGGCGTGTCGACGGCGTCGATACGGCCGTTGTCCATTACCACGATTCGGTCGGCGTCCTGCACCGAGCTGGTGCGCTGGGCGATGATGATCTTGGTGGTCTCGGGGATGTAGCTGCGGAATCCCGTGCGGATCCTCTTGTCGGTCTTGGTGTCGACGGCACTCGTGGAGTCGTCCAGGATCAGGATCTTGGGCTTCTTCAGGAGGGCGCGCGCGATGCACAGGCGTTGCTTCTGGCCGCCGGAGACGTTCGTGCCGCCCTGCTCGATGTAGGTGTCGTACTTTTCGGGCATGAGCTGGATGAACTCGTCTGCCTGGGCAAGCTTGCATGCCTCGACGAGCTCCTCGTCGGTGGCGTCCTCGTCGCCCCAGCGTAGGTTCTCCTTGATGGTGCCCGAGAAGAGCACGTTGCGCTGGAGGACGACGGCAACCTGGTTGCGCAGGGTGTCGAGGTCGTACTCGCGCACGTCGTGGCCACCGACCTTGACGGTGCCCTCCGTCGTGTCGTAGAGGCGGCTGATGAGCTGGATGAGGGTCGACTTGGACGAGCCGGTGCCGCCGATGACGCCGATGACCTCGCCGCTCTTGATGTGCAGGTCGACGTCGTCGAGGGCCATGCGCTCGGCCTTGCTGGAGTACTCGAAGCTTACGTGGTCGAAGTCGACGGAGCCGTCGACGACGGTGTAGAGCGGGTTGTCGGGGTTCTTGAGGTCAGGCTGCTCGATGAGGACCTCGCAGATGCGTCGGGCGCTCTCCTCGGACATGGTCACCATGACGAAAATCATCGAGAACATCATGAGCGAGATGAGCATCGAGAAGCCGTAGGTGATGAGGGCCGACATCTGGCCGACGTTCATCAGCTGGCCCTGGGTCGTGACGATCGCCTGGGAGCCGAAGTAGATGACGAAGGCGTAGATGGTGTCGATGGCCAGCGACATGAACGGCATGTTGAACGCGAGGATGCGCTCGACGTGCACGAAGTCGTGGTAGAGGGAGCCCGAGGCGGCGTTGAACTTCTCCTTCTCGTAATCCTCGCGAACGAACGACTTGACAACGCGGATGCCGGAGACGTTCTCCTCGACGGAGTCGTTCAGCTTGTCGTACTTCCTGAAGATGCGGCGGAACATGGGCATGACCTTGAGGGCGATGCCGAACAGGATCGCGCCCAGAAGCACGGAGACGATCACGTAGACGACGGCCATGGGGCCGCCGGTGACAAATGCCATGGTGATGGCGAAGACGACCATGAGCGGGGCGCGCAGGGCGACACGGATGATCATCATGTAGGCCATCTGCACGTTGTTGGCGTCCGTCGTGAGCCTCGTAACCAGGGAGCTGGTCGAGAAGCGGTCGATGTTCGAGAACGAGAAGCGCTGGATGGCCTCGAACATGTCGTGGCGGAGGTTCTTGGCGAAGCCCGTTGCGGCGATGGAACAGGTGATGCCGGCACCGGAGCCGCAGGCGAGCGACAGGATCGCCATGCCTATGAGAATCGCGCTGTAGTGCATGATGACGTCCATGCCGCAGCCGGCCTGGAGCTGGTCGATGAGCTGGGCCGTGATGAACGGCAGGATGCACTCGATGACGACCTCAAGAATGACGAGCACGGGAGTCCAAAGCGACATCTTCTTGTACTCGCGAACGCTCTTGCCGAGCGTGTGAAAGATTTGCCTGTAGCTTAGTTCTTGCATTCGGCCTCCTTCTTCTCCTTTTCGTATTCGCACCAACTCTCGCGCATGCGGTCGAGCATGTCGACGAGCCGCACCTTCTCGTCCTGCGACAGGGCCGAGAGGCACTGCTCCTCGAACTTGAGCTGCTCCTCGACGAGCTGCGTCGCCCGAAGCACGCCGCGCGAGGTGAGGGCAATGTCCATCTGGCGCTTGTCCTGGTCCGAGCGAGTCTTGGTCACAAGGCCCTCTCCCTCGAGCTTGGTCAGCACCTCCGAGAGCGCCGCCGAGGTCACGTGCGAGCGCTCGAGGAGCTCGCGCTGGGTCAGATGGCCGTCGTGGCAGAGCAGCTTTGCCAGTATGTGCTGCTTGCCACTGCGCCCACCGGCGTGCACGTGAATGAAGTGTCCGAAGAAGCCTAAGTCGTGCAGGACACGATGCTCGGGGCTCTTCTCCACCTCCTTAAAGTGCGCGTCTAATTCTTCCTTGGTCACGTTGGTCCTTCCTCCGATACATACGATTGAGAATATTAGGCACCTAACGATTTAGTTGCAAGGTACCTAACAAAATTCATAGGTACCTAACAATTTGGGACGGCGGCGGACGAATGTCGGCGTGGACGAGAGGGGCGCACTTGTGTGCGCGTGACGGAGCCGCACTTGGCGGTGCTATGCTGTCTTGCGTCAAGTAACGGAGGACTTGTGCTCGAGACGCTCTCTTACATAGGCGGCAATCGCGGCCCCAGGCCCACGACGCGCATCCTCGTGCAGGGGCGTGCGTAGCATGGCCATCGGCCTAAAGGACAAGCTGAGGCCCCGCTTCCTGCGCTTTGCGGCCTCGTCGCTCATCAGCACGGCCGTCGACCAGGGGCTCGCCTTCGTGCTCTTCCACTGTCTTGACGGCGCGCTCTTTGGTGCCGATTACCTGAGGATTTTCATCGCGACGCTCGTGGCGCGCGCCTGCTCGGTCACCGTCAACTACGTCATAAACCAAAAGCGCGTGTTCGCCGAGGGTGCCGGAAGGTCCTCGGTCGTCCCTGCGGCCGCGCTGTCGGTCGAGGATGCCGACGAGGCGGCCGGCATCGACTTCGATGACATCATCGAGGGTCCCGACGACGCCGTCAGGAACCGCGCGGTCGAGGTTCGTCCCATGCGCGAGAGCCTCCCGCGCTTCCTGCTGCTTGCGGTGGCCATGCTTTTGCTCTCGAGCGTGGGCGTCTTCGCGGCGCACGTGGCGCTTGGCGTCAACGAGAGCGTGGCCAAGCTCGCCGTCGACTTCCTTCTGTTCTTCGTTAACTACTACGCGCAGCGCGCCTGGGTGTTTGCCCGTCGCGAGCGCAGGGGCGACAGGCGCCTTGCCCGCCTGCGCATGCGCGTCAGCAAGGCCCGCACCCGCAGGAGGGTTCGCAAGGGGAGGGGTGCCCGCGCTCGCCTGCGCGGGCGGCGCTAGCTAGTCGTTCGCGCGCCCGATCAGCGCGAGGGCCTCGTCTGCCACGAGGTCGGGGCACTCCTTGGGCAGCACGTGCCCGCAGCCGGGCACGATCACGAGGCGCGACCCCGAGACCATCGCGTGGATGAGGTCGGTCTGGGTGCGGTCGATGTCATCGTTCTCGCCGGCCATCACACAGGTGGGGCAGCAGATTCCCTGGAGGCTCTCGGCCTCGATGTGCGGCTCGTTCGCTATCAGGCGCAGCAGCTCGGCCGTGCGTCGGGCTTCGGAGGGCGTCGGCGTCAGCAGCTCGCGCTCGACGGGAAGCGCAGAGCCCTCGCCCTTCTCCCACCAGTCGGCCCAAGACTCGAGCTCGCCCGAGATGCGCTCCACCTCGAAGTCGCCCGAGACGCCCTCGGGCGTGACGTTCGCGCCGATGGAGAGGAGCGACGCCACCGCCTCGGGCTGGTCGCGCGCCATCAGCAGGCCCTCGATCGCCCCGTCCGAGAAGCCGATCACGTGCGCCCGCTCGACGCCGAGCTCGCGAAGTGCCCCCAGGGCGTCGTCGCGCATCAGCTCGTAGCTGAGGGGGGCCGTGCCGCGCGTGGATTTGCCCTGCGCGCGGGAATCGAGCGCGATGGCGGCCCGGCCCGACGCGCAGATGCGGTCTATCACCACGCCGAAGATGCCGTGCTCTTCTCCGTTGCCGTGAAGCAGGAGCACGGGCGCTACGCCCTCGGTCCGCGTCTGTGCAAGGGAAGACCCCCGTGGCGCGTAGACGTACGTCGCGATCTTCGCGCCATCGGGGGTCTCGTGCGTGAGGGCGCGCTCGAGCCTTGCCTCGGGAAGGCGATACGGGCTGGGGAAGTGGAGCTGCGGGCGCGTGGCCATGTGTCTCTCCCTACGTTTTGTCGCTACTTGCCCTTCTTCATCTGGCTGTGGTGCTTCTGGAAGAAGTCGAAGCGCGGCGGCAGCTCCACCATCTGGTGGGACTCGGGCGTGTCGCCCGCGGCCGCGGCGAGCTCGGCCATCGTGTCGAAGGCGTGGTCCCAGCTGAAGAAGAGGCCCTCGTCGAAGGCCAGGTAGCGGCAGACGAGCTCGCAGCCCGCGGGAACGGCGGGATGCATCAGCAGCGTGACGGTGCGCAGCGCCTGGAAGGCGTCGGCCAGGGCCTGCTCGTAGGCGGCGTCGTCGCCCTGTGCGGCCTTGGAGGCGTCGCTCCAGCGCTTGTTGGCGTCGCGTGCGAAGGCGTCGACGGCGGCCAGCGCATTGTGCGCGTCGAAGGCGTGGGCGCAGCGCTCGAAGGCAAGCGTGACCTCGTCGCAGGCAGCCTTGACGTCGTCGTGGGCCGTGACCGTGGGCAGGTGGCCTTCGCAGACGTTCTGGGCGCCATAGAAGCAGCTGCGCGCCAGGCGGTTGAAGATGTTGGTGAGGAAGGCGCTCTCCTTGAGGGCGGGGTCGACCACGCGCGGGTCGTCCTTCACCAGGATCTCGACGCCCGTCTTCTTGTCGACGTGGCTCACGGACGTGTCATAGGGCTTGGGCGAGAAGGACACGGCCTTCTGGTCGAGGCCCAGGCTCAGCCAGTGGGCACGGAGCTGCTCGGCGGTGTAGTGCTCGAGGAGCTCGCCGGCCATGGGCGGCTTGATCGAGCCGGAGCTGGAGGCCTTCTTGTTCATGAACAGGATGTGGTAGTTGGCGACGGGGGTGTCCTGCGTGAGGCCCCAGTCGAGCGCGGCCCACATCGCGGGCTGCGCGATGCAGTAGAAGTAGATGTTGTCCTGACCGATGAACTGGTATACCTTGGCGTCCTTGGAGCACCACCAGTCGCGCCAGTCGTCGGTGGAGTAGCGACCGGCGCCGGACTGCTTGTCGGCGTCGAGAACGGTCTGCGTGAAGCTGATGGGCGCCCAGAGGCTCTCGGGCCAGCACCAGACGGTCAACCCGCTGACGTCCTCCATGTCGGGGGCGGGAACGCCCCACTCGATGTTGCCGGTGATGCGGAAGGGCAAGAGCGTCTTGCCGGTGCGGAAGCGCACGCCGGCGGACTCGAGGACGCCGCGTGCCTCGTCGCGGTCCTTCCAGTTGGCGAACTCCACCGAGAACGACTGTTGGCCCTTCTCGGCCTCGCGAAGCGTGTGGGCGGGGAGCTTGCCCGCGACGGCGTCGAAGGCCTCGCGGAACTTGTTCTGGACGTACATCACGGGGGCGACCAGCGTTTCGCGCACGGTCTTGGTGACGATCGGGCGCACCTGCTCGTCGACGTCCCACTCGTCCATGAGGGACTTGAGCTCGCCTTCGAAGGCGGGCAGGTCGAAGTACCAGTTGTCGACGGGGCGCAGCTCGGGCGTGGTGCCGGTCAGCTGCGAGACGGGCGCGATGAGCTCCTCGGGGTCGAACTGGTGGCCCAGATCGCACTCGTCGGCGTAGGCCTTCTCGCTCTTGCAGCCCTTGACGGGGCAGCGACCCTTGACCTGGCGGCCGTTGAGGAACTGGCCGGCCTCGACGTCGTAGAACTGTCGAGTCGACATCTTGTGCAGGAAGCCCTTCTGGTGCAGGCGCTCGATCAGCTCTGAGGTCAGCTTCTTGTGGAAGTCGGAGGCGGGCTCGAGGCCGGATCCGGCGAAGAGGTCGAGGCTGATGCCATAGGCGTCAAGTGCGGACTTCTGGGCATCGTGGTTCTGCCTCACGTAGTCGACGATGCTGCCCTCGTAGCCCTCGCCCTCGACTTTCTTGCGGTAGCCCTCCATGATGGGGGAGCCGTAGCAGTCGGTGCCCGAGACGAAGACGACGTTGCCCCTGCCCAGGCGGTCGCGCAGGAAGCGCGCGAAGAAGTCGGCGGGCACGAAGACGCCGCCGATGTGTCCGAAGTGGAGGTTCTTGTTGCCGTAGGGCATGCCGCCGGTGATGACGGCGCGCTTGGGGAAGTCCGGACGCGTCGCGCCGGAGAGCGTGGTGGTGTCTGCCATGTGGCTCACTCGTTCCAATCTTGCTTGAGCTGCGTGTTTCTGGTCCGCGTCGTCCCGGGGCCCCGGCGTGCTGCCTCGGCGGCGGGCGGCGCGTGAGTATCGTTGGGGATTATCCCACAACGGGCCGGTCGTTTGGGCATCGAGAAGTGCCTACCATCACACCCCCAAGGTCTGCGCCCCGGCGGGTCGGGCGGGCACCGCCGACCTCTGCTATGCTCTGTGTCCGATAGGCTTGGGGTCCGCGCGGGTCGGGCCCGACCAATCTGGCGAGGGGAGGGCCGTCGCATGAGGCGCCTGCAGGAGATAGACGTGCTTGGGGACGAGGCCACGCAGAGGCGCATGCTCGAGTGGTCCTGGGCCCTCATCGCGCTCGGCGTCGCGGGCGGCGTGGCCCTGGGCATCGCGGCGGAGCTTGGCGCCTTGGACGCCGAGGCGGTCGACCTGGTCTGGTTCGTCATCCTGGTGGTCGTCACGCTCGTGGCCCTTCCCGTGCACGAGCTCGTCCACGCGGCTGCCTTCCTGCTGCTGGGAGGTCCTGACGTGAAGGTCGGCTTCGGCTTCACGGACGCGATGCTCTACACCTCGGCGGACGGGGCGATGCTGCCCCGTGCGCGCTTCGCCATCGTGCTCCTGGCGCCCTCGGTCGCCCTCACGTTCGCCTTCGCCTTGGTCTGCGGTGCGACGAGGATGCCGCTCATGGCATGGTGGCTCGTCGTCCTCCACATTGCGGGCTGCACGGGAGACCTTGCCCTTGCCGCGGCCGTCCTGGGCACGCCCGGGTGCACTCACGTGCTGGACACCGACACCGGCATCGTGCTGATGGCCGACGACGGCACGCCGGAGGCCCCTACGGGCAGGGAATGAGCGCGTTGAGGTGGAGGACGTCGTCCTGCGCCAGGTAGGTTAGGGTGCCGCCGTAGCTCTCGACGATCATGCGCATGGACCTCGTCCCGAAGCCGTGGGCGCTGTGGTCGCCCTTGGTCGTCTGCGGGAGCCCGTCCACCAGGTTGACCTTGCCGTCGAAGTAGTTCTCCACGTGGATCGAGACCATCTGGCCGCGCGTCCGCACGATGAGCGAGATCGACCTACGCTGGGCGTCTCCCAGACCCTCGACGGCCTCCATTGCGTTGTCGAGGGCGTTGCCGAAGAGCGAGTAGAGGTCCGACGGCCTCATGAAGTCCAGGGCGGCGCCGTCGGCGATGCAGCTCAAGGTGATGCCGCGTACACGACGGCCGAGGTCGCCTCCATCTCGAAGCCCGAGACGAGCGACCCTGACGGCTGGTACGCACCTGCCTGCGACACGCACCGCTCGCCGTTTGCGGGCCGCAACTTCGAGTACTTCTCGGAGGACCCCGTCCTGGGCGGCAAGATCTGCTCCGCCGAGGTCTCCGGCGCCGCCTCGAACGGCGTCTATGCCTACGTCAAGCACTTCGCGCTTAACGACCAGGAATCCTATCGCGTTCAGCACCTCATGACCTGGGCTGACGAGCAGGTCATGCGCGAGTGCTACCTCCGTCCCTTCGAGATCTGCGCCAAGGAGGCGTCCTACGAGGAGAAGTACATCGCCGACTCCAAGGGAACCGTCGCCACCCGCACGACGAAGGCGTGTACGGGCATCATGAGCTCGTTCAACTACATCGGCACCGAGTGGACCGGCGGCCGAAAGAGCCTGCTTACCGACGTCCTGCGCGACGAGTGGGGCTTCGAGGGCATGGTCATCACCGACTTCAACCTCTATGGCTACATGGACAAGATGGCGTCCCTCGCGGCCGGCGGCGATCTGCAGCTGACCTATTCGGCCATGACCGGCGACATCCAGCGCGCCGGCACCGCGACCGTCGTCTCGCAGCTGCGCCGCTCCATGCACAACGTGCTGTACACGGTCACCAACAGCAACGCCATGCAGGGGCTGGTGCCGGGCTCCAAGGTGAAGTACGGAATCGCCCCTTGGCAGTATGGCGTCTACGGCGCGACCGCAGCGCTCGTCGGCCTTGGCGCGTTCCTGGGCTGGCGCAGCGCCAAGAAGGGGCGTGCGCTCAAGGAGCAGGCCGCCGGCTCCGCCGTGGCCTCCGCGCCGAAGGAGCCTCGCGACGACGCCGGCGCGCCTGACGAGTAAGACCCAGCGCACCGGAGCGCCCGCGCTCCGGTGCGAGTATCTTTGTGGTAACAAGCGATTGAAGGGACGGTTTTGGTGTCAACCATCGATGAGCGGGTCGAAGAGGTCCTGGGGAAGATGACGCTCGAGCAGAAGTGCGCACTTCTCTCGGGAAAGACCCCCTTCGGCACGCGTGACTTTCCTGACCTTGGCGTACCCGCCATGGAATTCTCGGACGGCCCACACGGCCTTCGCCACCAGAAGGACGGCGCCAACCACCTTGGAATTGGCGGAAGCGATCCCGCGACCTGCTTCCCCACCGCGGTCACGGTGGCGAGCAGCTGGGACGTCGAGCTGGCCGGCCGCATGGGAGCGGCCCTGGGCGAGGAGGCCCGCTCCCTGGGGGTGGGCGTCCTGCTGGGTCCCGGCATGTGCATCAAGAGGAGCCCCCTCTGCGGCAGGGACTTCGAGTACTTCTCCGAAGACCCGTACCTCTCGGGCAAGATGGCCGCGGGCTTCGTGCGCGGCGTGCAGGAGAAGGGCATCGCCGCCTGCCCCAAGCACTTCGCGGCGAACAGCCAGGAGACGAGGCGCCAGGCGTCCGACTCCGTCCTCGACGAGCGCACGCTGCGCGAGATCTACCTGCGCGGCTTCGAGATCGCCGTGCGCGAGGGCCGGCCGAAGTCGATCATGAGCAGCTACAACCTGATCAACGGTACGTACGCGAGCCAGAACCGCCGCCTTTTGCAGGACGTCCTGCGCGGCGAGTGGGGCTTCGAGGGCGCGACCGTGACCGACTGGGGCGGCTCCGTCGACCATGTCTCCGGCGTGAAGGCCGGCACCACCTTCGAGATGCCGGCCCCGGGCCTGGACTCGCCGCGTGAGCTCGCCGAGGCCGTGCGCTCCGGCCGCCTGGACGAGCACTTCGTCGACGCCCGCGCCCGCGAGGCGCTCCACCTTGTCCTGGAGAGCGCCGCGGCCCTCGAGGGGGCTGACCCCGAGTTTGACCGGGACGCCCACCACGATCTTGCCCGCTGCGTCGCGCGCGAGGGCGTCGTCCTGCTCAAGAACGAGGCTCCGGCAGGGGAGGGCGATGCGCTCCTGCCGCTGAGGCCGGGCACGCGCGTCGCCCTGGTCGGCGACTTCGCCCAGACGCCGCGCTATCAGGGCGCCGGGTCCTCTTTGGTGGAATGCACGCGTCTGGACACGCTGCTGGACGTCGTCGGCGAGCGTGGGGAGCTCGACCTTCTGGGGTTCGAGCCCGGCTTCACCCATGACGGCTCCGATGACGCGGCCTGCCGTGCGGCGGCCGTGAGCCTCGCGTCGGGCGCCGACGTGTGCGTGGTGTGCCTCGGTCTGGCCGGTGGACAGGAGACCGAGGGTGCGGAGCGTCGCGACATGCTCCTGCCCCAGGCCCAGGTGGAGCTCCTGCGCGCCGTCCGCTCCTGCTGCGACAGGGTCGTCGTCCTTCTGAGCTGCGGCTGCGTGGTCGACACCTCCTGGTCCGGTGACTGCGATGCCCTCCTGTACCTGGGGCTTGGCGGTCAGGCGGGCGCCTCGGCCGCCTATGACGTGCTGACGGGCTCTGCCAACCCCTGCGGCCACCTTGCCGAGACCTGGCCGCTTTCCCTCGAGGACACGCCGACGGCGGGACGCTATCCCTCCGACGGCGCCACGGCTGAGTACCGCGAGGGCATCTACGTCGGCTATCGTTACTACCAGAGCGCTCACGTGCCCGTCGCCTTCCCGTTCGGCTTCGGGCTCTCGTACACGAGCTTCGAGCTGTCCTCCGCCCGAATCGCGCAGTGGGAGCAGGGCCGCCCCGCGCGCATCGAGGTCAACGTCAGGAACACGGGCGACCGTGCGGGAGCGACCGTCGTCCAGGCCTACGTCGCCAAGCCCGAGCACGAGGTGTTCCGCGCGGAGCAGGAGCTCAAGGGCTTCTCGCGCGTCGAGCTCGAGAAGGGCGAGTCGACCACGGTCGCCATCGACCTCGACCCGCGCGCGTTCGAGTACTACAACGTCGGGACCTGCTCCTGGGAGGTCGAGGGCGGACGCTACGAGCTGCGCCTGGGCCTGTCGTGCGAGGACGTCCGACAGACGCTGGGCGCGGAGCTCAAGGGGACGGGCGCCCCCAACCCCTACGCCGGCCGCGAGCTCCCGTCGTATGGCTCCGGCTACGTCCACGAGGTTACCTGCGCCGAGTTCGCCACGCTGCTGGGCCACGCCGCCCCCAACGCGATCGCGCCCCTGGGAAGGAGCACCTGCCTGCGCGACCTCAACCGCTGTCGCAGCCTCATCCTGCTGTTGGTCTGGCTGGTTCTGGAGGGGCGGCACCGCCAGGGACTGAAGCCCGGAAACTCTCCCGACCTCGACGTCGAGTTTGCCTACAACATGCCCCTGCACGCCATCGCCAAGATGGCGCCGCCCGTCACCATGGGCGTCGTCGACGCCATCGTTCGCGAGGCGAGGGGCTATGGCCTGGTCGGCTTCGTGCCGGCGCTGGCGATCGCGCTTCTCGCCCACGGGGGCTTCGGTGCCTTCGCGGTGGTCTGGCTCGCCTGGGTGCTCGTGCCGCTCCTCGGCGCGCTGCTCGTCGGCGCGCTGCGCAACGTCACTTTTGCACGTAAGCTGAACCTGCACGGAAAGGCGGAATAACTCATGTCGTTTAGGGACTGGACCGAGCGCCACCAGGCGCTCTGGGAGTTCATCAAGTTCAACGTGCTCTCCAACGTGTCGACCGCGACGCGCTTCGTCTTCACGTGGCTGGGCACTGCGGTGCTCATCGGCGGCCTGGGGCTCACGAGTCCCTTCCGCTTCCTGATCTTCGACTACACCGGCGCCGGCTCGAACGGCGTGGGCGGCTTTGCGACCTTCCTGGTCGCCGAGGTCATGGCTCAGGTCGTTAACTTCTTCGTGCAGATGAAGTGGGTCTTCAAGTCGGACGCCGACTTCGGGAAGGCCGCTCCGAAGTTCGCCGTGCTTGCGGTGCTGATCGTCATCGTCAACCTGATTCTGCCCGGGCACGTGACCAGCCTCTGCCAGGACCTGTGGGGGATGGACGCGGGTCTGGCCGGAACGGTCGCGTCCGTGGTCAACACGTTGCTCGCCGTCGTGGTGAGCTTCCCGCTTCTGAAGTTCTGGATCACGCCTGGCAAGAAGGACGTGGATCCGAAGGAGTAGGGGGTCGTCCGACCGTCGGGCTGCCGTGACGGATCGCGCATGGTCAGAAGCGTGGCGCCGCAGCTGGGGTTCCGGCCGCGGCGCCACGCTCTTCTCGGTGGGGCTCGTGACGTGTGAGCGGCGTGGGCGCTCGAGCTAGGCCAGGTCGGCCCCGTTGGTCGCGATGACCTTCCGGTACCAGCCGAAGGACTCCTTCTTCTCGCAGCGCAGGTCGCCGTTGCCGTCGTTGTCCCTGTCGACGTAGACGAAGCCGTAGCGCTTCTTCGTCTCGCCGGTCGAGGCGGAGGCCAGGTCGATGCAGCCCCACATGGCGTAGCCCATCAGGTCCACGCCGTCCTCGACGGCCTTGGCCATCTCCTCGATGTGGCGGCGCAGGTAGTTGATGCGGTACGTGTCGTGGAACCTGCCGTCCTCGGCGCGCTCGTCCACCGCGCCCAGGCCGTTTTTCGACCACCATCAGGGGAATTTGGTAGCGGTCGTCGACCTGCTCGAGGCACCAGCGGAGCCCCTTGGGGTCGATGGGCTGGCCCCAGTCGGCGCTGCCGAAGGTGAGGTCGCGCTCGTGGTCGGGAAGGATTCCCGGCCCGTAGGTGCCCCCGAAGCCGCCCAACAGCGCGCAGTTGATCTCGTTGAAGGTCGGCCAGTAGCGGACGAGACCCTTGTACTCGGTGAACAGGAACTTGCAGAAGTCGCACCACAGCTCGATGAACTTGGGGTTGTCCCAGCGCTGGATTGGGTTTGGCGTCCTCGCCCGTCGGGAAGATGCGGCTCTACTGCACCGAGAGCCGGAAGCGCTTGAATCCCATCTCGCCGAAGAACCTGATGTCCTCGGCGTGATGGTGGTAGAAGTCGATTGCCTCGTGGCTGGGTTAGCAGACGTCCTCCCTCACGCCTTCGGGCGTGATGTGGCGCGGGGTGTCGACGGTTCCCCCGGTGATGACGTCGGGCACCGAGAGACCCTTGCCGTCCGCGTCGTAGGCGCCCTCGAACTGGTTGGCCGCCGTTGCCCCGCCCCAGAGGAAGCCCTTGGGGAGCATGCTCTCGTGCCGTGCCATGCCTTTCCCTTTCACTCTGTCCGAATCGGTTGCGGAACATCTTCATGTTCCATAATCGACAAGACCCCCTCGCCTCAACGTCTTTGAATATATGCGAAATGCAACGAAACGGAGCGCTATGGTTAATTTAACGGCGTGCAGGACGAATAGGCGAGCGGTTGGTGATACGCTGCTGCTGAAACAACCTGAAACGATTTGGCGTTTCTTGCTGAGGTGCGTGTCATTGCTAGCCCCGGCGGGAGGAGGCTCATGCCACGAAGCGAGGAGCACGACAAGACGGGGTGGGGGCCGAGGGGCGCGGGAAACCCCGGAGGTGCCGAACGCCCGACGGGCGGGCTGGTCGACGAGGTCCGTCGCGTCTCGCAGGGACGTTCCGGGTCGAAGAAGTCGATCGCCCAGTTCCTCCTGAACGAGGGGTCCGGTGTCTCGAGCCTCGCCATGGGAGAGGTGGCGCAGCTCAGCTTCACCTCGAAGCCCTCTCTGGTGCGCTTTGCGCAGGCGTTGGGCTTTTCGGGCTGGACCGACTTCAGCGAGGCGTTCGCGCAGGAGGCTCGCGACCACGAGGAGGCGAGCTCCATCTGGCCCAACGTAGACCCGAACTTCCCCTTCAAGGGGGACACGAGCGCCACCGGTACGGTGCGCGCCATTGCCTCCCTGGAGCAGCAGGCCATCTACGAGGCCTCCCAGAGCCTCGACGTCGCGACGCTGGACGAGGCGGCGCGGTACGTGCTGGAAGCTGACGACGTCGCGTTCTTCGGCATCGAGCAGAACTACTTCCAGGGCCAGCTCTTCGCCTACAAACTGAGGCAGATCGGCATCGACTGCGTCGTTCCGCGCAGGGAGGAGGCCCCCTTGGTGGCCAAGGGGCTGGGTCCCGGCGGCTGTGCCGTGATCGTCTCGTACTCCGGCCTGAGCAACCAGAGGCCGCCCTCGTCCTACGTCGAGGACCTGCGCGAGCGCCACGTCCCGACCATCGGCGTCACGAACTCCGGCAACAACTGGCTGCGGCGCAACGTCGACTGTGCGCTGACCTTCCGGCCCCGGGAGCACTTCGTGAGCAAGATCGCCAGCTTCTACGGCGAGCGTGCCACCAACCTGGTGCTCGACGCGCTGTTCTCGCGCTGCTTTGCCGCGCACTATGACGCCAACGTGCGACGGAAGCTCTCGAAGGTGGTTGCGATCGAGCGCAAGCTCCAGGTGAAGGACGTGCTGCCGGAGTAGGCCGGCGCCTTTGCCCGCGCGCTGCGCAGTGGGAACAGCTTGGAACGCGCTGTGGGGACCGCGGACGCTATGCTCTTCTCCCGAAAGGAAGCTATCTGCGCGCCTTTTGGCGCGCCGGAAGGAGGATCAATGGCATTTCCCGAGGGATTCATGTGGGGCGGCGCCACGGCAGCCAACCAGTGCGAGGGCGGATACGACCAGGGCGGGCGCGGCCTGGCCAACGTCGACGTGTGTCCCCATGGCGAGGACCGCTTCCCCGTCATGCTGGGCCTCAAGCACATAAGCCAGGTCGACTCGGAGCACTACTTCCCGGCGCTGGAGGGCGTCGACTTCTACCACCGGTGGAAGGAGGACATCGCGCTCTACGGGAAGATGGGCTTCAAGACCTATCGCATGTCCATCGCCTGGACGCGCATCTTCCCCAACGGCGACGACGCCGAGCCCAACGAGGAGGGCCTGCGCTTCTACGAGGACGTCTTCAAGGAGTGCCGCAAGTGGGGCATCGAGCCGCTCGTGACCATCACGCACTTCGACTGCCCCATGCACCTGATCCAGGAGTACGGCGGCTGGAAGAACCGCAAGCTCGTCGAGCTGTACAAGCGCCTGGTTGCCGTGCTGTTCGAGCGCTACAAGGGTCTCGTCCGCTACTGGCTGACCTTCAACGAGATCAACATGATCCTTGCGCTCCCGTTCATGGGAGCGGGGCTCACGTTCGACGAGGGCGAGGACCAGACCGCGTCCAAGTACCGCGCCGCCCACCACGAGCTGGTGGCGAGCGCCTGGGCAACTAAGATTGCCCACGAGGTCGACCCGCAGAACAGGGTCGGCTGCATGCTCGCGGGAGGTCGCTTCTACCCGCTAACCCCCGACCCCGCCGACGTGCTCGAGGCGATGCGCCGAGACAACGAGAACTACTTCTTCACCGACGTCCAGGCCCGCGGCGCGTATCCCGCCTACGCCCTCAAGTTCATGGAGCGAGAGGGAATTGACATTCCCTGGCAGGAGGGCGACCGCGAGATCCTGGCTCAGAACACCGTGGACTTCATCTCGTTCTCGTACTACTCGAGCCGCTGCGCAACGACCCACAGGGACGAGATGGGCGGGCAGACATCGGGCAACGTGTTCGCCAGCGTGAAGAACCCGTACCTCAAGGCGAGCGAGTGGGGCTGGCAGATCGACCCGACGGGCCTGCGCATCACGCTCAACTCGCTGTACGAGCGCTACCAGAAGCCGCTCTTCGTCGTCGAGAACGGCCTGGGCGCCAAGGACGAGCTGGTGGACGACGGCAACGGCGGCAAGACCGTGATTGACGACTATCGCATCGACTACCTGCGCTCGCACATCAAGGAGATGGACGACGCCATCACCTACGACGGTGTCGAGCTCTGGGGCTACACCACCTGGGGCCCCATCGACCTGGTCTCTGCCTCAACCGGCGAGATGAGCAAGCGCTACGGCTTCGTCTACGTCGATCGCGACGACGCCGGCAAGGGCTCGCTCGAGCGCTATCCCAAGAAGAGCTTCGGCTGGTACAAGAAGGTCATTGCGACCAACGGCGCCGACCTGGACTAGCTCGGGCCAAAGCAAAGAGTGACGACGGGCGTCCCCTCGCATTGGAGGACACCCCCCTGTGCCGCCGCGTCTCTCTCGCCCGGCGCCCGCTGCGTGCCGGCGAGCGTAGACATATTCGACTTTTTCTCCCACGCGTCCCGCGCCCATGGCAGAATAGGGATGCCTAAGACACAAATGTTGATAAATCGGAGAATCGTCGATGGGCCTTCGCGAACTCATAGGGGAGAAGTCTCCCGACAGCATGCTCGTCCGCAGGGACGCCAGCGCACTCCTGCACGGCGCCGTGCGCGTCGAGTCGGAGCAGGGCGGCTGGTGCCGGCCGTGGCGCCTCTCGGCAGAGCAGATGCGCGCCCTCGGCAGCTGCCAGGCGTGGCACCCGGGGCTCTTCCGCCAGATGGGCCGCGCCACCTCGGGCATCTGCGTCGAGTTCACCACCGACTCCTCCGAGGTCGCCCTCGAGGTCAAGCCTGATGCGGAGCCTACGGGCACGCGTGCCGTCCTCGACTACGTCGACGGCAGGGGAGAGGGGCGCGCCCTCCCGCACGACGGGCTGTCCTGCGACGTGGACGGCCGTCACCTCGCAGCCCGCCTTCCCCGGGAGGGCGACGGCTACGTGGTCTTCGACCTCGACGATCCTGAAGCTGCCCCGCTCGGCGGCATCATGCAGCTTCCCGGCATGGGCGAGACGCACCACGTGCGCATCTGGCTTCCCTGCCTGAGGGGCTGTGCCGTGCGCTCCGTCGTGGGCAACGGGTCGATCATCGAACCCGTCGCCCAGAGGGAGCAGCTCCTGGTGCTGGGCGACTCCATCGCGCAGGGCTTCGTCTGCGACGACCCCGCGCTGGGCTGGCCGTCGCTGCTCGCGCAGAGGCTGGGGCTCGACCTGGTCAACCAGGGCATCGGTGGCCAGGTGTTCCAGCCCGGCTCGCTCTTCGGGCTCGCCCGCTCCATCAGCCCCGTCCGCATCGTGGTCGAGCTGGGTGCGAACTACCGCTACGAGCCCTGCCGCGAGCGCCTGGTCTCGCGTGACATCCGCAGCTACCTGCTGGAGCTCTCCCGCCTGTGGCCGGAGGTTCCCACCTACGTGCTCACGCCGCTCTGGCACGACGAGGCCGCCTATCCCTCGCACCGCCTGAGCTGCTACTCGAGCGTCGGCGTGTTCCTCAGCGCGCACACTGCGCCCCACGACCAGATGACGCTCGTCGACGGCGCGCGCCTGCTCGACCCCAAGTCCACGCTTATGGCCGACGGCTTCGAGCACCCGAACCCCGAGGGCTCGGCCCAGATTGCCGAGCGTCTATACCTATGCATGTGCGCGCACCGCGGCAGCGACGAGGGGCGGCGCGCCCGCGCGCTCGAGATCCTCGCTGGCGCGCCGCGAAGGGCGTTCCCCGCGCTCGAGCTCGCGCGCCGCGGCAAGGGTGACATCGTGCTGGCCCAGGACGGCTGCGTCCTCATGAGGGACGCCGGCGGCATGCAGCTGCTCTGGGCCGACGACCAGAAGGTGGGCGCGGCAGTGGTCAAGGCCCTGGTCGAGCCCGGCGTCGTCGACGTCCTCGAGCCCTCCCTCGTGCGCGAGGTCGAGCTCGCGCACGGGCTCACCAAGGTCGTCCCGTACCACCTTGCCCTCTGGGAGAAGAACGAGGCCGTCGCGCCCTCCCTGTTCGACCTGGCTCCGACGGCGCCCGCAGCCCCGGGTCCGCGCGCCAAGGCCTCCGGCAAGGCCCGGGTGAAGTTCGCACGGGACGAGGGCGTCCGCCGCGAGATCCGGCCCCTCGACCGCAGCTTCGCGACGGCCATCCGCGACCGCTACGAGAACTCCTCCTACCTGAGCGACGCCGACCTTTCTCGCATGCTCGACGAGGGGCGCTTCCTGGGCGCCTTCGAGCTGCGCAAGGGAGAGGGGGGAGAGGTTGCCGAGCTCGTGGGCTTCGTCGGCGAGCATGACGTCGGCTCCATTGGCATGCTTACGGTCTTTCCCGACCACCGTCGCCAGGGATGGGGCGAGGCGCTCGAGGTCGCCAAGATCAACCAGGTGCTCGACCGCGGAGACGTGCCCTGGTGCGAGGTCTATCCCGACCACCGTGCCTCCGTCAGGCTGCAGAAGAAGCTCGGCTTCAAGGTCACTCCCTCCAACGAGCAGTGCTTCCTCTTGGCGTCCGAGCCCGAGCCGCCGCGCGGGAGCGTGCCGACCTTCCTGATGGGCACCGCCCCGTCCGGGGGCTCCGCCCGCTAGCGCCGTCCCGACCGGGACGTGGGACCGCATCGGGGGCAAATCATCGTTGGGCCCGCCCCGTGCGCATTGTCCGCACGGGGCTTTTGCGTCCGCGCCATGGTGTAGGCTAGCGATGAAAACACTTCGAGAAAGGCCTCACATGTCACAGAGCTTTGCCCCGCGCTCGGCCAATGAGCTCGCGCCCCACCTGACGGGCATGCTCACCCCCGAGTGCGACGAGCGCGTCCGCGCGCTGCGCAGCGAGGGTCGCATGAGCCCGTATGCCTGCAAGAATTCGGCGGTCATCCGCCGCGACGTCGCCGAGAGGGATCGCGACACCTCGATTCGCCCCGCCTTCGTCCGCGACTGCGAGAAGATCCTCCATACCCCCGCCTATAACCGTCTCAACGGAAAGACCCAGGTCTTCTCGTTCAGAGCCAACGACGACCTCACACGCAGGGGACTTCACGAGCAGCTCGTCAGCCGCGTGGCGCGCGACATCGGGGCCGCGCTCGGCCTCAACCTCGACCTCATCGACGCCATCGCCCTGGGCCACGATGTGGGCCACACGCCCTTCGGCCACGCGGGCGAGCGCTTCCTCAACGACGTGTTCCACGAGCGCACCGGGCGCTGGTTCTTCCACAACGTCCAGTCCGTCCGCGCGCTCGACGTGCTCTACGGACGCAACATCTCGCTCCAGACACTCGACGGCGTCATCTGCCACAACGGCGAGTTCGAGCAGCAGCGCTTCGAGACCAGCGGCCTCAACGACTTCGACACCTTCGATCGCGTGGTCGCCGGCTGTTGGGAGTCCGGCGCCGAGGCCATCAGGAGGCTCAGGCCGATGACGCTCGAGGGCTGCGTCGTCAGGATCTCCGACATCATCGCCTACGTTGGCAAGGACCGTCAGGACGCCATCCGGGCTCACCTGGTCGACGAGGACGCCTTCGACGACGGCCTGGGTGGGGCTTACAACGCCTGGGCGCTCTCGGCGTTCTCGGCCGACGTCGTCCAGAACAGCTTCGGCAAGCCGCGCATCGAGATGAGCGAGGAGGGCTTTGGCGAGCTCGCCCGCGCCAAGCGCGAGAACTACCAGAAGATCTACGGTTCCAGCGAGGTCGACGGTGACTTCTCGGGCCCCGTGCGCGAGCTCTTCTCGGCGTTGTACCAGAGCTCGCTCGACGACCTCCGGGAGGGTAGGGAGGAGGCCCCGGTCTTCCGTCACCACGTTCTGCCCGTCGAGCGCCACCTCTCGTACTACGGCCGTTCGTACGAGGTCGAGGACGACCCCGATCAGGTGGTCGTGGACTACATCGCCGCCATGAGCGACGATTACTTCGTCGCCGCCTGCGAGAGGCTTTTCCCCCAGGCGCGCGAAATCTTCCCGCAGCGCAGCTATTTCGGTTAGGAGCATCCATGGACACTCTTTTCTCTGAGGTAGAGCGCTACAAGCGCAAGCTCAACGCGCCGCTGGCCGTCCGCATGAGGCCTCGCACGCTCGAGGAGTACGTGGGACAGGAGAAGGCCGTGGGGCCCGGCTCGTGGCTGCGTCGCGCGATAGAGCACGACACGCTGTCGTCGGTCCTTCTCTATGGACCTGCGGGAACGGGTAAGACGACGCTCGCGCGAATCATCGCCAACACCACCCACGCCGAGTTCGTCGAGGTTTCCGCCGTCACGGGAACCGTGAAGGACCTGCGGCAGGCCACCGAGGCCGCGGAGTCGCGCCTGCTCACCACGGGCCGGCGCACCATCCTGTTCGTGGACGAGATCCACCGCTTCAACCGCTCCCAGCAGGACGCACTCCTGCATGCGGTCGAGGACCGCGTGGTCATCCTCGTGGGCGCCACGACCGAGAACCCGTACTTCGAGGTCAACCAGGCGCTCATCTCGCGCTCGCGCGTCGTCGAGCTGGGGCCTCTCGACGACGAGTCCATCCGCACGCTCGTGCGCCGCGCGCTGGGCGACGAGTTTGGCCTCGCCGGGCGCTTCGTGCTCGAGGACGACGCGCTCGAGGCCATCGTCACGCTCTCGGGCGGCGACGGCCGTGCCGCGCTCACCTCGCTCGAGCTCGCGAGCCAGATGGCCCTTCCCGTCGAGGGGGATTCCGACGCGACTGATGGTTCCGGGGAGGGAGAGGACGAGGCGAGTGCGCCCCTCACCATTACGGCCGAGCACGTCCTCGAGGCGAACCCGCGCCACGGGCTGGCCTACGACAAGTCGGGTGACATGCACTACGACATCATCTCGGCGTTCATCAAGTCCATGCGAGGAAGCGACCCCGACGCCACGCTGTACTGGCTCGCTCGCATGATCGACGCCGGCGAGGACCCAAAGTACATCGCCCGCCGCATCATGATTCACGCCTCCGAGGACGTGGGCAATGCCGACCCGCAGGCCCTGCTGGTCGCGGAGGCCGCGTTCAAGTCCGCCGAGGTGATTGGCTACCCGGAGTGCCGCATCAACCTTGCCCAGGCGGCGCTCTACATCGCGCTCGCCCCAAAGTCCCACGCCGCCGAGGCCGGCATCGACTCGGCCCTGGCCGAGGTCCGGAAGGGACCGCGCCGCGAGGTTCCCAGCTACCTGCGCGACCGCACGCGTCCGGGCTCCGAGGACTACGGCGAGTACCTCTATCCCCACGACTACCCCCTGGGCTGGGTCGAGCAGCGCTATCTGCCCGAGGGCCTCGAGCGCGGCGCGTTCTACAAGCCCAGTCCCCGTGGCTGGGAGTCTTGGAGGGTCGAGTCCACGGCGCGCGACCGTGCGGAGTTCGCCGACGCCGGCGGCGACGCGTCGGGCAAACCAGGCGCGAATGGGTAGAATGGCATACGTCACCTAGGCGCGGCGCCGCGTGCGCTGCGCCGACAACGTTTGAGAAGGGCAGAACTACGATGAATCTAGATCCGCTGACTATCCTTTTGATGGTGCTCGTCGTGGTCGCAGTTTGGGCCGTGGTTGAGCTCGCCCTCACCATTCGCAAGGCGCGCAGCTCGGTTGACGAGATCACGCGGACCGCAAACGACACCATCGAGCAGGTGCAGCCCATCATCTCGAAGCTCGACGGGGCCATGGACGACCTCCAGCCGGCCCTCAAGCAGGCCGACCCGCTCGTCGCCAAGGTCGACGTCGCCCTTGACGGGGCCAGCGTGAGCATCAGCCAGCTCAACGAGATTCTCGCCGACGTCTCCTCCGTCTCCGGCACCGCCGCGGGCGTGACCGAGACGGTGAGCCAGGTTGCGAGCTCGGCTGCGAGCTCTGTGAGCAACATGGTCAACAAGATCACCGGCAAGGAGCCGGCTGACGCGCAGCGCCAGATCGAGGGCGCGTCCGCCCCGCAGCTCGAGGGCAAGCCCAAGCACGCGGCCCCCGAGTCCCCCGCATACGTCACCTACGCCCCGGTCAAGGCCGAGGAGGAAACGAACGAGAAGGACGAGGACTAACAGCATGCAGAACCAGATCGTCAGCCTCAGCGTTCCGGCCGAGGCGAAGTACGCCCGGCTTGTCCGAATGACGGCCGCCAACCTCGGCGTCCTGTGCGGCCTCAGCGTCGACGACGTCGAGGACCTCAGGATGATCGCCGAGGAGGGCTTCGTCTACGGATGCTCCACGCGTCCCGAGTCCCTCGAGGTGTCATTTGCCATCGCCGACGGCGTCATCTCGATCGACCTGCCCCTGGGTGACGGGGAGGTCGACGAGGGCAGCGAGGACCTGAGCCTTGTCGAGCTCCTTCTCGGTGCCGTGTGCGACGAGTTCCTCGTGACCGACGAGGGAGTCCTTCACCTTACGAAGCAGATTGGCGATGTTCATGCCTAGCGAAGAGTCCGCAGCGGAAAAGTCGCCGCGCAGGCGCCTCTCCTCTCGGATGCCCAAGGGAAGGCTCGCCTGGGACAAGGACAGGACCAGGGAGCTCTTCAGGCGTTTCAAGGAGGAGGGCGACGAGGACGCACGCGAGCAGCTCATCATGAGCCACCTGAACCTCGTGCGCTTCCTTGCGTCAAAGTTCAAGAACAGGGGGGAACCCCTCGACGACCTCGTGCAGGTCGGCACGATCGGCCTGATCAAAGCCATCGACCGCTTCGACACCACGCGAGGCCTCGAGTTCACCACGTTTGCCACGCCCACCATCATGGGGGAGATCAAGCGTCACTTCCGCGACAAGGGCTGGTCCGTTCGCGTACCGCGCCGCCTGCAGGAATTGTCCAGCAAGGTCAACCAGGTGACCGACGAGCTCACCAAGGACCTCCAGCGCTCTCCCTCCGTCGAGGAGATCGCCGAGGCCCTCGACTCCAACGTCGACGAGGTCCTCGAGGCCATGGAGTCCTCGAGCGCATACAGCTCGGTCCCGCTCGAGGCGGGCGGCCAGGGCGACGACGAGGCCCCGTCGGTCATCGACCACTACGTGACCGAGGACGAGGACCTTGCGGCCTCCGATGACCGCATGGTCCTCGAGGAGACCATCAGGGACTTCTCCCCGCGCGAGCAGGAGATCATCCGCATGCGCTTCCTCGAGGGGATGACCCAGGTCGAGATCGCCAAGAAGCTCGGCATCTCCCAGGTCCAGGTCTCGAGGCTCCTGCGCAGGACGCTCCAGAAGGTCCAGGAAAAGATCGATCCCGACGGAATCATGGGAAAGTAGGGGCATGGACGAGAAGCGCGACCGCTCCGAGCGCACGGAGAAGACCAAGTACCTGGCCATGCGCAGCTGGGCCCTCATCGGCGTCGCCGCCGTGTTCGTGCTCGTCGTCCTGGCCCTCGGGCTCATATGGCCGGCCGTTGAGCTCCTTCTCGTCGGCGTGCTGCTCGGCTTCATCTGCAGCCCCATCACCAACTGGCTCGACGACAGGGGAGTGGGCCGCGGGGTCGCGGCCCTCATCGCCCTTCTCGTCGTGCTCCTGGTGACCTCCGCCGTGGTCGTGCTCCTGGTGCCGCCCTTCGTCGCGCAGCTCGTCGAGGTGCTGCAGTTGGTGCCGAGTTACGTCACGCAGGCGCGCGACGCCATCAACGAGTTTTGGGCGAGCCTGGGCGACCTCCGCACCGCCGAGGTCCAGTACTTCGTCAACCAGGCAGTCGGGACCCTTTCCGACGTAGGCCTGCGGTCCGCGTCCCAGCTTGCCAAGACGCTCTCGGACGGCGTCATGACCAGCGCGGCGTCTTTCGTCAGCGGCCTTGTCACGTTCTCGCTGGGGGTCATCGTCGCCTACTGGCTCGCCAAGGACTATCCCGTCATAGTGCGCGAGCTCGTGACCATCGCCGGCCCTCAGAGGGGTGGCGACCTGTCGGTCCTGCTGGCCGTCATGAGCCGTTCGATGGGCGGTTACATGCGCGGCATCGTCATCACTTCGCTGGCCTGTGGGGCCCTCTCGTTCGTTGCGTTCGCCCTCATTGGCCATCCCTACGCCGGCCTCATGGCGATCGTGGCGCTGCTACTGCACTTCATCCCCGTCATCGGCTCGTGGCTGGCCCTCGCCATCGCCTCGCTGCTGGCCCTCTTCGTGAGCCCCGTGCTCGCGCTCGAGACCCTCGTTGCCGCCCTTGTCATCCAGAACCTGACCGACAACGTGATCTCTCCCCTCGTCATGCAGTCGGCGGTCAAGGTCCACCCCGCGCTCTCCCTCGTCGGCCTCATCGTGGGCAACGCCCTCGGCGGCATCCTGGGTATGGCCATCGCGATTCCCATGACGGCGGCGCTGCGCAGCGTCTTCGTCTACTACTTCGAGTCCAAGAGCGGCCGCCAGCTCGTCTCCTACGACGGCGCGCTATTCAGGAGCACGCCGTTCCACGACGAACTGGGCAACGTCGAGCCGGTCTACGACGCGCTGGACGACGACAAGTTCTTCCAGAACACGCGTCTGGTCGACCCCTCCGACGCCAACCTGCACCCCGTCGCGGCCCAGAGGCCCGAGGGGGCGCATCCGAGCCTGGGCGAGACTCTGGTCCTTTCCCTGCACGACGTGGTGAGCAGAGGGGACCCCGACGACTAGGCCGCGCCGCGCACCCCGCATTATTTAATTGGAGAAGCTCGACTTATGGGCAATTGAGCTTACGCATGCACGCGGCCACACGTATGATGTTTAGCGCAAGTGCGCCATCAGGCAGACTACAAGGAGAATCATGAGCACGACTGACTACAAGACGATGACTACCGCGGAGATCCGCGCTGACTTCCTTCACTTCTTCGAGGAGAAGGGCTGCAAGCTCTACGCCTCGTCCTCCCTCATCCCCGAGGACCCATCCCTGCTTCTTGCCAACGCCGGCATGAACCAGTTCAAGGAGTACTACCAGGGCACCAAGACCATGAGGGAGATCGGCGCAACCTCCTGCCAGAAGTGCCTGCGCACCAACGACATCGACAACATCGGCGACGCGCGCCACCTCTCCTTCTTCGAGATGCTCGGCAACTTCTCCTTCGGCGGCTACAGCAAGGCCGACGCCATCGCCTGGGCGTACGAGTTCATCACGAGCCCCGAGCACCTCGGCCTGCCCAAGGACCGCCTGTACATGACGGTCTACGAGAACGACGACGAGGCTATCGAGCTGTGGCACAGCCACGGCGTCGAGTACGACCACATCTCCCGCCTGGGCGAGGAGGACAACTTCTGGGCAGCCGGCCCCACCGGCCCCTGCGGCCCCTGCTCCGAGATCTACTTCGACCAGGGCCCCGAGTTCGAGGGTGACGCCCCCGGCGACGACGGAGACCGATACCTCGAGTTCTGGAACCTCGTCTTCACGCAGTACGACCGCCAGGAGGACGGCTCCATGCCGGACCTCCCGCACCGCAACATCGACACCGGCATGGGTCTCGAGCGCATTGCGGCCATCATGCAGCACAAGGGCTCCAACTACGAGGGCGACGTCATGCGCTCCCTCATCTCCCTAGGCGAGAAGCTCTCGGGCGTCGAGTACCACGCCTCGAGCGACAGCACCGACAAGAGCCTTCGCATCCTGGCCGACCACTCCCGCGCGGTCACGTTCATGATTGGCGACGGCATCCTTCCCTCCAACGAGGGTCGCGGCTACGTCCTGCGCCGCCTGCTCCGTCGCGCCGTCTACCACGGACGCCTTCTGGGCATCCAGGGTGCCTTCCTGACCACCTACGCCCACGAGGTCACCGAGGTCCTGGGCGACCAGTACACCGCTCTGGTCGAGAACCAGTCCCTCATCGATGGCATCATCTCCGCGGAGGAGAGCCGCTTCGGCGCCACGCTCAACGCGGGCGAGAACATGCTCGATGCCGAGCTCGACAAGCTCGGCGAGGGCGCAACGCTCTCCGGCGAGGTCGCCTTCAAGCTCCACGACACCTACGGCTTCCCCATCGACCTGACGCGCGAGATCGCCGAGGCCGCCGGCCACTGCGTTGACATGGACGCCTTCGACCAGGCCATGACCGAGCAGAAGGAGCGTGCGCGTCAGAGCGCCAACCGCGACGCCTGGGGCAAGGCCAACAACGTGTGGGCGGCCCTCTCCGACAAGCTCGCCTCGACCGAGTTCTGCGGCTATGACTCCGACGACGTCGATGGCTGCAAGGTCGTCGCGCTGGTCGTCGACGGCGTCGAGGCCGAGCGCGTCGAGGCCGGTCAGAAGGTCGAGGTCGTGCTCGACAAGACCAGCTTCTACGGCGAGATGGGCGGCCAGGTGGGCGACACCGGCACCCTCGCGGCCGACGGTGCCAAGCTCCGCGTGCTCGACGCCAAGATGCGCGAGGGCGGCTTCGTGGCCCATGAGGCAGAGGTCACCGAGGGCAGCCTCGCCCTCGGCGACGTCGTGAGCGCCTCGGTCGACCACGGCCGCCGCGAGCTCATCCGCCGCAACCACACCGCGACCCACCTGCTCGACGCCGCCCTCAAGGCCGTCCTGGGCGACCACGTCAAGCAGGCCGGCTCCCTGGTCACCTCCGAGCGCCTCCGCTTCGACTTCACGCACTTCGAGGCTGTCACGCCCGAGGAGGTCGCCCGCGTCGAGGGCATGGTCAACGCCCACATCTTCGCGGCCGAGCCAATCGTGACCAAGGTCATGGGCATCGAGGAGGCCAAGGCCTCCGGCGCGGTCGCCCTCTTCGGCGAGAAGTATGGTGACACCGTCCGCGTGGTCTCCACCGGCGACGGCGACGCGCCCTTCTCGCGCGAGCTCTGCGGTGGCACCCATGCCCGCAATACCGCCGAGCTCGGATTCTTCAAGATTGTCTCCGAGAGCTCCGTCGGCTCCAACGCCCGTCGCATCGAGGCCGTCACCGCCGCCGGCGCAATCCAGTACGTCGACGAGCGCCTCGCCCAGATGGACGAGGTCGCTGCGGCCCTCAAGTGCCGTCCGGCCGATGTGCTCGAGCGCGTCGAGCAGCTGAAGGACGAGAAGTCCGCTGTCGAGAAGAAGCTCAAGGCCGCAATGGTCGGCGGCTCCTCCAACCAGGTCGCCGACGCCGTCTCCGGCGCCGTCGACATGGGCTCCTACAAGCTGGTCGTCGCCAAGCTCCAAGGCATCGGCGGCAAGGACCTGCGCAACGTCTGGGACACCGTCCGTGACAAGATCCAGGACGAGTGCGCGGTCGTCATCGCGTCCGACGCTGACGGCAAGGTCGGCCTGCTTGCGGCAGCCACCGACGGCGCCGTGAGCGCGGGCTTCTCGGCCGGTTCCGTCATCAAGGAGATTTCCGGCCTGGTCGGTGGCCGTGGTGGCGGCAGACCCAACATGGCCCAGGCCGGCGGACAGGACGCCTCCGGCATCGACGCCGCCCTCGACGCGGCCAAGAAGCTGCTGGGAGCCTAGTCCAGGTGAGGGCCCTCGCTCTTGACATAGGGGACGCGCGCATCGGGATCGCCGCGAGCGATCTGTCCGGCACGCTTGCGTCCCCGGTGAAGGTTCTGCCGGCGCAGGAGGTCCTCTCCTGCGCCCGCTCCTTTAGGTACATCGTCGAGGACTACGAGCCCGACGTGCTCGTCTGCGGCCGCCCAAAGACCCTCTCGGGCGAGGACGGCCCGCAGGCCCAGAAGGTTATGGAGCAGGGGCGCAAGATCGGAGAGACCCTCGGTCTTCCCGTCGAGTTCGTTGACGAGCGACTCTCGTCACAGGAGGCCAAGCGCATCCTGCGCGAGGAGGGATACAGCGAGAAGAGCATGCGAGGCCGGGTCGACATGATCGCGGCGTCGCTCTTCCTCCAGGCCTGGCTGGACGCTCACAAGGAGTAGGGGAGACGAATGGCTGACAAACCAACACGCAGGGCCGCGCACTTCGCGGGCGTGGCGCCCACCCCCAGGCGCGAGCACGCCACCGCCAAGGCCTCCAAGCCCGCGGGTGGCGCCAAGGGCGCCCCCGCCCGCAAGGCCGCGGGCAATCGTAAGGCCGCGGACGCCCGCAAGGAGCGCCGCCAGCCCGTATCGCGCACGGGTGCCCAGAAGCCACACGCGGCCAGGGGCGTCTCGTCCCACAGCGCGCGTACCACCTCCCGAACGAACCGCGGGCAGCGCGGCCAACAGCGTCGCTGCGGGCGCAGGTCGTGCCTTCCCCTCGCCGGCATCGCCCTTGTCCTTCTCGCCCTCTCTCTGGTCGTCTTCGTCCTGCCCCGCCTGGGACGGGAGCAGGATTCCGCCTCGTCGGGCGTGAGCCAGGGTGACTACGTGAGCGTCACCATCCCCGAGGGCTCGGGCGCCAACGCCATCGCCAAGATCCTGCTCGAGGCCGGCGTCATCGACGACAAGAAGGTCTTCCTCGAGGAGGTTGATTCCCAGCGGGCCGAGTCCAATATGAAGCCCGGCACGTACAAGCTCATGGCGGGCGGAAACATCTCGGGCATCGTGAGGCAGCTCTGCGAGGGTCCCAACTCCGACGAGGGCAGGCTCACCGTGGCAGAGGGGCTAACCGTCGCCAAGACCGCCGAGGCCGTCCAGAAGCAGCTGGGCATCAGTTCCGATGAGTTCCTGGCGCAGGCCAAGGCCTCCAACTACGTGGACGACTACCCGTTCCTCTCCGAGGCGCAGGACGACTCGCTCGAGGGCTTCCTGTACCCCAAGACCTACGACTTCAGCGGCAAGGACGTCTCGGCCGACTCTGTCATCCGGGCCATGCTCGACCAGTACAAGGCTGAGGTCCACTCCCTCAACATGAGCGATGCCGCGGCCTCGCTCAGCAGTAGCTACGGCGTGACCGTGAGCGACTACGACGTGCTCAAGGTGGCGTCGATCATCGAGCGCGAAGCCGTCACCAGCGACGACCGCCCGCTCGTCTCGTCGGTCATCTACAACCGCCTCAAGGCGGACATGAGCCTCCAGAGCGACGCGACCATGGGCTACGTCACCGGCGGAGACGTGACGGCCGACGACCTCAAGGTCGACAGTCCCTACAACACCTATCTGCACAAGGGGCTCACTCCAACGCCCATCTGCAGCCCGAGCCTCGACTCGATCCAGGCGGCCCTGGCGCCGAGTCCGACCAACTACTACTACTTCCTCATCATCGAGAACGGCTCCTACTCCAACCACACGTTCTCCGAGACGTACGATCAGCATCAGGAGGCCATCGCCAAGGCGCAGGCCGACCAGGGGGTCTAAATGGGACTGTTTGACGCGTGGCGATACTTCGAGAGCATTGACCAGATTCCCATCGAAGACCTCGTCAGGGGAGAAGTGCGCTGCGTCCTCCTGGACCGCGACAACACCTGCGTCCCTCGCGACGCCAAGGTCGCGCCGCCCGAGATCGCTCGCTGGCTCGAGGACGTGCGCGCCCGGGGCATCAAGACCTGCATCGTTTCGAACAACTTCCACTCGAGCCAGGTCGAGCGCTCCGCCCGCGAGCTGGGCTGCGAGGTCGTCCACCATGCGATGAAGCCCGCCCCCTTCGCGGTGAGACGCGCGCTAGAGCTCGAGCGCTGCGACGCCGCGCACGCGATTCTCGTGGGCGATCAGGTGTTCACCGACGTCGTGGCCGGAAACGCCGCCGGTGTCCGCACGGTACTGGTGAGGCCCCAGTCGAGGCGCGACCTCTGGTACACCCACATCATGAGGCTTGGCGAGAACCTCGTCCTGAGGGGGAAGACCTACGAGGGCATCCCTCGCGCATAGCGGTCCCGTGTCCTTCTGCCGTTGATGGTAGAATTTGGGCGAACACTCGATTGTCTGTACGGAGTCTTTGCTCATGAACACTGCAACGCCAGGGTACGTGGTCCACGAGGGCTGCGACCATATCTTCTTTGTCGGCTTTCTCGGGGCGGGAAAGTCGACCCTCGCGCGTAACCTCGGGGGACTGTTCAATCGCGACTTCGTCGACACGGATCGCATGGTGGAGCGCATCATGGGCAAGACCGTGTGCGAGGTCTTCGAGCAGGACGGCGAGGAGGCGTTTCGCAGGGGCGAGGCGCAGGCCCTGCGCAAGCTCAGGGATCGAAAGTCTCTCCTAGTGAGCTGTGGTGGCGGCATCGTCGAGGGTGCGGAGAGCTGCACCCTGATGCACGAGATGGGCACCGTGGTCTTCCTGGACGGCGACGTCGAGGACTCCCTGCGGCAGATCCAGCACCCTGAGCTTAGACCCGACTTCGTTTCGGCCGACTGCGCGCGTCGCCTCTACGCGTACCGCAGGCCGCTCTACGAGCGCGAGTGCGACCTTTCCATTGATATCAGGGGCAAGTCGTTTGACCAAGTTATGACCGAGGCAGGGCAGCTGCTTTGGGAGAAGGGACTTCTATGAGCGAGGAAGAGGGCCTCGAGGCGCAGGTCACGAGGCAGTGGGTTTCGGCGCCGGGCGGATCATGCGACGTCCGCATGGGACACGGAGTGGTGGAGACCTGCGGGTCGATCCTGCGCACGGCAGTCGGCAAGCCGCGCGTAGCCGCGCTCCTGTGCGAGGATGGCGTCTCCGAAGAGCGTCGCGAGCTGCTCCGCCGGGAGCTGACTGACGCGGGCTTCGCGGTCGAGGCGCGCCTGCTCGCGGCGGGTGCCAACGCCAGGACGCTCGACTTCGTCTCCGAGCTCATGGTTTGGTTGGGCGAGAAGGGCGTTACTTCCGACGACCTCGTCGTGGCCATCGGAGGCGTCGACAGCCTCAGCTGCGCGGCCCAGGCCTGCTCTCTGTGGTGCGCCGGCGTGCCCCTCGCCGCCATCCCCGTCGACCTCGACGCCATGGTGGAGGTGGCCGTCACGCCGCGCGGCATCGCTGTTGGGGAAAGCGACGACATGGCACGCTCCAACGCATTCTGCCGCTACCTGCTCTGCGATCCCGACCTCATGGAGTGCGGCCTCTCGGACGAGCGCACGCGCCTTGCGCTCGCGCTCATGGCCTCCTCTGCCACGGCTGAGAACGAGAAGTCCTTCTCGCGTCTCTGGGACAGGGCGCCCGAGATCATGGAGGGCGACGTCGACGTCCTGATGGAGCAGGCGGTCGACACGCTCAAGACCCGTGGGCGCCTCGTCTCGTCGACCGCGCTTGCGGTCAAGCAGTCAGTCACCTACGGCCGCGACTTTGTGCGTGGCCTTAGGCCCTTGCTTGACGACGGCGTCAGCGTCGCCGACCTGATGGCCGAGGGCCTGCGGTTCGCCGCGCGCCTCTCGTGCGGCATGGGGAAGCTCTCGGTGGATGACGTCCTTACTCAGGACGAGCTCCTCGACAGGCTCGGCTTCGGCTTCGTGGAGGCCTCCGTCGAGCCCGAGCGGGTCATCAAGTCGCTCAAGGGCGACCAGTTCAAGCGCTCGAACCGATTCTTCGTCGCGGTGCCTCAGGCCATCGGCCGCGTGCGCCTCGCGTCTGCAGACGATGAACTTTTGAATGAGCACGTCTCTGCATGGTGTGAGGCCCACCGCGCGGACTAACCTATATGAGGCTCAATACGACCTAGAGAATCGAGGTATTTAGACATGGCTGATGCTGCAGCTTGCGCGGCTCGCGTCGAGAGGTTCCGCTCCCTCATGGAGGAGAGGGGCTACGACGCCGCCATCCTGAGGAACAACCCTGACCTTCGCTGGCTCACTGGAGCCGAGCGCACCTTCGACGACGAGGTGGCCCACACGGCGTTCATCACCAGGGACGGGCTCTGGCTCCACACCGATTCCCGCTACTTCGGCACCTTCGTCGACCGCCTTGGCGAGAATACGCCCTGGAAGCTTGACATGGAGATCGTTGACCCCGCCTCCTGGGCGGCCGAGCGCGTCAGCAAGACGCGCTCTCGCGTCGTCGCCATCGAGGACACCATGGACCTTGCCTTCTTCGACGCCCTGGGCGTCGAGCTCGCAAAGGGCTCGGTCGCCTGCCTCCTCCCGCGCATGCATGGCGACATCGCTTCGCTTCGCATCGTCAAGGACTCCGAAGAGATCGAGCTGATGCGCCACGCGCAGACCATCACCGACGCAGCCTTCGAGCACATCTGCGGCTTCATCAAGCCGGGCGTGACCGAGATGGAGATCAAAGTCGAGCTCGAGAACTACATGTTCCAGCACGGTGCCGACTCGCTTGCCTTCGGCACCATCATCGCGAGCGGCCCCAACGGCGCCAACCCCCATGCGCAGCCTGGCGAGCGCAAGGTCCAGAAGGGCGACATGATCGTCATGGACTACGGCGCGGGCTATCACGACTACCGATCGGACATGACCAGGACCGTCTGCCTTGGCGAGCCGACTGAGGAGCAGCGCAAGGTCTATGAGATTGTCCGCGGCGTCAACGAGGCCTGCGCCAAGGCCGCCGTTCCCGGCTGCAAGGGCAAGGACATCCACAACCTTGCTGTTCGCCTCATCACCGAGGCAGGCTACGGCGACTACTTCAAGCATGGCCTAGGTCACGGCGTCGGCCTCGAGATCCACGAGAAGCCCTTCTTCGGCCGCAACTATGACAGGGAGATTCCCGTGGGCGCCGTCATCACCGACGAGCCCGGCATCTACCTGCCCGGCAACTTCGGCGTTCGCCTCGAGGACTTCGGCGTCATGGGGGAGGACGGCTATCACCCCTTCACGCAGTCGTCCCACGAGCTGAGGGTGATTCCCTGCTAGTCCACGATTTAGAACAAGTAGTATCGGCTGTTTTGTCAAATGCCTAATCGGTCGGCGCTTGCCGGCCGATTTTTCATGTTCCGATCGTCCTGGAGATGTCGACTAGCGCTTGGGCGCGAAAGGTGACCAAAGAAAAACAAAATATGACCAAAGCGAAACGAATTGGTAAGCACTTTGACAGAGTTATCGGTGCGCCCGTTTCAGGAAATGGCTGTCAAAACTAGCGAAATGACGCAAACAATCAGTATGAATTCGCAGGTAGAACACTGATATGTAGGAAATGGCGAGATGATGTGTAGCATTTATCGGCAAATGGGCCTATAATTCAGAACCTGTGGAGCAACGATGAAGGAACTGCGCAGACGGCGTGAACGTCATTCATCACACCACGGTTCTGTAGGAAGCAGAAGGATGCAAAGGAGGAAGTTGGATGGTCAATATTGTCCTTGCAAGCCACGGTAAATTCGCCGAGGGCATCATGGAATCGGGCAGCATGATCTTCGGACCGCAGGAAAACGTTGCGGCCGTCGTTCTGACGCCTGACATGGGTCCCGACGACATGCACCAGAAGCTGCTTGACGCGATCGCCACCTTCGATGATCAGGAGCACACCCTGTTCCTGGTCGACCTGTGGGGAGGTACTCCCTTCAACCAGGTCTCCCGTCTCATCAGCGAAGAGGGGCATGACGACTGGGTAGCCATCACCGGCCTCAGCCTTCCCATGCTCGTCACCGCCTACGGCTCCCGCATGGGCGCCGACACGGCGAGGGCTGTTATGGAGGAGGTCTACCCCGAGGCACGCGCTGGCGTGAAGGTGAAGCCCGAAGAGCTTCAGCCCGCCGACGCCGCCGCACCCGCAACTGCCGCAACTGCCGCAGCACCCGTTGGCGCCATTCCCGAGGGCACCGTTCTCGGCGATGGCCACATCAAGTATGCGTACGTCCGTATCGACACCCGTCTTCTCCATGGTCAGGTCGCGACCGCATGGACCAAGCAGGTCTCGCCGGATCGCATTCTCGTCGTCTCCGACGGCGTCTCCCACGACGAGCTCCGCAAGAACATGATCGTTCAGGCGGCTCCTCCTGGAGTCAAGGTCCACGTCATCCCCATCGCCAAGCTCGTCGAGGTTGACAAGGACCCGCGCTTTGGCGCGACGAAGGCCATGGTTCTCTTTGAGAATCCTCAGGACCTCCTGCGTGCAGAGGAGGGTGGCGTCGAGTTCGACAAGGTCTGCATCGGCTCCATGGCTCACTCTGCCGGCAAGACTGTCATCAACCAGGCCATCGCCTGCGACGAGGAGGACGTCAAGACCCTCGAGGCGATTCGTGCCAAGGGCACTGACTTCTATGTCCAGAAGGTCCCGTCCGATCACGTCGACGACATCTGGGCCCTTCTCAAAGAAAAGAACATGGCCTAAAGGCCTCGATAGAAAGAAGGAGGGAATTCATGTCGGCACTTACGATTCTTCTGATCGTTATCGTTGCTTTCCTGGCTGGTATGGAAGGCATTCTCGACGAGTTCCAGTTCCATCAGCCGCTTGTTGCCTGCACCCTTATCGGTCTGGTCAGCGGCCACCCGCAGGAGGGCATCATCCTCGGCGGCTCCCTTCAGATGATCGCCCTCGGCTGGGCGAACATCGGCGCCGCCGTCGCCCCTGACGCGGCTCTCGCGTCCGTGGCCTCCGCAATCCTCATGGTCATCGCTCTCGACGGTGGCGCTACCGACACCGTCGCCGCGATCAACACCTCAATTGCCGTGGCAGTTCCTCTGTCCGTCGCGGGCCTGTTCCTGACCATGATCTGCCGCACCATCGCAATTCCGATGGTCCACGCCATGGATGCCGCCGCCTCCAAGGCTGACTTCCGCGGCATCGAGGTCTGGCAGGTTCTCGCGATCTGCCTCCAGGGCGTCCGCATCGCCATTCCGGCCGCGGCCCTCTGCTTCATCCCTGCCGAGTCGGTCACCGCAGTCCTGAACTCGATGCCCGCATGGCTCTCCGGCGGCATGGCCGTCGGCGGCGGCATGGTCGCTGCAGTCGGTTACGCAATGGTCATCAATATGATGGCCACCAAGGAGACCTGGCCGTTCTTCGTCCTCGGCTTCGTCCTGGCTGCCCTCTCTGAGCTCACGCTCATCGCCCTCGGCGCCATTGGCGTCTCCCTCGCCCTCATCTACCTCGGTCTCAAGGAGCTTGCGACCGCAGGCGGCGGCGCTGCCGGCTCCGGCGACCCGCTGGGCGACATCCTGAATGACTACGAGTAGGAAGGGGAGTGAACACAATGGCAGAAGAGAAGATCACTCTTTCTAAGAAGGATCGTCAGGCGGTCGCTTGGCGCCACCAGTTCCTGCAGGGCTCTTGGAACTACGAGCGTATGCAGAACGGCGGTTGGTGCTATGCCATGGTCCCCGCCATCAAGAAGCTCTACTCCACCAAGGAGGAGCAGGCTGCTGCTCTCGAGCGTCACATGGAGTTCTACAACACGCACCCGTACGTGTCCGCCCCCGTCATCGGCGTCACCCTCGCACTCGAGGAGGATCGCGCCAACGGCGAGAAGATCGACGATGCCGCCATTCAGGGCGTCAAGGTCGGCATGATGGGTCCGCTCGCCGGCGTCGGCGACCCCGTCTTCTGGTTTACCATCCGCCCAATCCTCGGCGCGCTCGGCGCGTCCATGGCCCTCTCGGGCAACATCCTCGGCCCCATCCTGTTCTTCGTCCTCTGGAACGTCATCCGCATGGCCTTCCTCTGGTACACGCAGGAGTTCGGCTACAAGGTCGGAACCGAGATCACCAAGGACCTCTCCGGCGGCCTGCTGGGCAAGATCACCGAGGGTGCCTCCATCCTTGGTATGTTCATCATCGGCTCGCTGGTCGAGCGCTGGGTCTCGATTTCCTTCACCCCGGTCGTCTCCACCGTCACGCAGTCCAAGGGTGCCTACATCGACTGGTCCAGCCTTCCCAGTGGCGCCGAGGGCATCAAGAGCGCCCTCGAGCAGTATGCCTCCTTGGGTGCCAACGGCTTGAACGTCGAGAAGGTCACCACGCTCCAGCAGAACCTCGACGCCCTGATTCCGGGTCTTGCCGCAGTCGCTCTCACGCTTCTGTGCTGCAAGCTCCTGAAGAAGAAGGTTTCCCCGATCGCCATCATCCTCGCGCTCTTCGCGGTTGGCATCATCGGTCGTCTCCTCAACTTCATGTAAGGAGTCGTGCGCTGGCAGCTTCTGGCCTGCCGTGCTAGACGCATCTGGTCGCGCCCTGTACGCTTGAAAGTGCATCCGCACCCTCAACGTCGGGGCGCGACCTTTCTGATTGGATCCGAGGAGTTTTCGCATCATGGCAATCTCAATGAACAACAGCGTCGACATGACCATCAAGGCGACGTCGTTTCACGGTCTCACGAGCTACGGCGACATGATGGTCGGCAACAAGGCCGTGGAGTTCTACAACGAGCGCAACCCTGAGGACTACATCCAGATTCCCTGGGAGGAGATCGACCACGTGGCCGCCTCGGTCATGTTCGGCGGCGCCCGCATCGCCCGCTTTGCGATCTTCACCAAGCAAAACGGGCACTTCTCGTTCTCCACGAGGGACAACAAGAAGATCCTGCGAGCCATGAGGGAGTACGTCCCCGAGGACAGACTCGTGAAGTCTCCCACTTTCTTTCAGGTACTCGGCCTGGGCGTGAAGCGTCTTCTACACCTTGGGGCGTAGCACCTTCCGCGTGCCCTGCCCCGACAACGCCCTGCCTTGCTGCCCCGACTCAGCCGGGGCTTTTTTCGTGCGTGCCCATGGCAATGCAGCGGCCGAGCTGTTGCCTCTGTGAATCCGAGCCACGGCGCATTGCATTTGCGTGCGCATGGCTATAATTCTTCTCTGTATGTGATTTTTGCATCCGTGTTTTCGCGGACGTTATCGAGAAAGCGAGCTTTCAGTGGCATCTCTGAGCATCAACGACCTCAAGGTCGGCCTCGGCGTCAACATCAAGGGCAAGGACTGTGTCATCCTCGAGGCACAGCATGTCAAGCCTGGCAAGGGCAACACCTACGTTCGCACCAAGTACCGTGACATCCGCACCGGTCGCGTGAACGAGGAGAACTTCCAGCAGTCTGCCAAGTTCGAGAGCGTCAACATGCAGACGCGCGAGATGCAGTACCTCTACGCTGACGGCGAGACCTACTGGTTCATGGACATGAACACCTACGAGCAGATTCCCGTCGAGGACTCCCTCATCGGCGAGAACGACAAGTTCCTGAAGGAGAACGACGTCTGCCTTCTCCAGTATGCCAACGACGTTCTCTACGCGGTCCAGCCGCCCACCTTCATCGAGGTCGAGATCACCGAGACCGATCCCGGCTTCAAGGGCGACACCGTCCAGGGCGGCACCAAGCCCGCGACCATCGAGACCGGTGCCACCATCCAGGTTCCCATGTACCTGAACCAGGGCGAGATCATCAAGGTCGATACGCGTGACGGCAAGTTCGTCTCCCGCGTCTAGGGACTGGCACATTGACTGCAGGGGCCCGCGAGCGCAGCTGCGTTGGCGGGCCCCTTCGTGCCAAAGGCGACAGTGATGACGCCCCTCTCCCAAAGGCTATACTTGAGCACGAAGACCTGCGGCCGGCTTGGCCTCAGGTCGGGTTACTTCGAAAGGACCTTCACATGAGCGAAAGCGAGCTCTTCATAGCGGGAATCGGCGTCTCCAAGAGCGTCGTCTCTACCATCGTCACCCTTGCGGCCGAGAAGGTCGAGGGCGTCGTCCGCGTCGGCGGCAACGACATCGCCTCCAATCTCGTGTCCGTATTCACGAGTCGTGCGGTTCCGCCCGAGGCAACCGTCGAGTCCGAGGTGGTCGACGGCGAGCTTAAGGTCGCCGTCCATCTTGCCGTGTTCTACGGCTATCCGTTCACCAAGCTTGCGGCGTCCGTTCGCGCCGCCATCGCGACCGCGATTCGCGAGCAGGTCGGCGTCGAGGTCGGCTCGGTGGACATCTGCATCGATTCACTCGTTTTCCCCAAGGAGTAGAGGGCAGTGTCTGATACAACTCACTTCGGCGGGCGCACCCTTGCCCGCAGCCAGGCCCTTCAGGTTCTCTTCCAGGCCGAGGCAACCAACAGGACCGTCTTCGAGGTTCTCGAGGGCGACTACGCGCTCTCGCAGGGCCCGCTTGACCCGTTCGGCGAGATGCTTGCCCGCGGTACCGACGACATGCGAAGCGACCTCGACGCCATCATCGCAGAGCACTCCGTCAACTGGAGCGTCTCGCGCATGCCGAAGGTCGACCGCAACCTGCTGAGGCTCGCCCTCTACGAGATGCTCGAGGTCGACGAGGTCGCCATCCCCATCACCATCGACGAGTCCGTCGAGCTCGCCAAGGCCTACGGCTCTGACGAGTCCTCCCGCTTCATCAACGGCCTCCTGGGCAAGGTGGCCCGCAAGCTCGAGGCCGGAGACGACGTCGTGGCGGAGGCCCGCGAGGCCGTCCGCGTCCGTGACGACCTCAAGGCCGCGGCCCAGCAGCCGAACGATGACTACGAGTACGCCGGCTCCGAAGAGCCCGACGACGGAGAGCAGGACGGCGAGTAGCGATGGCAAAGCCCAACATCGCGCAGTACAAGACGTTTGACGATATCACTGGCCGCCTGGACCAGATCGTCGACGCGGTACGCGACAAGGAGACCTCGCTCGAGCGCTCGCTGGACCTTTTTGATGAGGCCATCGCGCTGGGGTCTAAGGCCGTTGACATGGTCGACACCACCGACTTCACCCCCGAGGAGGAGGCGCGCCTGCGCGAGAAGGAGTCCGCCAAGGCCGAAGCCGAGAAGGGCGATGCGCCTTCCGCCTCAGACGGCTCCGACGACGAGGGGGCAGACGAGGCTCCTGTCGCTTCCCAGGGGGGCGAGGAGGCGTAGCGTGGCCAGGCCCAAGAAACATAGACTGGATGAGGAGCTCGTTTCACGCGGGCTCTTTTCCTCTCGCGACGACGCGATGCGAGCCGTGCTTGCCGGTGAGGTTTCGACCTCGGGCCGCAGGATGGAGAGCCCGGGCGAGCAGGTAAGGCCCGGGATCGAGCTTCACGTAAAGGGGCGCCTGCCATACGTGGGGCGTGGTGGCCTCAAGCTCGAGCGCGGCCTCGACTCGTTCGGCGTCGACCCCACGGGGATGTCCTGCCTCGACGTGGGCTGCTCCACCGGGGGCTTTACCGACTGCCTGCTCAAGCGCGGCGCGGCATCCGTCCTGTCGGTCGACGTGGGCTACGCGCAGTTCGACTGGAGCCTGCGCGAGGACCCGCGCGTCGACCTGCGCGAGCGAACCAACATGGTCGACCTGCCCGACGACGACAATCGCTCGACCATCGACCTTGCGGTCTGCGACGTCTCGTTCACCTCGGTCAAGACCGTGCTTCCGGCCGTCGTCGAGCTGCTGCGCGGCAACGGGCGGTTCCTCACCCTGGTCAAGCCTCAGTTCGAGGCTGCCCGCGACGAGGTGGGCGAGGGCGGCGTGGTGAGCGATCCCGCCGTCCACCTGCGCGCGCTCGAGGACGTGGCACTTGCCTTTGAGTCAAGGGGCCTTGGGGTGCTGGGCGCGTGCCAAAGCCCCATTCACGGGCACAAGGGCAATGTCGAGTTCCTGCTCCTGGGTCAGCGCGGCTCCAGGGCAGACCGCGCCCTGGACTATCGGTCAGTCGTGGCCGACGGTGCGGTTGAGCTCGCCGGCGCGCTCTAGGCACTTCTTCGAGAAATACTTGCGCAAGCCTGCCGCGTCGTTCGGCGCCGCGGCACGCCCGCGAGCGTCCCTCCCACCCGGTCGGGTGCTACACTCGATGGGACTATCTGACTTCATCGGGGGAGGGCGGCGTGAAGGTACTTCTGGTTCCCAACTATTCTCGCGAGGATGCGGTCGAGAGCGCGCGGTCCTTGTCACGGTGGCTTGAGGACGAGCGCGTCGAGGTCCAGTGGGCCCACGACAAGAAGCTCTTTCCCAACAAGGTCGTGGACACGACCGGCGTCGGTCTTGTCGTCTCCTTCGGCGGGGACGGCACGCTCCTGCGTGCCGCCAGGATCGTGGGCTACAACGAGATTCCCGTCATCGGCATCTCCTACGGGCACCTGGGCTTTCTGACGAGCGGTGGCCCCATGGACGTCAAGTACCTCGTCGCCGAGGCCCTCTCGGGCAACCTTCACGCCTCGAGGCGAGCCACCCTGGACGTCTCGGTCGATCTGGAAGACGAGCTCGGCAACATCAGGACCGAGCGCCGCTTTGCCCTGAACGACCTCTCGCTCACGCATGGCATCAAGGGCGACATGATCGTCTTCGACGTGTCCGTCTCGGGCCACCACATCGACACCCTCCGCGCCGACGGCTTCGTGGTCTCGACCGCCACGGGCTCGACGGGCTACGCTCTCTCGGCCGGCGGCCCCATCGTTTCTCCTGACTACGGAGGCATGGTCTGCGTTCCCGTCGCCCCGCACACGATCCTGGCGCGCGCGTTTCTGACCTCGCCCTCTGACGTCGTCGAGATTGCGATCAACCCCGAGCGCAAGTCCGAGCGGCTCTTCTTTGCCGATGGCCAGCTCGTGGGAGGGGAGGGGCTCGTCGCCCAGCGCGCGACCGTGCGCCGCGGCCCAGGTGACCTCATCCTTCTTGACCGCAACTCCAAGAGCTTCTATCAGTCCGTTTCTCGTGTCTTCTACGGAAGGGCCGGAGAGTAGCAACGCATGATTGACGAACTTCACGTACAGGACGTCGCGCTCATCCGCGAGGCGTCCATCATCCCCGCGCGCGGCCTTACGGTGCTGACCGGAGAGACCGGAACCGGAAAGTCCGCGCTCCTCTCGTCAGTCAAGCTGCTGATGGGAGAGCGCGCCGACGCCTCTGCCGTGCGCGAGGGGGCAGACGCCCTGTGCGTGGAGGGTCGGTTCTTCGAGCCTGGGGGAGATCCCGACGGGACCGTCGTGCGTCGTCGCGTGGAGGCCGCGGGTCGCGGACGCGTCGAGGTTGACGGGCACATGGCATCAGTGCGCGAGCTCGCCGAGGGGCCGGGAGCGACCATCGACCTGTGCGGCCAGCACGAGCACCAGCGTCTGCTGCAGGGCTCGACTCACGTCCAGATGCTGGACGCCTGGGTGGGCGATGCCGCCCAGGAGGCACTCAAGGCATACCGGAACGCCCTCGACGCCGCCCGCGATGCGCAGAGCGAGCTCGAGCGGAAGGTGGAGATGAGCCGCTCGGCCGGCGAGAGGCTCGAGGAGGCGGAGTTCGTCCTCAGGCGCATCGACGAGGTCGGGCCTGCGGAGGGCGAGTACGAGGAGCTCGAGCAGACGCTTCCCAAGGCGGAGCACGCCGAGTCGCTCATGCGCTCGGCCACTGAGGCGCGCGAGGCCATGTCCGGCGACGGGGGCGCGGAGGACGTCCTGTCCTCCGTCGTCTCGGACCTCAGGGGAGCCGCGCGAAACGACGAGCGCCTGGGCGCGCTGGCAGACCGCGTCGAGAGCTCGCTCATCGACCTGGAGGACGTCTCGGCGGAGCTTCGCGACTACGCCGAGGCGATGGACTTCGACGGCGACAGGCTCGCTCAGATGCAGGAGAGGATGGGCGAGCTGCAGGGGCTCCTGCGCAGCTATGGCCCGCGCATGCAGGACGTGCTCGAGAGGCGCGCCAAGGCAGCAGAGCTCGTGAGCGCGGCCCACGACGGCGACGCGGTCGTGCGCGCTGCGCAGGAGACGCTCGACGCCGCCGAGGCCGAGCTGCGCGCGAGGGCCGACGAGCTCGACGCCGTCAGGCGAGAGGCCGCCCCCAAGCTTGCCGCCGCCATTACCGACCAGATGGCGTTCCTCCAGATGGGCTCCGCCTCGCTCGAGCTCGGCTTCGAGCGGCTCGACCGCGCCCAGTGGACGAGCGTCGGCCCCAGCAGGGTCGAGATGACCTATCGTCCCGCCGCGGGCCTGAGCGCAAGGCCCCTCAGGCGCATCGCGTCGGGCGGCGAAGTCTCTCGCGTGATGCTCGCGTGCAAGGTCGTGCTGGGCGACGCCGACGGCACCGACACCCTGGTGTTCGATGAGGTCGACGCCGGCGTGGGAGGTGCGACGGCCGTGGCACTGGCGCAGGTCCTCGCGCGGCTCGCGCAGACGCACCAGGTCATCGTCGTCACGCACTTGGCCCAGGTGGCCGTGGTCGCGCAGAAGCACTACCTGGTGAGCAAGCGCGGCGACGAAGTGCCCGAGACAACGATCGAGGAGATCGGGGGAGAGGAGCGCGTGGCCGAGATAGCCCGCATGCTCTCGGGCGACCAGACGCAGGCCTCCCTTGACCATGCCCGCGAGATGCTCTCGGGGGCATCCCCCACCAGCTAGCGTGGCGGCGGGTCCTCCTTGCCCCGCCTTTGTGCCGTCGTGTGGAGCCGGTCGCCAGTTGACCACTGGCGTGTGTTCAAGCCATTTTTTTCTAAAACTTTCGCGCTGAGAAAAAACCGGGGCGCCCTTGGGTTGTAGGATGAAATCCCGTAGAGAAGAGGAATTTTTTTACGGGAAGGTCCCAACATGACCAAGCACATCTTTGTTACCGGCGGCGTCGTTTCATCCCTGGGAAAGGGTATCACCGCCGCGTCGCTCGGCAGGCTTCTGAAGGCACGTGGCTACAAGGTCATGATGCAGAAGGCCGATCCCTACCTGAACGTTGACCCCGGCACCATGAGCCCCTTCCAGCACGGTGAGGTCTTCGTCACCGAGGATGGCAAGGAGACCGACCTCGACCTGGGCCACTACGAGCGCTTCATCGACGAGAACCTCACCCGAAACTCCAACTTCACCACCGGCCTGATCTACCAGTCGCTCATCTCGCGCGAGCGCGCCGGAGACTTCCTGGGCGGCACCGTCCAGGTCATCCCGCACGTGACCAACGAGATCAAGAGCCGCTTCCTGCGCATCGAGGAGCAGACCGACGCCGACGTCGTCATCACCGAGCTCGGCGGCACCATCGGCGACATCGAGGGCCAGTCGTTCGTCGAGGCCATCCGCCAGTTCCGCAAGGAGAAGGGCCTGGGCGAGACGCTCGTCATCCACTGCTCGCTGGTTCCCTACATCGCTGCTGCGCACGAGGTCAAGACCAAGCCGACCCAGCATTCCGTCAAGGAGCTCCGCTCGATGGGCATCCAGCCCGACTTCATCGTGTGCCGCTCCGACCACGAGGTCGACGCGGACATCCGCGCCAAGATCGCCCACTTCTGCGACGTCGACGAGGGCTGCGTGTTCGAGAACTCCGACTGCGCCTCTATCTACGACGTCCCCATGCACCTCGCCGAGCAGGATTTCGACGGCAAGGTCCTCGACAGGCTCGGTCTCGAGCGCCGCGAGCGCGACATGAGCGCCTGGGTCTCCTTCACCGATCGCATGCACGCCGCGAACAAGAAGGCTGACACGACCGAGATCAAGGTCGTCGGCAAGTACACGCAGCTTCCCGACGCCTACCTCTCCGTCATCGAGGCACTCCACCACTCCGGCGTCCACTACGGCCGCCACGTCAAGATCACGCTGATCGACGGCGAGGAGCTCACGGCCGAGAACGTCGACGAGATGCTCGACGGTGCCGACGGCATCCTGGTTCCCGGCGGCTTCGGCCAGCGCGGCGTCGAGGGCAAAATTCTTGCGGCCCAGAAGGCCCGCGTCGAGAAAATTCCCTACCTGGGCGTCTGCCTCGGCCTTCAGGTGGCCGTCTCGGAGTTCGCGCGTGACGTCGCGGGCATGCCCGGCGCCAACTCCACCGAGTTCGTTCCCGGCTGCAGCTATCCCGTGATCGACCTCATGCCCGACCAGGAGGACGTGACCGAGAAGGGCGGCACCATGCGACTTGGCGCCTATCCCTGCAAGGTTGCCCCCAACACGCTTGCGGCCGAGGCCTACGGCGAGGAGCTCATCTACGAGCGCCATCGTCACCGCTACGAGGTCAACAACGCATTCCGTCAGCAGCTGATCGACTCCGGCCTCGTCATCTCGGGCCTCTCTCCCGACGACCGCCTCGTCGAGATGGTCGAGCTTCCCGAGGACGTCCACCCCTGGTTCGTCGCCAGCCAGGCGCACCCCGAGTTTAAGAGCCGTCCGACCAACCCGGCCCCTCTTTTCCGCGAGTTCGTCCGCGCCTCCATCGCCCGCCACGAGGGCGTCGACCGTCACGAGATCTGCGCTGACTAAGGCTTTTCACACATCGTCCTGACGTGCGTCTATTCGGCCGATCCGCAGCTTCGGGCATGGGATGCGGCGCATCGAGGCGAACCCATTTGAGCTAAGCTGTTCTTGCGGGCGGCGCGCGCGGCGCGGCGCCCGCATTCCTTTACGCACGTCGGCTGTCCCCGGACGTCGGCGTCTTCAACGAAGCGATGGCGGGGAGGCCCACGATGAACCTGACACAGGCCCTCGAGGAGTACCTGGGCTACCTTGCCGTCGAGCGTGGCAGCGCCGAGAACACCATCGAGTCCTATGGTCGGGACCTCCGGCGCTACGTGGCATTTCTGTCCGACCGGGGCATCGAGGCCGTGGACGGGCCGCAGCGCATGGACATCGAGGAGCACCTTGCGGCGTTGCAGGACCTGGGGCTCGCGCCCGCCTCGGTGCAGCGAGCCGCCTCGGCGATCAAGGGCTTCCACCGCTTCATGGTCGGCGAGCAGATTTGCGAGAGCCATCCCGCCGCGGACGTCATGCTCCCGAAGAAGCCCGACCGCCTTCCGGACGTCCTCTCGCACGAGCAGGTGTTCGCGCTTCTGGACGAGCCCTTCAGGCCGGAGCTCGAGCCGAGCCCGCGCACCCTCAAGAGCGGCAAGGTCGATGTGAGGGGTCAGGCCTGCTTCCATCGCGACAAGGCTATCCTCGAGGTTCTGTACGGCTGCGGCCTGCGCGTGAGCGAACTGTGCGGCCTCGACCTGCGAGACGTTGTGTTCGAGCAGGAAGTCGTCCGCGTTATGGGCAAGGGGCTGAAGGAGCGCGTCGTCCCCATTCTGGGCACGGCGGCCGCGGCGCTCAGGGCCTACCTGGACGACTGGCGCCCGATCCTGTCGGGTTCCGGCCGCGAGAACTCGGCGGTCTTCCTGAACGTCCGCGGCGGCCGCATCACGCGCCAGGCGGTCCACGGCATCTGCGAGACCTATGGGGGCATCGTGGGCATCAAGGGGTTGCATCCCCACACGCTGCGGCATACGTACGCCACCCACATGCTCGAGGGTGGCATGGACCTCAGGACCGTGCAGGAGCTGCTGGGCCATGCGAGCATCTCGACCACGCAGCTCTACACCCACGTCGACCGCACGCACGTGCGCATGGCCTACCTCCAGGCCCATCCCCGCGCCAGGACGGGCGCGTCGCGCTTCGAAGAAGACTGACGCCTTGGCCGCGGCGCGTCTCGTGCCGCATCCCATTGGCCACGCAGCCTCCCACACACCCGTGGGACGGCCTGACACCGTCCGTGGGAGGGTCCCCCACCGGCGTGGGACGATGTCCCACCAACCGTGGGATGGCCCCACACCGTCGTCTGGGCGACGCACTCGAGCGGCTCGAACTTTGGGGCCCATGGCGGAAAAGGTTGCCCTAGAGGGGAGGAACGCGTGTTTCTCGACACCTCGCAATAATGTGTCAGCGCAATATAAATGCAGGTAAATGGCTGTATCGTAAGCGGCGCGAACGACCAGTGGGAGCGCTTCATATTCCCGTCACATTAGCGTACGGCACGGGTGCGAAAAGCTTCCTGCGGTTTGTGTTGCAGAACGCTTGTTCTTACAACATGTAGTGCCTAATTCCCCATTGGCCACCACTCGGGTGTCGTTTGGAGCCGCCTGGTGTCAGAAAGTGTCGGAAAGTGTTGCATGGTGTCGCAATTGAACGTATAGTTCTAGTCACGCACTGAGGGGATATGGCTCCCTGGTAGTTGAGAGGGGAGGGTCAATGTATCTGACTGGCACGTTCAAGCACAACCTTGACGCCAAGCAGCGCATTACCCTGCCGGCTCCGTTCCGCAAGGAGTTCAACGAGAAGGTCGTCCTCATTCCCGTCAGTGGCAAGATCTACGGCTTTACTCCCGAGGGCCACAGGGAGTGGGTGGAGAGCTTCTTCGCAGAGGGCTTCGATCCTCGCAACAAGAACCATGTGAAGCTTCGCCGCGCGCTCACCTCGATGGCCTTCACTGTTGAGCTCGACTCTGCCGGAAGGATTGCCCTTGGCAAGCTCGGCGCAGAGACGATCGGCAAGTGCGGGATCGAGCGTGAGGTCACCGTCCTGGGTAACGTGGACCACTTCGAGATCTGGGACTCTGCTCGCTACGAGCAGGAGATGAGCGAGGTCGCCGATGACCTCGAGGACCTGATGTTCGGTTAGAGCGGGGGAGTGAGCAACTTGACAGGAGAATATCGGCACATACCCGTGATGATCAACGAGGTCTTGGCCGAGCTTGACCCCAAACCAGGCGAGGTAGTCTGCGACTGCACTCTTGGTGGGGCCGGGCACTCGGTCGAGATGGCCAAGCGAATCCAGCCTGATGGCCTCTCGCTTGGCATCGATCAGGACGACATGGCCCTCGCCGCAGCCTCCGAGCGCTTCGAGCGCGAGGTCCCTGGGGCGGAGCACAGGTTCCTCAAGGGCAACTTCGGCTCCCTCGACGAGCTTCTCGTCCAGGCCGAGGTCCCAGGAGTCGATTGCTTCCTGTTCGACATCGGAGTCTCTTCTCCTCAGCTTGACATCCCAGAAAGGGGCTTCTCGTACCACGAGGACGCTCCGCTTGACATGCGTATGGATCCGGGGAACAACACCCAAACCGCAGCCGAGGTCATTAACAACTACAACGAAGCCGACCTCACCCGGATTCTGCGCGTCTATGGGGACGAGAAGTTCGCGTCACGCATTGCCCGCCAGATCGTGCGAACGCGCGAGAAGGCGCCGATCGAGACCACACTCCAGCTGGTCGAGGTCATCAAGGCCGGCATCCCGGCTGCGGGCAGGCGACACGGTGGGCATCCGGCGCGCAAGACCTTCCAGGCCCTGCGCATCGAGGTCAACCACGAGCTCGACGTCCTCGACCAGGGCCTCAGGGCTGCGATTCGCTGGGCGAACCCCGGTGGCCGCATCTGCGTGATCTCGTATCACTCGCTCGAGGACAGGATCGTCAAGCACGTCTTCTCGGAGATGTCGCAGGGTTGCGTCTGCCCGCCGGACCTTCCGGTGTGCGTATGCGGTCACGTGCCGATAGTCGACGTCAAGACACGCAAGCCCCTCGTCGCCAGCGACGAGGAGGTGGGCCTCAACCCAAGGGCCCGAAGCGCGCTCATGAGGGTCGCGGTGAAGCGCGACGTCTCGCAAGAGGGCGCAAACTAGGCTCCACCGGCCCTCGGGCCGTGGACATACAACATAAATGAAGCAGTACGTACTACAAACGCAGCTCAAACGTACTACTACCACACCACAAGGAGCCACCGCACGCGGTGGCCCTTCCAGTCAACGGGGGAGTTCACCATGTACCAGGGTTCCGAGGCCTACAGCCTCTACGGCGTCGCGGGGGAGCGTGAGCAGGAAGTCCATCGCCACGCACCATTTGGCGTCGTCACTGGTGGCGGGCTTGACGCAAAGGTTCGCCAGGGCATCTCGCACGTGTTCTTCTCCCGTTTCGTCCTTGTCATGGCGGCCGTGGCCGTTTTCGTGTGCTGCGGTGTCGTGCGCGTCGCCCTCTCCGCGACGACCGTCGTCCAGATGCAGCAGACGGCCTCCCTCAGGCAGGACATCGCCTCCGCCCAGTCGACGAACAAGGACCTCCAGGCCGAGCGCTCCGTGCTCTCCAGCTCCTCACGCATCGACCACATCGCCGGCCAGTGCTATGGCATGGTTCGCGCCGACTCCTGCGAGACGCTCACGATTGGCTCCCCCGCGGCTGGCTCCCAGGCCTCCCTTGCAAGCTCCTCCGCCCAGGACGCCTCTGCCCCCGCGTCTTCTGCAGATGCTGCGCAGAGTTCCAACGCTGGGGGCTCGGCAAGCATGCAGTCGTAAACTCTTGAGTTGTGAGATATCATTCAGACAATAGGCGCCGTGGGCGCAACCAGATGCGTGGGGCTTCGTATGACGAGGCCTCACGTTTGCGTAGACGCGCAAACAGCGTTCCGCCACGCGACTTTGACCAGTGCATCAAGATCCTCGGCTGCATTCTTCTGCTTGTCCTCTCGTTCGTCGTGGGCAAGCTGATCTACCTCCAGGTGGTCACTGCGAGCTCGCTTTCGGCAGAGGCCCAGCAGAGCCGCAGCAATGCCATCGTGCTGCAGGCGAAGCGCGGCACCATCTATGACCGCAACGGCAACGTGCTCGCGATGAGCAAGGAGTGTGCCACGTTCTACTGCAACCCCGAGGAGGTCGACGACCCCAACGGCGCCGGCGACGTCTTCGAGGAGGTCCTGGGCGGCGAGTCCAAAAACTACGTCAGCAGGATGAGGGTTCAGGGCACGTTCTCGTACATCAGTCGCCAGGTCGACTCCGACGACGCCGACGAGATAGAGCAGAAGCTCAAGGAGAAGGGCATCAAGGGCATCTATCGCCTGAAGGACTCCAAGCGCGTCTATCCCTACGGCGCGATCGGAAGCCAGGTGCTCGGCATCGTCGGCATCGACGGCGACGGCCTGACCGGTCTCGAGTACTACTACAACGACATCCTCAAGGGCAAGAACGGAACCATGTACCTCGAGACGGGGCAGGGCGGCACGCCGATCGCGGGCGGTCACTCCGAGGTTGACGAGGCGCGGGACGGCACTGACATCGTCATCTCGCTCGACATCGACATCCAGCGTGTCGCCGAGGAGACCATCGTCAAGGGCACCGAGCAGTACAAGGCCGACTCCGGCTCGGTCATGGTGACCGATCCCACCACCGGCGAGATTCTGGCGGCCTGCTCGACGCCCCTGTTCGACGTTACCGACACGTCCACGATCGAGGAGGGCGCGACCTCACTCAAGCTCGTCTCGTCGTCCTACGAGCCCGGCTCGATCTTCAAGGTGCTCACGGCCGCCATAGGCCTGGAGAGCGGCTCGGTCAGTCCCATGGACACGTTCTCGGTTCCCGGCGGCGTCAGGGTCGGCGACGACATCGTGCGCGACGACGATGGTCGAACCGAGACCATGACCATGGACCTGAGAGAGATACTTCGCAGGTCCTCGAACACCGGCATAGCCCTGGTCACGCAGAACGAGATCGGCGAGACGAACTTCGCCAACGGCGTCTCGGCCTTCCAGATCGGCCAAGCCACGGGAATCGACTTCCCTGGCGAGGTCCAGGGCATGGTCAAGCAGCTTAACCAGTACGACGGAGCGAGCATCGGCGCCATGTCGTTCGGACAGTCGCTCGCCATCCCGCTCGTCCAGATGGTGAAGGCGGTCGGCTCCATTGCCAATGACGGCACCCTGGTCACGCCGCACTTCCTCGTCAGCAAGGGCGGCGAGGAGGTCACCTGGGACCCCGTGGGCACTTCCGTTTCGAAGGAGACCGCCGACGCCGTGACCGACATGATGCGCACCGTCGTCCAGTCGGGCACCGCAACCGCTGCCCAGGTCAAGGGCTACGACATCGCTGGCAAGACCGGTACCGGCGAGCAGGCCGACGAGAACGGCTACATCGAGTACAAGTACGTCTCGTCGCTCATCGGCTTTGCGCCGGCGGATAACCCCAAGGTGCTCGTCTACGTTGGCCTGAACGGCACCCCGTACCTCGCGTCGAGCTCGTCTGCCCCGCTCTTCTCGACTATCATGAGTGAGGCCCTCTCTGACATGGGTGTTGAGCCCAGCTCGTAAGCTCGGAGCGAAAACGCTGCTCCGTTGGATTTTTGGATAGAGGCTATTTCATGTTTGACATCTCAGTCAGCGACATCGTGGCCGCAACGGGCGCCCAGGCGCTCGCCTGCGCGGACGGTCGCGTGGCAACCAACGTCGCGACCGACTCGCGCCAGGTGGGCGAGGGCACGGTCTTCGTGTGCTTCCGCGGCGAGCGCGTCGACGGCAACCGCTTCGCCCCTCAGGCCGTCGAGGCCGGAGCGGTCGCGGTCGTCGTGACCGCGGAGCCCTCCCCGGAGCTCCTCTCCCTGGCACGCGAGAAGGGCTCCTGTGTCCTGCGCGCCGAGGGCGACGACCCCGAGGAGTTCATGCTGAGGCTCGCCGGCCTCTGGCGCGGGCGCAACCCGCAGTGGAAGGTCGTCGGCGTGACGGGCTCGGTGGGTAAGACCACGACTAAGGATATGCTGGCCCAGGGCCTCTCCGCGCGCTACCGCACCCACGCTACTGCCGGCAACTTCAACAACCTGATCGGCCTGCCGCTGACCATCCTCGGCGCCGAGGCGACCGACGAGGTCGTCGTGGCCGAGATGGGCATGAACCACAAGGGCGAGCTCTCGCGCCTGACCGCCTGCGCCCGCCCGGACGTCGCCGTCATCACCAACGTCGGCACGAGCCACATCGGCCTGCTCGGCTCTCGCGAGAACATCGCCCGCGCCAAGGCCGAGATCATCGAGGGCATGCGCCCGAGCTCGGACGGGGACGTCACACGCTCGCTCCTGGTCATGACCTCGGACAACGACTTTGCGGACTTCATCGACGACGGCTTCGCGAAGCCGGCCGGCGTCGAGACCCAGAGGGTGGGCTTCTCGCCTGACGACGACGTCAGGGCCGAGGGCCTTGCGCTCGACGAGGAGGGCCTTCCCACGCTTGGCCTCGTCTTCTCGGACGGCCAGAGCCTGAGCGTCAGCCTGAACGTTCCCGGTCGCCACGTCGTGAGCGACTTCCTGCTCGCCATGGCCATCTGCGACCGCCTGGGCGTCGACCGCCGCGCGGCGGCGCTTGCCATCGCGACCATGCCGCAGACGCACATGCGCCTCGAGGTGGTCACCGCCGAGGGCAAGCCCCGCATGATCGACGACTCGTACAACGCCAGCCCCAGCTCCATCGCGGCGGCGCTCGACGTGCTGTGCTCGATGTCCTGCGAGGGCAGGCGCGTCGCCATCCTGGGCGAGGTTGGAGAGCTGGGCGACGAGGCCGCCCGTCTCCACGGCTACATCGGCGCGTATGCCGCGGCAAAGCCCCTCGACCTCCTGGTCTGGGTGGGCGAGAAGGACATCCGCCACGCCGTCGAGGCCGCCCGCACCATGGGCTTCTCGGAGGACAGGCTCGAGGTCGTCTCTGACGTCAACGAGGCGCTCCGCGTCATCGCTCCCATCCTGCGCGAGGACGACCTCGTGCTCGTGAAGGCATCGCGCTCCGCCGGCCTTGACGCGTTCGTGAAAGGGGTGCTTGCCTAATGTTCGGCAACCCAAGCTATCCTACCTACCAGGTGTTCCTTGCCGCCGCCATCGCCGGCGTGCTGACCGCGTTTTTGATGACGCCCTTCATCAAGCTGATGCGCCACGAGGGCGTCGGCCAGCAGATCCGCGCCGACGGCCCCCAGCGCCACCTGATCAAGCAGGGCACGCCCACCATGGGCGGCGTCGTGTTCCTTCTCGCCGTCCTCATCACCTGCTTCCTGCAGGCAAGCTGGACGGTCGACTTGACGCTCGCCGTCATCGCGACCTACCTCACCGGCTCGCTCGGCCTTCTGGACGACATCGAGTCCGTTGCCCACAAGCGCTCGCTGGGCCTCACGCCCTCCCAGAAGATGATCGGCCTCATCCTGATCTCCGTCGTCTTCGGCGTTCTGGCGGTCAGCCTCTGCGGAATCCGTCCGACGGTCGAGTTTCCCGGCGGCTTCACCATCGACCTGGGCGTCCTCACTACGACCTTCACGGCCATGGGGACCATCTTCTACGTGCCCTGGCTCTACATCTTCTTCGTGTTCCTGCTCATGGCGGGCCTCTCCAACGCCGTCAACCTGACCGACGGCCTCGACGGCCTCGCGGGCGGCTGCACGCTCGTCGTGATGATGGCCATGGCCATGGTCGCCTTCCGCTACAACGAGGTCAACCTGGCCGTGTTTGCCGCCTCGATCGCGGGTGCGCTGGTCGGCTTCCTTTGGCACAACTGCTACCCCGCGTCCATCTTCATGGGCGACACGGGCTCGCTCGCGCTGGGCGCGGCGTTCGCCGCCCTCGCGGTCCTCACCAAGACCGAGGTGACGTCACTTCTCATGGGAGGCCTGTTCATCTGCGAGGCGCTTTCCGTCATCATCCAGGTCATCAGCTTCAAGGCGACGGGCAAGCGCGTCTTCCTGATGGCTCCCATCCACCACCACTTCGAGAAGAAGGGCTGGAGCGAGACCAAGGTCGTCATCCGCTTCTGGATCGTCTCCGCTGCATTTGCGGCACTTGGCTTCGCACTGTACTTCCAACTGAGCTAGGAGGCTCGTTTTGACGCTCGCACGCACTGCGGAAAACCTGGGGGATGTCCTGGTGCTCGGACTGGGCAAGACCGGCGTGGACGTGGCCCGCTACCTGTTGGGCCTCGGCGACCGCGTCGGCTCGGTCACCGTCTACGGAGGATCCGCGTCAACCGAGGGAGACGCCTCCCGCGAGCTCGAGTCCCTGGGCGGCCGCGTCGTCCTGGGCAGCGAGGACGTCGAGGGGAGCTACGACCTCGCTATCGCAAGCCCCGGCATATCCGAGTTCTGCCCCTTCTTCCTTTCTGCTCGTGACCATGCGCGAGAGATCATCGGCGAGCCCGAGTTCGCCTGGCGCGAGAGTCCCCGCGACTGGGTCGCCATCACGGGGTCGAACGGCAAGACCACCACGACCTCGCTGACCACCGCGCTTCTGCATGCCGCTGGGCGTCAGGCCGTCGCCGTTGGCAACATCGGCAACCTCTGCACTGACGAGGTCTCCGGGCGAGTCGATGGCGAGTGGTTCGTCGCCGAGCTCTCCAGCTTCCAGCTTGCGACCACCAGGCTCCTGCACCCCCGCGTCGCGGCGCTCCTGAACGTCACTCCGGACCATGTCGAGTGGCACGGCTCGCTCGAGGCCTACGCCCAGGCAAAGGAGAAGATCTTCCAGAACCTCGACGGGGGGGACCTTGCGGTCCTGTACCAGGACGACGAGTACTGCCGCGGCGTCGCCGCGCGTCTCGCCACGCGCGGCGTCCGTACGCTCATGGTCAGCGCCACGGTCGAGCCCGAGGGACCGGACGCGGCCTTCGTCCGCGACGGCGTCCTCGTCGTGCGCCTCGCGGGCCGCGAGAGCGAGCTCTCTCGCGTGGAGGACCTCACCCTCAAGGGGACCCACAACGTGGTGAACGCGCTCTTCTCGTGCGCCATGGCTCTCGAGCTGGGCTGTGATGCGCGCGAACTCACCGATGCGCTCCAGGGCTTCCAGGCGCTCGAGCACCGCAACGAGCCCGTCGCCACCGTCGACGGGGTCCTCTACGTCAACGACTCCAAGGCGACCAACACCGACTCCGTCGAGAAGGCCCTCGTCGCCTATGAGGCGGGCCACGTCATCGTGCTTCTGGGCGGCCACGACAAGGGGACGGACCTTGCCTCGCTCTCCAGGCTGGTTGCGCGCCACTGCAAGGCGGCCGTGTGCTTTGGCGCTGCCGGCGAGAGAATCGCGCGCGCCGTCGAGGACGCGGCGGTCCTTGAGTCCTCCAACCTCGCCGTCATTCGTGCCCCGCACCTGCGCGAGGCGTTCGACGCGGCCCATGAGGCCGCCCGCGAGGGCGATGTCGTGCTCCTCTCGCCCGCCTGCTCCTCGTTTGACGAGTTCCGCAACATGGCCGAGCGCGGCCGGGTCTTCAAGGGCCTCGTAGCCGGGCTATCGGACTCCGACAAGGCGGAGCTGTAAATGGGTGCCCCCGTCTCGCGCATCGGCAGGAGGCGCCGCGCGGAATCGCGTCCGCAGGAGCGCACGCTCTTCGGCACGCCCGCGCGCTTCATGGTGCCGCGCCTGGTATTCATCGGGGCCGTTGCGGCGCTCGTGGGCTTCGGCCTACTCATGATCTTCTCGTCGTCCTCCATTACCGCGCTCACTACGGCGGAGGGTGGGTATGACCCCGCGCACTACCTGCAGCGCCAGGCAGTCTTCGTCATCGTCGGCCTGGGGCTCGCGAGCATTGCGGCCCTGGTGGACTATCGCTCCATCGTCGGGCGTGGCCTCCCGTTCCTCATGCTTGGGTCCATTTTCCTGCTCCTTCTTGTCTTTTTGCCATCGGCCGGACAGGACGCCTACGGCGCGACGCGATGGATCAGCGTCGGCGGCTTCTCGCTACAGCCCTCCGAGTTCGCGAAGGCCACCGTCGTCATCGCCGGCGCGGTCCTCATCACCCAGTACTCCCGCGACCGCTTCGCGGACGCGGGGCGTGCCCGCATGGTTGGAGGGCTGGGCCTTGTGGTGCCGTTCGTCCTCATCCTCCTGCAGCCCGACAAGGGCACGGTCATGATCTGCGTGGCCACGCTCCTGGCGATGTGTCTGCTCGGCGGCGTCCCGGCGAAGTTCATCATCGGCCTTCTTTTTGCTGGCATCGCCGGCTTCCTGTTCATCTCGCTCAAGGATGACTACTCGCGCCAGCGCATCGTCACCTTGTTTAACCCGTGGGCAGACCGTTACAACACCGGCTACCAGCTGATCCAGGGCTTCTATGCGTTTGGGTCGGGCGGGCTGTTCGGCGTGGGCATCGGCATGTCCAAGCAGAAGTACGGCTTTCTTCCCATGGCCTACAACGACTTCATCTTCGCCGTCATCGGAGAGGAGTGCGGGCTGGTGGGGACCTTGGGCATGATCTGCGCGTTCATGGTCCTGCTCTGGGCGGGATTCCGCATCGCGCGCTACGCCCCCGACCTCACGGGCACTCTCGTCGCGGCGGGATGCACCACGATGCTCATCGTCCAGATGCTGCTGAACGTGTCGGGCGTCCTGGGCGTGTTCCCGCTCTCGGGCAAGCCCATCCCGTTCATCTCGTACGGTGGCTCCTCGGTCATCGCCAGCCTGCTGCTCGCCGGCCTGGTGGTCAACGTCTCGCTGCGCTCGACGCTGCCCGATACCGAGCACGACGCGCGCCGCCGCAGCTTCGCGCTGCGCCAGGGCCAGGACGACTACGACTGCGACGGCGCCACCTCCGACGAGCGCTCCGACGGCTTCTCGCACGCGGGTCGCCCCACGCCCCGCAGCGCCCGCGGGCACTCCCTGCTGCAGACCTCCTTCGAGGCCCCGCGCCACTCCTTTACCGTACTGGGCGGTGGGCGAGAAGGCCACGCCGACTCGGTCGAGCGCCGCGAGCGTCCCGGCAGGCGCGAGGCCTATCGCGAGGGCATGGCCGCGCGAGGAACCGAGCGTGCGAACAGCCCGGAGGCGCTCAGACGAGAGCGTGAAGAGCGTGCGAGGTCCAAGGGCGCAAGGTATACTACCGACCGAAACGGTCGCAGGCGCATAGACCTTGGCCCCTCTGCCGGCGACCGCCTGAGGAAAGATGATTCAAGGCCCGAGGTCCGCGGGACCAACTATGACCTCGGGGACAGAAGGAGTGGTAGGCGTGGCAGATAGGCTCAAGGTCGCAATCGCGGCGGGAGGAACGGCGGGTCACATCAACCCGGCGCTCGCGCTCGCGGAGGAGCTTGCGGACCGCGGTCACGAGGTTCACTTCTACGGACAACCCACGCGCCTCGAGGCGACGCTGGTCCCACAGGCCGGTTTCCCGTTCAGCCCCATCGACGTCAAGGGCTTCGATCGCTCTCGCCCCTGGACGCTCATACAGGCGCTCGTCAAGATGAAGCGTGCCGAGCGCACGCTTGGCGCCGACTTCGCCCAGAGCGGCAGGCCGGACGTCGCAATCGGCTTTGGCGCCTACATCGAGCTCCCGCTCATCAACTGGTGCCACTCGCACGGCGTGCCCGCGCTCGTACACGAGCAGAACTCCGTGCCCGGCCTCGCCAACAAGACCTCTGCGGGAAAGGTCCGCAGCGTCTGCGTTTCGCTCCCCGTCGCCATCGACGCGTTCCGCGACCGCGTGAGCGCTGGCACGCAGATCATCGTCACCGGCAACCCGGTCCGCCGCAGCGTCATCGAGGCGGAGCGCTCCCGCGGCCGCGCCTCCCTCGGCATCCCCGAGGACGCCACCATGCTGCTGGTGTTCGGCGGATCGCTCGGCGCGCGCCACCTCAACCAGGTCGTTGCGGGCCTGAAGGAGCAGCTGCTCTCGCGTGACGACCTCTACGTGGTCCACTCAACCGGCAAGGGCGAGTACGACTCCGTCGTCGAGCAGCTCGCGCTCGGCGAACAGGAGGCGCGCCGATGGCGCGTCATGCCCTACATCGACAACATGGGAGAAGTGCTTGCCGCCGCGGACCTCGTGCTGTCGCGCTCGGGCGCTTCCTCCGTCGCTGAGATTGCGGCGCTTGCGATTCCCAGCATGCTGGTCCCGTACCCGCTGGCCACCGCCGATCACCAGACCACGAACGCCCGCTACCTGGTGGACGCCGGCGCGGCCGTCATGATGGCGGACGACCGCATCGACGAGCCTGAGTTCGCCAAGAGCCTCTTCTCGCTCATCGACGAGCCTGATCGACGCCGCGCTATGTCCGATGCGGCGCGTGGCCTGGGGCAGGACAAGGCGGCCAGCGCACTCGCAGACCAAGTGGAGAGTGCCGCCTCGCTCAGGGCATAGCTCCCACGTTCTTGTACAGTAGTGGGGAGCCCGCGCGACGCGGGCTCCCTAGCGTTGCATAGAGAGGCTTTCATGACTGAGACCATGGTTCCGGCGCACGTCGAGCGCGCCCACTTCATCGGTATCGGCGGCGCCGGCATGAGCGGCATCGCCCTTGTCCTTCACGAGCGAGGCTGCAAGGTGAGCGGCTCCGACCTCAAGGAGTCGCGCTACGCCCGCGACCTCGAGGAGGCCGGCGTCGAGGTTCACCTGGGCCACCAGGCGTCCACCATCGACGATGTTGCCCCCGACGTCGTCGTGACCTCCTCGGCCATCCCCGAGACCAACCCCGAGGTCATCCGAGCGCGAGAGCTGGGCATCCCCGTCTGGCCCCGAGCGAAGATGCTCTCGTACCTCTCCCTTGACGCGACCACGGTCGCCGTTGCCGGCACGCACGGCAAGACCACGACGTCCTCGATGGTCGCCAGCATGCTCGACCACCTGGGCATGGACCCCTCCTTCCTCATCGGCGGCATCGTCGAGGAGTACGGTACCAACGGCCGCGACGGCAGGGGAGGCTATTTCGTCTGCGAGGCCGACGAGTCCGACGGCTCCTTCCTCTATCTCGACCCCGACGTCGTGGTGGTTACCAACATCGAGGCTGACCACCTCGACCACTACGGCACCCTGGAGAACATCGAGAAGACCTTCTGCAAGTTCATGGACCTTGTCGGTGACGCGGGCACCATCGTGATCAACGGCGACGTGAGGCACTACGTCGAGCTCGCCCAGTCCACCGGCCGCAAGGTTGTGACCTACGGCTTCGACGAGAGCTGCGACTACGTCTGCCTCCCCGAGGACTCCCACCACAAGCTCGAGAGTCACTTCGGCGTGCGCACCCCCTCCGGAGACGTCGTGCGCGTTACCATCCACGCCAATCCCGGTAGGCACAACATGTCCAACGCCACGGCGGCCATCGCCGTGTCTGAGGCCCTCGGCTGCGACGTGGCCAAGGCCGCGGCCGCGCTTTCGACCTTCAAGGGCGCGCACCGTCGCTTCACCCACGTCGGCGACATCGACGGCATCACCGTCGTGGACGATTACGGCCACCATCCCACCGAGATTGCGGCGACCCTCGCCGCGGCCAAGGACCTGGACTTTGACCGCATCGTCTGCGTCTTCCAGCCGCATCGCTACTCTCGCACGCAGTCTCTGGCCGACCAGTTCGCCACCGCTTTCGACGACGCCGACGTGCTCGTCGTTACCGAGGTCTTCTCGGCTGGCGAGACGCCCATCCCCGGCGTCACCGGCAAGACCGTCTCGAGCAAGGTCCAGGAGGCCGGCTCCGTCGGCGACGTGTGCTTCATCGCCAAGCGCAAGGACCTCGTCCAGCACCTGGTCGAGACCTGCCGCCCCGGCGACCTCCTGATTACCCAGGGCGCCGGCGACGTCACCGCCATCGGTCCCATGTTCATCGCCGCAAAGCGCGAGCTCGATGAGAACCCCGAGGCCTAATGAGCGTCTTCAACGCATACATGGCGCTCTCCGGCGCCTTCGAGGCTGACGTCCTGAGGGACGAGCGCCTGTCGCACCACACGACCTACCGCATCGGCGGCCCGGCCGCGCTCATGGTGACCGCACACAGCTACAAGGCACTTCTCAAGACCATCGACATCCTCCGGAAGGAGGGCGTCGAGTGGGTCGTCATGGGGCGCGGCTCCAACATCCTCGTCGCCGACGAGGGCTACGACGGCTGCGTCATCAAGCTCGGCAAGGAGTTCTCGCGCATCTCGTTCGAGGGAGATACGGTCTCGGCCGGCGGCGGCGCAATCCTCTCCAAGCTCGTGAGCGAGACCATCTCGCACTCGCTCTCCGGTCTCGAGTTCTGCGTGGGCATCCCCGGCACTGTGGGCGGTGCCGTCTCGATGGACGCTGGAACCCGCCACGACTGGATCGGATCGCGCGTGCACCACGTCGTCACGCTCAGGCCCCAGGGCGGTCTGCAGCGCTACGAGGCGAGCGACATCGAGTGGGGCTATCGCTGGTGCTCCATCCCCACCGACGAGATCATCCTCGAGGCGACCTTCCAGCTGACCCCCGCCGAGAAGCGTCGCATCACCGACGAGATGGAGCGCCTCATCTCGCGCAGGCGCAGCCGCCAGCCCATGGGAAAGCCCTCCTGCGGCTCAGTCTTCAAGAACCCCGGCGACCGCTCCGTCGGCCAGCTCATCGACTCCTGCGGCCTCAAGGGCTACCGCGTTGGCAACGCCGAGGTCTCCACACAGCACGCGAACTTCATCGTCAACCTGGGCGGCGCCAGCGCCTCCGACGTCATCGCCGTCATGGGCCACGTGCATGACACGGTCTTGGAGAAGTACTCAATCAACCTCCAGCCCGAGGTAAAGTGCCTCGGTTTCGACAAGCGAAGGGCGTAGGCCCCAACGATGGCAACGAGGAGGCCCACAAAGCGAAACGCCCCCAAGGGAACCCCGCGCCCCGGCGGAGCGGTCCCCAGGCGGGGCATGGCAGCGCGTTCTGCGAAGCCCCGTCCCAGCGTCCTGGGCGGCGGCTCGTCGGGTGCTGCTCGCGCCCAGAGACGTGCCGTGGCGGTCCCGCAGAGGGGCGTGCGCGCCGGCGTGGGCCGTCCCGTCGCGGCCGGCCGCAAGGTCGCCAAGGTGGCGACCGTCAGGGCGGCCGCGAGCGCGAAGGCCACGGACTTCTCGCCCAGGCTGCCGCATTTCGGCAAGAGGGCCAAGGACAAGGCCGGCGCCCCCTCCGAGACCCCTGCGCCTCGCACGCGCAAGGGGAGCGCCGAGAGCACGCAGGTCGCCGGTCGCGTGCGCATCGCGATCATCGTTGGCATCGTCGTCGCGGCGATCCTCCTTGTGGTCCTTCTGGGCTACCTCCTGCTCTCGTACACGCCCGCCTTCACCATCACTCACGTGAGGGCCCAGGGCACCGAGCACGTGAGCGCCGAGAACGTCGAGAAGCTCGCGGGACTGCCCGAGGGCTCGACGCTGCTCAACCTCGACGAGGACGCCGTCGTCAAGAACCTGCGCAAGAACCCCTGGGTAGGCAACGTCACCTTCGAGAAGCAGTTCCCGGACTCCCTCAACATCGTGGTGGAGGAGCGCAGGGCTGACGCGCTCGTGGTCATGAGCACCGGTGACGTCGCCTGGTACCTCAGTTCCGACAACACGTGGATCGAGCCGGTCACCATACAGGTGGCCGAGGGGCAGTCTCGCGACTCGGTCGCCTTGGCCATGGCCCAGCAGGCGGGGGCCGTGCTCGTCACCGACGTGCCCTCCACGGTGAGCCCCGTTGCCGGCTCCACTGCGACCGACGACGTCCTGAAGGCCGTTGAGAGCTATCGCAACGAGCTCGGGCAGGACATCTCGAGCCAGATCGTAAGCTTCTCGGCATCGAGCCTCGAGGGCATCAGGTGCACGCTCTCGAGCGGCGTCGAGATCGCCCTGGGGTCGCCCTCGAACATCTCGTCAAAGGAGAGCGTGATCAAGGAGATCCTTGACCAGTACGCCGGCAAGATTACCTACATCAACGTCCGCGTGCCCTCCAAGCCCTCCTTCCGCAAGGTTGACTCGGACTACGTTGGGCAGGGCAGCGGCACGTCCGGCACCGACTACGCCTACGGCGACCCGAGCGCCTCGTCGTCGGCCGCCGCATCCTCGGGGATCGCCGGCGAATCCAGGGGGTCCGGACAGACGTCCGCCGACGGCGACTCCACCTCGGGAGACGGAACGGACGGAACCTAAGGCTCAGGTTAGGGTCGACATTGTTTTCGCAGGTGGAACGCGCCTTCTATCTTTGTAATTCACATTTCACACAAATCTGTTGACGTGCAACCTTCAAGTGTGCAAATATACGTCGCTTTGAGATGGGCATATGCCTATACCTGAGGTTTAGGGTTTTTCAGAGCCTGACGACACCAGTGAGACAACGAACAGAAACGAACCTATGGATACGAAGCGCAACAAGCAGAAGGAAGTCGTGGAGCAGGCCGAGATGACTATCGACGGCGTCCAGACTGCGCCCGTGAGGGAAGAGGCGAGCGCACCCAAGTCCGCCGCCAAGCGAGGAGGAACCATGATCGACAACGACATTTCGAGCAACTACCTTGCCGTCATCAAGGTCGTAGGCGTTGGCGGAGGCGGAACGAACGCTGTCAACCGCATGATCGAGGAGGGCATCCGCGGCGTCGAGTTCGTGGCCATCAACACCGACGCGCAGGCACTTGCCATCTCCGATGCCGACATCAAGGTCCACATCGGCGCGGACATCACCCGCGGCCTGGGCGCGGGCGCCAACCCCGAGGTCGGCGCAGAGGCGGCCGAGGACTCTCATGACGAGATCAAGCAGGCCCTTGCCGGCGCTGACATGGTCTTCATCACGGCGGGCGAGGGCGGCGGCACCGGCACCGGTGCGGCTCCCGTTGTGGCCGACATCGCCAAGAACGACGTGGGTGCCCTCACCGTCGGCGTCGTGACCAAGCCCTTCACCTTCGAGGGCCGTCCCCGCACCAACCGCGCCCAGGACGGCATCCAGACGCTGTCCGACAACGTCGACGCGCTGATCGTCATCCCGAACGACCGCCTGCTCGATCTCTCCGAGAAGAAGACCTCCTTCCTCGAGGCCTTCCGCATGGCTGACGACGTCCTGTGCCAGGGCACCCAGGGCATTACCGACCTGATTACGGTCCCCGGCCTGATCAACCTCGACTTCGCTGACGTCTGCACCATCATGCGCGGCGCCGGAACCGCAATGATGGGCGTCGGCCTCGCCTCTGGCGACACCCGCGCCTCCGACGCCGCCGCCGAGGCCATCTCGAGCCCGCTGCTCGAGACCTCCATCGACGGTGCCACGCGCGTCCTTCTGTCCATCGCGGGCAACAAGGACCTGGGCATTCAGGAGATCAACGACGCTGCCGACCTCGTTGCGCAGAACGTCGACCCCGACGCGAACATCATCTTCGGCACCGTTGTCGACGAGAGCCTGGGCGACCAGGTTCGCGTCACGGTCATCGCGACCGGCTTTAACGACGGCAACGTGCAGCAGCCGCTCCCCACGCTGAACCTGGGCAGCAGCTCCCGCCCCTCCAGCCGTCCCGCGCCCGCTCCCACGGCGCCGTCTGCCCCCGCGCCCCACAGCTCGGGCTCCAACAACGACAAGGAGTTCGACATCCCCGAGTTCCTCAAGCACAGCCGTCTCTAGGGACGATTGTGGCGGGGCTTGACAGATACGAATCCTGCGGCGTGACCCTGCTGGGCGACCTTTCTCGCCCGTGCGGGGTCACGTTCGCATTTACCGAGCGTACCGGTGGCGTCTCGAAGGGGCAGTTCTCTTCGCTCAACCTGGGCGACGCCTGCGGAGACGACCCCGCTGACGTGGCCGAGAACCGTCGCAGGCTGCTTTGCGCGGTCGGCGCCGGGGGACTCCTTGGCAGGCTGGTCAACCCCAGGCAGGTCCACGGCGACCGCATCGTGAGCGTCACGTCGGCCTCCGACGAGGCCGTTGAGCGTTCGCGGCTTGAGGCTCGCGAGGGTGCCGATGCCGTCGTGTGCACCGTCGCCGACGTGCCGGTGCTCCTGTGCTTTGCCGACTGCGTCCCGGTTGTCGTGGCCCAGCCCGGCGGATTCGCCGTCGCCCATTCCGGATGGCGTGGCACCATCGCCCGCATCGCCGCAAAGGCGACGCTCGAGCTCTCGCGCGTGACCGGTTCCGACCCGGCTGCGTCCGTGGCCTACATTGGCCCGCACATCGCGGGGGAGGACTACGAGGTCTCCGAGGAGCTCCTGACTCGCTTCGTCGACGAGTTCGGCGAGAAGGTCGCGCTGCCCGGACGGCGGCTCGACCTTGCCTGCGCCATCGGGCTGGCCCTGGCTGATGTCGGGGTTGATCCGCAAAACGTCGTGGACTCCAGGGTCTCGACCCCTCGCTCCACCGACAGGTTCTACTCGTACCGCGCCGAGGGCGGCTCGTGCGGCCGGCATGGCGCCATCGCGCTCATGCGCGGAGACGGCTCCGATACCGGTGCCGTCACAACCAACATCTTTTGGGAAGGTGACCACTTGTGACTGATGAGGAGCGCGAGGGATATCTCGAATTCCTGACGTCACGCCGCGCGCGGATTCTGGCGCGCATCGAGGAGGCTGCTCGCGTCTCTGGGCGCGGCGCCGATCAGGTGGAGGCCATCGCGGTCTCCAAGACCGTGGGGGTGGACGAGGTGGTGCTCGCCTGGCGGGCCGGATGGCGTGCCTTCGGTGAGAACCGTCCCCAGGAGCTCGTGCGCAAGCTCGCGGGCATCGAGAGCCATCCCGAGATGGACGGCGTCCGCTTCGACATGATCGGCAACCTGCAGACGAACAAGATCAACCAGGTCCTTGGCAGGGTGTCGCTGATTCACTCCGTCTCGTCCGCGCACCTGGCGAAGGCCATCTCGAAGCGCGCCGAGGTTCGCGGCCATAGCGAGCGCGTCCTGCTCGAGGTCAACGTCTCGGGCGAGGAGTCCAAGTCGGGCTTCACCCCCGAGGAGGTTCATAGCGAGATGGATGACCTTCTTGGCATGGGCGGCATCGAGATCTGCGGCCTCATGACCATGGCCCCCGCCAACGACCCCGACGCCGCTCGCAGAACGTTTTCGGGTCTGCGCGAACTTCGGGAGCAGCTGAGCTCGGAGAGCGGCCTCGGTCTTGCTACACTTTCCTGCGGAATGAGTGATGATTTCGCCATCGCGGTGGAGGAGGGCTCTACCCTCGTTAGGCTTGGTAGAACGGTTTTCGATCCCAACCACGACCTCGTGACGGAATAATAGGACGATTGTTGATTGACCCGGGTGACGTCCGGGCCGGGAAGGCGGGGATAATATGGGTCTCCTCGACAACCTCAGGGACAGGCTTCGTCCCGCTGACGACAACTACTACGGCGACGACTACTACGACGACTACGACGAGCCGATGGACGACTACGGCCAGAACACCCACGAGGGCACGGGCCTTCTGGGCAACAGCCCCCGTCCCGAGGCCGAGAGCGTCTCCGTCTACACCCGCTCCGGCAGGCCCCTGGGCAACGAGCCCGCGCGCGGCACTTCGAGCTACTCCGGCGGATACCAGCACCCCGCGCCCAACCCCGACTACGCGCCGCGCACCGAGTACGCCCCGCGCCCTTCGTACTCTGACAGCTTTGCCTCTGACGAGACCACGCAGATCCCGCAGGGCGCCGCTCACGCAGCCGCCCACGATTCCGTCCTGGGCAACACCACCAACGGCAACACCCCCGCGGACAGGGGGCTCAAGGCGGTTCCGCGCGTCAGTTCCGGGCAGCTTCCGCCCTACGTGCTGAAGCCCGTCTCCTACGACGACGTCCAGATGGTCGTCCGTCGCGTTCGCACGGGCCAGCCTGTTGTCCTGGTCTTCAAGAATACCAACATCGACACCGCCAAGCGCATCCTCGACTTCTCGTTCGGCCTCGCCTGCGGCATCAGCGGACAGGTCGACGAGCTCGGCGACCGCGTCTTCGTGGTCATGCCCCAGGGCGTCCAGCTCTCCCAGGCAGACATCGACAAGCTTGCCGCCGACGGCACCATCGAAAGGTAGCGATGCGCATGCTCGAAGCAACCGTTGCCGTAATCGGCGCTGGATCCATGGGAGGGGCCATTGCTGCCGGCCTGGTCAACTCCGGCTGCGCAGACCCCTCTCGGGTAATGGCCTGCGACCACAACGACGACAAGCTCGCGGCCCTCTCGGCAAAGGGCGTCCGCACGTTTCCCGATGCCGGCGAGATGTTGGCGTGCGACCCCGACGTGGTCGTCCTCGCCATCAAGCCCCAGGTCCTGCGCCAGTCCGTTGAGGTGGTTCGCGCCAAGCTTGCCGGGAAGCTCGTCGTCTCGATCGCCGCGGGCGTGAGCATCGCGACTCTCGAGGAGATGCTCTCCGACTCCCGCGTGGTGCGCGTCATGCCCAACCTGCCGGTCCAGGCGCTCTCCGGCGCATCCGCGCTCTGTCGGGGCAACCTGGCGAGCGATGCCGACATGGACGTCGCGCTCCAGATCTTCGGCGCGCTCGGCTCCGCCAAGGTCATGCGTGAGGACCAGCTGGACGCCGAGGGCGCCGTGGTGGGCTGCGGTCCCGCCTACGTTGCCCTCATGGTGGATGCCCTGACGCGCTCCGGCGTCGAGAAGGGGCTTCCGGCCCAGGCCTGCCGCGAGATGGTCCTCTCGACCATGCGCGGCGTCTGCGACCAGCTTCTCGAGTCGGGCGAGCATCCGCGTGCCTACATGGAGAAGGTCACCTCTCCGGGCGGAACCACGGCCGCGGGCCTGAGAGAGCTCGAGCCCGCGCTGATCGGGGGCGTCCAGGGTGCCATCGACGCGGCTCTCAGGCGCACCGTTGAGCTGGCGGGGGAGTAGGACATGCTTCTTACCGCGTTCTATCGGCTCGTCGACATATACTCCTGGCTCATAGTCGCGGCCGCGGTGCTCTCGTGGTTCTCTACGGCCGGAGGCGTCGTGGAAGACATCCGCGGCGCGCTCCTGACGCTCACCGAGCCCTACGTCGGTCTCTTTAGGCGATTCGTTCCGCCCCTTGGCGGAGTGGACTTCTCGCCCGTCCTCGCGATACTCGTCCTTGAGGTTATCCTTAGGCTGATGCAGCGAATACTCATTTAGGATTCGGGTTATACTACCTAAAGCGGTAAAACGCACTGCTGACGTAGCATGAGACATAGTTGAAAGGGAACATTATGGCTATCACCCCAGCAGACATTGAACAGATGACGTTTGACCAGGCCAAGAAGCATGAGGACGGCTACAACACCGAAGAGGTCGACGCATTCCTCGACCAGCTTGCCACCGAGGTCGACGCGATGCTCCAGAAGATCGCCGACCTCAAGGGTCGTCTCAACACCACCGAGCAGCAACTCGCTGCCGCTCAGGCCCAGGTTGCCCAGCTCAAGGAGCAGGGCACCGCTCCCGCGCCCGTTGCCGCTCCCGCTCCCGCACCCGACTACTCCGCCTCCGAGCACCAGATCTCCCAGGTCCTCATCGTCGCTCAGCAGAGCGCTGACAAGCTTGTCGCCGACGCCCGCGCCAACGCCGAGAACATTCGCAACGAGGCTGACCAGAAGGCTCGCGAGGTCATTCGCCAGGCCCTGGCCGAGAAGCAGAACGAGCTTGATGAGATTGATCGTCTGAAGCAGTCCCGCGAGGACTTCCGCAGCGAGTACAAGAAGCTCCTGCAGCACTTCATCGACGATGCCGACGCCGTCTTCCCGCAGCAGAGCCTCAGCACCCCGAACGGCTCAAAGCCCGCTGCGCAGACTCCTGTTGCCCCCGCTCCCGTTGCCGCTCCCGCGCCGATCGCAGAGCAGGACACCAACGGCTTTGCTGGCAACATGGACTTCAGCGACCTCGACTAGCGTATAGCGAAGGCCCACCGACAGAATTGCGACTTCCAAAGCAAGGTCCCTCCCATGGGAGGGGCCTTTTCGTCTTAGGCGGGCCTGTTGCGGTGTCCTCCCCGGTAGCGCTCGGGCACGTGGGGACCCGGGTCGTCGGAGCGGGGGTCAAGCTCGAAGAGCCCTCTCCAGAATCGTACGGGCATCCAGCCCTTGCGCAGGTCATAGCCGCGCTGGGAAGCGTTTCTGCCCTTGAGCTCCAGTCCGTCGTAGAACCTCTTCCAGAGGGCTCGCACGTAGCGCTCGTCCGGGGCGAGGTCCCCTCGACCTGCGAGTCCCGTGACCGTCCGTGCGTCGAGACGCGCGACCTCGCAGGCTTTCCACCCGCGGTCGTGGAATATCGCGGTGGCATGGACGGGATCGACGACGTAGAAGCGCTCTTCTCGCATGCGCCTCGCGAAGTGGCGCGAGACGAAGGGCAGCACGTCGGCGTTGGGCGAGAAGGACGCGCCTAGCGTGTCGTCGGCCATGTGCGAGAACCGGACGAACTGCCGTGCGTGCTCGCACTCGCCCATGACCTGCCTTGCGAGGGCGTCAACCTCTGCGGTGACGGGGTCCGTGGCATCCTGCGCCGCGCCCGCGCCCTCCGCGAAGCACCTCACGACATAGCGGTGGACGCTTTCGGGCATCCCCTTGCTGTCAGAGGCGCATGCCCAAGCGAGCTTGAACGCGCACTCGCCAGAGCAGCGTGCGGGGCATCTGCCTTCCTGGGCGCGCGGGCAGGTGGCGGCGAGCCTTGTCTGCAGGCCGGCGTACACGCGCCGAGCGAGGGCCGCTAGGCCCTCGGGAAGGACTTCTGGGATCGTCTCGAACGCCTCGCCGAGCATCGGCTGCGCCGAGCTCGTGACGCATAGGCGCATCCGCTCGTGGGGGACGTGCGCCAGGTAGCCCACGCCCACGGCCGCAAGGACCCCCTCGAGCGTCGCCGGGGTGGACACGAGCAGGCCGTCGCAGCCTGATATCGCGTTCCTGACGCGTTCGACGATCTCCTGGACTTCGGGTGCTACCTCGTCTGCGTGTTCGCTCCTGTGGGCGAGAGCCTCGCGCTGGGACAACGTGCTAGAAGAGCGCGAGTTGCCCCTCGGCCTGCCTCCGACGCCTGTTGTAGCTTGTCGCACTCGCATCGCTCACCACCCTCTTGCGAATGAGCTCCTCGTCCAGTGGGCAGCTCTCGTCGCGCTTGCCGTGACAGGTGAGGAAGTGCCTTGCCCGCTTGAGCGTGACGTTGAGACGCTTGAGGTCGTCGAATCCCAGCGGGTGGCGCCTCCTTGCCTGTATGATGCGCCTTGCCCCGATGGGACCGATTCCCGGCACACGCAGGAGAGCCTCGAGCGGGGCGTCGTTCGCCTCGACGGGGAAGCGGTCGATGTGCGCGAGCGCCCAGGCAAGCTTTGGGTCCACCTCGAGGTCGAGCCACGGGGCATCTGGCGAGGCAAGCTCGTCTGCCGAGAAGTCGTAGTAGCGCATGAGCCAGTCTGCCTGGTACAGGCGATGCTCGCGACGAAGCGGCACGGGTGTCTCACGTCCGGGTAGCCGGTCGTCCTCCATCACGGGCATGTAGGCCGAGAAGAACACGCGCTTGAGGTCGTAGCGCCGGTAGAGTGCGCTGGAGAGCTGCAGGATGTGGTTGTCGTCCTCTGGCGTGGCGCCGATGATGATCTGCGTCGACTGCCCTGCCGGCGCGAAGGTCCTCTTTGAGCTTGATACCGAGGAGGTCTTCCTGAGCGTGAGCCTTGCACCGTTCGTGGCGAGCCCCACGCCGGACGCGCTCCGGCGGGAGGGGAGGCTCGGGTGCCCGTCCGTGAGGGCCCCTTCCTCCTGCTTTCTCTTGGAACAGATCTGCGACATCGGGGCCTTCACGTTGTTGACTCCCTTGTCCGGGCAGAGGAGCGAGAGGGACTTGGCGCTGGGCAGCTCGAGGTTGACGCTCAGCCTGTCCGCGAGCCTCCCCAGCCTGTCGACGAGGTCAGCCGACGTTCCCGGGATGACCTTGGCGTGCACGTAGCCGTTGAAGCACAGCTCGCCGCGAAGGATCTCGAGGCACAAGATCATGCGCTCGGTGGTCTCGTCCGGTGTGCCCAGCACGCCGGACGACAGAAACAGCCCCTCGATGTAGTTGCGCTTGTAGAAGTCGACCGTGAGCTCGGCGAGCTCACGCGGCGAAAAGGTGGCCCGCTTACACGAGGCGCCCCTTCTGTTCACGCAGTAGGCGCAGTCGTAGCTGCAGGCGTTGCTCATGAGCACCTTGAGAAGGGTGACACAGCGGCCGTCCGCGGTGAAGCTGTGGCAGCATCCTGCCGGGCTCGCCTGTCCCAGCGCTCCCGCCTTTGGTCCCCTTCGGGCACCCGAAGAGGTACATGCGACGTCGTACTTTGCCGCCTCGGCAAGTATTTCGAGCTTTTCGAGCGTGTCCACGAGGGCCTCCAAAAATAGAACGACTGTTCTATACAGTCTAGTGCGAGGAGCCACGTAGTACAAGTGTTCTGTTTTTTGGGGAGAAGAGCCTCGTCCGATGCGGTGCGCGGGAGCTCGTGCAGTGGGTTTTCCAGGGGAAGATAGTGCGAAGTGGGCCGATGAGCCGGGTTCTGTCGTGGACGATCATTTATCTACTGACGCCGTTACCGACGCCCTCTAGCTCGCAACCCGAGCGCGGTGCGGGCCGCACCATGACGCTCCTATTTGCGATTGCTCCGGAAGGGGCTTGCCAAGCCGCCGTGTTGCCACGACGCTGGTGGTCTCTTGCACCACCGTTTCAGCTTTTCTCTCACTCGCTTGCGCGAGCAGCGGGAGTCTTCTTTTCTGCGGCGCTTTCCGTCGGGTCACCCCGCCAGGCCGTTAGCCTGCTTCCTGCCCTGTGGAGCCCGGACTTTCCTCATGACACGCAAGCGCGTCCCGCGATCGTCTGGCCCACTTCGCGTGAGTGATTGTAGCAGACGGGGGAGTGCTGGCGCTGGTTGTTGGCGATGCTTACCAACTCATCATGCCGCTAGGCGACCGCCGCCAAGAAATGAAGAATTTGTTGTTGCCATCGCGCGCGTGCATTTCCATCGTCTTTTCCAGCGAGATTGTTACTCCTCGGGAGGCATCACTTGCGCAAGAGCGTCAGCTGAGCCATCGCTCTCTGTCCTTGCCATGCCTGGTGTCTTGTGAGGATTTTTTTATGCTCATCTCCCAGAAGATAAACAACAACGTGGCCCTCGTGCTGGATGACTCCGACAGCGAGGTCGTTGTCTTCGGCAAGGGATCGGCTTTCCCAAGGCGCCCTACACGCTGGTTGACGACTCCCTGGTCGAGCGCTCCTTCTGTGGGGTCTCTAAGTCTGTCGCCGCTGCGGTCAAGTCGCTTTCGTTCGAGAACATTATTGTCGCGGCCGACATCAACGACCTTGTGGCGTTCGAGCTCAACCGCAAGCCCAACCCCAACCTTCCGTTCACTCTTGCCGATCACATCCAGTACGCCCAGAAGCGTCTGCAGGAGGGGGTCGACATCCACAGCTCCCTCGAGGCCGAGGTCCGTCGAGTCTATCCCGTGGAGCTCGAGATCGCCCGCACGGGCGTGGGCATGATCAAGAGCCGTACGGGGTTCGAGCTTCCCGAGGCCGAGGCCGTCAACAATGCGCTTCACATCGTGAACTCCGAGGGCGCGCCCGGCATGGACTCCGCCGTGCCCACCAACATGCACTACGTCATGGAATCGACGCGCGTCATCGAGAAGATCGTCGAGCTGATCGAAGAGTCCTTCTCCATTGCTGCGGACACTCCTACGAGTTCGCCCGCTTCGCCGCCCACGTTCGCTTTCTGGTCGGGCGCTTCTCCCGCGGAGTCGTTAGCGAGACCACCAATCGTTCGCTGTTCAGACAGGCGGTCGATGACTTTCCCGATGCGTACGCCTGTGTCTCGAAGGTTGACGCCTGGCTGCGTGACGAGATGGGCTGGCGCTGCAATGAGGAGGAGCTCCTGTATCTCTTGATGCACGTCAACGGGTTGATATCCAGCACGAACTGATTGGCGGAATGCTTGCGTCCCGCAAGGGCAATGCAGATAGATAGTTTCATATTTGTTGAAATGCACTAGACATGGGGTCTGGTTGCGATAGGGGAAAGGGGCTTGCCGTGGTCAAGGACTACACCGAGCTCGCGAAGACGATCATCGGGCTCGTTGGCGGTAGGTGGATCATCAACTCCGTCGCACACTGCATCACTCGGCTTCGCGTCAGGCCGAAGGACGAGTCGAAGGCCGACGACGAGAAGCTCCAGGCCACCAGGGACGTCATCAAGGTCATGCATGCCCAAGGCCAGTACCAGGTCGTCGTCGGTCAGGTCGTCGACAACCCCATTACAGTTCGAAATAGCCCCTCGCGGATTGAGTTATAGCCCCGGCGACGGCCGGGGCTATCTTTCTCTCAACCCCAGCATGGGGCCGCCGACCGGCCGCCCCCGCATGGCCGTATGCCCCTGCCCCATCGAGGGCCCGGGGGGTGTTGCCAGCGGAGGGCGGCGCGGCGCGCGTCGTGGACTAATGGGAACCTGCCGCACCAGACGGCTCGGTAATGTGGGTGTCCTCGCGCGGGCCTTCGGCCGGCCGACTTGGTTGGAGGATACATCATGCATGGCTTCGAAGGGCCCTACGACCTCTACGTCGGATTCGACGTCGGCAAGCGGGCCCACCACGCTCACGCCGTCCTGGCGGACGGTCGCGACGCCTTCAGCACGGGCGTCGACAACTCCGAGGCCGCGATGGACAGGGTGATCGCGGACGCGGCCGAGCTGGGGACTCCCCTGGTCGTCGTCGACCAACGCAGGAACATCGGCATGCTGGCGATCAGGCGCGCCCGTGCCGCGGGCGTCGAGGTCGCATACCTTCCCGGCATCTCGGCGAACAGGGCGTCGTCGCTCTTTCCCGGTGACGCGAAGACCGACGCGCGGGACGCCGAGGTCATCGCCAGAACGGCGATGGGGGTTCCGCAGTCGCTGAGGCCGGTTCCCGAGGAGGATGACCTCGAGGGAACCCGCAGGCTCGAGGCCCAACGCGCAGACCTGATCAAGGACAGGACGCACCAGGTCAATCGGCTGCGCTCCCTGCCGCTCGAGTCCAATCCTGACTTCGAGCGCAGGCTGGAACCCGAGGCGGCGTGGTGCATCGCAGTTCTCGAGAGGCTTGGTGGGCCGTGGAACGTCCTCGACGCAGGAAGGCGGCGCTTCCTTCGCGCCGCCTCGCAGGCGCCCCGGGAGAGGGCCGAGGCGGTATGGAGGAGCCTCGGGATGGCCACGAGGCCCACCGAGCAGCAAGTGAAAGCCGAGACGGTCCTCGTCCCGATGATCGCGCGCAGAATCCGCGAGGACACGGAGCAGATAGAGGAGCTCGAAAGGCTCATCGACGAGCAGGTCATGGAAGAAGAGACCTACCAATGCCTGCTGACGATCCCCGGGATCGCCCGGAGGACGGCGACGCAGCTCGTGCTCAACGTTAGGATCGAGGACTTCGCAGACCACGACCACCTCGCGAGCTACTGCGGGCTGACTCCCAGGAACCGGCAGTCGGGCACGTCGCTGAACTCCGTCTCGGCGTCGCGACAGGGGAACAAGCAGCTGAAGAACGTGCTGATATTCAGCTGCAACAGCCTCCTAAGGGCCAAGGGGTACTTTCGCGAGTACTACGACTCCTGCCGCTTCCGAGGAATGACGCACAAGGCGGCGTTGAAGGCCACCGCGCGAAAGAGGATGAAAGTCATATATGCCGTGATGAGGGATCGCATGCCTTATCGAGAGGACGCGCTGTTGCGGCGCCAGACACTGTAGCAAGTCCACCGAGAGACGGAAGAGAAAGGCCCCTCGAGGAGGGGCCCGTGTCGCTATGCAGATTAACCGAATCTAAGTGCGGGCGTCCTGGTTGACAAAACTATGGGAACACCCCCCTATGCCTCATGATGCATCCTGAGTGTGGTTAAGCAGTACGTTATTTGTAAGCACGCGAAGATTCAAAACGAGATGATTGTAGTCGCGACCTATGAGTCCTTAGATTAGTCAGAGTCACTGGCGCTTGAAATGGATGATCACCCGACATTCAATTGACTTTTCCGTTCAGTCATTTGTCGGGTTTTTTGCGTCGCGGCGCCATTCCTCTCGCACGCATGGCGCACGAAGACAAACACGCATATCGCCTGGGCGACGGCCGGAATATTGAGGTATCCCTTGAAGACCTTGGAGATGCCGGCTTCGGGGGACGAGAGGGCAAGCGTTCCGAACATCTGCGTCAGCCAGCCAGCAAGGGCCAGCGCGTTGATCATGACCCCTCCATCTCGGCTTGATTTCCAGTCGGCCCGCGCCCGATCGTCGACGATGAGCTCGCCCACTACGGCGACGACCTCGACGAGTTCCTCAGCTGCAAGCCCGGCGTCACGGGCTGGTGGCAGGTGCAGGCCAGAAACGACGCCACTTACGCCGACGGCAGCCGCCAGCAGCTCGAGCTCTACTACGCCCGCCACGCCTCGGCCACGCTCGACCTCAACATCGTCCTGCGCACCTTCTCCGTCGTCTTCGACGGAGCCGGCAAGTAGCGAAGCGCACCCAAGCTGCCGAGAAGGACCTCGCCTTGATCGAGTCCTGTGCGTCACTTGGCACCCGTGAGCTACGCGGCCTCGGTTTTCCTTTGCGCCGACATGAATCTAATCCCCGAGATGGCTGACCTGAACAACCACGTGAGCAGTATGCAGAGGCAGAAAACGAGGAGCGATCCCACCGTACGGTAAACAATGGAGTGGATCGGAACCATCCCGCTGCGCTTAATCAGGTTCAGCACGTACCAGTGAATGAGGTGCACGCCAAAGGTCTGTGGGGCGATTGCGGTGCAGAGGGCTGTGATGCGTTGCGTCACGACGTTATTGCGTTCGCATGCATAGCGCACGAAGACGAACACGCCTACCGCCTGGGTGACAGTCGGGATGTTGAGATATCCCCTGAAGACCTTCGAGATGCCGACTTCTGGCGAGCGAGCTTGGAAAGAAGCCCAGTCAGGCCTCTCACATTCTGTCCGGCGAGGCAAACGTGACGTTGCGCACCATCGTCGAGCTTGATTCCGTGTTGGAGCTTGGGCTCGAGATTCGTCCCTGGCGCAAATAAAATGAGTGGTTTCCTCCATGGGGGAGGCCACCACTCTGCAAAACGGTCGAACCGTTTTTTCTATGCTTCAATGCTAAACTTGCGACCCCGCTCCTTCAAGAACCGCTTCCTTGCATTGCGCGCATTTTCCGACTTAGCTACAAAATCTGGCGAAATCTTTCCGACTTAGCTACATAATCGGGCGAAATCTTTCCGACTTAGCTACATAATCGGCTGAAATGCTTCCGACCTAGCTACATCACGCCTGTTGCTAAGGATGGTAATGACCTGCTCGCGCGCATGATGCTATCCGATCTATCCCCTGGAGACGACCGATTTCAAGGACTTGCTCTAGCGTGCTCAACTCCTCCTGGTGAGTCGACTCTTGGGGCTTTGCGTGGACGTCGTTCCTGCTTAAGGCCCCAATGGCTTAGGCCAATTAGTTCAGTTGCTGTTGTAAACTGATGCCACGTCGGTGACTATGGGAAGGAAGATAAGGCTATGGGACTCATGGATCGCATCATGGAAGAGGCATCCTCGACGATGGCGTCGGTAAATGACGGCCAATCGGAACCCGCTCGTTCACCGAAGGCTTCAAAGCAGAAGCCGTATGTAGTGCTCCAGGTTACGCTTAAAGAGAAGTTCATTGGAACGGGTTCGGGAAATCTAACTGAGCTTGAGAACGTCATCAATCGTCAGGCTGCAAAGGGCTATAGGCTTCACACCATTACTACGGCATCTGCTCACAGTAGCGGCTTTGCCGGCGGCGACCGCATCCAGGCGACGCTTGTGTTTGAGAGGATCTAGCGCCCACTCATCGCTCACCGAGAAGGTCATAGTGACTGTGGGTTTCAAAAGGCCCTGAACTGAGCTACTTATTAGTTGGCCGAGTTATTAAGTAGCGACAATCCGCTGGCGGGGCATTACGCCATGACTATCGTTGGCGAGCGTGGAGTTATTACCGCCGGTCTTTTCACGGCCGTTTTTTGCGATAACGAAGCATCTGGTTGTTTCGTACGCGAATGGCTATGCGCCGGTCAATTGTCACGGTTGCTCATGGATATCGCTTTTGGGTGGCGAACTGAGACGGCGTGGTGGGGAACCGAAAAAAGTGTAATATGCGTTAATCTATAGCATTCTGATGATTCGACGTAATTATTGTCCGGTCGAGGGGGTAGCTTTAATACATAGATTCACAGGGAGGTGAGGATGATGGCATCTGTATTTGACGTTGCAAAGGGCGTCTTGGACGCTTCGGGTCCGGTTTCAACCATGAAGCTAGAGAAGCTGGTCTATTATTGCCAAGTCCTCAGTTTGGTGGAGCGTGGACAAGTCATGTTTCCCGAAAGGGTAGAGGCATGGGTGAATGGTCCCGTTTCTCCGGCTCTGTTCAAGGCGCATGCCAGGCGCTATGTGGTGACTCCTTCTGATTTTGAATCGATTGGTGATTCCTCTAAGTTGTCTAAAGCGGATCAAGAGATTGTTCGAACTGTTGTGGAAAAGCTTGGCATGCTTTCGGGTGAAGATCTTAGGGAACTGAGTCATGCCGAGGCGCCGTGGAAGGATGCGCGTGGAGACGCCGCGCCTTCGGAGAGATGCAACGGAGAGATAGAGCCATCGGCCATATCTTCATATTATCCCGATCCCAGCAACCCTCTTTTTGCCTAATGGACTCGTATGGCGTTGGGAAAAAGAAGGTTAGAAAAGCAGGTAAATTCTTAGCTGATGGCGGAACCCAGCAGCCAAGATTAGATGAAGCGCTAGAAACTGTAAATCTCTGGCGCTTCATTCATATTGAGGTGCTACGAGAGGCTCTGGACGTGCTTGAGTCTGCTTGTGGTGACATTTGCTCGCCAATTCTTGTTGGCAGAATCAAACGCCTGGATACCATTATCGACAAGCTCAGAGCAGACCCCAAGCATAATCTTGATCGCATGGGTGATATCTCTGGCGCGCGCTTAATTGTTCGCGACGATGAAGAAGTCTATCGATTAAGTAAGGCGATTGAGGGCTTCGATGGTAAAAATATTCGAGTCATAAACGACTACATCAAGGATCCAAAGGAGAATGGATACAGGGGCATTCACTTGTCCTATAAGCGCAACTTTGACCAGCTCCATTTGCAGAACATGCTGACAGAGATTCAAATCCGGTCTCACAAACAGCATCTTTGGGCGACAACTGTTGAGTTGTTTGATACGGTGTCCGACGTTGGACTTAAACGAGGTCGAGCGCCGAAGGATTATGATCGCTACTTCAGGTTGATTAGCGACCTCATGACCGAGTCTACGAGTGATGCCGAGGGGCTTCGTGAGGAGCTAAAGGTACTTGAGGAAAAGCTGCATGTGTTTGAACGGCTAGAAGCTACTGCGGACTCGATGTATGCGATGACTGATGGAGCTGAAGGGGTTTGCCGCGCCAACCTGTGCGTCATTAAGGCTTACTTTGCTTATCAGACGATTGAGCTTGAGGTATATGATTCGGATTGCGCGAATAAGGCAGTGAGGCGTTATGCCGAGTTGGAAGAGGGTGACGATGCAGGGATCTTCCTGCTTGCCCGTGCCTCGTCGGCGGACGATTTGAAGATTGCTTATCCCAACTTCTACGTGAATTCAAACGAGTTCTGCAATTGGCTCGGCGAACAGCTTTCATAGTCACCGATTATCCGCCATGCCCAAAATGCTTGAGAAGCGTCAATAAGTGCGCTGCAATTCTTAGGCCTTGCGGCTGGCGACTAGGCTAGCCTAAGCAAGCTGTGAGAATTCTGCTCGCGACGCCTTATTGCAATATCGCACTTTTTGAAACGCCCAAAAGTTGCAGAATCACACTTTTTGATTCCTCCGGGGACAGCACAGTGATCCATTCCTTCTGCTTGACCTTCCGGCTCAGCGCAGAAAGGCCCCCGCGTCCGCCCCATCGCCCCTGCCTGCTGTCATTAGTGTGACCAATCAGCCACCAACAACAGGAAGCCAATGGACAGAAGCGGAACCCTCAGAAGGCTCGCCCTCTGGGCGATGGACGTTGCCTGCGTCCTGGCGTCCTTCTGGGCTGCCGTCCAGGTCCGCTTCGCCGAGGCCGGCGTCGCCCCCGCAGAGGTCCGCACCAACCGCATCGTCTACCTCTCGCTCGTCCTGCTGGTCACCTTCCTCAACTACGCCCTCCACATCAACCGCGGCTTCATGCGCCGCCGCGCCGTCCAGGAGCTCGGCGTGGTCGCGGCCTACGTCGCCATGCGCATGGATATGCTCAAGCGCTGCGGCCAGTGGGCCGTCTCCACCACGCACGCCAAGTAGCCCCGTCTCCCCCACGCCCCAAGCGGGGGAGAAGAGCCTGCCCCTTGCCTGCGACCGATCAGCGCAAAGATGGATTATCTGAATCGCGTTCGCTTTGTTGGTGCGCGGCGAATTGTTTTGCGTAATCGGATAATTGTTTCGTTCCGAAATGACGCCCTTCACAATTGCAAACGCGCACCGAAAGATAGTCAAAACGTTCTCCCTTTTTGGATTGGATGCTTTTGGCAAAGTGAAATCCCGTGAGAATGCGACGTGGAAACGGCCTCTCACGGGGTCGTTGTAGCTTCGATGCTTTTTTGCGACACGTCAGCGCCTCTGTGGCGCATGCGAGGAAGCTCGTCGACTCCGGCTGCTAATATGAATTAGTATGACTAATCACTCGACTACGGGAAGCGAATGGACAAGGGCGGAACACTAAGAAGGCTCGCACTCTGGGCAATGGATGTCGCATGCATACTGTCCGCATATTGGGCGTCCGTGTCGATTCGTTTCGGCGATCACATCGAGCCGTCTGAAGCTCGCACCAATCGCATCGTCTACCTGTCGCTGGTGTTGCTGGTCACGTTTTTCAACTACGCCATCCACCTTAATCGAGGCTTCATGAAGCGTCGCGCCGTTCAGGAGCTCGGCGTCGTGATTGCCTATGTTGCCATGCTTGTGCTTGGTATTTCATTTCTGGCGCTTGTCATGCATGCGGAGCCCATGCCGTCTCGCCTGGTTCTGATCTGGTTCACGCTGATTTGCATCGGCGTGATGTTCGTGGTTCGCGTGACGTTCAAGTGGCTTGTGCGGGCCCTGTTCGGCCGTACCGGCGCTCGTTCTACCGTTCTCATGGTGATCGATGAGGGCATGCGCGATGAGCTGGAGAAGAGGTTCGTCATTGGCCAAACCTACGAGGTCTTGGGCTGGCTCACGTTCAGGCCTGAGGGACGCCTCTGCGGCGACGTTTCGGGAAAGGCGATCGACTGCGAGCTGGGTGGCCTTTCCGCCGCACTCTCCGACCTCGATGTCAATGACGTCTTCGTCTCCACCCCGCACGCCACCAAGGTCCACCTCACCACCCTCGTGGACGCCGCCGCGCAGATGGGCGCCACCTGCCACGTCGCACTCGACCTCATCGACCCTACCATCCAGGGCGCTACGCTCGGCTACTTCGGCGAGCTGTCCACCATCAACTACGCCGGAAGGGGAGGGTGGCTCTACGCGCACGTCCTCAAGCGCGCGTTCGACATCCTCTTCAGCCTCGTGGTGCTGGTGCTCATGGTCATCCCGGGCGCGATCCTCTGCCTCGTGATCGCCCTGCAGAGCAAGGGTTCGCCCTTCTACACGCAGCGCCGCGTCGGCCTGCACGGCCGCCACTTCAACCTCTACAAGTTCCGCTCCATGGTGGCCGACGCCAACGACGTCGAGAAGTACTTCACGCCCGAGCAGCTCGCCGAGTGGGAGCGTGAGCGCAAGGTGGAGGACGACCCGCGCATCACGGCCGTCGGCCGCATCCTGCGCAAGACCTCCCTCGACGAGTTCCCCCAGTTCGTCAACGTCCTCAAGGGTGAGATGAGCGTCGTCGGCCCGCGCCCGATCGTCGACGAGGAGCTCGCGCACTACGGCGACGACCTCGACGAGTTCCTCGGCTGCAAGCCCGGCGTCACGGGCTGGTGGCAGGTGCAGGCGAGAAACGACGCCACCTACGCCGACGGCAGCCGCCAGCAGCTCGAGCTCTACTATGCTCGCCACGCATCCGCCACGCTCGACTTCAACATCGTCCTGCGCACCTTCTCCGCCGTCTTCGACGCCACCGGGAAGTAGGAAAGCGCCATCCCAGCGGCCGAGAAGAGCCAGGCCCTCTATTGTAAGGTCGCGGCTGGCATCAATCATCCGCGCGTTGAAATCTAGTCACATCAGTCAGATGAGATCGTGTGCGCGGACCAGAGACGAAGGCAGCTTTGTGCGACTGCGTCTGAGGTCGGGCCGTTGGCGAGGCGCTCGGGGTCCCGTTTGAGTTCAAGCGGTACGGTATGTTTACGTGCTCGAGCATGGTCGGCGATGGTTTGTGCGTCAAGCCCGCTGGTACGAGGAATGACGACGTTCCGATTGCGTTTGCGACTTGCGGATCGTTCGCAAGATCGAGCACATCGGCAGCGCCGACTTCCAACGCCGCCTCGAGTGGCGATACCACGAGAACACCCGCTCGGCCGCCGATCCATTCGCCATAGGAGGCCGTCCATTGAGCCTCTTTGGGGCAAGCGCTTGAAGGACATTCTTGATGGGTCGATTGACATGGAGGGCATCTCTAAGTAATTCGTCGAAGCCTCGAGGCGCTTTGCGGCACACGATTCGAACGAAAGCGTCTATGTAATGTATCAACGTGTGTTGGGTGAGACGCGGCGACAGCTCTGATAATCTGTATCCGTTAGGCACATATCGCGTCTCATTCCTCTAGTCTCAGTTTAATGTTGACGTGATGTACTCTTAGGTTTACTTAGCGCTTGCGCCGGATGATGTTGTTTTCCCGCGCAAGCGCTGTGCCACGCCTGCGACGATTCGTGTCGATACGTTGGCGCGTGGCGTCCGGTGGTGGGTTGGGAGCTGCGATTGGGAGACGGGCGACGGGTGAAGGCTGCGGTGGTCCCATATTTGACATACAAATGATAGTCGTGGTGCCAACCGTTAAAGATGGGCGTTTAAATCGTGGGCGCCTGAATGGAGCGACTCGTTACCGCCCAAAGCGTAATTGTAAAGATGGAGCTCTAGGGGTGCCCCTTGGCGGACCGAGAAACGATAAATCGACAACTAAACGGGCGGCGAAAAGGGCCGTCGAAGGGTCACGCGGGCCACATGTGGTCTACAAGAGTCCTTCTATGTGTGTGCCGACAATAACTGTTGTATATGATGTGAAAAATTTGAAAGTTATAGGTTTGTTTCGTGACTGATGCGGGCGGGGTCCCCAAGGCGTTTGTCTGGCTCATGCATAGACTGCAGGGCCTGGCTTCGCCGGGTCTGTTCTGAGGAGGCTGGGTTTGAAGGTTGCGGTGGCAGGGCTCGGATACGTGGGCCTCTCGGTCGCGGCGCTGCTGGCGCGTCACCACGACGTCGTTGGGGTCGATGTGGTTCCCAGCAAGGTCGAGATTGTCAACGCTGGCCGTTCGCCCATACAAGACTCTGAGCTAGATCAGGCCCTTTCTTCGGGAGCGCTGAGCCTTCGCGCCACGTGCGACTCTGCTGATGGGTATGCGGATGCCGACTGGATCGTCATCGCCGCTCCCACGAACTACGATACGACCACGAACTTCTTCGATACGTCAGCCGTCGAGGCCGTTGTGGAGGCCGCTAGGGCCGTGAACCAAGGCGCGACCATCGTTATCAAGTCTACGGTCCCTGTCGGCTACACGGCCCGCCTGCGCGAGCAGCTGGGGGATCGGAACATCCTGTTCTCGCCAGAGTTCCTTCGCGAGGGCAAGGCCCTCTACGACAACCTTCATCCCAGCCGCATCGTGGTGGGGTGTGACGCGGAGGATGCGGCCCAGAAGGCCAAGGCCGACGAGTTTGCCGCGCTTCTCGCCGAAGGGGCCGAGGACGAGGACGTGCCGACCCTCGTCATGGGGTCGACCGAGGCCGAGGCCGTGAAGCTCTTCGCCAACACGTACCTGGCGCTTCGCGTCTCCTACTTCAACGAGCTCGACACCTATGCCGCCTCGAAGGGCCTGGATGCCCGCAAGGTCATCGAGGGCGTGTGCCTGGACCCGCGCGTGGGCAGCCACTACAACAACCCGTCCTTCGGCTATGGCGGTTACTGCCTGCCCAAGGACACCAAGCAGCTGCTTGCCAACTATGAGGACGTTCCGCAGTCGCTCGTTGGTGCCATCGTCGAGGCGAATAGGGTACGGAAGAACTTCGTTGCAGATGAGGTCATGGACCGGGTCATGCGTATTGTGTTCGAGGAGGGGAGGGCGCCTCTCGTTGGCGTCTATCGCCTTACCATGAAGAGCGGGAGCGATAACTTCCGCGCTAGCTCCATCCAGGGCATCATGCGTAGGCTTCAAGAGCATCGTGTTCCCATGCTTGTATTCGAGCCCACGTTCGATGGGGGGAGCTATTTTGGCCATGAGGTGACTCATGACTTGGATGAGCTCAAGAATCGGTGCGACGTGATCGTTGCCAACAGGTGGAACGGCGAACTTGCCGACGTGCAGGATAAGGTATATACGCGTGACCTCTTTGGACGCGACTAGAGCTAGGGGGAGAGTATGTCAGAGGCAGCAACGATTGCAGCCAACGAGGCTGCCGAAGAGGCTCCAGCCAAGAAGTTCCAGGTTAGTCCCGAGCGTCTCGCTCGTCGCGCCCTCGTTGACAGAGAGAACATGAAGCTCGTGCGCGACGGCAAACCTCTCTACTACAAGGTCGTCAAGCGTGCCGCAGACATTGTGCTCTCGAGTAGCGCCCTCGTTGTTCTCTCGCCAGTTTTGCTCGGCGCTGCCATTGCGATCATGATCGAGGACGGTCGGCCCGTCATCTATGCGGCGCCTCGTGAGGGGCTCGACGGTAAGCCCTTCAAGATGTACAAGTTCCGCTCGATGTACCGTGACGCGGAGTCTAAGCTCAAGGACCTGCTCAAGCAGAACGAGCAGACGGGGCCTGCCTTCAAGATCGAGAACGACCCCCGCATCACTAAGGTGGGGGACTTCATCCGCAAGACCTCCATTGACGAGCTCCCCCAGCTTGTGAATATCATCAAGGGCGAAATGTCCATCGTTGGGCCCCGTGCCATTCAGCGCACCAAGGAGTTCACGCCCCACGAGGAGCAGAGACTCCTCGTTAAGCCTGGGCTCACCTGCTACTGGCAGGTGATGGGTCGATCTAGAATTGACTGGGAGGAGTGGGTTGAGCTCGACCTCGACTACATCCAGGACATGTCAATTTTGACAGATGTCAAGATTATCGCTAGGACCTTTGGTGCAGTATTGCGCGGCGACGGGAGCTACTGATGTCACCTGACAAAAAAATAGTCGCTGTCGTAGTGACGTATAACCGTCTCGATCAACTCAAGGCCTGCATCCAGGCAATCCGAAATCAGGATGGTGCGACCTGTGACGTCCTAGTGGTCAACAACGGAAGCACGGATGGAACCGCCGAGTTTCTTAGCGGCTGCACCGATTCGGGTGTTCGTTTTGTCGACACTGGCGAGAATACCGGCTCTGCTGGTGGTTTCTATCATGGCGTGAAAGAGGCATACGAGGCTGGCTATTCTCGGATTTGGGTCATGGATGATGACGTCGTTCCCGATGCGACTGCTCTGAAGAGGCTTGCGGATGCGGATGAGTTTCTGGAAGGGGATTGGGGATTCCTCTCGAGCTTTGCCAGGTGGAAAGACGGCACTCCGTGTAAAGCCAATATTCAGAAGACTGGCGTATTCTCTTTTGTGGGGGATCGGGACCGTCATTTGGGTTTGGTGCCCGTTAAGATTGCGGCCATGGCATCCCTCTATTTGAATGCTGATGCCGTAAAACAGATCGGCTATCCCATTGCCGACTACGTTATCTACTCCGACGACTACGAATACACTTCGAGGATCTCAGAGCAGTTCACGTGTTACATGGTTCCGAGTAGCACCGTACTTCATAATACGGCAGTCAACATGAAAGTGGACTTTGCCCGCGATTCGCCCGACCGCGTTTGGCGCTATCGCTACTTGTACAGGAACGACGTTCACCTCTACCGTCGGTATGGCGCCAAGGGCTGGGCGTATCTCGTGGCGAAGGCAGGGTTTACGACAGCCAACGTTCTGTTGCGCTCCAAAGGCGACAGGATCGGTAAGCTCAGGACGCTTTACTCCAGCTTAGCCGAGGGCTTGCGGTATGAGCCAGTTGTTGAGGAAACTTCTAAGGGGCGCTCGTCGCAAGGCTAGTCGAAGAGGCATTCGACAGTCTCGCTTGCCGCGCTTTTCTCTCCTGCTGCCTTGTTCTTTATGCGTTGACGAAGGGTAATGTGGACGTGAATGAAGACAGAATAACCATTCTTATTTTTCAAGAGGCTTGGGGGCACGGTGGTATTGAGACGTTTGTCATGAATGCCATTCGTGTTCTAGGTACAGAGAGATACTCGTTTGAGATTTGGTCTGCATACGATTGGTATGACGGTTTTGATGACGAACTTGCGTCGCTTGGAGTTCCGAGGACCGCGGCCTTTCCGGGTGAGATGCCCAGTTTGGTGCGCCGCTTTCGCGTTGGGACGAAAATGTGGCGCGAGAGGCTCTCTAGGGGCGATGTCGATATTGTGCACGTTAATGCGATGAACGGCTCGACTCTTGCCTATGTGGACATTGCGCGCCAGTGTGGCGTGCCCGTGAGGGTTGCGCACTCGCATAATTCGGACTTCACCGGTGTGGCGCGTGCGCTGAAGTCTGTGCTTCATCGTATTGGCCAAAGGCTTTGGGAGAGGGCTGCGACGGTCAGGCTTGCGTGCTCGGAGGAGGCGGGAGCCTACCTCTTCGCGGGGTCACCATTCCAGTTCCTCCCAAACGGGATAGACACGAGTCGCTTTGCCTTCGACGTCGAGGCGCGTGGAAGCGTGCGCAAGAACCTCGGCGTTGGAGAGAAGACGCTCGTCGTGGGAAGCCTCGGTAGAATCTCGGAGCAAAAGAACCCGCTCTTCTCGGTCCGCGTCTTGGCTGAGCTTATCGCGTCTGGTGTGGATGCACGGCTTCTGCTCATAGGGGATGGCAGCCTTGAGGGGGAGACGTTGTTGCTGGCAGAGAGACTCGGGGTCGCGGATCTGTACACCCACATCCCATCGGTCGAGAATCCCGAGGACTACTACTGTGCCCTCGATGCGTTTCTGATGCCGTCATTTTTTGAAGGACTTCCTTACTCACTTATCGAAGCTCAATGCTCGGGGCTCCCGTGTGTCGTGAGCGAGGCCATCCAGGACGAGGCATGCGTTACGCCTCTGGTGAGGATGGTACCGCTCTCCGAAGGCTCTGCCGCGTGGGCGGTGGCGGTTTCTGATGAAGCGGTGCGCCATTCTGAAAGGCGTGCTTATTCGGACGACGTGGCAGCCGCTGGCTTCTCTGTGGGGGCCAGTGTTGCGTATTTGGAGGAGGTTTATCGTCATGCATGAGCTTTCTGGTGATGCCTCGAGGAGCAGGTTCACGGAGCTTCTCTCCGACGTCGACGTGGTCTCGTTCGACGTGTTCGGCACGCTCCTCCAGCGCGCCTGCTCCAGCCCAAACTTCGTTTTCGATCTGGCGTTCGCCCGTTGGTCTGGGCTTCCGCTCGAGTGCGATGGCGCGTTTGCGAGGGCGAGGGCGGCCGCGGACGACACATCGGTGCATGGTCGCCCCATGACGCTCGACGAGATATACGGCTCCCTGCCCATTCTTACTCCGAGCGAGCGCGATGAGCTCAAGCGGCTTGAGGTCGATTGCGAGCGGAGGGTGCTTTTTGCAAGGCCGGACGTGCGTGCGATGTACGACGAGGCGGTCGCGTGCGGTAAGAGGATCGTCGTCACCTCAGACATGTACCTCTCGTCCGAGGTCTTGTCCGGGCTGCTCGAGGAGAACGGCTATGAGGAGACGGAATGCATCTTCGTGTCCTGCGAGTGGGGATGCGGGAAGTCGGACGGGCGGCTGCTGGCCAGCGTTGCGCGCGAACTGAGCGTGGAGCCGGACAGGGTCCTCCACGTCGGCGACTCGCTGGCGGCCGACGTGAGGGGCGCCCGCCTCTCTGGCGTCAAGCCCTTCTATGTCGGCGATCGCGTTCAGAGCAAGCTGCTCGGCAAGCTCGGCCACCACCACGCGCGTGTCGATCTGTCCGATAGGCTCGACCCACTCCTGTCACATCGGTGCTCCGGCGAGTCGCCCGAGTTCGAGGTGGGATACCGAACCCTCGGTCCGTTGATGCTGGGCTTCTGCCAGTGGCTGAAGGAGGAGCTTGCGGCGAAGGGCATGGGGGAGGCCTTCTTCCTCGCACGCGACGCGAAGTTCATCCTCGAGTGCTATAGGCTGCTGTATCCCTCCGAGTCCTCGACCACCCGCTACCTGCGAGTGTCTCGCAGGACGATGAACAGCTCGGCGTTGGAGGGATGCAGCACTCTGGAAGATCTGCGAGATGCGGTGGGCTTCCCCAGGGTGATGACCGCATACGCCTTCTGCTCGGCAGTGGGCATCAAGTACGACGAGGATTTCGTGCCCGCCCTTGATCCCTCCGACTCGATTTCCGCCGACGAGGCGTTTGACAGGGACGCGTTCTTCGCCGACCCTCGCGTCGTCCGTGCCTCGCAGGGCATTCTGCGGGCGGTGCGCGGCAATGCGGCGCAGATGCGGCGCCTTCTCGAGGAGTACGTGAGGCAGGAGGGGCTTTCTGACGGGTGTGCCCTGGTCGATGTGGGGTGGCATGGTTCTGCGCAGCGTGCGCTCGAGAGGGTGGTGCGGGGACGCCTGCGGGGGCGCTACATCGGAACGACCAAGACGGAGGACCTTGACTCGGAGGGGTATGTATATAACGACCTCTCGCGCGACGGCGAGTCGCTGATGGCAGGGTATTGGGGACTCTTCGAGTCGTTCTTTGCCAGCGGCGACGGCATAACGAGCGGCTACGTCGTGTCGGGGTCCCGTATTGTTCCGCTCATGGAATCCTGCGAGCTCGCTCCGGAAAGCCTGCAGTTGATACGGTCGGTGCAGGATGGCGCGAGACGGTTCCTTTCGGACGCTGTCCGGCTCGGCCTGGCCGAGGTCGGCCCGATGGACAGCGAGGATGCCCTTGCGGGCGTGCATCGTTGCGGGACGCGTCCCACCGTTGACCTCGTGAGGCTGTTCGGCGACCTTGAGTTCCTCGACTTCGGCGAGACGAAGCATATCGTCGAAAGACGGGGGAGGGCGGACTACGTCGCTCATCCCTCGCTGCTGAAGCGCGACTTCTTTGGGTCCACCTGGAGGATCGGCTTCATGAAGTCGATGATCGTGCTGCCATTTGACTACGGACCGGCGTATACGACCCTTCGGCACCTGTTCCACTCGACCGGTCGCTAGCCTTTGGCGCGAAGAAGCCGCTGTCCTGTGCTGGCTTGGGTTGGTGGCCTCACGCGAACATCGATTTCTTTTTAATGGATCTCCTGATCATCAACGTGATGCAAAAGGGCATGTATAAGCGTCGCTGTATTAGTTGGCGCTGCACATTTTCTTTCCTCGTGAGCAGGCCTGGATCGCAATTGCAGACCCCCTCCCGAAAGACGCTGTCGTTCGAAAGCTCGGCAATTTTCTTTCGCTTGCCAAGCAGTCCGAGGCTTCCATCCGATATAACCGCGAGCCGGATGGTCTCTAGCAACAGGAGAAACTCTTTTGTGGTGTACACGCCCCTGCATGAATCGAACAGGCCGTTCTCGGCGAGCGCGCATCTCATATTCTTCAGAACGCTCATGGCGACGTCGCGGAAATGGGGGTTGCATTTGTTTACCGAGGATTGGGACGAGATGCGATAGTTGTAGAAGGGCAGATCGAATACCTCTATGGACGTCGCTTGCGCATAGGCCGATATGTTGAACACGCTGTCCTGCATTCTCTTCAGCCCAGGCACAAAGCCCAGCCTTTTGTCATGAATGAAGGAGCTCCGGTATAGCTTGCCCCAGGGTACCCCGCAGTTCGTGGGTATTCCTTGTCTGCCAAAGTCACATGTCACCATGCAGTTCTTCACCAGTGACTTCTTTTCGTCTTGAGAGAAGACGTGGCGTTTGAAGTTGAAGAAACGTGACCGCTCGATTCTGTTTCGGTAGCTAGAGGAGAAGGCTCCGATGGCGATGTCCAGGTCGTGCTCCAGCGCGCAATCTAGTAGCGACATGAGAAGATCCGGTTCGATCCAGTCGTCTCCATCCAGAAAGGCTATGTAGGGTGCGGAAGCCTTTCCAATGCCGACGTTGCGTGCGACGGAAACGCCTGAATTGTGCTGAGAAATGAAATGCGCGTTGTCGCGACCAGATGCCCATTCCCTGCAGATGGAGGACGTGCCATCCGTGGAGCCATCGTCTACGACTATGATCTCGCACCTTTCACCGGGAAGCGAGGCAACGCTGTCGAGGCACTGCGAGGCATAGGCTTCCGTGTTGTACATCGTTATGACAACGGATAGGTCCATCTTGAAATCCCGCCTAATTCGGCATGGGCAATAGTTTAAGAAGTGAGCGACTGAATGGAATGAGCCTCTCATGCCCGAACCATAATAATAGAAGATGGCGCTCCCCGACGTTGACGTCGCTTTAAATCCGTCGCTTTAAATCAACCACAAGTGGTCGGATTAAGCGACTGATAGCCGAATCGTATGTTTATACTCAACTGATGAGGACTGATTGTTGAGTAATGTGCTCAGCGTGGTGCCGTAAGAGCAGTTGGTTTTCTCTTCGTGAAAGGGGTCGGGCGCGTCCCTGAGCCGATGTCGGTCAATGCGAAGAATCGCCGCGCGACGCGCATGGAGTTTTGCGTCACTTAAGGTGGAAGGCTGGGCTGTCATAGTGTCTGAGAATGCGCCGTCAATCGAAGTGCCGATTCAACGTGGTCCTCGCCGTCGCGCGGAACTGGTTGGGAAGAGGGTTGGATTACCGACTGTTCTTCTTGAGCGACTTGCTCTGTTTGCGATTGTCCTACGCGTGTTTATGATGATAGCGTGGAGTCCTATTGCGACGGCGAGTCCGGAACTATCTGCGCTGAAGCTTTGTTATCTGTCAGATGCTCTCGTAATGGCCGTATGTATCCTTATTCTTTTCGTGCGTGCCGGGCGATGGGGGGTTATCGGCTGTCTTGTTCTTGCTTTGGGCGTAACGGTAATGTACTTGTCGGCCGAACTGTCTCACAGCGATAGCTTGATGATTGACTTGCTAGTGGTATTCACGGTGTCATTTGTTGAGCCGCGTAGACTGTGCAAGACGTATGCAATCGTAGCGCTCATCTCGATTGTCATTGTGATGCTGCTCTCGATGACGGGGGCCATTATAATGCGTGAGTTTATTCCAAATGGGCGGCTTGTCTTTGCTTATGGCTTCGGCCACCCAAATACTCTTGGCGGCCTTCTGCTTAGCGCGTTGGGTGCGCTTATGTATGTCTACTGGGATTCCAGGCACTGGGCCATTTCCTTCGTGCTTGCGGTTGTTGCCGCGGTTTTCGCGAAGGTAACGCTTAGCTCCAATTCTGCGGCCGCGTTACTCGTCATTGTCGCGTTCGCATGTTTCGTGGGGCATATTGACGCCACCAGGTCGGTTGTCGCACGCTTACGACGGATGTGGGTGCCGTTGTTAATCCTTGCACCCACGGTCCTTGGCTTGATCATGCTTCTGCTCACTGCAAATCATGGAGGGTATGGCATCCTTGCGGATATAGTGGATAGACTTACGCATCTCCGTCCGTCTTTTGCGAATCAGTACTATGTCGCAAATGGTGGCTTTACGCTCTTCGGCAGGCCATACGTTCATTCGTCTACGTATCACAACGGCTTAGGATTCGCTGCCGTGGACAGTTCTTATTCATACATGTCGCTCGTCAATGGAATGGTCGCTCTGCTGGCTTGTTTCGTGGCTTACGTTGTCTTGGTGGTTCGATCGCGAGGGAAACGGGTTCATCCATTTGCCGTCGCCGCAATCCTCATCTACGTTGTATACGGGGTGGTAGAAGGCTATCCAATGTATCTGCACTCGAATTTTACGCTCCTGCTATTGGCGGGTCTCGGTAGGACTGCCCTGAGCCGCCCTACCGAGATCCGGCGCTCACCGACAGGGGTTAATGGATAGTTCTGCTGGGGCGGCGTGTCTGGCAAGTGTGGTGATTGATATTGTATTTTTTGGCGATTGCGCCTTGTGGGCTATGTGCGATGTATCATCCTGCTCGTATGGAAAAGGGCGCGTGAAGTGTAACAACTGTTCTTTTCAGCGGTTGTGTTGCAGATGAGCGCGAGCATTTAACGGGCGTCGTGCACGGTTTCCTTCTATGCGCTTTTCCGTGCGTGTACTGATTGTGATACCTAATGATAAGTGAAAAAAGTAATACTGACGGTACGGAAGATAGCCTTGGGTCGCGGGTCGCGGGCGCAGCGAAGTGGTCCGTTTTTACGCAGGTAGTGTCCAAGCTTATATCGCCTGTCACCACTATGGTGCTCGCACGCCTACTCTCTCCCGCTGCGTTTGGCGTTGTCGCCAGCGCAACGATGATAACGTCTCTTGCAGATACGATTTCAGACTCCGGCTTCCAACGCTACTTGATACAACACCGGTTTTCGAGTGATGACGAACTCTCTCTTTCGGCATGCGTTGCGTTCTGGACGAACCTTGCCGTCTCGGTCGTCATTGCATTCTTTGTGATTCTCTCTAGACAATGGCTAGCTACATTAGTTGGGAGTGATGGTTGGGGAGACTTGCTTGCAGTGGCCTCATTGTCTCTACCGCTTACCTCTCTCTCCAGTGTCCAAACGGCTCTCTATCAACGTAGGTTTGACTTCCGTACGCTGTTTGGCTCGCGGGTGGGCTCGAGCCTGCTAATTCTCGCTGTGTCCGTACCGCTTGCGGCATTTGGTCTCGGCCCGTGGTCGATGGTCGTGGGTACCCTCACTTCGAATCTGTTTCTAGCCTTTTGGCTTACGGCTAATTCCCCCTGGAAGCCTACGCTCCGATATAGTTTTTGGGTACTGCGGCATATGCTTTCTTACGGCCTCTGGATCCTCGGTGAAGCGGCGGCCACGTGGGTCAACATGTGGGCAGGCACATTTATCATAGGTCGCCTGATGGATCAGACTCACGTCGGGTTCTATAAGACTTCAACCTCGATGTCAAACTCTATCATTACACTGGTTACTTCTGCTGTGTTGCCTGTTGTGTTTGTTGCGCTCTCCGAAGTCCAGAATGACCCGTCTCGCTTTCGACATGTATTTCTGCGTATGCAGGGTTATCTTGCCCTCGGCGTTGTTCCCCTTACGTTCGGAGTACTTGTCTACCGTGATCTGACTACGTTGCTGCTTCTTGGATCCCAATGGTCGGAGACCGCGCTCTTCTTTGGCCTGTGGACTGCTGCCAGCGCTCTCGTGGTTGTAATTGGCTTCATGTGCTCTGAAGCGTATCGCGCCCTTGGGCGGCCGGAGCTTTGCGCTTTCGTTCAGGTGGCGTTCCTTGTGCCGTTCTTGCCTGTTATGTGGTGGAGCGCGTCGGTGGGCTACGATGCCGTCACGTGGGCTATGCCTGCCACTAAGTTGTGTTTGGTGGTTATACAGATGCCTATCTTATGGAAGGTCGCACGCATTGGGCCTCTGCGTATGTTGGGGAATATGCGATGGGTCTTTGTGGCTTCCGCAGCTGCAATGATACCGGGAGTTGTGATTACAAGTGTTTCTGGTTCCCCAGCGGTTGCAGCTGCTTCTGCCGTGTGCTCGGTTGTTATTTACCTGGGATTCGTCGTTGTACAGCCGGATATGCGGCAAAACGCGCTGGCGCTCTTGAAGCGTCTCGGCCTTAAACCGTCCCTCCCGGGAAGCGGTTTTGGTCGGTGAGATTGAGCTAGTGTTATTGTTTCCTTGGCCTTGCACCTGTCATGACTGCGCTCGTCGGGTTGTTCATAAGAATAGTGAGGGTTTCAATAATGACTGCGAGAGAATTCCTGAAGGAGAATCTGCCGGCTGGCATGGTTGAGGCCGTTGTGTACGCGAAGACGAGGAACAAGATCAGAAAAAGGAAAGCGCTCGATTCCTCGAAAATGCCGGACGAGATAACGAGGCTTTATGAGGAGCGTACGAGCGCGTCGCTTGACTTAGCTCATCCGCACACCTACAACGAAAAGATCCAGTGGATGAAGGCGTATCATTCGACGCCGGAATACGGGAGGCTTGCTGACAAGTATCTCGTTCGGAATTTCGTTGCGGATCGAATCGGTGAAAAATATCTGTCAAAGCTGTATGGAGTTTGGGACAGCGCAGATGAAATCGATTTTTCCAGTTTGCCACAGAGTTTTGTACTCAAGGCAACCCATGGCTGCCAGTGGAATGTCATAGTTCCTGACAAAACGAAGCTGGATGAGAGGGTGACGCGCCGGAGACTGGCGCGGTGGCTCAAGCTTGATTACGCTTTCATTTCTGATTATGAACTGCACTATCGGTTCTGTGAGCCGAGGATAATAGCTGAGGAGTATCTGACGAACGGGAGTCTATCCGACGGGTCGGGCGACGATCTTTGGGATTATAAGTTCTGGTGTTTTGGGGGGAGATGTCACTTCGTACAGTTTCTCTCTAATCGTGCAACTGGTCTCGAGATGGCTTTCTTTAATAGGGAGTGGGAGAAGACGCCGTTCGTCTATAGCTATCCGCGTAACGAGCGCGAGATAGCAAAGCCCGAGAATCTTGACGAGATGATAGAGGCGGCCGAGGCGTTGGCAGCTGGATTCCCTCATGTTCGCGTAGATTTTTACCGTATGTCGGACGGTCGCATTGTTTTCGGCGAAATGACTTTCACTTCGATGGGTGGGTACTGTGACTGGGATCCGCCAGAGACAGATGAAGCTCTTGGAGGTCTATTCGAGCTGCCCAAGCGTCCTTACTAAATAAATTGAGCGTTTATAGGTATTCCGACTTGGCTATAGCTTGTCAAGGATGAGGTGGCGAGGGCAATCGAGCCAACAAATCGGGATGAACGATCCCTCGTCGTTATATTGGGATAAAGGTATTGTCTAGCGTGCTTGAGTGCTGGATAATCCTAAGGCCTTGTCCGACAACGGTAACGTTATCGGGTACGTCCTTTGTGACAACTGCGTTGGCTCCAATTCTGACGTTATCCCCTATACTGCAGCGCCCGATAATCTTGGCGCCCGCTCCAATGTATACGTTGTCTCCTATTGTGGGGGCGCCTGCACCTTGCGAGCCGTTTAAGTTGTTACTACCAATCGTTACATGTTGAAATATGCAACAATTGTCACCAATTATCGCTTTCTGGGATATGAAGATGCCGAATAGCCCATGCGGGAACGTTATGTTTTTACCGATACGCGCGCTCAAGGGCAAGAAACAGCCATATTTTATGCATAGAGAGTTGTATTTTCTATTTAATAGAAGTCTTCCAATCTTCGTTGATTCTCTATGGTTAATCTTGTGGCGAATCTGAAGAACTTTCGATGAATCCAGCATATGTTTATTGGAGCGTGTGATAAGGGGTTTTAGGTAAGCCCTTGTTAGTTTCATGGCCATGTAATACCCTCCGGAGATGCAAGACTGGGAACGATAATCGTTAACAGTATATTGGTCATTGTTGCAATCGTGGCGTTCGCTGAGCAGCATCTTTCTTTGGCCATCGTCGAAGGATGAGTGATGAGTTGGTTTGGGGCTCCATTGGCTGTAAGGATGAGCTATGGGTTTTGACCCCTTAAGCGGTACGACTGAAGTGCAAGAATTGACGCTGTTTCATTCCTGAATGTAGGTATTCCAATGGCTAGAATCCTCCTCTCCGCCCCTTCCTTCTTTGGCTATCGTCAGCGGGTGAGCGATGAGCTGGTTAAACAGGGCCATCACGTTGATTGCATCGATGACAGGCCTAGCGAGGGCGTGGTGTTTAAGTCATTGGGGCGAATCAGCTATGGCCTCGTCGACGGTTTGGTTGAAGTGCATGCCACGCGAGTTCGTGAGCAGATTCAAGGCGGTGCATACGACCAGTTCTTGTATATGGGTGGCATGTCGTTCTGTTTCACCAGGGAGCAGTTCGCCCGCATTCGCGAGGCGGGGGAGGCGCGTGGCATGCGCTTCGTCGCTTACCTCTGGGACGCGCTATCAAACTGCCAGAGATTCGCTGAGTGTGCCGATCTGTTTGACGAGGTCATGTCCTTCGAGCCAGGGGACTGCGAGTCGGGGGAGATTTCGCTCAGACCTCTGTTTTACGGCGACGCGTACCAAGGGCTGCCGGTGGGGGACGAGGCGTCCTTCGACTATGACGCGTGCTTCATTGGAAGCGTGCACCAGCCCAGCAAGTTCGAAGCGGTTTCGTCTATCTGTCAGTCGCTCAGAGAGAGCGGGATGAGGATCTTCTCGTATTTCTACATGCCCTCGACGTCCGCCGAGCTGTTGAGGAAGGCGACTAACCCGGCGTATCGTGGCGTGACGTTCGAGCATGAGTCGATCTCGGCCGAGAAGGTGTCCGACATCTACGCGCGCTCGGTGGCGATCATCGACTCGCCTCAGGCGCACCAGCGCGGACTTACCATGCGCACGCTTGAGACCCTGGGCGCGAAGAGGAAGCTCATTACTGCGAATGCGGACGTTCGCAACTACGACTTCTACAAGTACGGCAACGTTGCCGTCTGGGACGAGAGTCGCGGCATTGACGCTGCGTTTTTCTCGGAGCCTTACCAAGAGCTGCCCAAAGAGATATACGATGGTTACTCGATAGCATCGTTTGTCCGAAGTCTGGTGGGCGAGGGTGAGCCCTATTCCGGATATGAGAAGGGTGGCCGATGAGGGTCTTGGTAACTGGCGCCGATGGGTACATCGGCAGGGGCGTGGTTCAGCGACTGCTGGATGACGGGGTCGAGGTGGACGCCTGGGGGCTTCTGCCGTGCGGGCTCTCGCATCCGCTGTTGAGCGAACACGTGGGCGATGTCTTCGAGCTTGAGCTCGAGGGCGCTGACCTGCCCGATGCCCTGCTTCATCTTGCTTGGCGCAACGGCTTCGTGCACAACGACATGTCGCACCTCGATGACCTCCCTAAGCACTATGCGTTCATCAAGCGATGCGTGGAGGCCGGCGTGCGCCACGTTGCCGTGATGGGGTCCATGCACGAGGTGGGCTATCACGAGGGCGTGGTCTGCGAGGACACGCCGTGTCGACCCACGACGCCCTATGGCGTCTCGAAGAACGCGCTGCGCCAGCTCTGCCAGGAGCTGTGCCGCCAGCATGACGTGACGTTCCAGTGGCTGAGGGGGTTCTACCTCGTCTCGAATGATGGCAGGGGCTCGTCGATCTTCGCGAAGATCGTCCAGGCCGCGCGCGAGGGCAAGGCCGAGTTCCCGTTCACGAGCGGCACGTGCAAGTACGACTTCCTTCCCTATGACCAGTTCTGCGCGCAGGTCGTTGCCGCGGTCGAGCAGACGGACGTCGACGGGATCATCAACATCTGCTCTGGAGAGCCCGTTGCGCTTGGCGAGTACATCGAGGGCTTCATCAAGGAGAACGACCTGGGCATCAGCCTTGCGTATGGGCGCTATCCCGACCGTCCGTACGACTCGCCTGCCATTTGGGGCGATAACTCCAAGATCCAGGCCATCCTTGCCCGTCGGGAGGGACGCGATGCGTAGCCAGTACGGGCTTGGCGAGTTTCTGGGCAACTGCGTCTACCTTGCTTACACGAAGCTGCGCTTTCCCGGGGCGCGTCTCGTGCGCCTGCCGTTCTACCTGAGGGGCGGTAAGGCGCGCCTGCGCTATGGCCGTGGGCTCACGGTTGGCTACGGCTGCAGGTTCGACCTTGCGGGCGAGGGCGTGGTGCTCGAGATCGGCGATGACTGCAAGATGAACGACCGCGTGCACATCGTGGCGCACGAGTCCGTGCGCATTGGCGACGGCGTGCTCATGGCATCGAACATCTTCATCTCGGATACGAGCCACGGCAGCTTTATGGAAGATGCCTCCGCCCCTGATGTCGCGCCGGACGACCGTCCACTGGTGACCAAGCCCACGACGATTGGCAGCAACGTCTGGGTGGGCGAGGGCGTGTGCATCATGCCCGGCGTCACCATTGGCGACGGGTGCACGATTGGCGCGAACTCCGTGGTGACGAAGTCCGTCCCTGCAAACACTGTGGTCGCTGGCGCGCCTGCCCGTGCGATTCGTCGCTGGAACGAAGAGAGCCGCGCATGGGAGAGGGTGAGATAGTGCTTCACACCGCTTCCGTGGCCATGGCGGCCTACAACGGCGAGAGGTTCATCGCCCAGCAGATTGACTCCGTGCTGGATCAGCTTGGGTCCGATGATGAGCTCGTGGTCTCCTGCGACCCATCGAGCGATGGGACGTTCGAGATCCTCGAGGGCTATGCTGCGCGCGACTCGCGCGTGCGCGTGCTGGCAAACGACAATCATGGCATCGTGGGAAACTTCAACAATGCGATTGCTGCGTGCGTGAAGGACGTCGTGTTCATTTGCGACCAGGACGACGTGTGGGTTCCCGGCAAGCGCGACGCCGTCATCGCGCGGCTCAACGAGACCGGTGCCGACCTCCTCATCCACAACGTGGTGCACATCGACGCAGAGGGCAAGGTCATCTCCAAGCCGCTGTTCGAGGAGTACGGAATCAGGCCCGGGCTTCTGCGCAACTTTGCGGCGCCCCGCTACAGTGGCTGCTGCATGGCGTTCCCGCAGGCGTCCAAGCGCCTGATCATGCCCATGCCGGAGGACGTCATCAACTACGACCATTGGGTCGGCATGGTGTGCGAGGCGCTGGGTTCGGTCACGTTCATGGACGACGTGTATCTGAGGCACCGCCTGCATGGCGACAACGTCACCACGAGCAGGCGTGCGCTGGGCGTGATTGCGCGCCAGAGGTTCAACCTTCTGAAGGCACTCGCGATGAGGCGGAGGGAGCTGAGAGGGTGAGCATCTCCGTTCTCGTGGTCCTCTACAACCAGTCGCTCGACGACATCGCCTGTCTCGATGTTGCCCTAGCTGCGCCCCAGGTGAGCCAGGTCGTGGTGTGTGACAACAGTACGATCGCCAACGACAATGAGGCGCGTGCAGCCGAGCGTGGCGTGACCTATGTCTCGATGGGTGGAAACGCCGGCCTCTCGGTCGCCTACAACAAGGGCGTGGAGCGCTGCGACGGTGACGTGGTCTGCGTGTTCGACGACGACACGGTCGTCGGGGCCGACTACTTCGAGGCGGTCGCCGCGCTCGAGAAGTCGCCTGAGGCGTGGGACATCGCACTGCCGCTCGTCATGGCGGGGGAGGCCATCCTCTCGCCCAGCACCTTCGATGGGCTTAGGTCGAGACCCTTCTCAGACGTGGGCGAGATCGCCGGCGCCGAGGGGCTCAGCGGCATCAACAGTGGCATGGCTGCGAGGCGCGAGGTCTACTCGAGGGTGCGCTACTGCGAGGACCTGTTTCTGGACCTGATCGACCATCGCTTCCTGCAGGACGCGCGTGCGCGGGGATGCCTCGTCGTCTACCTCGAGGGCCCAAGGCTGGCGCAAAGCTACTCGCTTGAGTCCGACGACGCGGAAGGGGCCCTGGCGCGGCTCGAGATCTTCTCTCGCGACGCGAGAGCCTTCTACTCGGGCTCGCCTTCGAAGGCTGCGTATTGCCGCGCGATGCTCGCCATGCGTCGCATCAAGCTGGCTCTGAGATACCGTTCACTGCGCTTTCTCTAGCGCGTGCGTCATTTCGAGACCCGTTGATGCTGTGGGCAGGCCCGCCGGCCGGGGTCGGTAGGATACACTGGGGGTTACTGAAAACGCTATCGGGAGCGCCATGCTGAACTACTACTACATCTATGCCGGGCTCTGGACAGGGGTGTGCGGGCTGTACGCACTCCATTGGTCGAAGCTCAACGCGCCCCTCGACCCGTCGCTCATTGCATTCTTCGTCCTTAGCATCGCCTTCTGCGTGATCAGGGGCTACCAGTGCCGCAAGGAGTTTGCCTATAGGCCCAATTCTCTTCGCGGTGCGGCCGGTAGGACCCTGGGAATGGTGGAGGAGCGTTTTGGGGCCAAGATGATTCCGCTCTACCGCTTTGGTGCGGAGTGGGGTCCCATGATCGCGCTTGCCGCGTTGTTCGCCATCCTCTTCGTGGCGCAGGGCTTCGTGCCGCTCGTTGCGGTGTTCAACAAGGCGCTCGACTATGAGTCTCTTCTGACCGATCCCGTTCCCTTCGTCGCGCCGGCCTGCATCGTGGGCTGCATTCTCTATGCCTCGTTCTGCTTCAAGGCGTTTCTCGATGAGAGTCGTGCGCGCAGCCTCGTGAAGGTGTTCTTCTGCTTTGGCCTGCTCATGCTCCAGTACATCCGCAGCGCCATCGCGATCACGCTCTTCGTGATGCTCGTGCTGTTCGTGGCGAGGCGCGGTCGCATTTCTGTGCTGGGCATCCTGATCATGGTCGTGGCCGTTCTGGCCGGCCTGTGGCTCTTTGGTGTCATGGGCAACATGCGCTACGGGGCTTCGTGGTCGAACTCCTTCTACATCTTCAGGATCGGGCGCTACACCGAGGCGCTGCCCTCGTTTGTGCCGCGTCAGTTCCTCTGGGCGTACTCGTACGTTACGTCGCCCCTGGCGTGCCTCAACTTCAACGTGTCGAACGGCTCGCACGGCGTGGACGTTCTCAACTTCCTGTACTCGTTCATGCCGATGGCTATCGCCAAGAGGCTGCCGTTCTACGTGACGCCGCACGTCACCCTTCAGGTGAACTACTTCACGGTGTCCTCCATCTGGAGCGACTACTTCTGCTTCATGGGGGTCGCGGGCATCTACGTTGGCTTCGTGATCCAGATGGGGCTGCTTCGCCTTGCGCGTCACATCCTCAAGGGCACGCGCGTGGAGACGATCGGCTTTGCGCTCATGTCGATGGTGGTCGCGTTCTCGTTCTTCATGAACTCGTTCACGTACCCGTCGATGGCGTATCCGGTCTACATCGTTCTTGCGATGGCGCTCTTCGAGAAGGTGCGTGCTAGACGCGCCGGGGCCGTGGCCGAGCCCGAGCCTGAACCCGTGCCCGAGATGGCCGTGGACGACGAGTAGGGGTGCGGTGCTAGTGAGCCAAGGCATGGAACAGGCACCCCTCTTCAGCATCTGCATTCCTGCGCACAACGCGACTGGCGTGATCGGGGAGTGCCTTGCGAGCCTCGCGCGACAGTCGTGCGAGAGCTGGGAGGCGATCGTGGTCGACGACGCCTCGACCGACTCGCTTGACCAGTGGTGCGCGGGACAGGACGTCATTTGCGCAGAGAGGCTGACGTACTATCGCTTCGACGAGAACGGAGGGCCCTTCCGCGCGAGAAGGAAGGCCTTCTCTCTCGCGCGTGGGCGCTACGTGATCTGCCTCGACTCTGACGACGAGCTGATTGGCAGCGACGCACTTGCGCTCATGGCGGAGGCCATCGAGCGCGAGAGTCCCGACGTGCTTATGTTCAACATGAGTGCGTGCGTGGATGGGGGAGACTCCATCGTCGACTATGGCGCGCTCGGCCTTGCGGAGGGTGCGGTGGACAAGGGTGCCTTCGTCGAGGCGTTCCTCTCGAGCTACGCGCTGAACAATCTTGCCACCAAGGCGCTCAGACGTGAGCTTGTGGGGGCAGACGGCGACGAGCCGAAGCGCAGGCTCAAGATGTGCGAGGACCGCCTTGAGGTCTCGGGCGCGCTCGCGCGGGCCGAGAGTTTCTGCCTGCTCGATCGCGATCTCTACTACTACCGGCCCAACGAGGCGTCCACGACGCACGCTCGCTTCGAGTTGGACTACTGTGATCAGCAGGCGTATGTGGAGCGCGTCGTGTGGGAGCGCCTTGGAGGGGCGGTGGGCTCTCGCGACGGGCAGTACCGCCTTCTGCTGAGCGCTTGGGCGCACGACATGGAGGCACTTGCACAGGACAGGGGAGTGGCCGAGCTTGCCGCTTGTCTCGAGCAGATAGCAGCCGAGCCGCTCTTCGTCGAGGCCATGGGTGTCGTGGGAACGGACGGGCAGAGAGCCGAGCGCGCCACCTCGCTCAGGCTTCTTGCCGCAGGACGCGTGCGCGCGGCGGCGAGATGGGTACGCGCGCTCGTGCGCCTGAAGGGAGCCGCAAAGCGCTGACGCGTTGCAGGGTGGCGCTCGCACCCCTGCGTTGCGTTCCGCTCGCGCGTGGGGTACCTTCGGTTTGGGTCACACCGCTACCGTTAGGGGGCATGGCGCCGGAAGGGCGTCGGCTCATCTTGACTGATTGTTTTGGAGTTGTCGCATGAACATCGCCGTTGTCTGCGAGGAGCAGGTCGAGCTGCTCCCGCCCGTACTGAGCCTGCTGGCCAGCCTCAAGCGCTTGGGCCACACGACCACGCTGATCACCCGCGACGGCTCGGCCATCGAGCGGCTGGGGATCGTCGTCGACCACGTGGTCGCGTACGGCGACCGGCCGAGCGGGTTCTTTGCGCGCAAGGCGGACATCTTCCGCGCGCGCAAGGCGATCCGCGACGAGCTGAGGCGTGGGGTCGGCGAGTACGACCTGGTCTGGACGACCACCGACATCTCGGCGCGTGAGGCGGGGCCGGAGCTGTTCCGCTATCGCTACGTGGTGCAGCTGATGGAGCTCGTGGAGACCGTGCCGCTGCTGTTCAACCGCATGCCGCTCCACACGAACGCCGTGAGCGAGATCGCAAGGCGCGCGTGGCGCGTGGTGGTTCCCGAGTACAACCGCGCCTACATGCAGCAGGTCTACTGGAACCTTCCCAAAGTGCCGCGCGTGCTGCCGAACAAGCCGGCCTACCAGCGCGAGGGCGGCGAGGCGGGGGAGAACCCGTACCAGGACAAGGTTGACGCGATGGCTGCCGACCCGCGCAAGGTCGTCCTCTACCAGGGGGTCTTCGGTCCCGACCGCGACGTCGCCCCGTATGCGCGCGCGATCGAGAAGATGGGCGACGACTTCGCGCTCTACCTCATGGGGCCGACGAGCACGCCCGAGAGCCAGGAGTACGTGAGGCACCTGTGCGACGAGTTCTCGTGCGTCACCTTCTTGGGCTTCGTGGAGCCGCCGCACCATCTGGAGTTCGCCCGTCATGCGTGGGCCGGTCTCATGCCGTACACGCCGACGTGGAACAACCGCTACTCTCCCTTCAACGCGCTGTACTGCGCCCCCAACAAGATCTGGGAGTACACGCGCTTCGGGCTGCCGGTTATCGCCTCGGACGTGCCTGGCATCAGGCTGGCGCTCGAGAGCGGCGACTTTGGTTGCGTGGTCGACGCCGGCGACGAGGCCACGATTGTCCGAGCCATCGAGGACATTGACGCGCGCCACGATGAGATGGCGAAGAACTCGCGCACTTACTACGACAGCGTGGACTTCGACGCGATCGTGGCGGACATCCTGAGCGAGTAGTCTGCGCTAGTTTCGCATGGTCTCGTCGCCAGTGTCCTGCGCATTTGCGTTGCCCGCGAACGCAGCCGCGAGCAGTAGTGTGGCGAAGTTGGAGTAGAGGTAGAGCGAGAACGGCTCGACCACGAGGTAGAGCGCGCACAGCAGCGGTATCGCGACAAAGGCGAGGCCTATCCTGCGTCCAGACGCGCGCCATGCCGCTACGGCGTAGGTGGCCACGAGCATGCAGGTGGCGGAGAGGCCGTAGACGAGGCCCAGCTGGCTGAAGCCACTGTCGATTCCCCAGAAGGCGCCGCCTGTGTGATGCTCGTTGCAGACGATGGCGGGGCTGCCCATCACGCTGAAGCCACCCGCCTCGACGTAGTACTCGTGCGCATAGTAGGGACGGCTGTGCACGGCCTCGTTGAGCCAGGCGTGCTGGGGGTTCGCTCCGTCGAAGTGTGCCGTGGTCGAGAGCATCACGGCGAGCAGCGCCGCCGGAACCACGAGGAGCGCCGCACGTGCGGCCCATGCGGGCAGCTTCGCGCGGCGAAGCGGGGGAACGACGATGCCCGCGAGGTTGATCGCGGTGAGCGCAGCACAGAGGGCGGCCGCAGCGTTCGAGCTCAGGGCGACGTAGGCAAAGGCGGTGCAGGCGACCGAGACGAGAAGCGGCAGTACCGACGCGCCCTTACCCCATCTGTAGCAGGTGAGCGAGCCGGCGGCGCTGAAGAGGATTGCGCCGAGGGTGTTGGGGTGCCTGAAGCCGTAGCCAAAGACAAGCCGTCCGTTGGGGATGAAGTCGCTATTGGCCGTCACGTTTGCAAGCGACGCGACCATGAGGGCCGCGACGGCGAAGAGGGTCGCGTGGCAGTGGAGACGGCAGGCCTCGCGCGGGTCCTCATCTGCAAGTGAGACGATCACGACGAAGCTGACGACGAGACGGAAGTCGACGGCGCGGGCGGCCGAGCAGGCGAGCGCGAAGGTCGTGGCTGCAAGGAGGACTGACTGCCCGAGCCCGAGCGCCCTTCTCCGCGATGCGATGGCCAGAAGCGCAAGCGCTGCGCAGGTACCCTGACATGCGACGTCGATGGACGCCCAGGGAAGCTGGGGCAGGCTCGTGCCGAGCGTGCTGGTCTGAGTGACGATCTGGGTGACGACGTAGAGGACGAGGGCCGCCCGCGCAAGCGTCGCGCCCGAGATATGCGCGGCGAGGCGTTGGACGGCGCAAGTGCGTCCGCCCCGAGCCGTGACGCTCGTGTTGCATGCTGCGGCGGGCTGCATCGCTCACTTCCCTTCGCCTTGTCGATTGAGTCGTGGCGCAGCGGAATCGCGCGCCACAAGACAGTCTAGCAAAGGCGTTGTGCAGCCATGCGCTTTTGGTGGTGCGACGCCGATGGTGGGGGCTTGGTGCGTTTGTGCCGCTGGCGGCGTAGGGCGATGGGGCATGGACTATCATTTGGTAGTTGATTAAGTCATGTCGCCCGCCAGGCGGCTCGGATGAGGCGGGGCGCGATGCCCCGCGGTCGGAGAGAACATGAAGCAAAAGGTAATGGTCGTGTTCGGCACGCGCCCGGAGGCCATCAAGATGTGCCCCCTCGTGCTCGCGCTTGCCGAGCGCAAGGAGGAGCTCGACGTCGTGGTCTGCGTCACGGGCCAGCATCGCCAGATGCTCGACCAGGTGCTCTCCACCTTTGGCGTTGTGCCTCAGTACGACCTCAACGTCATGCGGGCAGACCAGACGCTGACCACCATCACCGCGGACGTGCTTGCCGGCATGCGCGACGTGCTGCAGAAGGAGCAGCCGGACGTGGTGCTCGTGCACGGTGACACCACCACGTCGTTCGCCGCCGGGCTCGCCGCGTTCTACGAGCGCATTCCCGTGGGCCACGTCGAGGCGGGCCTGCGTACCAACAACCTCTACAGCCCCTGGCCCGAGGAGTTCAACCGCCAGGCCGTGGACGTGTTCAGCCAGTGGTACTTCGCTCCGACGGAGACCGCACGCGAGAACCTGCTTCGCGAGGGGAAGGACGACGCGCGCATCTGGGTCACCGGCAACACCGGCATCGACGCGCTTGCCTACACCGTGCGTGACGACTACGCGCACGAGGAGCTCGCGTGGGCCGAGGGCCACCGCCTCATCTTGATCACCGCGCACCGCCGCGAGAACCTGGGCGACCCAATGCGTCACATGTTCCGCGCGATAAGGCGCGTGCTCGACGAGCACGAGGACGTACGCGCGATCTATCCCATCCACATGAACCCGCGCGTCAGGTCGGTCGCGGCCGAGGAGCTCTCCGGCGAGGAGAGGCTGCACGTCATCGACCCGCTGGAGGTCGTGGACTTCCACAACTTCATGGCTCGCAGCCACATGATCCTGACCGACTCCGGTGGCATCCAGGAGGAGGCGCCGAGCCTGGGCAAGCCCGTGCTCGTGATGCGCGACACGACCGAGCGCCCCGAGGGCGTGGCGGCCGGCACCCTGCGCCTCGTGGGCACCGACGAGACGCCCATCTACGAGGCGTTCTCGGAACTTCTGGATAACGAGACCGTCTATCGCGAGATGTCGCATGCGGCCAATCCCTACGGCGACGGCCATGCGAGCGAACGCATCGCGCAGATCCTCTGCGACGGGAGCAACTAGCGCATGGGACCGATTTCCCCCGAGAAGATTCGCGGCCTCATCGAGCGCCCGAGTGTGAAGAACGGCATGTGGATGTACCTTCTGCAGCTGTTCAACACGGTCATCCCGCTGCTCACGCTGCCCTACGTCACGCGCATCCTTGGCCGCGACGGATACGGGCTCTTCTCGATCGCGCTCAACTTCGTGGGCTATTTGCAGGTGGTCGTGGAGTACGGCTTTGGTATGTCGGCCACGCGCAAGGTGGCCGTGCGGGCCGGCGACGACCACGACCTGCTGGAGCGGACCTTCTCGTGCGTGCTGTTCGCGCGCGTGGCGCTGACGGTCGCATGCTTTGCCGTGACGGCCGTCTACTGCCTGTTCAACACGTCGCTCGTGGTGCAGTGCACGTGCCTGGCGGTGATGTTCTCGTCGATCCTGGGCTACTGCGTGCAGCAGAACTGGTTGTTCCAGGGCATGCAGGACATGAAGTTCATCTCGATCGTGAACATCGTGGGGCGCACGGTCTCGACCGTGCTCATCTTTCTGTTGGTGAAGCGCGCCGACGACCTGTACCTGTACTGCCTGCTGTACTCCGTCTCGCCGATCATCAGCGGCTTTGCCGGGCTCATCGTGGCGAAGCGCGCCTATGCGCTCAAGGTCATCCGCGTGGGCGTGGGTGACGTGCTGGCCGAGCTCAAGGACGGCTTCTTCGTGTTCACGACGCAGCTGAGCTCGAAGGTGTTCGGCGCCATCGGCGTCACGATCCTGGGCGTGTTCTGCGTGCCCGAGGTGGTGGGGTCGTTTGCTGCCATCCAGAAGATCCCGACGATGATGATGATGCTTTGGGCGCCCGTGAGCCAGGTGCTCTATCCCATCGCGAGCAGGCGTCTGAGCCAGTCGTTTTCCGCGGGCTACGCCTTCGTGATGAGGGTCAGGCGCTACGCGCTTCTGACCTTTGGCGCGGCGTGCCTCGTGATCGCGCTCTTCTCGCACTTCATCGTGACGCTTGCCTTTGGCCCCGAATACGGCCGCGACTTCTACTGGACCATCCCGCTTCTGGGGTGGCTGCTCGCGGGCATCAACAACAACTTCTTTGGCATCCAGGTGCTCTTGGGCAGCGGCCACGACAAGGAGTACAGCACGTGCTTCCAGATTGGCGTGGCGGCGACGCTCGTGCTCAACCTGGTGCTGATCTGGCTGTTTGGCGGCGACGGTGCCGCATGGGCGCCTTTGGCCTCGGAGCTGGTGCTGACGGGGCTGCTGTATAGGCAGGTGAGCCGCCTGAGGCGAGAGAGCCGGGAGGGCGAGGGCGCGGCGTAGGGCCGTGCCTGCGGCCGTGGCCTTTCGTGCATGGCCTATACTTGCTAGAGGGCTCGCGTGAGGTCGCGCGGGTCACCTAAGACAGACGACGAGTGAATCCGGGAGCTGCGGATGCCCGCTAAGAAGAGTGACCAAGAGGAGCGCAAGGGGCTGGGCGCGCGCGTGGCCGCTGCCGTGCGCGAGGACCCGCTGCTCTATGCGCTGTCGGGCCTGCTGCTCGTGGCAATGCTCATGGCGACTATGTACGGGCTGCGCTATGGCAAGGTGGACCAGAGCGTGGTCAAGGGCCACGTGTCCATTTCCGTTGGCGACACGTGGCTCGCCACCATCGACGTGGACGAGAACAAGGACGCGACCGTCAACTACCTGGGCCACACCATGCACGGCAAGCTCAGGCTCGACGGCGCTGACACCGACTCGGTCCTCTACGTGATGAAGGATATGACGCTCGAGAACAACCTCGATCCCAAGGGGGCCGTCCTTCTCGTCCGCATGCCGCGCTCGGGGCTTGAGGGCGACCTTTCCGGGACGTGGATGCTGTACTTCTCGTATCCCGACGACGGGGAGGTTGAGGGTAACGTCCGAAGCGACTGGGTGTTTGCCCGCGCCGACGGGACGGCGCTCTACGGCTACGCGCCGGAGATGAACGCCATGACCGCGCAGCGCAAGACGCTCGAGCAGAGCTCTGTGGCGTGGCGCTGGTCGAAGACGGACGAGGGTCTGTCGCTGACGAACTAGGGGAGTGCCGCGGCGCGCCTTGGACGTGCGGCGGCGCGAATGGGACCAACGATTCGCATGAAGGGCGTGTGTCACATGACGCAAACCGTACGAGAGAGACTTTCCGCGCCCGTGAGCGAGCGCGCGCTCGAGACCATCCTGGGCGCGACGCTTGCGCTGTGGACCTTTGGCGAGATCCTCTTCGAGCACTCCACGTTCGCGCAGGCCCTCTGGTGCGTGGCGAACCGCCCGGTGCAGTACGTGCAGGCGCTGGTGGTGGGCTGCCTTGTGGCGGTGCTGGCCTCGAAGCGCTTCAGGCTTGGCGTGCGCGACGTTGCGCTGATGTTCCCGCTGCTGTTCTTCGCGCTGCTGGTGTGGGGCAAGTCGCGTGACCCGCACACGCTGGTGCTTGCGCTGTTCGCGGTCTGCGTCCAGGGAATTGACCTGAGGCGGCTTGCGAGGGCCTATGCGACGGGGGCCATGGTTGCCCTTGTGGCGGCGCTTGCGCTTACTGGGTGGGTTTATTCGCTCGATCCGTCGTTCTCGTTGAGGAACGTCGTGTTTGGGCGCTACGTGTTTGGGTACCCTGGCGCGCTGTCGTGCCTGCTCTTCTCCATCGTCTCCGCTGCGTGCCTGTTCGTACGCGTACGCAAGGCGCGGGTGGGGCTTGCCGTCCTGTGCGTGGCGTTTGCCGCCCTTTCAGCTGCGCCCCTGCACGCTAAACGCTGTGGGGTGCTTTTTCTGCTGCTTGCGGCACTGATCGTGGCTGACGTGTTGCGGGGCGAGGCACTCGCGCGCGTTGCACGTCGAGACTTGACCCTTTGGGTGGTGGCGGTCCTTCCAGCCGTGCTGTTCTGCCTGGTGGGCGACATGCGCACGCTATACGGCGCCGGCTTCGAGCTGGGTGCGTACGCCAACATGACAATGGTCTGGGGCCTTGGCTTCTCCGCCGCAGCGGCACTCTTGTTCGCGCGTGCGGTGCTGAGCTGGCGTGGCCGTGACGTCGACCCCGTCATGATTGGCATCATCTGCTTTTTCTCGTTCCTTCTGGTGTTCGAACAGCAGCCAATGAACCTCGAGTTCAACGTCACGCTCCTGATGCTCGCGCAGGGATTTGCACGGATTGAGTGTCTGCCCGAGGACATGAGCGAGCCCGGCGTTGGCGAAGTCTATGACGGCTCCGAGAAGGGGCGCTAATTCAGCTCCCTGCTTCTTCTCTGCCGTGGGGTGGGTCGGGGGGGCAAGCGTTGCACTGGTGTGGGTGGGTGGGCACCTGGACGCCGCGAGAGGTGTGCCTGTCTTGTTCTTTTGTTTCCCGCTACGCAACTGATGAGGCATTCCCCCCCGGCCGCGTCCGTCGATGGGCGCCGTGTTGATGCATCCGATGGCGATTCTGGGTAGGTTGCGCGAAAGGCACTGCCGGCGCACGCAATTCTTAACGGCCCCTTGTTGGTGCGAACGATGGGGCGATGCCTCTCGTCAATCTGAATGCCTTCCGAATACATGTCGTCATTCTGGGGACCACCGAACAGAGCAAACAGTTCGGAGAGTCGGTATAGAAGGTTGGTCTTGGTTGTGATGGTGGTTGGCGAGAACAACCACCACAGGGGTCGGGCTCTCGTCTACGCAGTCTGGCCGGGACATAGCCTAACCGCCGTTTTCTTGCCATCGCATGGCATTGCCAATGGGTCAGCTGGTGTATATCGCTGTCGCTCATAGTGAAAGCCAATGCATTCGGATGGGGCGCAGCGTCAAGGAGTTCAATAGCGCGAGAACGCAATGCCCGATCCGATCGTCGGATTAAATCAACCAATCCGAGTCAGATAATAATAGCCACGGCACACGCCCTGCCGCCCCCATGCCAGTGCCGTCGGCGCATCGTCGTTGTGGGGGGCGTTCCGCTTGACAAAACTATGGGAACACCCCCCAACGATAGCCCGACCCCGCTCTCGTCCCCGACCGTCCCCTCGGACGCTCTTGTGGGATCCGGTCGCGCATGTGCGAGGGGCACTCTGGCGAAGAGGCGCTCCAATCATGCCCTTAATGCGACTCAATCGGCATAATCGCATGCATTTTGCCCGCTTGTTGGTACAATCTGTACCATAGGTCCGCACCACCATGAAGGAGAAGCAAGCATGGGTCTGTTCGATATGTTCAAGAAGCCGGCCGCGCCCGCGAAGCCCGAGGACATCAAGGTCGAGTCCGTTCCCGCCAACATCTACGCCCCTGTCTCGGGTGAGGCCATGAACATGGAGGACGTGCCCGATCCCGTCTTCGCCTCCGGCGCCATGGGCAAGGGCATCGTCATCAAGCCCGAGCAGGGCATCATCTACTCGCCTGTCGACGGTGAGGTCACCGTCACCACCGGTACCCTCCACGCCCTCGGCATCATGGGCGACAACGGCGTCGAGATCCTCATCCACGTCGGCATCGACACGGTCGAGATGAAGGGCGACGGCTTCACCGGCTTCGTCGGCAGGGGCGACACGGTCAAGGCCGGCCAGGCCCTCATGACCTTCGACATGGACAAGATCGCCAAGGCGGGCAAGGAGGACCACGTGATCATGGTCGTCACCAACACGGACGACCTTCCCAACGTCTCGCCCGTCTCGCCGCAGCACATCAACGCCGGCGAGGTTGCGGTCGTCGTCACCCAGTAGTCACGCCTGCCATGTTGGAACTCTCTTGCAGGGTCGCGGATCCCAGGGGACTGCATGCGCGCACCTGCGTCGCGCTGGCGAGCGTGGCGGCCGACTTCTCGTGCAAGGCCACGATTTCCTTTGCTGACGCCACGGTCTCCGCATCCGACCTCATGGGGCTCATGGCGCTCGAGGCGGGCTCGGGGGACGAGGTAATCGTTCGCTGCGCCGGCCGTGACGAGGCCGAGGCGGCCCGCGCCATTCGACATGTGCTTGCGAGCGGTATGACGGGTGGTCGACCCACTCTCTAGCGTATTTGTTGCGGGGCTCGGTTCGTCCGGGCCCCGCGTTTGTTTGCGCTACCATTTCTTGTGTCCGGGAGACTCCCGGCAACCATTCGTATTCCGGTGCGCGAGCGCGGGGGGAGAGGAGCGGGCGGCCTTGCTCGATAGCTACAGGACCATCGCGGGCGGCACCGAGGCCACGGGGGAGTTCGTGGACCGCAAGAGCCGCTTCATCGCGCAGCTTTGCCATGTGAGCTCCGAGGCCGAGGCCGAGGAGTTCATCGCCACCGTGCGCAGCCGCCACCATGACGCCCGCCACAACGTCCCCGCATGGATTCTGGCGGACGGTCGCGAACGCTGCTCCGACGACGGAGAGCCCCAGCGCACCTCCGGCATGCCCACCCTCGAGGTCCTGCGCGGGGCCGGCCTGGCGGACGTCTGCTGCGTGGTGACGCGCTACTTCGGCGGCGCGCTGCTGGGCCCCGGCGGCCTCGTGCGTGCCTACACGGCCGCGGCACAGGAGGCCCTCGCCGCCGCCGAGGCGGCCGGCAACGTCGTTCAGATGACCATGGTCACGCGCGTCACGGCCACGATCCCGTACTCCGCCTACGGCAGGGTCGAACGCATGGTGAGCGACTATGGCGGAAAGGTCCGCGACACTATCTTCTCCGAGGACGTCCAGATGAACTGCGCCTTTCTGACGGGAAAAGAGGTCCCCTTCGTCGCTGCCCTTCGCGAGCTGGCTTCCGGAGAGGACCTCTGCGTGGTGGGCGAGCCCACCTTCCAGGAGTTCTAGGTACTTCTCGCTACCTCTGTCGTCCGCGTCCCAGGGCTGTCGCGAGGCCGCTCCAAGGCGTGACGTCCTCGACGGGAGCCTCGTCCCACTGCCTGAGGGTCTCTGCGGGCACGAACTCGCGCCTGACATCCACCTCTCCGCCGTAGAGGTGGAACCAGTCGGCGCTCATGACCAGGTAGCCGTCCTTGCCCTGCTTCTCGCCCCAGCTGTTCTCGACACGCCAGGCCCGGGGTCTTCCGTCCCCGTCGAGCTGGACGCCCTGGAAGGTCATCGCGTGGGTCAGGCAGGTCTCTCGCATGTCGATCATGTCGGCGCGCTCCATCGCTAGGTCGCAGCCAAAGAGCGCCTCGACGTCCTCACCGTTGGTCGAGAGCACGTACTTGTAGTCGTCGATGTAGCGAGGGAACTGCTGCATGACGTCGCAGGCCATTCCCACGGGCACGCCGGCCTTGAGGCTGGCGACCGCAGCCGCGTCCAGAACCTCGGGCTCGACGTTGAGCATGCGGTTCGGCGTGCCACCCACGACCGAGTCGGTCAGCGTGAGGTGGTAGGCGTGGCCGAAGGGGCGGGTCTTCCCGGGCATCGAGACGAGCGTGACGTAGTCGTTGGGGTCGAATGGCACGTAGCGCTCGGCGAACTCGCGCGGGGTGATTCCCGCGTCACGCAGCACGAAGCGCTCGCTTTCGTCGTCCTTTCCGTTCTCGTCGCCTGAGTCCTTCTTGGCGGCGCCCTTTGCCTTGCCCTCCACCGCGAAGACCTTGGCAGGGTCGGCCTTGCACTTCTTTCCGACCTGGATTTCGAGGTCGAAGGTCACGGGCGGCTCTCCCAGGCAGACTGCGAGCATGCCGTGGACGTTCGCCAGCAGCTCCTCCTTGTGCGCGCGGAGCTCCGACGCGCTTGCGCCGTCCGCCGCCATCGAGCGCAGCTCGCAGGCTCCCTTGCGGCAGAGCCGCTCCAGCTGGGCATCCATCTCGGAGGAGTTGCGGGAGCACGCGGTCTCGGGCATGGCGGCCTTGGGGACGAGGCCCCACTTGGCGATCAGGTTCATGGCGAAGGGGTAGTAGCCGCCGTCGCCCACGCCCTCGTCCAGCAGCTCGCACACCTCACGGGAGTCGAAGGGCAGGTGCGCGGTCCGGATGATTCGCTCGAACATGGCGTTGGCCTTCTCGAGCTTGTCGTAGAACATCCCGAAGCTCTGGCTGAACTCGAAGCTGTCGACGTCCAGGAGCTCCATCGTGGCATGGCGCGCCACGTTAAACGCGCTGAACATCCAGCAGCGGCCGCTCTGCCTCTGGTTGCAGACCTTGGCAGTCTTGGGGACCATCACCCCATAGGTGTCGCTGTAGCCGCGCATGACGCTGATGTCGCGCGCTGCGGCCATGACGCCCGCGGAGGTCACCGCGTTTCTGGCCACGCGGTTGGCCCTATCTGCCGAGAAGGACTTGTTCTTGCTCGTGGCCCAGCTCGGGTCGATGGCTGTCGCCTGCTTCATGCTTACTCCCTCGTTCCTGTGTCCCGCCTCCCGGCCTGTGCCGGGAGGCGGGACATGTTTTAGTGTTGGCAAACTTTTTCAGTCTAGCACCACCGCGGCGCATCGCCCTGTCACGTCGTCACCTCGTGAGGCGGGTGCCGCCACGTGGGCACGAGCGTCTGCTCGGAAGTTTGGGATGCGTCTTGGCCTTCGGCCCTCTCGCGATTGACTCACCGCAGCCTGACGCGCGAATGCTACTATCTTAAAAAGTGAAAACATGTGATGGGGGAGACATGGCCCGAGCCTTGAGGGACGTTGCATATGGGGTGCCCGACTATGCCCTGAGCGTCCTGCGCGCCTTGGAGGCGGCTGGCTTCGAGGCCTGGGTCGTGGGAGGCTGGGTTCGCGATGCGCTTCTGGGCGCACCCTGCCACGACGTCGACATCACAACCTCGGCCCACTGGCGTGACGCCGAGCGCGTGCTCGACTCCTGCGGCATCGCCGTTCGCGAGACGGGCACCGCCCATGGCACCGTTACGGCAATCGTGGGGGGCAAGCCGGTCGAGGTGACCACCTACCGCGTCGAGAGCTCCTACACCGACCACCGCCACCCCGATGACGTCGTCTTCGTGGACGACGTGCGCGAGGACCTAAAGCGCAGGGACTTCACGATCAACGCGATGGCCTACCATCCCGAGCGTGGCCTGCTTGACCCGCATGGCGGCCGAGATGACCTTGACCTGGGGCTGATCAGGGCAGTCGGCGACCCGCGCCTTCGCTTCTCTGAGGATGCGCTGCGAGTCCTGCGCGCGGTGCGCTTTGCCTGCCGCCTCGGCTTTGACGTCGAGCCACGGACGCAGGAGGCCCTGGCGCGCTGTGCCGACGGTCTCGAGGACATCGCCAACGAGCGCATCGGGCAGGAGCTCGACGGCATCGTCTGCACCGGCGCCGTTGCCTGGGCCCTCGCTCACGAGATGCCCGTCCTCGGCGTCGCGGTTCCCGAGCTCAAGCCTCTGGTGGCCTTCGACCAGCGAAGTCCCTATCACGCCTATGACGTGCTCGAGCACACCATGCGCGTCTGCCGTGCCGTCGAGGAGTTCACGGGCGGCAATGCCTCGCGCGAGCTGCGTTGGGCCGCCCTCATGCACGACGTCGCGAAGCCCATAACCTTCACCCAGGACGAGACGGGTCGCGGCCACTTCTTCGACCACCCCAAGGTCGGCGCGCGCGTGTGCGAGCTCCTGATGCGTCGGCTTGCGCTTCCGCACGACCTCATCATCCCCGTTCGCTCGCTGGTGAGGCTGCATGACCATGTCGTGTCACCCACGTCGCGTTCCATGCGCCGCACCCTCATGAAGTTCGACAAGGCCTGTCCCGGTCGCGCGCCACGCCTGGCCTTCGACCTGCTTGATCTCAAGCGGGCCGACGCCGTCTCGAAGGTCGACTGGGTCGCGGGTTACGCCATCGAGCTTGATGGCATCGAGCTGGCCTTGCGGCGCGAGCTCGAGCGTGGCGCAACGTATCGTATGGGTGACCTTGCCGTGAACGGGTCGGACGTGATTTCTGCCACGGGCATCAAGCCCGGGCCGGGCGTCGGTCTCATACTCCAGGGGCTCCTGAGTGCCGTCGTGAACGGCGATCTTCCCAACGAGCGAGAAGAGCTTCTCCGCAGCCTGCAGATTTAGATGTGCCGGGTGCCGTTCGCTGGGCATGCTACGTGCTTCTCGGCAGGTCCTCGCCCCGCGCGAAGTCGGGTACGCGAGGGGCTATAAGGCCATAACAAATCAGACCGCCGAGATCGCCCGACGGTCTGCTCATTCTTGGTAGCCCGTACCAGATTCGAACTGGTGATCTCCGCCTTGAGAGGGCGGCGTCCTAAACCGCTAGACGAACGGGCCATATGAAGGCGCGAGGCTGTAAATACGGGCGCAGGAACCATCTTGCAACTCCTGCGCCCGATAACAGTTGGTAGCCCGTACCAGATTCGAACTGGTGATCTCCGCCTTGAGAGGGCGGCGTCCTAAACCGCTAGACGAACGGGCCATGCAATTGTCAGGCACACTTGGCTGGGACGGAGAGAATCGAACTCCCACTGACGGAACCAGAATCCGTTGTCCTACCGTTAGACGACGTCCCAATCGGTGTCCTCTGTGCGCCTCGGCGCGAGAAAAGAATATACGCGATAGGCGGGGGCCATGCAAGGGGAAATCTCAAAAATTGTTCCCGCATTCGCTGCCGCTGGGGCAAAATGTGGTACTTCAAGCGTCTGAGCTGGCACTTCTCTTTCTTCTAGCTGACGTGCTGATGCCATCTGCGTCTTCACAATTTCTGGATTAGTCCGCATCCTAAGAAGGGGCTGCCCTCCCGCAGGCGCAGAGACCCCCTGCTCTCCCGCCGTGCGCCGGGCGACTTGCCCATTCTTGGTGTTGGCTGCGCCAGGCCTTCGCGGGAGCCATGCCGTCTGCGCTATCATAAGAGTGTTGTAGACACTAAGATGCGTCGAGCAGTTCTCGGCGTGGCGACCATGGGAGCCTGATGGCAGAGCCTAAGGACACAAAGCGCACCAAAGGCAAGGTCTCGCTCAAGGTTTCGGCGCCCCACGTCTCCGTTGGTGGCGGCGTGGAGACCGAGGAGCTCGAGGAGAACAACGCCAAGGCCCGCAAGGGCGCGCTCTTCCTTGCTGCGGTCGTCGGCATATATATTGTCTACCTGATCGTGTCGGGGCAGATGGGGGAGTTCCTGGACGCTCTCTCGTCCGTCGACACCGGGTGGGTCCTGTGGGCCTGCGTCGCCTACGCCTTCTACTTCGTCTTCGGCGTGATCGCCTACGTCATCGCCGTGTACCTCGACCACGACTCTCCCGTCGGCGTGCGCGACCTCATGAGCGTCGAGGCCTCCGGCGTCTTCTTCGGCAACCTTACCCCCATGATGGCGGGCGCCGTTCCCTCGCAGATCTATCGCCTGACGCGCACGGGGCTTGACGTGGGCGAGGCGAGTGCCACGCAGTTCACGCGCTTCATCATGTTCCAGTTCGGCGTGGTCCTGTTCGCGGCCATCATGCTCTTCGCCAAGCTCGAGTACTTCTTCGAGACCTACGGCGACATCATCATCCTGAACCTCGTCGTGTTCGGCGTGCACTTCCTGGAGCTCGCGGGCCTCTTCGTGGTCTGTCTGTGCCCGCGTCTGGTCATGCGCCTGGGCAACTGGGCGATCAACCTCGCGTCGAAGCGCGGCTGGCTCAAGAACCGCGAGTACTGGGACGAGATGGTCAACGTTCAGGTGATGGAGTTTTCAAACGCGTTCAAGCGTGCCTCTCAGGACCTTCCCTCCATGGGGCTCACGCTTCTGGTCACGATGGCGCAGCTGGCGTGCCTGTACATGATTCCCTGGTTCGTGCTGCGCGCATTCGGCGTCGAGGGCGACTTCATCGAGTGCCTCGCGGCCGGGTCCATGGTCCAGATGGTCGCCTCTGCCGTGCCCCTTCCCGGCGGAACCGGCGGCGCCGAGGGTGGCTTCTACATGTTCTACCAGCACATGTTCGGCGCTGCCACGAGCGCCGGCTTCCTGATCTGGCGCATCGTCACCTTCTTCGCGCCCACGATTCTTGCCGCGCCCCTCCTTGGACTGAGGTCGAACGGCGGCATGAGCATCTACAACCGCGTGCAGCGCATCATGGCACGCCTCGGCAGGGGCTCTGCGGCCTCGGCGGCGCCCAAGGTCGCGACCCTCAAGGGCAGCCAGATTGCCGCGAAGGCCAAGGGCAAGACCGCCCGCACCTCCGGCGCGCGGAAGGGCGGTCCCGTGGCCACCAACGGCGGCATTCGCGTTCCCATGGGATCGAAGCAGGCCAAGAGGACTGCCGCCCACGCGCACGACAAGAAGGAGTAGGGGGCGTCGGACGCCGTTTCCCAGGCATGCGAAGAGGGCGAGAAGCGCATGCGTGCGCACTTCTCGCCCTCTCTCTTGCTCCGCCTGGCTCCGCTTCGGGCCGGAAGGGCGACCGGCGGTTGCCCCTGGCCTTCGCGGTGTTCCGGACCGGGTGCTACAGGGCGCAGCGTCGGCAGGCGCCGCATGCGGATGGCGCTGCGGCGAGGCCGCCCAGGGCCGTCTCCCTCAGCGCTGCCGGCAGCGAGTCGCCGACTGCCTTCATGGCGGCCACGACCTCGTCGAAGGGGATGGGGTCGAGCACGCCGGATAGCGCGAGCTGAGCCGCGCTGATGGCGTTTGCCACGCCGATGGCGTTTCGGTTCTGGCAGGGGTACTCGACGAGGCCTCGCACGGGGTCGCATACGAGTCCCAGGAGGTTGGCGATCGCCGTTGAGGCCGCGGAGAGGCAGGCCTCGGGGCTTCCGCCCAGAAGCTCCGTGAGGGCGCTTGCCGCCATTGCGGCCGCCGTGCCGACCTCGGCCTGGCATCCACCCTCCGCGCCCGCGACGGAGGCGTTGCGGGCCACTATGGCACCCACGGCGCAGGCATTCCAGAGCGCTGCGGCAATCTGGTCGTCCGTCGCGCCCGCGGCCTCGGCCGTGGCGAGCACCGAGCCGGGGATGACGCCGGCGGAGCCTGCGGTCGGTGCGGCGACGATGACGCCCATGGTCGCAGAGCGCTCGAGGACCGCCATGGCGTAGGCGGTCGCCTTGCTGAGCGTCGAGCCCAGGAGGACGTTCGAGATACGCTCGGCGCCGTCGGCCACGGCCTTTGCCTGCCCGCCCAGGAGGCCTCCCAGGGAGGGCTCGGGCTTCTCGATGGGACGCGCGGTCTCCTCCCGCATGACCTCGATGATCTTGGCCATGCGAGCGTCGACGTCCGCCGAGGGCTCGAGCTCCAGCTCGCGCTCGCGCATGATCTGGCCGATGGAGAGGTCCTCGGTGGCGCAGGCGCGCAGCAGCTGGGCGCCTGTCTCGAAGCCGTGCGGCAGCACCGCGTCGGGCGCCGCCTGCGAGGCGCCGGGGATGTTCACGAGGCTCGCGAACGAGATGCTCGGCCCGCGCGAGAGGTACTCGAGCACGCTCTGGTCTAGGCCGTCGTCGACCTCGAAGACCGTGTAGGCGCGGCCGCCGCGGCTCTCGCGGAAGGTGCGCATCGTTGCGATGTTGACGGAGGAGGCCGAAAGTCCGCTGGTGAGGGCCGCCAGGACGCCGGGGCGGTCCTGGTGTGCCACGAAGAGGGTGGGGTAGTCGCCGGTCATCTCGACCGCGATGCCGTCGATAGAGCTGATGCGGACCTTGCCGCCGCCCAGGGACTCGCCGGTGACCGACATCTGCATGCCGTCCTGGCCAACCATGTTGACCGCGACGGTGTTGGGATGAAGGGCGGTGCCCTCCTTGTCGGAGGCCTCGGTGAACGAGAACTCCAGCCCCTCCTCCTTCGCAAGCTCGAACGAGTTGCGCACGCGGATGTCGTCGGGCGCCATGCCCAGGATGCCCGCGACGAGCGCACGGTCGCTGCCGTGCCCGTGGTAGGTGTGGGCGAAGGAGTTGTAGAGCTTAAAGTCAACGCTCTTGAGGGGCTTCGGGCCCAGGGAGCGCGCGACCAGTGCGATGCGCAGCGCGCCCGCGGTGTGCGACGAGGACGGGCCGACCATGACGGGGCCCAGAATCTCGAACGCTGAGGTGTTCATCATGTGCGATCTTCCCTTTCGTTTGGGCGTCCGGCGCGGCGGGGCCTCGGGCGGATTGCCGCTTCGGCTCCGGGGGTGTCACGCGTTTTCGCCATTGTGGCACTCTCGCCACCTTCGTGCACAGAAAAAGGGCCGTCGTATCCTAATGGCTACAACGGCCCCCAAACATGGGCAGGAGCTAGTATCGCGCCGCTTGCGTTCGGCTGCGCCGACTACTCCGCGAGCGGCAGGGCCTTCTCGAGACGCGCCAGGGTGACGTTACGACCTAGGAGCTCGAGGGACTCGCCGAGCGGGGGAGAGACCTGATTTCCGCACTCTGCCACGCGAACGGCGCCGTAGAACTTGCGCTTGTTGGTCTCGAGCTGCTCGGGCAGGGGTTCGAGCGCCGCGTCGATCGAGGCCGCCTTCCACTGGTCCGCACCAATGGCCTCGAGTGCGGCCCTCGCCGCCTCGAGGTAGGAGCGCGCGCCCTCCTTGGCGAGGTTCTTCTTGACGCTCTTCTCGTCGAACTCGACGTCCTCGCCCATATAGAGGAAGCGGCTCTTCTCGACGACCTCGGGGGCAAGCGTGGTGCGCGGCTTCAGGATGCTGGAAAGAAGGTCGAACCACTCCGGCTTGGCGGCGTAGGCCGCGTCGACGTCGTCGTCCTGCTCGAGGCCGGCGGCCATGAGCTGTGGGACGAGCTGGGTCTTGGAGAACTCCTCGTCGCCCATCGCCTGGAGGTACTGGCCGTTGATCCAGTCGAGCTTCTTGAAGTCGAAGGTTGCAGGGTTCTTGGAGACGTGGTCGAGCGAGAACTTGCTGGCCAGGACGTCGCGCGGGACGATGGTCGTGTCACCGTCGAGCGCCCAGCCCAGAAGCGCCAGGTAGTTGACGAAGGCGTCGGAGTCGTAGCCGGCGGCCTTGTACTCCTCGACAGAGGTCGCGCCGTGGCGCTTGGAAAGCTTCTTGCCGTCGGGACCCAGGATCATGCTGATGTGGGCAAAGGTCGGCGTCGGCGCGCCCATGGCCTCGTAGACCATGATCTGGCGCGGGGTATTGGACAGATGGTCGTCGCCACGGATGATGTGCGTGATGCCCATCTGCGCATCGTCGACGACGGTCGCGAAGTTGTAGGTGGGGGTGCCATCGGAGCGGAAGATGATGAAGTCGTCGAGCTCCTTCGCGTTGAAGGTCACGTCGCCGTGGACGGCGTCGTGGACGACGACGTCGCCGCGGTCTAGGGGGACCTTGATGCGGATGGTGTAGGGCTCGCCGGCGTCAACGCGGCGCTGGGCCTCGGCAGGGTCGATGTCGCGGCAGGTGCGCTGGTAGCCCTGGAACGCGTCCTTGCGCTCCTGGGCAGCCTTGCGGTCGGCCTCGAGCTTCTCGGGCGTGCAGAAGCAGTAGTACGCCTTGCCCTCGGCCACGAGCCTCATGGCCTCCTTGCGGTAGATGTCCAGGCGCTCGGTTTGCCAGTAGGGGCCAAAGTCGCCGCCGACCTCGGGGCCCTCGTCCCAGTCGAGTCCCAGCCAGCGCATGGCACGCAGAATGATTTGGGTGTTCTCCTCGGTGGAGCGGGTGGGGTCGGTGTCGTCGATCCTCAGGATGAACGTACCGCCGTTCGCACGGGCGAACGCCCAGTTGTAGATTGCGGTGCGCGCGCCGCCTACGTGCAGCTTGCCCGTGGGAGACGGGGCGAAGCGGACGCGGACCGGCCTGTTGTCAGTAGAGCTCACTGTCGAACCTCTTCTAGCTAGTCGATGCCTTCATTAAAACTTGGTCAGTATAGACCGTACGCTAGCGGACGCGCCTCGGCGCGCCCGCGATACTGCAGAATCTGCGGCTCTTGAACCCTGAGTGGGCTTGAGTTCCCGTGGGCTACATGATCTTGGTGTCCTCGAGCTTCTCGGCGAACCAGTCGTTCACGCGGATGACGGGCACGCGCAGCACCAGCCCGAGCGCGAGGGCGGGCGCGAGGAAGAGAAGCGCGTGACCCATGCAGACCCAGAACTCGGCCCCGTACGAGCCGGCGATGGCGGCCCGCATACCGTTCATGATGGGGACGAAGGGCAGGAACGGGTTGAATGCCTGGAACAGGGGAGGGAGCATCTCCTTGGGGAAGCTGCCGCCCGAGCCGGCCACCTGGATGACAAGCAGGAAGACCGCCACGGCCTTGCCGACGTCGCCGAAGGAGGCCACCAGCGCGTAGATGACGTTCATGAAGACGAACGAGGCCACCCACGCGCAGACCATCATCTGAATCGGGTCACTCGCCTGAACGCCAAGGAAGAAGAGGTCACCGAGCATGGCGAGGGTCGCCTGGAGGAACGAGAGCACCAGGTAGATGCCCAGGCGTCCGAAGTAGCGCTGGTACGGGCGGGCGCCTCCCGCCTCGCGCAGGGCCTCTTCCGAGAGCGGTGTCTTGAGCATCGCCGCGAGTACGGTCGCTCCGACCCAGAGAGCGAGCGTCGTGTAGTACGGCGCCATGGCGGAGCCGTTGTTCTCGACGGGGTAGATGGCCTCGCGGTCGAGCTGCACGGGCGACGCGATCCACGACGCGAGTGCGTCGGGGTCCGACGAGAGTATGGTGCGAATCGTCTTCGCATCTCCGGAGCTGAGCGCCGCCTTGAGCCTCGCGTGCGTGTCGTCGATCTTGTCGGCCATGCCGCCGAGCTTTCCCTGCGCGTCCGAGAGGGAGTCCTGCATGGCCTCGAGGTCGGCCTTGGCGGAACCCGTCGCGCTCTGGAGGGACCCGATCGCGTCGTCGAGCTTGTTCGCGACGTCCGAGGTCGCGGAGGACGTGCTGGAGATGGCGTCGGAGAGGCTGGTGAGCTTCTGGTCGAGCTTGCCGGAGTAGTTGCTCTTGAGGGCCTCGATCTCGGTCTTGCCAGCGTCGATTTTCTCCTTTACCTCGCGGCGCTTCGCCTCGACGTTGTCCGTGGTGAGTTCGTCGGCGGCCGTGGAGAGGGCGTTGGAAATGCCGAAGAGCGTCGCCTGCGTCGTTCGGGCGTGGGTCGCGGCTGCCTTGACGTGCGCCTGTGCGGATGCGTCGCTGATGGTCCCCGCCAGGCTGTCGAGCTGTTCGGCGAGGCTGCCGTAGTCACCTGCGACGTGCGAGGTGAGACTGGCCGCGTTGCTGAGCTTCTTGCGGGCCTCGCCGGTGTGGTTTGCCGCGACATCGAAGGCGTCGTCCACGGCCGACCCCAGCGAGTCGATGCTCTGCGAGCTCTTGTCGACGGCACCCGAGATGGCGTCCCTGCTCGAGTCGAGGCCCTGCCTGACCGAAGCGACGCTGTTGCCCGTGTCGTTCAGCAGCGACTTGAGGGAGCTGGCCGACGAGCCGGTGGTCTTAAGCAGGTCGTTGGACGAGCTCACGAGCGACGAGGCCGAGCTCAAGAGCGACGCGTAGGAGCCCACGTGGGTGGAGACCCGCCTGATGTCCTTCGAGCCGCTCGTGAGCGCGCGGTCGAGCGCCGAGGCGACTGAGAGGATCTGGTCGTCGTCCAGGTAGTTTCCGAGGTCGGTCATGACGGCCGCGCCCACGCCGGTTACGGTCTGGGCAAACTGGCGGTCGATTTCGTTCTTGAGCCACGAGGCGCCCTTTTGGGTGACGATCGGCGCGATTGCGTTCTCCTTCTGGTTGACGTAGTAGCGCAGCTCGGCGTGGCGCGTGCTGGTCGAGAAGACCGACATGATGTCGCTCGTGAAGTCCTCCGGGACCACGATGGCGGCGTAGTACTCGCCTGAGCTCACGCCGTCGATTGCGTCCTGCTCGGTGGTGAACACCCAATCGAACTTCTGGTTCTCCCTCAGCGTCGCCTCCACGCGCTGGCCGATGTTGATCTCCATCGGCATGGTCTGCGAGGTGTACCCCCTGTCGGAGTTCGCCACGGCGATCTTGAGCTGGCCGGTCGCGCCGTAGGGGTCCCAGCCGCCTGCGATGTTGAACCATGCGTACAGCGAGGGGATGACGACCAGCCCGATGCACACGACCAGTGCGATGACGTTGCGCGTGGCGTTTTTGCAGTCACGCCTGAAGATCTTGATGATGGTGCTCATCGGCGCTCGCCTCCCTTCGCATCGCTTCCGTCCGTCTTGTGGTGGTCAGGCTCCCCTTCGCCAACGTGCTTGCGATAGTCTTCGGCGCGGTAGTCCAACATGGCGCCGTCCTGGGCGTCGGGCCGCGGGTCGGGTATGGAGTGCTGGGGGTAGGGGGGCCGAGTCGCGCCTGTCGCGTCCTTCTCGCCCGCGTCGCGCGGCTCTGCGCCGGCGGCGTCCCTCGTGCCCCTGATGCGGCTGCGCAGGCTGCCTGCTATCTTGCGGAACGGCAGCTTGTACTCCCATTGCTCGTCGAGCTCCCGGTCAAGCAGTTTGTAGATCTCGTCGCGGCTGAGCTCCGCGAGGGTCGTCTTCTGCCAGACGCGCTCGTGCAGGTACTCGATCACGATGAGACCCGCGCAGATGGCGACGAGCGAGACGATCCACACGATGAGGATCGGCAGCTTCGCCGGCGTTGCGAAGACGAGCGCCAGCAGCACCAGCGGTACCACAAGCACCAGAGCGAAGCCACGCTTGACCATGCCGGGGTATTTTGCCTCGAAGTTCGCCGCCTCTTCGAGCAGGACGTGCTTGTAGTCCTCGGAGGAGAGGAGCGCCTTGATTATGGTCGACAGCTTGAAGTTCTCGCGCGTCATGCCGTCGTGCTCGCAGATCATGAGGTCGGTCTCGGCGAGCTTCTTGTCGAAGAGCGTGTTGATGTTGATGAGGTGCCTGCGGGCTCCCATGCCGATGGCCAGCGCGGGAACCACGAACGCTAGCAGCGTCAGGAGGTTCTGCACGTAGCAGGAGCCCCAGTAGCCCGCGATGGTTTCGCGCATGGCGTTGATCCCGTAGGTGAAGGGCAGCCATGGGTTGATGGCGCGGAAGAAGCCCGGCATCATCTCGATGGGATAGACGCCCGAGGAGCCGGGGATCTGCAGGATGACGAGGACGACGCAGAGCGCCTTGCCGATGTGCTTGAACGCCACCGAGAGCGCGTAGATGATGTTGACGTAGGCGAATGACTGCACCAGGCCGGCGCAGATGAACGCGACGGGGTGCAGGCACTGGACGCCCATGACGAGGTCGCCTACGCAGCAGATGAGTGCCTGCGCGAGTCCGAGGACCAGAAGCAACAGGTATCTGCCCAGGTAGCCCTGCCAGGCTCGGTAGGGGCCGACCTCCTCTTCGTCGACCTCGAGCTTGTAGATGGCGATCAGTACGAAGCCGCCGACCCAGATGGCCAGATTAGTGTAGAAGGGCGCGACGCCCGAGCCGTAGTTTGCGACGGGGAAGACGTCCTGCTCGCTGAGCTCGACCGGCGAGGTCATGAATTCCTTCACCTGGTCGGAGTTCATGTCCATGACGTTCTGGAGCAGCTGGAAGTTCTGCGATGCGCGGATTGCCTCGATGTCGGTCGCAAGCGAGCCGAGCGACCCCCTCAGGCCGCCCAGCGCGTCCTGCGTCTGGTCGATCACGTCCTGAGCCTCGCGCAGCGTGCTGTCAAGCTGATCCAGCGTGCCCGAGGCCTGCTGGACGGTGGGGGAAACGCCGTCGAGGATTCCCTGCAGGTCGCCGCCGGCGAGCGCGAAGGAGTCGAGCGAGCTTGAAAGGGCTGGCAGCACGTTCTGCGAGACGTCGTTCTTGGCATCCGAGATGCCGGACGTCGCGTCCTTTATGGAGCCCTCGAGCTGCTGGGCGCCGTCGCTGATGTCCTGCGCGTCGAACTTGAGGCCGTCAAGCTGGGAGGCGATGGAGTCGGCCGTGTCGGCCTTCTTCTGGAGCTGCGAGACGAGCGCGTCGATCTTGCTGCAGAGCTCCTGCTTCTGCTGGTCGCTCAGCATCGAGGAGGCCTGAATCTGGGCCTTCGCATCGTTGAGCGACGTTATTGCCTTGCGGTTGACCTCGCTGAGCTTGTGCGCGGCCTTCGCCCCGGACTGCGCCGTGGCGCTTGCGTGCTCGGCCATGCCCGCGAAGCCGCCGAGCGCTGTCGAGGCGCGCGTGGCCGCCTCGTCAAGGCGCGCGGTGCCGACGCTGACGGCGCTGTCCAGGCGCGAGGCGAGAGACTGCGCGTCGCTGCGGGCACCTCCCAGCTCGCCTAACGCGTCCCTAAGCGTCCTCTGCGAGCTGCCGGTTATCGACGAGAGCGATGCGAGGACGTCTCGCGCCTGCCGGATGGCATCGCGGGTCTTGCCCACGGTGCCCTTTGCACCCTCGAGCTGAGTGCTCACGTCGTCGAGGGTCGACTGGGCGTCGCGGATGTCCGCGAGGACGGTGTCGCCCAGCTTGTCGGTCTGACTCCCGAGCTTCGCGCCCGTGTCCTGCGCCTTGGTCGTGAGCACGCCTGCGACCGTCGAGACGAAGTTGTCGTTGATCTGCTGCTCGACCGTCGAGGCCCCCGTGTCGGTGACCTTCGGGGCGACGGCGTTGACCTTCTCGTTCACGTAGTACTTGAGCTTGGGCGTCTTGAGGTCCCCAGATAGCACGCTCACGAGGTCCGACGAGAAGTCCTTTGGTATCTCGATGGTAGCGTAGTACCTTCCCGAGGCGACGCCCTCGAGTCCTTCCTGCTCGCCCACAAACTGCCAGCCGAGCTGATTGTTCTGCTCGAGCTTCTCGACCACCATGTCGCCCACGTTGATCTGGCCGAGCTTCTCGTTGTAGGTGCCCTCGTCCTCGTTCACGATGGCGACGGCGACGGTGCTGGTGTTCTTGTACGGGTCCCAGTTTGCCGCGATGTTGATCCAGGCGTAGAGGGAGGGGAGGATGCAGACGCCCACGGTGACGATGGCGGCTACGGGGTTCCTGAAGATTCGCCTGAGGTCTCGGCGGAAGATGGTGAGTACGTTGTGCATGTAACGCTCCGTGAATCGTGCGGTTTCAGCATTCAAAATGATATCCCTCCGGCAGATGCCTCGCCGAGTTAACTCTAAAAATTCGAATCTGATTCAAAAATCGTTTCACGTGCTTCCCTGCCAAAGATATGGGCGCTCCATGATGTGTCGACGCAGGCGTTTTGAGCTTGGTTCAAAAATCTGTGTCGAGCGCTATGATGGTCTCGAGACAAGAGGGAAGAGGCGGTCATGGTGCAGTCGGGCGACGGGGACATTACAGGGACGGAGACGCTGACGACGGGAGCGAAGCGAGGCGCGCCGTCAGCCGTCGACGCGTTGCCAAGTGAGGCCACGGCGCCGGTCGAGGACAGACGGTCGTCGGTTCGCGTTGGACTTGCAAAGGCGAACCTCGAGGTTGCCTCCGAGATTGCCGGGGGCATGGCGGCCGTCCGCCACGCCGCGCACGATGCCGCGCTGCGAGCGGCCCAGGGGGTCGTCGAGGGCGCCGCCGCCAAGGGCAGGGCCCGCGCCCGCTCTTCGAGCAAGACGCGCAAGAGCGCGAGGACCCGCGAGCGCATCATGACCGCCGCGAGCGAGATCATGGTCGAACGCGGCAACGGGGACTTTCAGATGAGCGAGGTCTCCGCGCGCTGTCGCATGTCTAAGGGTTCCCTCTACTACTACTTTGCCGACAAGGACGAGCTGGTCGACGCCATCTACGAGTCGGCCTGCGACGACCTCGTCGTCGCCGTCGAGGGCGTCGTGGCCCGGGCCTCGACGGCCAGCGAGTCGCTCGTGAGCCTGTGTGCCGAGGTCAGCCGGCGCGTCAGCGCGGGGAGTCCGCTCGCCCTGGCCCTCACGCGCGAGCTGGCGTCGTCGAACGGAGACGTCTCGGGTGGCATGACCACCCACTTCATGAGGATCGCCCGCATCGTCTCGGCGCAGCTCGAGAGGGGCAAGGCCGAGGGCATCATCAGAAAGAGCGTGAACTCGGACCAGGTCTCGGTGGGCGTTTTGGGCGGCTACCTGGTTTCCTCGCTCGTCTCCGCCGGCGAATCATTGGGGCGCTCCACTGATGCCATCGCCGCCGTCATGACGCGTGATCTGCTTGACGTCGTTATGAACGGCATAGGTGCCCGAGAGGGTGCGTAAGGGGCGAGGGGCGCGTCCCGCGCCCGCTCTGAGGCGCGATGGCTTGCCCCAGTGTGCGTCGACTGGCCGTCGATGCGCTCAAGTGATGAACCTGTTTACAATCCTCAAGTCAAGTCATAGGCTATAGCTTGCTCGTCAAGAGGCACCCGCGTGGGTGCATAGAGCTGAGGGACCGAGCCCTTTGAAGCTCCGGCAACCAGCCAGTTGGTATGGTGCCAATTCTCGGCAGGCCTCAATGCCTGGAAGACGGGGGAACATGGTGTTGCCAGACACGGGTCCCCTTTGTTGGTGGGGACCTTTTTGGTTCCTTGTTGGCGCGTTATCGCCGGAAAGGAGCGTGTGATGGCACGCAAGAGCTACCTGTTCACCTCTGAGTCTGTTACCGAGGGCCACCCCGATAAGATCTGCGACCAGATCTCGGACGCCATCCTGGACGCCATCCTCGAGAAGGAGGCGCGGCTCCAGGCCGCGGGCGTTGAGGGTGCAGACGTCGATAACGTCCGCTGTGCCATCGAAACCTTCACCACCACCGGCACCATCGTCGTCATGGGCGAGGTCCGCACCGAGGCCTACGTCGACGTACAGCAGATCGTCCGCGACACCGTCCGCGAAATCGGCTACACCCGCGCCAAGTACGGGTTCGACGCGAGCACCTGCGGCGTCATGAACCTCATCCACGAGCAGTCGCCCGACATCGCCCAGGGCGTCGACGGCACCTTCGCCCGCGCTACCGACGAGGACCCGCTGGACAAGATCGGCGCCGGCGACCAGGGCATGATGTTCGGTTACGCCTCCGACGAGACCGACGTGCTCATGCCCATGCCCATCTACCTCGCGCAGCGCCTGTCCAGGCGCCTGGCCGACGTGCGTAAGAACGGATCGCTTGCCTACCTGCGACCGGATGGCAAGACGCAGGTCACCGTCCGCTACGAGGGCGATAGGCCCGTCGAGGTGACGGCCATCGTCGTCAGCACCCAGCACGCGGCCTCCGTCGAGGGCTCCCAGATCCGCGAGGACATGATCGATCACGTCATCAAGCCGGTCATGGAGGAGCAGGGCATCAGCTGGAAGCACGCCGACATCTACGTCAACCCCACCGGCCGATTCGTCGTGGGCGGCCCCATGGGCGACACGGGCCTGACCGGTCGTAAGATCATCGTCGACACCTACGGCGGGATGGGCCGCCACGGCGGCGGCGCCTTCAGCGGCAAGGACTGCACCAAGGTCGACCGCTCCGGCGCCTATGCGGCACGTTGGGTCGCCAAGAACGTCGTCGCGGCCGGACTGGCCCACAAGTGCGAGGTCCAGCTGGCCTATGCCATCGGCGTGAGCCACCCGCTCTCCATCATGGTCGACACCTTTGGCACGGGCGCGGTATCCGACGACGTCATCGAGAGGGCCGTCGAGAAGGTCTTTGACCTCCGTCCCGGCGCCATCATCCGGGACCTGAGGCTCCGTCGCCCCATCTTCAGGAAGACGGCCGCCTACGGCCACTTTGGCCGCAAGGACCCCGACTTCACCTGGGAGAGCACCGACCGCGTCGACGAGCTCAAGGCCGCCGTCGACTCCCTGAGGTAGGGGCCGCCGAGGCGGATCAGGCCTGACCGGCTTGGACTGCAAGCATCACTCCTCTTGGATGGAGCCGCCGGGGCAAGCGCACCGGCGGCTCCATCCTCGTTCACGCTGTCTTGGCGGCTACTCGCCGAGCATGCGCTCGAGCTCGAGCACCGCGTTGCGCACACAGTCGTCGCACGGGCAGAGGATGACGCCCGTGTCGCGTCCCTTGAGCTCGGAGCATATGGTCGATCCGCAGCGCCTTCGGAAGCCCTCGAGGAGCTCCGCCGCATCGCGGTGGCACGCGCGGCCGTCGGCGCGCGCCAGGCCAAGCGCCATCTCGGCGCCGACGAGCGCGCCGCAGGTTCCCTCCATGTTGCCCATGCCCGACCCGAACGGCGCGCCCATCGCGCTCAGGGTCTCTTCCGGCAGGTCGCATACGTCGACAAACGCGCGAACCACCGCCTGACAGCAGTTGTTCCTGTCGTGCTTGAGTCCTACCGCCCGCTCGGTTCTCTCCATCAGCTCTCCGTTTCCCCGCGTCGCGCCGCAGCCCTCTGGCGGTGGCGCGGGCGCTTCTCGCTTGCTTTGTTGACATGGTATCCCATGGCCGGGCTGCCGGGACTATTCGGCTCCTGTGACGCCTGTCCGTTTGCGTCAGTCGACCTACCGTTCACGGACGCATCTGCTGCCGCCACGCGGCGCCTCGCGACCGTTGGCCGCAGTTGCGGATATAACGTTTCACGGTGCGTCGGCAAATCGGTCTTTCGCACAATAAATGCTGCTCAGCAGGTGTAGATTCCCGCGAGCTTGTCCAAAGAGAGAGGTCTGTCATGAAACTTCTGCGCGCAATGAGAGAGCCACTGAAGTACGTCCAGGGCAAGGGCGCCCTCCTCAAGTTCGAGGAGGAAATGGGCTACATGGGCAAGCGCTGGCTCTTCGTCTGCTCCAACAGCGGCTACAAGGCCTGCCACGACAAGATCGAGCAGAGCTTCGGCGACTCGGACAGCTACCGCCGCTACGAGATCTTCGGCGGAATCTCGAGCAAGGGCGAGATCGCCAAGATGCAGGAGATCGTGGAGAAGGACGCAATCGACGCGGTCGTGGCGGTGGGTGGCGGCTCTGCCGTCGACACCGCGAAGGCCACCGCGTTCTACGCCGGCAAGCACGTCGTGGTAATCCCGACCGTCGCCGCGACCGACGCGCCGTGCACGGGCCTCTCCGTCATCTACAACGACGACGGCAGCTTTGACAAGTACCTCTTCTATCCCACCAACCCCGACGCCGTCATGGTCGACAGCCAGGTCATCGCCGAGGCCCCCGTGAGCTTCCTCGTCGCCGGCATGGGCGACGCCCTGGGCACCTACTTCGAGGGTCGCGCCTCCATCAGGACCGAGTCTCCCAGCCTCGAGGGCACCGGCATCACGCGCGCTGGCATGGCGCTGGCCAAGCTCTGCTACGAGACGCTGCGCAACTACGGCTCTCAGGCCATCGCCGCGTGCGAGAACAACGTGGTCACGCCGGCACTCGACGCCATCATCGAGGCCAACGTGTACCTTTCCGGGGTCGGTGCGGACAACGTCAACTGCGCCGCGGCCCACTCCTTCTACAACGGCCTCACCTCGCTCGGCGGACACAGCGCGCCCCACGGCAGCTGCGTCGCCTTCGGCACCCTCGTCCAGCTTGTGCTCGAGGGTGCGACCAAGGAGGAGTTCGAGGACGTTCAGGGCTTCTGCCGCGAGGTCGGCCTGCCCACGACGCTCGCCGAGCTCGGGATCACGACCGACGAGCAGATCCACACCATCGCGAAGAACGCCTGCGTGCCCGGCGAGACGATTCACAACCTCGCCGGCGACGTCACACCCGACGAGCTCTACGCCGCCATCGTTCAGGCCGATGCGCTGGGCAAGGCGAACTCCTAGGGGGTCTCGTCCTTGGCTAGAATTATTCGCGTCGAGACCGTTTGTGCCTGCGGCGCCCCAAGTCTGGAGTGACGATGACCTCATCGGGACGTGAAGATCGCAATTCAGGGGAGCCCGCCCGCGCATGCGCGGGCGGGCTCCCTCTGTCTCGCCGCGCCCTCCTGCGCGCCATCGGTGGCTTGGGAGCGCTCGGTGCCGCAGCCCTGAGCTCAGGGTGCTCGGGCGCGCACGTCGCCGACGAGGCCGAACCGGTCGCCACTGTGGTCGAGGGCTCGGCCAACCCTGTAGAGCTTGCGCGATCCATGCAGGTGGACATGGTCGGCGATGTCGGCAGGCTTAAGACCTTCGACATGCACTGCGACACGGTCGACGTTCTGTCGATGTCAAGCTGGGAGCCCTACCTCTCGACGCCCGCCCTCTCGCGCCAGGGTGACCTCATGAGCAACAACGGCGACGTTTCCCTCGATCGCATGGGGCAGATCGCGCACGTGCAGGGCTATGCCATATGGCTGCCCGACGCGGTCGACGACCCGCTGGGCTTCTACCGTCAGGCGCGCGACTGGTTCAAGTCGCAGATGCAGACCTATTCCGACTCCGTTGTCCAGGTGAAGGATGCGCAGGACATACCGGACGTCCTCGCCCAGGACAAGAGCTGCGCCTTCTTGACCGTCGAGAGCGCCGCGGCCGTGAAGGACGACCTCAACGTGGTCGACGAGATGGCCGATGACGGCGTGAAGTGCGTGGGTCTCACCTGGAACGGTCAGAACGCGCTCGCCGGCGGCGCCAAGTCCGATGTCGGCATCTCTGACCTGGGTCGCAGGGCGATCGAGCGCTTCGAGGACCGCAAGGTCGCGCTCGACGGCGCCCACCTTTGCGACCGCTCGTTCTGGGAGCTCATGAAACTGCGCCGCAGGCCCGTCATGGTGAGCCACGCGCTCTCGCGCAGCGTCTGCGACGTGCCCCGCAACATGACCGACGACATGTTCAGGGCCGTCGTCGACGACGGTGGCATCGTCGGCGTCAGCTGCTGCACCGAGTTCATCACCAAGCGCACCACCGGGACCGACGTCACCTTCGACGAGCTTATGGCCCACTACGAGCGCTTCCTCGACCTTGGCGGCGAGAAGTGCCTCTGCCTTGGTGGAGACTTTGACGGAGCGCGGCTTCCCTCGTGGCTCTCGAGCGTCGACGCGCTCCCTTCCTTCTACAATCAGGTGGCCGCGCGTTTCGGCGCGGAGCTCGCTGATGATATCTTCTTCCAGAATGCCTACGCGTTCATGGTGAGAAACGAGCTTGTTTAGAACTGCCGGTTAGAAACGAGTTGGTTTGGTGCGCTTTGCCTCTGTGGTCTTGGACATCCCTACGCGAGCCCTGGACGCCGCCTTCGACTACGCCGTTCCCGACGAGGTTCGCGCACGGGCCGAGGGCGACGGTGTGGGCTGCTCCGGAGGGCTCATTGGCTGCACCGTGCTCGTGCCTTTCTCGCACAGGCAAGTCGTCGGCTACGTCGTGGCCACCTTTGACGAGGCGCCTGCGGGAATCGACCCCGCCCGCATCCTTCCCATCGCCCGCATCTTGGCCTCCAGCGCCTTTGACGAGCCGTCGGCGCGAGTTGCTCGCTGGATCGCGCGCGAGTACAGCTGCCCCCTGTGCGAGGCCATCAGGCCTTTTCTGGCGCCCGGGCAGACCGTTAAGGTCCGTCGCGCCGACGACTCGAGCCCCTGGGAGCTCGTGTGCGAGAAGAGCGGTCCCGTCGACGAGCGCTGGGTCTCTCTGACCGAGTCCGCCGCGGACTTCGAACCGCGCGCCAACGCCAGCAAGCAGCGCGCGGTGCTCGGGGCGCTTTCGCAAGGCACCGTGCGCATGGCCGAGCTTTCCGCTATGCTGCCGGGCTGCTCGGCAACGGTCGCGGCGCTCCAGAAGCGCGGCGTCGTCTCGGTAGAGCGCCGCAGGCACGTGCGAGGGGGAGAGGGGACCACGCTTTCGAGTGCGACCGCCAGCCGTCCCGAGCACCTTACGAAGGGGCAGGTCGGCGCACTCGAGGCCGTCGCCGCCGCCTGCGCGGCGGCCCGCGGCGACGTCGTGGTCGTCGACGGCGTCACCGGATCGGGCAAGACCGAGGTCTACCTCGAGGCTATCGAGCGCGTCCGCAAGTCTGGCAAGAGCGCTCTCGTGCTAGTGCCCGAAATCTCGCTCACCGCGCAGACCGTGGGTCGCTTCAGGTCGCGTTTCGGAGACGACGTGGCCATCCTCCACTCGCGCCTTTCGGCCGGCGAACGCTTCGACCAGTGGGACCTCGCCCGCAGGGGAGAGGCGCATGTCGTCGTGGGCGCTCGTTCGGCCCTGTTCGCGCCACTGCGCGACTTGGGGCTCGTGATCATTGACGAGGAGCACGAGGCCAGCTACAAGCAGGACTCCGCGCCGCGCTACCATGCGCGCGAGGTGGCGGCCCGAATCGCGCGCGAGCGCGGCTGCGCCCTGGTTCTGGGCTCCGCCACCCCCTCGCTCGAGAGTCTCGAACGCTGCCGTGCGAAGTCATGGGGCGGCGTGAGCTGGACGCGCGCGTGCATGCCCGAGCGACCGGGCTCGGCCAGGCTTCCCAAGGTGCGCGTGGTCGACATGACCGAGCAGTTTGCGCTCGGCCGCAAGCACATGTTCTCGAAGCCGCTCGCCGACGCGCTGCAGGGCGTTGCCGAGCGGCGCGAGAAGGCTGTCCTGCTCCTTAACCGAAGGGGCTTCGCGAACTTCCTGATGTGCCGCGAGTGCGGCGCGGTCCCCGAGTGCCCGCACTGCTCGACCTCGCTCACCTACCACGAGCGGACCCACACGCTGGTGTGCCACAGCTGCGACCGCTCCTGGGCCATCGGCACGCCCGGCGCGCCGATGCGCTGTCCCGTGTGCGGCAGTCCCTACCTGGGCGCCTACGGCATCGGGACGCAGCAGGTCGAGACCACGCTCGCGGACGAGCTTGCGGGAAAGGGCGTCACCATCGTCCGCATGGATGCCGACACGACGCGCGGCAAGGGCGAGCACCAGAGGCGCCTGGAGGAGTTCGACGCGGCCGAGTGCGCCGTGCTCGTCGGCACCCAGATGATCGCCAAGGGGCTCGACTTTCCCCAGGTCACGCTCGTCGGGGTCATCAACGCTGACACCACGCTCAAGATGCCCGACTTCAGGGCGGCCGAGCGCACCTACGATCTCCTCGAGCAGGTTGCCGGTCGCGCGGGCCGCGGCGAGCGCCCTGGCGAGGTCATCATCCAGACCTACTGGGCGAGCCATCCCGCCATCCAGGCCGTCGCCGCCCACGACCGTGACCTCTTCATGAGCTCCGAGCTCGAGGAGCGCCGCGATGGCAACTACCCGCCTTACTCGCGTCTGGCCAACGTGCTGTGCTGGGGTCGCAACGAGTCCGAGGTCCGCCGCGTTCTGGACGGCGTCGCCTCCACGCTGCGCGCGCGCATCGAGGGGCGACGCGGCTGGGAGGTGCTGGGCCCGGCCGACTGCCTCAAGTCGCGCGTGAAGGACCGGTTCCGCAGGCACATCCTGGTGAAGGCGCCCGTGGGGGAGGAGCTTGGCGCCCTTCTCGACGCCTGCGTCCGCGAGCAGGACAAACCGCGCGGCGTGAACGTCGCCGTCGACGTGGACGCCTACGACATGATGTAGTCGGCGCGCCCGCCGCGCCTTGCGAGGGGCACTCGCCCCCGGCTCGGGCTGATGCGGGTTTCTCGTGTTTGCGCGCCCACGTGCCTGCGGGGGCCGCGTGAGGGTAAGCTTGAGGTGCTGGCAATCTATTGCAAGGAGAGTTACATGAGTGCAGAGAAGGACATCGTCTGCGCACCCGACGACAGGCTCAAGACCGAGTGCGCGCCCATCCAAAAGATCGACGACGGCGTGAAGGCGCTCGCGAAGCGCATGCTCGAGGACATGTACGAGTCCGACGGCTGCGGCCTCGCCGCACCGCAGGTGGGCGAGCTCGTCCAGTTGGTCGTCATCGACGTCGACTACAGCGGCGCTCACGACCGCAACCCCTACGTCCTCATCAACCCGAAGATCGTCAAGGCCGACGGCCCCGAGCGCCCCTTCAGCGAGGGCTGCCTCTCGTACCCCGGCATCAGCGTCGAGGTCAGCCGTCCCAGCCACGTCGTGGTCCAGGCGCTCGACCTCGAAGGCGACCTCATGCAGTACGAGGCCCAGGACAATCTTCTGGCCGTCTGCCTCCAGCACGAGATCGACCATCTGCACGGCATCACGATGGTCGACCACCTGACTCCCGGCCAGCGCGTCGCCGCCATGCGCGACTACCAGCAGGCCGTCGCCGCCGGAGCCAGGCCTGGCGAGACTTCCGTCGACTAGGGAGGCCACATGCGCGTCGTCTTCATGGGAACGCCCGACTTTGCCGTTCCGTCCCTCAGGCTGCTTGTCGAGCGTCACGACGTGACGCTCGCTCTCACGCGCCCCGACGCGGTGCGCGGCCGTGGCAAGCGCCTCGAGCCTTCCGCCGTCAAGGCGGCCGCCCTCGAGCTGGGGGTTCCAGTCATCGAGACCAACAAGATAACCCCTGAGGTGCTCGACCGCATCAGGGCCGAGACGCCCGACGTCATCTGCGTGGCCGCGTATGGCTGTATCCTTCCCGACGAAGTTCTCGACGTCGCGCGCCTGGGATGCGTCAACGTGCACGGCTCGCCCCTGCCGCGCTGGCGCGGCGCCGCCCCCATCCAGCGTGGCGTCCTCGAGGGGGACGACGAGGTGGGCGTCTCGATCATGCGCGTGGTCCACGACCTCGATGCCGGGGCCTACTGCCGCCAGGCCACCATCGCCGTGGGACAGAAGACCTGCACGCAGTTGATGTCCGAGGTCGCGCAGCTGGGTGCCGACGAGCTACTTGCCGCGCTCGGCCAGATGGAGACGGGAGAGGCCCGCTGGGTCGAGCAGGACGAGTCCCAGGTCACGTACGCCAAGAAGATCAGCAAGGCCGAGATGCGCCTTGATCCCGCCGACGACGTCGCCAAGAACGCCCGTCGCATCCAGGCCTCGACCGACGCCGCGCCGGCCCGCCTCAAGGTGGGCGAGAGGGGCGTGCGCGTCCTTCTCGCAACCGTCTCCTCCGAGCCGCTTGGCGCCGGCCGGGCGCTTGTCCGCAAGGGCCGCGTGTTCCTGGGCTGCGCCGACGGCTCGCTCGAGCTGCTGCGCGTCAAGCCTGACGGCAAGAAGGAGATGGACGCCTCCGCCTGGGCCCAGGGCCTGCATGCGGACGGCCTTACATGGGGGCGTCTGTAGTGGGAGCGTTGTCTTCCGCGCGTGCCGCGGCTCTCGATGTCGTCTGCGAGGTTCGCCGCCGCAGGGGGCGCGTCCGTGACATCCTTCGCTGCTCCGGCGAGGTCGAGGCCCTCGACCCGCGTGACCGTGCCCTGACGACGCGCCTCGCCGTCGGTGCCGTTCGCGCCTCCGGAACCCTCGACGGGATCGTTCGGTCCCATGTGACGCGCGGGCATCTGGAGCCGCGCCTTGCCGACGCGCTTCGCGTCTCGACGTTCGAGATCCTGTTTCTCGACACGCCCGCACAGGTGTCCGTCAGCCAGGGCGTAAGCCTCGCGGCATCCGTCGCACCCCGCGCCCGCGGCCTCGCGAACGCAATCCTGCGCCGCGTTGCGGCCGAGGACCTTCCACGGATCGGCGAGGCACGAGAACGTCTTCAGGCACTCGTTTCGCTCGAGAATGACCAACATATCGAAGGCGTCGAACCTACGGGCAAATATGGGCTCTCAGATGGTCGCTTTTCGTCGGCCGGTGCCTCCGAGCCCTCGTCTGCTCTTGTGGCTGACATCTCTCTCGCGGGCTGCCTTCCGCAGTGGCTCGCGGAGGAGGTTGTCGCTTCCTTAGGACCCGCACTCGGTGCCTCGCTTGCCCTGCGGGCACTTGAGCCGCCTGCCGCGACCGTTGCCGTCAACCCCTCGCTCGGCGAGGGGCTGTCGCTCGAGGCCCTGTCCGCAGCCGCTCTTGACGAGTCTCCGCTCCCGTGGCCCGGTGCATATCGGCTTGGTCGGCAGGCCGGGCTTGCGCGCTCGGGTCTCGTGCGCGCGGCAAAGGTGCTGCCCTGTGATCTTGCCGCCCAGGTGGTCGCCTGGACGGCGGCGTCTTGCGCGTGCGGCACGGCCGACCGGCCTGCCCGACTGCTCGAGGTCGGGCAGGGGAGGGCGACCAAGACCATTCTCATGGCCGGTGCCGCGCAAAGCTGGGCGCGCACGTTAGATATCTGCTCCGTCGAGTTGGAGGAGTCCAAGGTCAGGCTTGCTTGCGAGCGCCTTCGCGCTGCGGCCGTGGCCGATCGCTGCAAGTCGTTCGCCCTCGACGCCACGTCCCTTTCCGACGACGACATGCCCATGCCTCTGCAAGAGCCGTTCGACGTCGTCTTCGTCGACGCACCGTGCTCCGGTTCGGGCACGCTCAGGCGGCACCCCGAGATCGCCTGGTCACTGTCTCGGGATGCCGTGCGTCATGCAGGGAGCCTTCCCGCCCTGCAGCTTGAGATCCTCGCGGCGGCGGCCTCTCGCGTCGCTCCGGGCGGCGAGCTGCTCTACTCTACCTGTTCCATCCTTGTCAGCGAGGACGTCGAGGTCGTCCAAGCATTCCTCAATAGCGAGAAGGGTTCCGATTTCAGACTTGCGAGCGTTACGGACGCACCCATCGCCTCTGGACTCAGGCCAGAAGAGGCTGATCTTCTCGGGCACATGGTCTCTGCCGACGGAATGTTTCGCTCCTCGAGAGGCACGCTCTTCGGCATCGACTGCGACGGACACTTCCTTGCCCGTCTGGTTCGTACCGGAGGCACGGAACCTTGATAATGTGCGTCCTCGCCTATACGAGTTCCTGGATTCCGGTCCCCGGCTCTGCCAGGGACCATTTTTTTGATTGACGCCTCTGGTTCAGCCTTTGTTCATTTTATAGGTATCTAGCAGGTATTTCATAACCATAAAGTAACGCTTTATGCTGCTAGTCTTACCCTATAGTAAGCCTTGAGTTTAGCCTTACAGGAGCTTGAGATAGATATAAAATAACGGGCCCTTTCGGGCCCGTCTGCCTGTCTAATTATTCCTGAAGGCGGCCTTTCGGCCCCACGGCACCTCTTCCGGAGCCTATTTCTTGCCCTTCTGGTCGGTGTTGTAGAAGCCCGAGCCCGAGAAGACGATGCCAGACGCGGAGAAGACGCGGCACGCCTGGGCACCGCACTTGGGGCAGTCAACCTCGGGGTGCGCGTTCATGGGGTGCTCGACCTCAAACGTGTTGTCGCACTCGGGGCACTTGTAGTCATAACGAGCCATTGTTGGAACCTCCGGACGAAACTAACCTTTCGGCTGTGCGGGGCGTCCTCGCCCCTGGCCGTCTTCGTTCTTACCCTTCGACGTACGAATCTACCACGAGCTTTCGGGAATGCCCCTGTTATCATGGAATCTGCTCTTTGGCACTGTGCCCGCGGCGACGGCTGCGGCTCTTGGGAGGAAGCATGGCAATTCGCGGCGCGCTCTTTGACTGTGACGGAACCCTGATCGACTCCATGCCCATGTGGCATCGGGTGACGGTCGAGCTTCTCGCCGCGCATGACGTCGACGACCCCGAGAACGTCTTCGCCAAGACCGAACCGCTCCCTCTGCACGAGATGTGTGCGAGCTTCTGCGACGACTTCGGCGTCGACTCAACCGAGGACGCCCTTTTCGAGGAGCTCATGGTTCGCGTTCGCGACGCCTATGCGCACCGCGTCGAGCTCCTTCCGGGCTGTCGGGAGTTCCTGGGGGACCTTTCCGCCCACGGCGTTCGCATGGCGGTCTGCTCGTCCACTTCCGTCCCCGAGGTCGAGCTCGCGCTCGAGGCCCAGGGCATTCGCGGGTTCTTCCAGGACGTCATCTCGACGGGTGGTTCCGTCCGCAGCAAGGAGTATCCCGACGTCTGGGAGAAGGGCCTCGCCTCGTTGGGGACCGCAGCGGGAGAGACCTGGGTCTTCGAGGATGCGCCCTTTGGCATGAGAAGCGCCCGCCAGGCGGGCCTTCACACCGTCTGTCTGTTCAGCCCCCACGGGGACCGCGACATCGACGAGTGCTCCCGCCTCGGCGACATCCTCGCCCATGGCTACCCAGAGCTCTCGTTCGCCCTGCTCGAAGACTATGCGCTTCCGGTTCCCGGCTTCGGGTCCGGCTCCGATCCGTCTCCCGACGCCGCGCCCCTACGGGCGCTCGTCGTCGATGGATCCCCAGAACCGAGCTCTGCCGGGCTGGTTCGTTCCCTGGCACGGGATGCCGACTACGTGATCGCAGCCGACGCGGGCGCCATGGTCCTAAGGGAGGCCGGTGTCGTGCCCGACGCGTTCTGCGGGGACTGCGACTCGGTCGAGCCTACTGCCGGCGACTGGGCTCGCTCCGTGTCTCGCGTTAGCTACGAGCTTCCCCGCGAGAAGTACGCGACCGACCTCGCCTACGCCATCGCCTGCGCCCGAAACGAGGCCGCTCGCCAGGGCCGTCCGCTCGCACTCGACGTCACCTGCGCCACGGGAGGCCGTCCCGACCACGCGCTTGCCGTGATGGGCCAGCTGCTCGGCGCCGCCGACGCTAGGCCCCGTCTGGTTGAGGACGGCTTCGAGGCCCGGGTTCTCTGTCCCGAGGGCGCTGACGAGTGGGGTCTGGGCGGCGACGCCAAGGGGAGGACCTTCTCGCTCATTGCCCTGCGCGACTCGATCGTCTCGGAGTCGGGCATGCGCTGGAACCTGGATCGCCGCACCCTTCCGGCCCTTTCTGACGAGGGCGTGTCCAACGTCGTTGCCGAAGGGGGAGCGCACATCCACTGTCACGAGGGCGCCGTCATGGCGTTTCTGCTATAACGTAAATCTTTTCGCACGGGGTGGACCACCACCTCTGCAGTCGCCTCCGGCGGTTGCCTGCGTTGGAAGGGGCTGGAGTATAAGAAAAGGAGCCCCGAGGGGCTCCCTTGCTTAAGCGCTATGCGTGCTGATACTTATGCCTGCTCAGCAGAGCGAGCAACCTTGCCGCTCTTGAGGCAGCGCGTGCAGACGTTCTTCTTGACTGCCTTGCCGTCCTCGAAGACGGTGACGCGCTGGATGTTGGGCTTAAACGTACGGTTGACGGTGCGGTGGGAGTGGCTGATGGAGCGACCAGCAACGGCGTGCTTACCGCAGATATCACAAACCTTCGACATTGTTACGACCTCCAAAGGGCGGCGCGGATGCCCCGCAATTTCCAAAGCCGTCCAAATATAGCACAGCCGATGTGTTGCGCAAGCCCCAGAAGTGCGTTCTTGTGGTGGTTTTGTAGTCAGATACGTGCGATTTGCATCTTTCTGGATGCTTTTGACCGCTTGGCGCGGCGGCGCCCCCTTGCCTATTCCTGCGCGGGGACGCCTTGGGCACGCTTGCCTGCGCGCCCTGACGTATGGGGAATTTCGTTTGTCATGTGGCTGCGCGCCACGATGCGGGCTCTTGCGGCACTTCTCTGCGCTATAGTTGGCATATTCATGCTGAGTCCCCGAGTCCTTGGGGGCAAGCGAGAGGAGAAGATATGGCATCTGTCGTTCCCGGCGAACTCCGGGTATCCAACGACTGCATCGCGGACCTTGCCGGTTATGCCGCGCTCGAGTGTTACGGCGTTGTGGGCATGGCCGTCACCGACGAGCAGGATGGCGTCACTGTTCTGCTTCCCGCCCGTCGCCTGAGGAAGGGAATCGGCGTCACGGCCGTGGATGGGGGCGTCAAGGTCGACCTCCACGTCGTCGTCGAGCAGGGGGTCAACATGTCCTCCGTCTCTGATAACCTTGTCAGCTCCGTCAAGTTTATCCTCAAGCAGATTGCCGAGCTGGACGACGTCGAGGTGCGCGTCCATATCGAGGGCATCCGCACCCGCTAGCGTCTGCTGGCACAACTGAACGCTTCCATATATAGAGTAGGAACCGAGGTTCTCCAGAAATGATCGCCAACGTCGTTCGAAACTGTTTCCCCGTTGCGGCCCAGGTCGTCGCTGACAAGGCCGATGAGATCAACAAGCTCAACGTCTTCCCCGTCCCCGACGGAGACACGGGCACCAACATGTCGCTCACCCTGGGCACCGTCGTCAAGGAGGTCCAGGCGCTTCCCGCCAACGCCTCCATGGACGACATCGCCAAGGCCATCACCCACGGCTCCCTCATGGGCGCGCGCGGCAACTCTGGCGTCATAACCAGCCAGATCCTGCGCGGCGTCGCCGAGGGTCTGACCGCCGCCAAGGGCGACTCCGCCACCGCCGCCGACATTGCCTTTGCGCTGCGCAACGGCGTCAAGGTGGCCTTCAAGGCCGTCCGAAAGCCCGTCGAGGGCACTATCCTCACCGTCCTGAAGGACATCTCGGCCAAGGCGGACCAGCTCGAGAAGGCCAATGTCTCCGCCAAGGAGGCGCTCGACGCCATCGTCGTCGAGGCCTACGAGTCCGTGGCCCGCACGCCCGACCTCCTTCCCGTTCTGAAGGAGAACGGCGTCGTCGACTCGGGAGCCTTCGGTCTGGCCACCTTCATCGAGGCCTTCGTGAACGCCTACAACGGCAAGGCTGGCGAGGTCTCCGAGTTCAAGACGACCGTCGACTCCGAGGGTGCCAAGGCCCACGTCTCCGACGTCGTCGACATCGAGCTTAACGACGACTGGGAGGGCTCCGAGTTCCGCTACTGCACCGAGTTCCTCTTCCACGCCGAGGATCCCAACTTCGACGAGGAGGCCAACCTCAAGTACCTGTCCACCATGGGAGACTGCGAGCTCCTGGTCGGCTCCAACCCCGACTACAAGATCCATGTCCACACCAACAGGCCCGACCGCGTCCTGCGCCACATGCTGCACCGCGGCCAGATCTTTAAGGTCTACGTCCACAACATGGACCTCGAGGCCGAGGAGCGCACCGAGTCCATCCGCGAGGACAAGGCCGAGGCGGTTGCGGGTCAGAAGAAGCCCCTGGGCTTCGTCGCCGTGGCGGCCGGCTCCGGCCAGGCAGACATCCTGAAGTCTCTGGGCGTCGACGTCATCGTCTCTGGTGGCCAGACCATGAACCCCTCGACCGCCGACATTCTCGATGCCATCGAGAAGTGCAACGCCGAGTCCGTTATCGTCCTTCCCAACAACGGCAACATCCGCATGGCCGCCGAGGCCGCTGCCAACGCGTGCGACAGCTGCGACTGCGCCGTCGTTCCCACCAAGACGGTTCTGCAGGCCTTCGCCGCGATGTTCGTCGCCGACCCCGAGGGCGACCTCGACGCCAACGTCGAGGAGATGACCGACGCCATCGGCGAGATTCGCGACGGCGAGGTCACCTCTGCGGTCCGCGACTCCGCCGCGGCCGACGGAACGCCCATCCACTCTGGTGACGTCATGGGCATTATGGGCGGCTCCATCGAGGTCGTCGGCTCCAGCGTCCAGGATGTCACCCTCGAGGTGATCAACCGCATGCAGGAGGAAGAGGAGGGCGACACGCTCACCATCCTCGCCGGCTCTGACTTGGACGACGATGCCTTCCAGAAACTGGTCGATGCCATCGAGGAGGCCCAGCCTGACCTCGAGATCGACTCCCACCGCGGCGAGCAGCCCCTCTACCCGGTTGTCTTCTCCATCGAGTAGGAGGCCTTCGCGCTCGTGGGCGAAACCCCTACCGTAACAGAGGTGGGCGAGCGTCTCTCGCGCACCGTTTCTCTTACTGATGACGTCTCGCGCCTGCGCTATGCCTCGGGCGCGAGACGCGTTTCTTTGGGCAGGCTCGGCCTCGACCGGGTGCGCGATGTCCTTCTCCACGTTCCCAGTCGCTACCTCGACTATACGTCGCGCGTGGACATCGCCCACGCCGACGTGGGCAGCGAGGTCACAGTGGTCGGCACGGTCGACAAGGTGACCCTTAAGCGCCCGCGGCCGCGCATGGCCATCGTCGAGATCTTCCTGCTGGATGACACCGGCGTGATCGAGGTCACGTTCTTCCGCCAGCCTTGGCTCGCCGAGCAGATCAAGCGGGGCGACACCCTGGCCGTCTCGGGCAAGGTTACCTTCGAGTACGGCTTCAAGCGCATGAAGGCGCCGTTCCACGAGCGGCTCGCCTCGGCGGGCGAGAGCACTGATTATGCGCGCATCCTGCCCGTCTATCACGTGTGCGAGGGACTCTCCGTCGCATGGGTGCGCCGCATCGTGTCGTCCGCACTCGAGGACGCGGGCGACGTCTGCGACTTTCTGCCTGCCTCGCTCGTGTGCGAGCGCGGCCTCATGTCGCTCGGTCGCGCCCTGCGCGAGGTGCACTTCCCCTCGTCGCTTGCCGCAAAGGAGCGCGCCCGCCGCCGCTTGGCCTTCGACGAGCTGCTCTGCCTGCAGCTTGCCCTGCGCTGCCGCCAGAACATCCAGCTCGCTGGCGTCGAGCCGCGGGTCCATGTTGTGAACGGCCCGCATGTCGCCGCCCTTCGCGCGGCCTTGCCCTTCTCGCTCACCGACGAGCAGGGACGCGCGGTCGAGGAGATTTTGCGCGACATGGCGTCTGACCAGGTCATGAACCGTCTGCTGCTGGGTGACGTCGGCACGGGCAAGACGGCCGTTGCGGCCTTCGCCCTGGCCGCGGCTGCAGACAGCGGCAGCCAGGCCGCGATGATGGCCCCGACCTCCGTCCTGGCGCGCCAGTACGCCCAGAAGCTGGGCCCGCTGCTGGACGAGGCCGGCGTCAGCTGGGCGCTCATCACAGGTGCCACCGCACCCGCCGAGCGCGAGGCGTCCTGCACGGCCCTGGCTTTGGGCCAGACGACCGTCGTCTTTGGCACCACGGCGGTCCTCTCGGACGACGTCGCCTTCGACAAGCTGAGCGTCGTCGTGATCGACGAGCAGCACCGCTTCGGCGTCGACCAGCGCGCGGCGCTGCGGCGCAAGGGGCCCGGCGCCGACCTTCTTGCAATGACCGCGACGCCCATCCCGCGCACTCTGGCGCTCTCGCTCTACGGCGACGTCCAGCGCTCCGTCATCCGCCATCGTCCCCATCCCGGCGCCGGCGTGCGGACCACCTGCCTCCCGATCGAGCGGCTCGACCTTGCCTACGGGGCCATTCGCGAGGCGGTCGACGCCGGGCGGCAGGCCTACGTCGTCTGCCCCCTGGCGGACGACGCCGACGAGGGAGAAGAGCTGGACGACGTGCCCGAGGCCGAGGTATCGCGCTCCCAGAACGTGCGCTCCGCCGCCTCAAGCCTGCGCGAGCTGTCGAGGGGCGCGCTCAGGGGGCTTCGCCTCGAGCTGCTCACCGGTCGCATGCCCGCTGCCCATAAGGACGAGGTGATGGAGCGGTTCCGCTCCGGTAAGGTCGACGTCCTGGTGAGCACGACCGTGATCGAGGTGGGCGTCGACGTCCCCAACGCGACGGTCATGCTAGTGTATGATGCCGACCGCTTCGGCCTCGCCACGCTTCACCAGCTGCGCGGCCGCGTCGGTCGTGGCGACTGCGAGGGGCAGGTGTTCCTGTCCTGCGCCGCCAAGAAGGGCTCGCCCGCCCGTGAGCGCCTTGCGGCCCTCGAGCGCACGTCGGATGGGTTCGAGCTCGCCGAGCTGGACCTCAGACTGCGCCACGAGGGAGAAGTGCTTGGCTACCGGCAGCATGGCGGCGGTCCTGAGCTGAAGATATCTGACCTGGTGGGCGACGCCGACCTGGTCGAGCTCGCACATGAGGATGCTCTCGAGCTCGCGCGACGCGACCCCGAGCTCGCCTCGGCAGAGCTGCGTCCGCTGGCACGCGAGGTGCAAGACAGGTTTGGCGCTTATTTCGAGGAGGTAGAGCGCACGTGAGGATAGTAGGCGGCAAGTGGAGGGGCCATCCCCTCGAGGCTCCCGAGGGCCGCGACGTGACGCGGCCGACGACCGACAGGACGCGCGAGTCCATCGCGTCGATGGTACTCTCGGCCTTCGGGCTGGACCTTTCGGACGTATCGCTCCTCGACGCCTTCGCCGGCTCAGGTGCTATCGGCCTTGAGCTCCTGTCGCGCGGGGCGGCCTCGGCGACCTTCGTCGACCGCGACCGCGGCGCCGTCGCGCGCGTGCGCAGGAACGCGAAGTCTTTGGGCGCGAGCGTCGCCGAGGCGCACGTCATGTCCGGCGACGTGTTCGGCCTGGCCGAGCGCGGCTCGCTTGCCGGCGCACCCTTCCGGCTTGTGGTGCTCGACCCGCCCTATGCCGTTGATGCCGAACGCGTGAGCTCGCTCGTCGCGAGCCTGGCTGAGCGCGGCATGCTCCGGGAGGGCGCGCTCGTCCTCTACGAGCACGACTCTCACGCGCCGGGGCTGGACGTCGCCGACTTCACCCAGATCAAGGAGAAGAGCCACGGCATCACCACCGTCGAGCTCCTGAGGCGCAATGCCGCCTTGGCCGAGGCCGATGCGTTCGCTGCCGAGGACGCCGCCGTTGACGGCAAGGACGTTGTCGCTGGCCAAGTGGAAGGGGAGGCCGAGAATGGCCGATAGCGTTATCGAGCACGTGGTGGTTCCGGGAACCTTTGACCCGGTGACCTTCGGACACCTGGATGTCATTCGCAGGGCGCGCAGGCTGTTCCCGCGCGTGACCGTGGGCGTAGCGGCCTCGGTGGGAAAGAACGGCGTGGGGCCGACCTTCTCGCTCGACGAGCGCGTGCGCATGCTGCTCGAGGCGCTCGAGCTCGAGGGCATCTCCGAGCGCGTGGACGTACGCCCGTTCAGCGGCCTTCTGGTAGCCTTCTGCCAAGAGGTGGGGGCTGGTGGTGTGGTCAAGGGCCTGCGTGCCATGACGGACTTCGAGTACGAGCTCCAGCAGGCCGACCTCAACAGCCAGCTCGCGCCGCAGATGGAGTCGATCTTCGTCATGTCGAACCCCAAGTACGGCTACGTCTCGTCCTCGATCGTACGCGAGCTTGCATCCCTGGGCTCCGACGTCTCCTTTCTGGTCCCCAAGAACGTTGCGGCCGAGCTTGCCAGGCACTTCTCGGCTTGACGTGGAAAAGGCTGCGGCCAGTCACCGGATTGTTACCGTTGGCGCATGCGTCGTAGGCGTTGTGCGCAGCGTATGGTTTTATCTAGATAAACTGATAGTATTAGCTAGATGCTGGCTTAATACCGTGCGTACGCTGGCAATGCGGTCTGAAAACAAAGCATAGTCGCGGCAAGGCCCGCAAGCTTTACATGAAAGGAGCCCCGTATGCAGCCGGGTGAGGAAATCGAGAGCCTGGTCGGCGAACTCGAGCAGATCGTGAGCGAGGGCAAGACCCCGTTCACGGGTGGTGCCCAGAAGAAGATCGTCGACGCACAGGAGATCTACGAGATTCTCGACGAGATTCGTCGCGTCTTTCCGCAGGAGTTCGCGGATGCCCGTCGCATCGTGAAGGAGGAGAACGAGACGCTCGAGCGTGCCCAGATGCAGGCTGACGCCATCATCGCGGACGCCCAGCAGCAGGCCATGATCCTGGCCGGCGACCAGGAGGTCGTGCGCCTTGCCCAGCAGCAGGCCGATGACATTCGCGACAAGGCCGCCCAGTACGAGCGCGACACCCGCTACAACGCCGAGGAGTATGCTGACACGGTGCTCGCTCACCTCGAGGACAACCTCAAGAGCCTGACCAACTCGGTCTCGCGCGTGCGCCAGACGCTGGACGAGAACTCCGGTCCTCGCAACCAGACCAACAACGTCCCCTGGTAGCGGCCATGCAGAGCGTAATTGCGATACTGGACGAGCGTCTGGCGAACGCCGGCGACACGCTGCCCCTAGCTGGCCATCTGGACGAGAAAGGCTACGACCTCGGTGGTCACCACTTTGACCTGCCCGAGGGGCTCGACTACGATCTGGTCCTCACGAATGCGGGCGAGGGCATCTTGGCAACGGGCATGATTTCGGGCCACGTGGTGGGCACCTGCGACCGCTGCCTCGATCCCGCTGAGTTCGACATCAGTGGCGAGGTGGATGAGTACTTCCTGTTCAAGGAGCCTGACCAGCCGATTGAGCTTGGCGACGACGAGGACGAGGTCGACTACGCTTTGGTTGGGGACGACCACACGATCGACCTGACCGAGGCGCTCGCTTCGGCACTCTTGATGGAGACGCCCTACGTGGTGCTCTGTCGGGAGGACTGCGCGGGCCTCTGCCCGGTCTGTGGCGCCAACCTGAACAAGGAGGACTGCGGTCACGCCGCGCAGATCGAGGCCAGGTGCGAGCAGGACAGGCTCGATGCGAGCCCGTTTGCCGTGCTTAAGAATCTCGAGCTGGGCGACTAGCCCGATCGGGTGCTTGGCCGGACGGGGTGCCTTGGGATCAGGTTGCAGGCACTTCTCTGCAGTTGCGTTTGCGGAGCTTACGTGAGGTTCAAAAAAAGAACTTGGCGTGAAGAGGCACCATTTCGTGCCAGTGCGTCCCCTTGCGTGGTATAGTCTCTTCTTGTGTGTTTATGGAAAGACCGCTCAGGCCTGTAGCCTGGCAATAAGTGAGTCTAAGAGAGGTTCAAGATGGCAGTTCCTAAGCAGAAAAAGGGTCGCGGCGCTACGCACACTCGTCGCTCGGCCAACAGCAAGCTCGCCGCTTCGGCACGCTCCGTTTGCCCCCAGTGCGGTGCTCCTAAGCTTCCGCATCACGTGTGCCCCAACTGTGGCTACTACAAGGACCGCGAGGTCGTTGTCACCGAGTAGTCATCTCGCATCAAGTGGCCTAGGAGGCCGGTCCCTCTGGGGGTCGGTCTCTTTTTTGTTGCGCTGGGGCATTGCGTGCCTTCGTGCAGCCCAGACGGGGAAACTGAGCAAGGGGAGAAGAAATGACAACCATTTGCGTTGACGCCATGGGAGGGGACAGGCCCTCCGAGGTCGTGCTCGAGGGTATCGCCCAGGCCCTGGCCGCCGACGTCGAGCTCGAGGTGCTCGTCGCCGGCAACTCCGAGGTGGTCGAGCCTTTCTGCGCGCAGCACGAGCGCGCGCGTGCGCTGTTGACCACCGAGGTCATCGGTATGGAGGAGCACCCCGTCGATGCTGTACGCAGCAAGAAGGACTCCTCCATCGTGAGGGGTTGCGCCGCCGTGCGCGCCGGTGAGGCCGACGGCTTCTTCTCGGCCGGCTCAACTGGAGCTATCTTCGCTGCCGCCACGCTGGGCATCGGTCGCATCCGCGGCATCAAACGCCCCTGCATTGCCAGCTCCGTTCCCGGCACCAGCGGCCGCCGCACCGTCTTCTGTGACATGGGTGCCAATGCCGACGTCCGTCCCGAGATGATCGTCCAGTTCGCGCGTATGGGCCGCGCATACTCGCGCGTTACGCTGGGAGTCGACGACCCCAAGGTCGCGCTTCTCTCCAACGGCTCCGAGGAGACCAAGGGCTCCGAGGCCGTCGTCGAGCTGCATGGCGTCCTAGCCGAGGCTGCGGCCTCCGAGGGTTGGTTCGTTGGCAATGCCGAGGGCACCGACATCCTTGCGGGCAACTTCGACGTCATCGTGACCGACGGGTTCACGGGCAACGTGGCCGTCAAGACCCTCGAGGGAACCGCGAAGTTCATTATGGGCGAGCTGAAGAAGGCCGTTAACGCCTCGCCCAAGGCGGCGTTGGGCTCACTGCTGCTCAAGAGCTCCCTCAAGGAGATTGCGGCGGGACTCTCGGGTGATGCCTACGGTGGCGCGATGCTTCTGGGCGTCAAGTCGCCGGTGATTATCGGCCATGGTGCCACCTCTGCTGAGGCCGTCAAGAACGCCACGCTGGTGTGTGCCTCTGCCGTTAGGGGTGAGCTTGTGAACAAAATCGCGCTCGACGTTGCTGGCGCGTAGCAGCCGCGACCAACAGGGTACAATTACAGAGACTGTTACTCTTGCGCGGAGGGTCGAACCTCCGCGCGTTTGTTTGGAAAAGGAACGATGCATGGAGCGTAGCGAGATTTTTGCCAAGGTCGCCGAGGCCATCAAGGAGACCATGGGTGACGACAGCCTTGAGATCAGCGAGGCGAGCACCCTCAAGGATCTGGGCGCCGACTCGTTCGACCAGCTCGAGATCATGGTCGCCCTCGAGGAGGCCTTCGATATCACCCTGGAGGACGCCGCCGAGGACATGTCTTCCGTCGAGACTGTCGGCCAGACCGTCGACATCGTCTCCTCCCAGCTCTAAGGGGCGACGCTCGTTGAAGCTCTTCCAAAGAATCAAGCGGATCGAGGAGATCGTCTCCTACGAGTTCAAGAACAAGGACCTCATCACCAGCGCCATCACGCACCCCTCTGCCGTTGAGGGCAAGCCCGTCTCCGCGTCCTACGAGCGCCTGGAGTTCCTGGGCGACTCCATCTTGGGCGCCATGGTCGCGACCGACCTGTTCGAGCAGTTCCCCTCGATGGACGAGGGCAAGCTGACGCGCATGAAGATCAGCCTGGTCAGCGGCAAGACGCTTTCCGAGGTTGCTGGCAAGCTGGGCATTGGCGAGCTGATCGTGTTCGGCGAGTCCGAGAAGGGCACGGGTGCCCGCGGCATGCACTCCGCACTCGAGAACGTCTACGAGTCCGTGGTCGGCGCGCTCTACCTAGACGCCGGCTTCGAGGTCACGCACGAGTTCGTGCGTAAGACGCTCACGCCGTACATGTCTCCCAAGCTGGCCGAGCGTCCGCTCTCGCCCAAGTCGCGCATTCAGGAGGTCACCCAGCGCGACTTCCGCTGCGCGCCCGTCTATAAGCTGGTCGGCGAAGAGGGTCCTGCCCACAAGCCCACGTTCGTCTCGGTCGTCCTCATTGACGGACGCCGCGTCGGTCGCGGCAAGGGCTCCAGCAAGAAGGAGTCCGAGTCTGCCGCCGCCCTCGACGCGCTCGAGCGCCTGGGCTACCTCGACCAGGCTGACGGTGGCATGCCCAAGCAGGCCAAGAGCGTTTTCAAGAACGCCGACGTGGAAGACGCGTCGTAGAAAGGTATAGGTCCACGTGTATCTGAAGTCGCTCACGCTCAAGGGTTTCAAGTCGTTCGCCGACAAAACCCAGATGGTGTTCGACCCCGGCCTGACGGTCGTGGTCGGGCCCAATGGCAGCGGCAAGTCCAACATCTCCGACTCCATCCTGTGGGTCCTGGGCGAACAGAGCGCCAAGATGCTGCGCGGCCAGGCGATGGAGGACGTGATCTTCTCGGGCTCATCTGGCCGTCAAGCTGTGGGCCTCGCCGAGGTCACGCTAGTGCTGGACAACAGCGACCGGACCATTCCCATTGACTTCTCCGAGGTCGCCGTGACCAGGCGCATGTATCGCTCGGGCGAGTCGGAGTACCTTATCAACGGCTCTCCCGCGCGCCTGAGGGACATCACCGACATCCTTCACGACTCCGGCCTGGGCAAAGACACGCACTCGATCATCAGCCAGGGCAAGCTCGACTCCATCCTGGCGAGCCGCCCCGAGGAGCGCCGCGAGCTGGTCGAGGAGGCAGCTGGCATCTCGAAGCACCGTCGCCGCAAGGAGCGCTCCGAGCGCAAGCTCAAGGCGATGCAAGACAACCTCACGCGCGCCAAGGACATCCAGAAGGAGATCAACCGCCAGCTCAAGCCGCTCGAGCGCCAGGTCGACAAGGCCCGTCAGCATCGCGAGCTCACCAACCAGCTTTCCGAGCTCACCACCACGCTGGCCGTCGACGACCTTCGCCAGTTGCAGCTGCGCTATCGCTCGCTGAGCGAGCGTGGCCGCGAGGCTGATGCCGCCATCGAGCTCGCCCAGTACCGTCTGGACGAAAAGAACAAGGACCTCGAAAAGTACCAGTCCCTTCTGGAGCAAAAGGGAATCTTCGTGGGAGACCTTGGGGAGCAACGTCGTCGCATGCAGGACCTTCTTGGTCGCATGGACTCTGACATGCGCCTTCTGGAGGAGAAGGGCAAGAACATGGTTTCTCGCCTTTCCGAGATGCGCATGAACCTCTCCGCCATGGAGCGCCAGGCCAAGGAGGCTGCGGCCGAGCACGAGAAGGTCGACGCTGAGTACCAGGCGGTCAAGGTCGAGGCCAGCGACCTGCAGCAGAAGGTCAACGAGCTTGGTCCTGCGGCAAAGGAGGCCTCTGAGCGCCGGCGCAGGCTGGGCTCCAAGGTCGCCCAGTTGACTGCTGACATGCGCGCGAGCCAGCGCACCGCCGACGCCGAGACGCTCTCCTTCGCGAAGTTGCGCGACCAGATCTCGAACGCAGAGGTCGAGGACCAGATGTTCGAGAGTCGCCTGAAGCAGATCGCCGACACCATGGCGACCGCCCAGGAGGCGATAGACGAGCGCAGGTCCCAGAAGCAGAAGGTCGAGGAGGAGCTCGAGGCCGCGCGCAAGGTCGACGAAGAGTCGGCCGAGACGATTCGCTCGTGCAAGGACGCCGTGCGCGCCGCCCGCTCCCAGGAGGGCGACGCCCGCGGCAAGCTCTCGGGTGCCCGTGCAACCCTCTCTGCCCTCGAGTCCGTCGACGCCCAGACCGAGAATGCTTCCGCGCTTGTCGCGCGACTTGCGAGCGATGTCGCTGACGGTATCAGCTGCCGCGTGGCTGACCTGGTCGAGGCTCCTGCCGAACTCGAAGGCATCGTCGAGTCCCTGCTGGGGGAGGACCTGAGCGCCCTCGTTGCCAAGGACGTCGACGGGGCCATTCTTCTTGCAGAACGCGCTTTGGGTTATAACGTAAAAGGCAAGGCTACCATCGTCTCGCTCTCCACGAGCTCTGTGCCTGCGGCGGGGGATGCCCCCGGTCGCTCGCTTGAGGGGGAGCTTAAGGTCAAGGCGGGTGCCGAATCGTTGGTCAAGGCCCTTCTCGGCGATGTCCGCATCGTCGACGACGTGCGCGAGGCGATCCTCGCGCACGAGAAGGTGCCCGGCTTCACCTATGTGACGGCCAGCGGCGTGACCGTTCTGCCGGACGGGCGCACCACCGTGGGCATGGCGTCGACCGCCGAGCAGGGAGCCCTTGAGCGTAAGCGTCGCATCCGTGCACTCCAGGGTGGCATGAAGGAGCTTGAGGATGCGCTCGAGTCCGCGACCTCGGCCATCGCCGCCGCCGAGTGCGCGCTGGCCGCCGCGCGCGACAAGAGCGCCCACGCCAAGGGCGAGGTTGCGCGCCTGAACGGCGAGCTCTCCTCGACGACCAGCGAGATTGGTCGACTCGAGGCTCAGCTCAGGCAGGCGAGTTCCGAGCAGGCTCAGGTCACCAAGAGTCGCGCCGCAGCTGCGGAGCGCGCGGCCAAGGCACGCGAGGAGGTCGAGCGTCACAAGAAGGCCGCCGATGAAGCCGAGCGTCGCACAACCGAGCTGTCCCACCAGCTCGAGGAGGTCCAGGGCGAGCGCCAGAGCGCCTCGCGCGAGGAGAACAACTGCGAGGCGAAGCTATCCGACGCGAAGCTCAAGCTCGCGACCGTTTCCGAGCGCCGCAACCACCTTGCGGTGCGCGAGGAGGAGCTCAGACGCCAGGTCGCCGACCTCGAGAGGCGTCGTGCCCAGACCGAGTCGTCATCCCACGCTCTCGACGTTCTTCGCTTGAGGGTGGAGCCGCTGCACGAGCGCTACGACGCCATCCACGAGCGTGCCCTTGCCTGGGCGGCTCGCCTGCGAGACCGCGCATCGCTCGCCGAGGCGGACTCCGACTCGCTTAAGAAGACCATCGGCGACGCCCGCGGGGCGGTCAACAAGGCCTCGGCCGAGCTCGAGAGCGCAAAGTCCCTCGCCAACGACGTCAAGGTCGAGGTCGGAAAGCTCGAGGTCCAGGTCGAGAACGCAATCGCGGCCATCACGCAGGACGGCTACGTCCTGGAGGACGCCCTCAACCTGCCGGCTCCCGAGGACCGCGTTGCCATGGAGCGCACGGTGTCGCGCCTCAAGCGCGAGATTGAGAACATCGGTCCCGTCAACGAGGTTGCCATGGACGAGTATCTGACCCTCAAGCAGCGCGCCGACTACATTTCGGAGCAGGTTGAGGATCTCGAGGTCGCGCGCAAGTCGCTGCGGAAGATTACGGCAGCCATCGAGCGCAAGATGCGCAGGCAGTTCCTGGTCATCTTCGATGCGGTGAACGCGAACTTCTCTCAGATCTTTGGCTTGTTGTTCCCCGGAGGGCAGGCACACCTCGAGATGACCGATCCCGACCACCTGGACGAGACCGGCGTCGAGATCATCGCTCAACCGCGCGGCAAGAAGATCACCAAGATGACGCTCATGAGCGGTGGCGAGAAGTCGCTCACCGCACTGGCGCTTCTGTTTGCCGTCTACCGCACGCGCACGGTTCCGTTCTACGTGTTCGATGAGGTCGAGGCCGCGCTTGACGACTCGAACCTCTCCAAGCTGCTTGACGCCATCGAGGCTCTCAAGGACACCACGCAGCTGATTGTCATTTCTCACCAGAGGCGCACCATGGAGGAGGCCGACGTGCTGTACGGCGTATCCATGCAGGCAGACGGCGTGAGCCACGTCGTGAGCCAGCGCCTGGACAAGGCTACCGGAAAGGTGGTTGAAGCATAATGGGTATGTTCGATCGACTCAAAGAGGGGCTCTCTCGCTCGCGACAGGCGCTGAACGAGGTCTTCTACATGGGCGGCGAGGTCGACGAGGACTTCTGGGAGGACCTCGAAGACCGTCTGGTCATGGGTGACATGGGCGCCGAGGTTGCCATGCAGGTGACCGACGACCTGCGCGAGCAGGCTGCGCGCGACGGGCTCACTACGGCACCGAAGCTGCGGGAGGCCCTGGTGGCGCGCCTTTCCCGAGAATTCGCAACTGCCGAGCGCGACCCGTTCGACGATACGCCCTCCTGCGTCCTGTTTGTGGGTATCAATGGTGCGGGCAAGACGACTACCTGCGGAAAGCTTGCCGGCAAGGCAAAGGATGCGGGCAAGGTGTGCATCCTGGGCGCCGCAGACACGTTCCGCGCCGCCGCCATCGAGCAGCTCGAGGTCTGGGGCGAGCGCTCGGACACGCAGGTCATCACGCGCGAGCGCGGCGTCGATCCTGCGAGCGTCTGCTATGAAGTTATCCAGCAGGCCGAGAAGGACTCGGCCGACCTTGTCCTGATCGATACCGCAGGGCGCCTTCATACTAGTCCCGAGCTCATGCGCGAGCTCGCGAAGGTCGTCAAGGTGACCCGAAAGCGCGCGAACATGCCCGTCTCGGTTGTTCTGGTCATCGACGCCACTACCGGACAGAACGGGTTGAACCAGGCCAAGGAGTTCAACGATGCCCTTGAACTCGACGGCATCATCGTGACCAAGCTTGACGGCACCGCCAAGGGCGGCATTGCCGTCGCAATCTCGCACGACCTCAACCTGCCCATCTATCGCATCGGTGTGGGCGAGGGGCTCGACGACCTTCAAACCTTTGATGCCACGTCCTTCTCGCGCGCGCTCGTCGGCGAGGAATAGTCGACGGGGGATAGGAGTTTTCAATGTTCAACAGTCTTTCCGACCGCCTCAATTCGACCTTTGACAAGCTGCGCGGCAAGGGTCGCTTGACCGAGGATGACATCAATGCGGCCATGCGCGAGATTCGCATGGCGCTGCTTGAGGCCGACGTAAACTATCGCGTGGTTAAGGGCTTCGTGGCGGAGTGCAAGGAGAAGTGCATGACCGCCGAGGTCCTGGACTCGCTCACTCCTGCTCAGAACGTCGTGCGCATCGTGCTCGATCAGCTGACCAAGCTGCTTGGCACCACCGAGTCACGTCTGACGCTCGCGCAGAACCGAACCCCTAACGTTGTCATGCTCGTCGGTCTGCAGGGTTCCGGTAAGACAACCGCCGCATCCAAGCTTGCTTACCTGTTGAAGAAGCAGGGTCACAGTCCGCTGCTTGCCGCATGTGACGTTCATCGTCCCGCCGCTGCCGATCAGCTCGAGACGCTGGGTGGTGAGATCGGCGTGCCCGTGTTTCGTGGTGACGGAAAGGATGCGGTCGCCGTGGCCAAGGGCGGCATCCAGGATGCCGTCGACCGACTGTGTGACATCGTCATCGTTGATACCGCCGGTCGTCTCCAAGTTGACGAGGAGATGATGCAGGAGGCTGTCGACATCAAGAATGTCGTCAAGCCCGATCAGATTCTGATGGTCGTCGATGCGATGACCGGTCAGGACATCGTCAACGTCGTCACTGAGTTCGCGAACCGCGTCGACTTCGACGGCGTCATCATGTCCAAGCTTGACGGCGACGCCCGTGGCGGTGGCGCGCTTTCTGTTCGCGAGGTCACCGGCAAGCCCATCAAGTACGTCTCCATGGGCGAGAAACCCGATTCGCTTGAGGTGTTTCATCCCGACCGCATGGCCAAGCGCATCCTTGGCATGGGTGACGTGTACGGTATCATCGAGCAGGCCCAACAGGCAGCTGACCAGCAGAACATCGAGAGTGCCGAGCGTATGCTGCGCGAGGGATTCACTATGGATGACATGCTTGAGCAGATGCAGCAGGTCAGGAAGATGGGCGGCCTCAAAAAGATGATTGGCATGCTTCCCGGTGGTGATCGCATGCTTGCCCAAGCCGGTGGCAACATGGATGACTCCCAGATTACGCGTATCGAGTCGATGATCTATTCGATGACGAAGGAGGAACGCCTCAAGCCGAAGAAGATTAATGGCCAGCGTCGCAAGCGCATCGCCAGGGGCTCCGGTCGCTCTGTCCAGGAAGTTAACCAGCTGCTCAAGCAGTGGGGCGAGATGAACAAGATGATGGGCAAGATGAGGCAGATGGCCAATGAGGGCGCAAGCTCCAAGAAGGCTCGTCGCCAGATGAAGAACATGATGCGAGGCTTCGGGGGAGCGAACGGATTGGATTTGAACCAGATTTCCAACAGCTTCGGCAAGGGCATGAAGTTTTAGCACTTCTCGTCAAAAACTGGCATCTAACTGCTGTTTTAAACTTTCTACCCAAGTTCATTTTTATATAACCGAAGGAGAAGCCCGACTTAACCCAATGGTCTTCTCCTTCTTATCATCTGCGAAAGACCTGCGGTGATAGGGGAGACTGACCAGTCGTTGTTCACTTCGCAGGGGGGTATCCTGTCGATTTCTATCTTTTCGTTATAACGTAACTATGCCAGCCATATTCTCCGACTCATGCTTTACGTTATAACGTAAATGGGAATTGAACTGTGTTTAGATAGTGATTTGTAGGCCAGACTATAAATTATGTAAAGTTCAACAAAGTAATAGTTGTATCTACAAAATTATGTAAAGTAGATGTTATCGTCACAACTTCTGAGGTAGGAGATGGGACACTCTGTACATCCTCTTTCCGTTTTCTCGCTCTCGGTACCTTTGTATTGCTTGCTCGCTGTGAGCTCATAGTCTTTTGTTGCACCATGTTCTAGTTTGTGGCTTGCTTTTTCGATAAAACCCTCAAGTACAATCAGTCTGCGTCTCCAGGAACGGGACCGGAGACGCAGACTGATTGTGGCGTTAATTCATTGCATTCTCTAATAATGCGCTTACTGGTCATTTACCTGCGGTTTTATATTTCTACCTCGCGCTTGGCGGTTCGTTATGCTGGCAATTATCTTTGTCGATCTAATATTTATGCCTGTCTACCTGCGGAAATCCATTGTAAAGTATTTGAAGCCCTGAGAGCCTGTATTTAGCCCTAGAATTTTGAAAATGGGTATTTATACGTGGTATTTGAAACCCGAATCGAGCCTAAAATCGAGCGCTGCTTCGATTCTAGCCATTGTCCTTAGCGTCATGTTCTGCTTTCCATTAATGATGAGCGATATCTGGCCGATTCCAATCCCCGTGGCGAACGACAACTCGTTTTGATTCATGCCCAGCTCTTTCATTCGAGCCCTGATTGAGTCCGATATTGCTATCTTGTGCTCCCATTCCAGCAGCAGTGCCCTACTTGCAATCACCTTATGACTCTGCCGCTTTGAAAGTTTTGCATTCTCTATCGCTATTCGGGCCGTCTTTATCACGTTTTCGGTTTGCCGAATGAGATTCTCCCATTCCTTGTCTCCGAGGTTCTGTCGGGCCTTATCGCTTTCTAGGGTCTCGACCTCACTCTTCAGCTTCTCAATGCTTGCGCTAATGAGATCATTCTTCTCGGGCTTTGTCTTACTGGTACGATTGCCCTCGTTCTCTTCCGTCGTGTCAATCGAATTTTCTGTTTCATTAGCTATTTCTGCTCTAACGGAAATTTCGGCTATATCACAATTACATTCCTTCTCACTGGTTTTCTCGACGGAGGCGTTCGTATCATCGCCTATCCTCATGTCAGTCTGTGCCTGCTCCCGACTATCGTCTTTTGTCGTAGTATCAACCGCTTCTTCGGTGCGCGTTGGCGCGCCCTCCCTGCTGTCTGATTGACCTGTGTGCTGTTTGGTGAAAACCGCGTCTTGTGATAATCCCAAATGTGGCGTAGTCTCCTTTGACTGTGTTGCAGACATTTTGTCAGACGTTCTCTCGTTCATTTGGGTCTCCCATCCACTAGCTGAGAAGGACATGGTGCCGTAGCTCCTGGTTGTATTTTCACAGCTAATTGAGCCACTGATGGCTCATCATTCAATCGTCCTGGTCTGACTCCCTGGCCTTCCATGACTGACGGATTGTCGATTCGACTGTAGGTTTTGGTTTTGGCTTACAAATATAGATCGCTATTTCTCAATTTTTGTTATAACAGATTTTTGTTTAAACGTAACGCCCATCCTCTCCTGGGGTGGTTTAATGGTTGGTCTATGCTGACCTTTGGTCATTCTGTTGTTGGAATCATTTGTGATGGTCGAATCCGTGGTTCAATATCATTATTCGCATTGATGAATGATTAGTTCAATTGAACATCGCAGGTCAGGAAGGTCATATGAGTCCAGATATTTCTGGCGACTATTATCATTTGACCAATGGTGATGACGAATGGGGTCAATTGCTTATCGCACGACATCATCTCTGCATACCGGTTGTCTGATGCCCCTCTCCGTATATACCTTTTCGACATGGCCTTTTGCCTTGGTGGCGAGAGTGCTTTTTTGATATTGCTTGGGTGATGTTATTTGCTACGAGAGAGTCTAGAGATCTGCCAGCTCTCTCATCGTTGCTTTGCGATCGTTTCCGGCGAGTCCCTGAGAGCCGATATTTGGCATTAAAAATTCTTCTTTGGGCTTCTGCACCTTGCGCATACATAGCATTTTTTCTCAGTCGCATTTATGGCGCAGCTTAACGGGGTGCTTGCATTTGATTATGGTATGCCTGAGCCAACAAGGCCCGCTACAGGACTTCTATCCTAGTCTGGCTTTTCCTCCTCTCCCCCTAATCGATCTCTGCTTCTCTAGGACGAAGTGTCATCTTGTCTTGCATTTCACATTGCTAGCAAAGCGTAAGGATGCGATAAATCGTGCTAGCAGACTAACAATTTCACCTACTTTCGATTGGTTACTGTCCGCGAACAGCTGAAATACCATCCGTCCAATGACGTGTGAAGGTGTTCTGCAGCTGCTACCTGCTATAAGTAGCCGAATATAGCTTGATTTTCTAGCTGTAGCCGATATATTTGATTTACAGGTCAATGATTGTGTCTATTAAGGTGGTTGCCATGTCAGACAAAGTGAAACAGGCGAACTTTCGTCTTCCGCTGCAATACGTCGACATGATCGATAAGTATTCTTCTGACAATGGCGTCACCAAAGCCGTGGCGATTGAGCATGCGCTGGATGCTCTCTACTCGTCAGGTCTTAACTCTTCTGCCGATGTCGAAGACACTTCCCGGAAGATTTCAGAGCTTGAGGAGAAGCTGCGTGACGCCCTTACGACAAAAGACTCTCTGGAGAAGGAAAAGAGGGGCCTTCAGAAGCTGATTGACGAGGCTGGCTCAGCTGATGACTCCGAGCTCCGTGACGCACTGAGGCGCGCAGAGGATGCTGAGGCCGCACGTGATGACGCGGAGTCTCGCGCACGCTTCGCAATGGAGGAGAAGGATGCCTCCCTGGCTGAACTCAACAAAGCCAAGGGTGACCTGAGTGATGCCTTGAGTCGACTTGATGACCTGGAGAAGGCACTTCAAGAAGCCGAGGCTAAGGTAACAAAACTTGAACGTGAGTTGGATGAGGCAAAAAAGGCAGGGGATTGCGAGCGCGAGCTTGAACAAGCACAAAAGGAGCTTGCTGATCTTCGCAGGGCTCTTGCTGACAACGAGAGCGCGCGTGCTGAGCTTGAAAGGAAGCTTCGGTTGGCCGCGGAGGATTCTTCTTCCAAAGACGAGCGAATATCTTCTCTTAAAGATCAGCTGTCTGCGGCAAATGCCACAACGGCGGCAGCCAAGGCTACAGCCGAGAGCGTTAAGGCTATAGCGCTTGACCCTGACGTTCCGTCTGACGAGAATTCCCAGCGTGCGCTTACAATGCTCAACATGCTAACTGAGGTTATGGGTGCATTTCAGCAACAGGTTGCTGATGCCCGAGCGATTGGCGAACAAGAGGGTAGGGCGGCCGTCAAGAACGAGATGGACGTCATGGTCAAGAAGGCCCACAATGAGGGATATGAAGAGGCTCTCGAGTATATCGACTCAAGAGTTACCGACGCGCATTCCTTAGGTGCCCGCGAGGAGAGAGCAAAGATTGCGAACATGAGGTTCTTCCAGAGACTTCATTATCTTCGCGTTCATGTCGCCTAGAATTCTTTTTCAGCCATTAAATTGGTCGTCTGGTCTTTTGGTCAGACGATCTTTTTTGTTGTTGAAGTATGTAGGTAGCTTATGCTCCGCTAGGTGTGGACGGGCGTTATTTTGGGGTGAGTGGATGACCTGCAGATTTTTTTATGCAGCAACTATTTCAATTACCACAAGCTACCTGCCATTTCTTACTTTTCTCTCAAAACGAGCTGAATGCAAATTAAAAAGCAGCTGTAAGAATGCTGTTAGTTTGATAACATTACTATGATTAGTATTACGATATGTGTGTAAATGTGTAACATTCGCCTTCGATCCTCGAGGGCAAAGCCACAGAAACGCAGCCTATTCGCTCCATCAACGTGACCACAGCTTCCGGTTTGGTCCTTTGAACCGGATTCGTAAAGCGCTCGACGATGTTCGAGCCGATTAGGGAGTTACGGTTATGGGTAAGCAGCAGATTGCCATGAACGGGTCGCTCGCCATCAACGGCTACAGCTTCAACGCCCAGGCAAAGGCATGCACAATGGACTTAAGGGGACAGGGTGTCACCACCCTTATGCGTATTTTCGCTGCTGCGCTTGTTGTTCTTACCCTTCTTGTTATTAATCCTCTTGCTGCTTTTGCTGATGAGGCGGCTGGGTCCGCTGACGGATCTGTGGCTCCGACCGAGCAGCAGGTGATAGCTAGCAATGATGCTAGCTATCAGCAATCAGATAGCGGTTATACTTCTGAACCCCCAACTACTCAAATAGCACTGCAAGGTAGCTATTCGGCTCCGGAGCCCTCAGCTAGCTATCCAGCTAGCAATAGTCCAACAGAAGCTAGCGCTCAAGTCGACACTGCTAGCACAGCGACCCCCGAATCTGACAATTCGGGGGTCGCTTCATCTTCTGAAGGAGAAGAAGGCGAGAATTCTGACGATTCTGACCCAGCAATAGCTAATGCTTCTACCAATTCTTACGCTAATGCTAGCGCTGATAGCAACGATACGACGGTCGAATCTTCGGGTTCGACCGTCGCTGCTCCCGGCACCTCGAGCGATGCTAGCACCATCAATCACATTGATAGCAATGCCGGCTCTTCTCATGGCAATGTGACTGCTGGTGCCAGCGACAACGTCTCTGCTAGCGGCCAGCTTTCACAGTCTCCTGTAACTGATTCTGTGGTTGATAGCAATGCTGCTACCAGTGACTATGCTTCTATTGCTAGCACTGTTGCCCATGCGACTTCTTCTGGTGCTATCCTCAATCGTGCGGATGGTGCCATCACCCTCCACCTCCTCAACAACGGCTACTCCGTCTTCGACTCCTCCGAGGCGTACATCGGCGGCGACGGCGTCAGCGACTTCACCGTCACCGTCACCGCCGCCGACGGCGCCCTGCCCATGTTCTACAGGAACCAGTTCTCCGCCAGCGGCTGGACGAACGATGACCTCACCAACGAGGGGGTCGTCATCCTGCCCGGCGACGACTCCATGCCCATCCAGGACCTCATCGACGCCGGGGTGACCGACCTCTACGTTGAGTGGACCTCCGTCCCGGTCGGCGTCTACTACCAGTCCAACAGGTCCGCGGGCTTCAT
>NZ_FOGP01000002.1 GCF_900111255.1 Parafannyhessea umbonata
CGACGGCGCCAGCCCGATACTGCACTCGGACATGGGCTGGCAGTACCAGCAGGCCGGGTGGTGCAACAGGCTGAAGGAGGCGGGCGTCGTGCAGAGCATGTCCCGGAAGGGCAACTGCATCGACAACGGGGCGACCGAGCAGGTGTTCGGCCACCTGAAGGACGAGTTCTTCCGTGACCAGACATGGCCGAGCTTCGACGCGTTCAAGAGGGACCTCGACGCCTACGTCGTCCACTGGAACACGAGGAGGCGTCAGGTTAAGCTGAAGGGACTGACCCCGGAGGAGTTCCGGAATCAGTCCCTGCATGCGGCCTAGGCCGCTTTATTTGCCCGTCCAAGAACTGGGGCGCAGTTCACATTCCGGACGGGCCGCCTCCTTTAGTGCTAACGAGCCGTCATGCAGAAAGAAGCCCCAAGCCGAAGGGTGAAGGACTTCTCCCCTATGCCCTCGGGCGGGCGCAGAGTTCCCAGAACGCAACGGCCGAAGACGCGGCGACGTTAAGGGAGTCGACGCCGTGCGACATGGGGATGATGACAGTCCTGTCGACGCTGGCGAGGACCTCTTCGGTGAGGCCAGTGCCCTCCGTCCCGAAGAAGAGGGCAAGCTTGTCCGCCTTCGCGAGAGAGGAGTCGCCCAAGGGAACCGCACGGTCGTCGAGGGCCATGGCAACGCTCTCGAAGCCATGGGCCCGCAGCGCCTCGAACACGCCTCCAGCCCAGGGAGGCGGTGCGGGAGCCCAGGGAACCTGGAAGACCGTCCCCATAGAAACGCGAATCGATCGTCGCGAGAGCGGGTCGGCGCAGGTCGGAGCCAAGAGGACACCGTCGACACCCAACGCGGCGGCGGACCTGAAGAGCGCGCCCATGTTGGACACGTCCACAAGCCCCTCCACGACCGCGATGCGCGAAGAGCTGGAGAGGATGTCCTCGGCGCTCGCAGGCCGCGGCCGGTCTACGCAGGCGAGGTAGCCGCGCGTCACCCGAAAGCCGACGATGCCCGACATGACCTCGCGAGACGCGACGTAAATGGGGATGTCGAGGTCCTCGAGTGAGGGAATGAGGTCTAGCAGCCTCTGAAGGTGGCGCTCGTCGACGAGGACGGACCTGAAGGCCAGGCCCAGCCGCGCGGCCAACTGGATCACGTACAGGGACTCGCAGATGATCGAGGCATCTCCGGGATTGATGACACTCTTGAGCTGCCTGCCGGTGAGCCGCGCGTAGGAGTCGATGCGCGGGTCGTCAAGGGAGTCGATGCGTGTAATTGTCATTAATAGGTCCGCCATTCATCGAAACACCAGGGACAATATTAGAATCAAAGTATTGCACATAAGATGCGTGCGGCCAGTCACGCTAGCGTATGAGAATTTGGGGATAGCGTTGTCTAGAGACGAGCAGAGTTCAGTTGACATTACGGAGAAGATCGAGGTCATAAGGCCCAAAAAGCCATCACGGGACGCGCACAGAAAGGGAGCACACTTCGCCACGCCGTCAGAGGACGAGAGGGAGAAGAACCACAAACCCGCCAGGGGGGCCAAGGTCGCGCTCGGCGTCTTGGGTGGAGTTGCCGCTGTCTACCTAGGCGGCGTCGTGGTCTGGTCCAACGTCTTCATGCCCAACACGAAGATAAACGGGGCAGATGTCTCGCTTGCTACGGTCGGCGGCTACGCAAGCGCCAATGACAAGAAGATCGACTCCTACGAGCTCAAGATCACTGGCGACAACGTGGTCGCAAGCGTGTCAGCCTCCGAGATCGGCCTGAAGATCGACGGCACGGCGATAGCGCAGGAGGCCCTCAGGAAGACGAACCCCTGGGCCTGGCCAGTTGTCATCTTCACCGGAAGCCGCGTCAACGTGAGCGCAAGCACCTCCTTCGACGAGGACAAGCTCGCGCAGATCATCTCTGCGGCAACCGAGAAGGCAAACGAGGGCGCAAGCGACCCCGTCGACGCGGCTCCCAGCTACAACTCGGAAAGCAAGAAATTTGAGATCAAGCCCGAGGTCCTGGGAACGAAGGTGGACGACCAGGCCGTCATCGAGCTCGCAAGCAACGCGATGGCAACGGGAACCGAGACGCTCGAGCTCGGCCCCGAGGCGCTTATGAAGCCCTCGGTCACCCACGACAGCCAGGATCTCGCACAGGCAGTCGAGAAGGCCAATCAGTACCTCGCCGCGTCGCAGACCCTAACCGCCGGCGGAAGTGAGGTCGCAAAGGTCGGGGCGGACGAGATAGCGCAGTGGGTGAGCTTCGGGGACAACTACGACGTCACGATCAACACCGACGCCCTCGCGCAGTGGGCCAACGACAGCCTCGGATCAAAGCTCAACACCGTCGGCTCCAGCAGGACCTACACGCGCGCCGACGGAAAGAAGGTAACGGTGACGGGCGGCACCTACGGCTGGTCCGTCGACACCGGAGCCCTGGCCCAGACGCTCGCAAAGAACATCCAGGAGTGCACCGAGGCCACGACCGAGGTCAACTGGACGAGCAGCGCAGCCGTCTGGAACCCCGGTGGCGCCGATTGGGGCAAGCGCTACATCGACTGCGACCTCAGCGAGCAGCACGCACGCATGTACGACGAGAGCGGCAACCTTATTTGGGAGAGCGACTTCGTGAGCGGAGACGTTTCCGAGGGCAGGAAGACGCCCGAGGGCGTCTACACGATCAACTCCAACAAGGGCATGAACCAGACCCTCAAGGGCCTGGACGAGAACGGCGACGGCAAGCCAGACTACGAGAGCAAGGTCACCTATTGGATGCCCTTCGTGACCAACCTCGTAGCCTTCCACGACGCAAGTTGGCGCAGCCGCTTCGGTGGCTCCATCTATCAGACGAACGGAAGCCACGGCTGCGTGAACCTTCCTACAAGCGCAGCAAAGTCGCTCTACGACCTGACCAAGGTCGGCGACGTGGTGGTCTCGCACTACTAAACCCCATGAGCCCCAACAGAGCAAAGCACATCGTGGCCCGTCAGACACCTCTGGCGGGCCACGATGCCATGTGAAGCCCATAGCAGGTAGCAAGCATGACACAAGAGCCCTTTGGGAGAAGGGCACGCCCTCATGGGCCGTCGCCGTGCCTCGTGTTGAAGAGGCACAAGAAAGGCAAGCCACACTGCAATAAAAAAAGCCGCCGGACAGAGTCCGGCGGCGTATCTATCATGGTGGAGTTCAGCGCGAATGGTTCGAACTCTAAATCTTGCTGGAAAGGCCATCGAACGACATAGCTATCGTTTTCTATTAGGTCTTCCGCAAACCACCAATACGACGGGTCGGTAAACCACCCAGTCAGCTCGATTCGATCATCGAATACATAGATTCGGTCAACGAAATACTCAAGAACCTCGTCCTCGTCTCCTCGTCGCAAAGGTTTGCATTGGCGTACCTGCACAAATACTCTTCGAATGTACCTTCGTCTTCGAAAAGCTCGGCATTAGCCTCCTCTATAAGGATGGATTGCGCAAGCGTCTCTTGGCGGCTCTGCAATTCCAGCATACGGTTTTGGGTCATGTCGTTGAAGATGCCCGCCTCTATCGCTTTGAGGATGTTCGAGAGAGCCGTTTCCGTCTCTTTCAACTCCGTCCTCAAACTGCCAATGCACGAAGAGCCTCCCAGCTCGTTCTTGTAGTAATCAGCAGCCCAGGCCGCGATATCCGCCAAAAGTTCGGGATGCGTCAGGAAATCGCGGAGGGTTTGGAGCACTTCGGCCTCAATATCGTCCTTGCGGATGTTCCTCTTGCGACAGCCCATTCGCTTCGTCTTGCCCCTGCATGCATAAGTAATGCTTAGCCCCAGTCTTCGACGTTCCGCTTATGCCCCACATCGGCTCTCCGCAATTGCCGCAATACAGCTTGCCCGTGAGCCAGAAACGTGGGGTATCCTCGTCGCAATCCGTCAAAATTGCGCGCCTAGGTGCACCGCCACGCTTGTTCTCCTTGAATTTTCGCTGCACCCGTTCGAACAGGTCGCGTTCGATAATGGCGGGCATGCCGCCCTCGATGACATGTCCAGCGTACTTGTACACGCCGATATAGGCATCGTTGTGCAAGACAGAGCGCAGGCCGTTGATAGTGAATCGTTGCCCCACGACGTGCGGATTCCCTGCGCATTCAACTCGTCGGCTATCTGCTGCATGGATGCGCCGCCCGCGTACTCGGTGAAGATGCGACGCACCACGGGAGCCGTTTTTTCATCAATAGCGTAAGGCTTGCCCACCTCGCCCACGTATCCGAGTATCGGCCTGCCGCAGTACAGGCCGCGTTCAGCGTTGTGCTGGATTCCTCACCTGATATCAGCCGAAAGCTTGTCGGAGAAATCCTCTGATTGCGTGTCCTCGACTACAGCGGCAATCAGCCCCATCATGTCCCGCATGTCGGGCGCTTGGCCGTCCGTGTAGACCAGCTCGACACCCTGTTCCACCGCGTCCATACGCATTCTCAAAGTGTCGAATGCGTTGCGCCCGAGGCGATTGCCATGCCATACGATGAGCGTGGACGGCTTGAGCCTTGGCATTTCGTCGAGCATGCGCAGGTAATCACTGCGTCCCTTTGTCGTGCGCCCGCTCTTTGCCCTGTCCTTGTACTCGCGGACTATCTCAAGTCCATGCTCCACAGCGTACTTGCGCGCCGCCTTCGCTTGGTCTTCGATGGACGCTTCGCGCTGCGAACCAGAGCTGTAGCGCTAATAGCATACCGCCCTGTTGTTCTTGTTGTATGTCAAGTGACTTTTCGTCATTTGATTTCAAGGTGGATAATCTTACAAGCCAGTCTTTGAAACGCCATACTCTGCTTGATCGTAAGTAAAGCCTTCGAATACAAGCTGCTCAACTAAGCCTTTATGCGAGAACGAACCCCAGCTCAGATATTTATTTGCCTTTTTGTAGGCTTGTTCGTTCCAGTCCGCCCCGCAGTATCGAACTCCCCATTCTGCATCTTCCTGCGAAAAACCCTCAAATTCTAGTTGCTCAATCAAGCCTTGCTCTGAGAAAGCTCCCCAGCTTAAATAACTGTCAGCCTTTTTCAGAGCGTTCATCTTTGACTTTGAGATATCGGGGGTAAATGATTCGGTTTCGACGACCTGACCGCAAACGGTGCATTTCCGCGCTTTCTTGCCAGGCGTTATAGTTCCCGATGGGCTTATCTTTGCTTCCTCGGTTACCTCCCAATCTCCTGGCGTGTGTTTTGCTTTAGGAATGGTTTCTTGCACCGTTTCTCCGCATCGCGTACATTTTCCATGGCGCAATCCCGTTGATGTGCAACTTGCCTCGGTGTCCACAGTCCACTCACTGACAGAATGACCTAATGCCGAACCTTGTGTTGCCCCGCATACAGAGCATGTTTCCGGTTCTGTGCAAGTTGCTGCTTTCCAATTATGGCCTGCTGGCTCGCCTTGCGTTCGTCCGCAGATGTTGCACGTTTCTGGTTCTGTGCATGTCGCTTCAGCCCAATCATGGAAACAAATGGTGTGCGTAGCGAAAAGGCCAATTACTATAAGAGCAACAACCGCGATGCCGACTCCAATGAGTACTGTTTTGTTCGAAAGGAGCTTCTTAATCGCATCAGTTGAGGGCTTCTTCTCTTCTCCCTGGCTATTCTCAGCCAACGTGACGGCATCTGTCTCGTCACTCTTGAATGAATCTCCTGTTCCGTTCGGGTTTTCTATTGCCTCCTCAGTCTGGTTTTCGAAGTTGGGGCTATCATCGTTGTGCTCGTTGTCGCTTTCGCCTTCGCTCTGCATAACCTCAGGCTCATCAAGCGCCTGGGGGGTAGTTTCAGTTTCTCCTTCGAACGAATTCTTGTCGGCATCAACTTCGGAAGAGGTGAGCTCTGTTTCTTCGGTAATATCGGTAGACTCGTTTTGCTGCTCTTGCATCTTTTCTGATTCGGTCATGTGCAATTCCCCCTTCCCGATTCACTCTTGTTTAATCTAAGAGTGCATCTGTCATTTCTGCCTGTCCGTAAACTCACATCGAAAGCTGCAAACAGCCTGTCCCATATGAATATGAACAGTATAGTCCGCAATTAGGCCGACGCGACGGGTGAACCTGCTGTTTGTATGATGCAGAAATCTCCCGCATGCGGGAGCGCACCGAGTACACCATGTGCACTTTGACGGGTCGCGGGCGGCGCCCGCGCGGGTTGGGGTCGAGGGGAAGGGCGGCGCTCTTCCCCCGCAGGGGTCGAGGGGGCAGCGCCCCATCGCAAGCGCTCGGTGTGGACACAAACCGTATCGGTAATTGTGGCCACACCGAGCATGCTTGCGCTATTGGAATATGCACCGTTCCCATCCTTTTCAACAGTCCTTCTCTTGCTCTAAAGCGAAAGTTGGTGGCTTCCTCTGCTGTAGGTGTATTCAAGTTCCATCTGCCGTTCGTCTTTGCGGGTTGTCGGCTCTTCGGCGGCGAATCCATATTGTCGGCTGGTCTGCTCAATGACCCGTTGGGCAAGCTCCGCGCGTTCATCTGCCCCTATCGCTCGCCGCATTCGCTGCTCCATGGCTATACGCATGCGCCAGGGCGCCGCAAGCATGCGCGTGATGAGATTGCGTGCGCGCTTCTCGACAATCGACAAGACGGCCCGCTTAGTCTGAGCGGGCGTTTCGCCCTCGACGTTCGACGCGGGGCGCTCATCGTGTACGCGCTTCACCTCGCGGGAAAGGTCGCGCGCAGCCTCCCTCTTCGTCGCATCGTCGGCGCAGTTATCACGAATGAGGTTCATGAGCGGCTCGTCTGCGTTTCCCGTCTTGCCCATTGCCTCCGTGAACCTCGCTCGCCAAAGCGCATCCAAATCCTTCGATACCTCGGATGCATCTACGACCAGACGGCGGTTTGCCTTCTCGCTCTCGTTCCGCTCGATGCGGGCAATCCTCGCCCGCCATGTCGCTTTCTCCTCGTTGGCCTGCTTTCTGGCAATAGCCGATTCGCGTTCTCTTAGCAGGGGGAGAACGTCGTGCATGCGGAACGCGTCGTAGAGGTTCGCGTCCTTGCGGCGGCGCATGCGACCTGTCGCGTCTTTCATCGTGTATCGCCAGCATGCGATTTCGACAGCGCCCGTCGCGTGGTCTACCACGTCGCGACGCTTACCTGTCTTCGGGTCTTTCTCGCGTTTCGGTACTTCCACGATGCCGATACCCCTTTCGGAAAGCAGGCGTTTGAAGTCCTCAGTCGACGTTGCCGACTCGAGGCATTCGGACACTGCATCGCCCAACGTGCGCTCGAACTCGTCAACGCTTGGAAGGGCGCGCTTGGCTTGCCATCCGTTTGCGCCCTTATACGTCGGCTCGACGCCCCGCGATTCCTCCCACCGTGCACGTTTGGCTGGCGTCTCCCCAATGACAGACAGACCAAACTCACGGGAAAGGCCATCCGCGATCTGCCGCACGCGCGAGGCGCTGCGGTTCTCGCGGATAGCCTTTCCCGCGAACGCATCTGCGTTGGCAATCTCGCAGTGCACATGAAGCTTCCCGCCTTCTCCGTCACCATGCGCCACGATATGGCAGGGGCAATCGGGAGCGATTCGCTTGCAAACTTCCTTCCCGAAGTCGATGGCCGTCTGCACGTCTTCCACGTTGCTTGCAGAAAGCTCCGCATCGTCGAAGCTGATTCGGACGCCGTAGGCCTCGACCCTTCGGCCGTGAAGCCTCCTCGCTCGCTCGCAGTATGCAACGAACAGGGGTGTGCTTCCAAGGTCGCAGTACATTGCGATAGGGCGTTCCCCGTCCTTGCCCTCGGTGTAGACCGTCCGCTGTCGGGCGCTGCGCAACGGCTCAACGAACGTCGCAGCCATATCAAATGCCCTCCTCCAGCTCTTCGAGCAGCGCGGCGATTGCGTTATCCTGCGCTTTGAGAACATCGGTGCATTGCGATATCTCGCCGAACGTAACGCCGTGCATAACCTCCTCGCCGACGCTAATCCAATCGTCTTGCCTGGCGCGCGTGTTCATCGCTTTCACAATTTGGTTGAGGTTGTTGCCGATGCGCCGATTCAGAGTGCCTAGCATGCCGAACTTCGCCGAGGCATCAGCAATCGTTTCAAGAGGCGCTGTAGCCCCCGCCTGCTTCGATTCGGCGGTTTTGAGCAGATAGCGCACAGCCTCCGAACGACTGACGCCGAGTTTGCAGGCGTAGTCGTCCAGCCTTGAAAGCTCTTGTTCATTCATGCGCACCTTCAAAATAGAGCGGCGGCGCTCACGCGCCGCCTCCCCCTGCCTACTCGCCCGCCGATGATTATTAGAGGCTGAACTAGCCATCATCATGCCTCGCAGATTTATTATCGGCATATTCGCTGACGAGCTGGGCGATTTTGCGCTCAAGGTCGGCCTTGCGTGCACGCTCGCGAGCGTTAAGGCGCTCGCGCTTGCGCTGTTCGCGGATGCGCTCGTCATCCGCCAGCTCCGCGAGGATGAGCGCCTGCCTCTGTTCGCGTTCGATTTCGGCGGCAGCTTCGGCGTTGCGTGCAGCCATCATCGTCGATACGGCCATCGTGGACGTCGTGCTCGTCGGCGTTTCGTTGACGATGAGCGGGGAGCGCCTATACTCGCGACCGCCCGCACCGTCATCGTACCCGCAGGGCGGGCAAATGCCATCCATATGCATGCATGCGCCGCACCGAGGACATGTCATCTACGAAATCATATCTACCCCTTTCAGTCGTGTCGGCATCGTGCCGACGATTGCCAATCTGGGGAGATTCTAAGCCCGTGTTTAGGGCGATATTAGGGTGGTGCCACGCCCCCTTATCCTGAGGAACTGCCCCAAAAACGAATACAGCGAAGGACGTTGCAATATCCAGATTGTGTGAATTAACGTGGTGCCAAAAAAAGAGAGAGGACGGTTAATCAACCGTCCTCTCTCCTTATTCTAACTACGAACTCGATTCCAAAAAATGCGAGTTCGCAGCTTCGTGTCGTGGTGGAGATAAGGGGGTTCGAACCCCTGACCTCGTGACTGCCAGTCACGCGCTCTCCCAACTGAGCTATATCCCCAATCTGGTGGGCGATGCTGGATTCGAACCAGCGACCCCTTCCGTGTGAAGGAAGTGCTCTACCCCTGAGCCAATCGCCCTCAGTGCGTAGGCAATGGTACCAGAAGTCGGAGCGAATGAAGCCGAGAAGTTAAAAAACTGCTCACAAAGTGGCTCCGGCCAAAAGGGCCGACGCGAAGGCTACGCTCTCTGGCTCTCGACCTGCTTGACAACCATTGCAACGACCTCGTCGATCGAGAGCTCCTGGCGCTCGCCTGTGGCACGGTCCTTGACCTCGACGTTACCGTTCTTGACGGCCTTCTTGCCGCAGACGATCTGGTACGGGAAGCCGTACAGGTCGGCATCGTTGAACTTGACGCCGGGACGCTCCTTGCGGTCGTCGACTACGACCTCGATACCGGCGGCAACGAGGTCGGAGGCAATCTTGACCGCAACTGGCCATACAAGGTCATCGTTCACGTCCAGGGGGACGACCTCGACCTCATACGGGGCGACGGACACAGGCCAGATAATACCGTGCTCGTCGTGATGCTGCTCGACAATGGCGGACACCATGCGAGAGACGCCGATGCCGTAGCAGCCCATGATGAGGGGCTTCTCCTTGCCGTCCTCGTCGGCAAAGGTCGCACCCATAGCCTCGGAGTACTTGGTGCCCAGCTGGAACACCTGGCCGCACTCGATTCCGCGGGCACCCTTGAGCTTGGCGCCGCACTTCGGGCAGGCATCGCCCTCCTTGGCTGACGCGAGGTCGGCCCACTCGTCCACCTGGAAGTCGCGGCCGGGCTTGGCGCCCTTGAAGTGGAAGCCAACCTCGTTGGCGCCGACAAGCCAGCTCTGAGAGTCCTTGAGCGAGACGTCAGCGACGACCTTGAGGCCGTTGGCACCCACGGGACCCATGAAGCCCTTGACAAGGCCGCACTTCTCGAGCTCATCGTCACTCATGAGGTCGTAGTGACCAAAGAGGTGCTCGGCCTTGACGTCGTTGATCTCGTGGTCACCAGGGACAATGGCGAGCACGAGCGTGCCATCCTCGGCGACGAGCGCGACGGACTTGCGGCAGGCACATTCCGGGAGGTCCAGCAGCTTCGAGACGGCCTCAATCGTGCCGTCACACGGAGTCTCGATCTTCTCGAGCTCGGAGCCCGGACCCTCCTCGACATGAATGCCGACGACAGCCGCCTCGGTGTCCGCGGCAAAGCCGCAGTCGTCGCAATAGACAAGGTCGGCCTCACCCGCGTCGGCAAGGGCCATGAACTCGACGGAGGTGTCCCCACCGATCTGACCGGAGTCGGCGACGACCTGGAGTGCCTTGAGGCCCGAGCGCTCCATGATGCTGGCATAGGCGTCCTTCTCCTGGTCATAGCACTCCTGCAGGGACTCCTGCGTGGCGCTGAAAGAGTAGGCGTCTTTCATGATGAACTCGCGACCGCGCATGAGACCGAAGCGAGGCCTGAGCTCGTCGCGGAACTTGTCCTGGATGTGGTAGAGCGTGACGGGGAGCTGCTTGTAGGAACGAAGCTCGTTACGTACGAGGTCCGTGTAGGTCTCCTCGTGGGTGGGACCGAGCGCGAACTCGTGGTCGTGGCGGTCACTCACGCGCATGAGCTCGGGGCCGTAGGCGTCCCAGCGACCGCTCTGGTGCCAGAGCTCGGCGTCGGTCAGGATGGGCGTAAGCATCTCCTGCGCATCGATGGCCTCCATCTCCTCGCGGATGATGGCCTCGATCTTGCTGATGGTACGCCAGGCAAGGGGCAGGTAGCTATAAAGGCCTGCGGCGCCGCGGCGAATCATACCGGCTCGAAGGAGCAGCCTGTGGCTGGCGAGCTCGGCCTCGGTCGGGTCCTCCTTGAGGGTCGGAGCGTAGAGCTTCGACATCTTCATGTACTGTCTCAACGTACTTCCTTCCAACAAAGCATTCGTGCAACTCAGAAATGATAGCAATCGCGACGCAAGCTCACGCCGCGATTGCCAAATCTACCACGCAATTTTCCGGATGCGAGACCGGCGCGAAACGAGGCTAGGCCTCGGTTCCAAAGCGATCTTCTATCTCCGAGAAGAGCTCGTCCACGATCTTGTCCTCGGGAACCTTGCGAATCATCTTGCCGTTCTCGAATAGGACGCCCTGGCCCTTGCCGCAAGCGATGCCGAGGTCGGCGTCACGCGACTCTCCGGGCCCATTTACGACGCAGCCCATGACGGCAACGGATATGGGGGCCTTGACCTTCTGCAGCCTCGTGGAGACCTCCTCGGCTATGCCGATAAGGTTCACCTGGCACCGGCCACATGTGGGACAGCTCACGAGCTCGGGATGGAGTCTGCGCATGCCCAACGACGACAGGAGGTCCCACGCGACGTGGCACTCCTCCACCGGGTCCGCCGTGAGCGAGAGGCGGATGGTGTCACCGATCCCCTGCTCAAGCAGGATGCCGACGCCGGCGCAGTTCTTTACCGTGCCTTGGCGCAGCGTGCCGGCCTCGGTGACGCCGACGTGCAGGGGCACGTGTGGAAGCTCGCGCGAGAGAGCTCGATAGGTGGCAAGTGTCGTCGGGACCGAATGCGCCTTGGCCGACAGGACGACGTCCGCAAAGCCGCGGGACTCGAAGTGCTCGACGTATCCCGAGGCGGAGGCCACGAGCTTCTCGGGGAGCGTCATGTCATCGCGCTCGTCGAACTTGCGGTCGAGCGAGCCCGCGTTCACGCCGATGCGAATGGGGATACCGGCCTCGCCGGCGGCGTCGATCACCGCGTCGACGCGTTCGAAAGAGCCTATGTTCCCGGGGTTGATGCGGAGACCCGCGGCACCGCGCCGTGCCGCCTCGATGGCGAGCTTGTAGTCAAAGTGAATGTCAGCCACCACGGGAAGGACGCTCCCCTGGCAGATCTGGGAGAACCCGTCCAGAACCTTGGGCCCGGGAATGGCAACGCGCACGATCTCGCAACCCGCGTCGGCGAGGTCGCGAATCTGCGCGAGGGTAGACTCGGGGTCGTCGGTCTTCGTGGTGCACATGGACTGCACCGAGACGGGGGAACCTCCGCCGATGACCACCTCCCCTACGTGCACCTGATGGGTCAGGCTCCTTGCGGGAACGTCATGTGAAGACACGAAAACCACCAGTCCTTACGGAAGAAGCCTCAACACGTCATTCCTGACGGCGAGGACGAAGATGAACAGGAAGAACGCGAGGCCGACGTAGCTCACGGCGTTCTGGGCGCGCGTGGATATCGGCCTGCCGACGATGAGTTGCACGACCTCGATGAGGATCTTGCCGCCGTCCAGGGGCGGAACCGGCAGAAGGTTCATGACACCCAAGGACATCGAGACGAGGGCCATGAAGAGGAGAAGTGCGTTCGGTCCGCTCGCGGCCGCCTGCCCCGCCGCAGCAGAGATTCCAACGACTGAGGACGCGCTGTTGACGGTCTCGATTGTGTGCTGGGGCATCATGAGCCTGAATGCGAACGAGACAGTCGTCTTGCAGTAGGTCCAGGAGGCCCGCAGCGACTCGTCGAGCGAGAGACGCCTCGTGACGATGGTCGCGTCGATGCCGAAGTGCCCCATGCCCTGGCCTTCGGGAACCTCGACGGTGCAGGTGGACTCGGAGCCGTCCCTCACATAGCAGACGTCGAAGTCACCTCCATGCGCGCCAGCCTGGTCAAGGGCGGAACAGAGCTCCCCCCAGGTCGCGACCGAGCAGCCTCCTACCTTGGTAACCCGGTCGCCGGGAAGCAGGCCGGCAGCCTGCGCATAGCTCCCCTCCTCGACGTTGCCCAAAACGGGCGCGTCCAGAACGACGCGAGCGCCGACAAGTGAGAACGAAGTCACAAGGATCAGAAACGCGCAGGCAATGTTGACAAAGGGACCCGCTAGAAGAATGGCGACTTTGCCCAGAAAGCCCCTTCCGGCATAGACCCGCGAGCGTTCGTGAGCGAGGAAGTCTTCGGGGTCTCCGTCGATGGGACAAGGAGCCCCAGGCTCGGCGGTGCCCTCGTCGCCCACGGCGTTGCGCGAGTCGAACTCGGTCAGTAGGGCCGCGTCGCGGGCCACGGTCTCGAAGCATTCCGGATACTCCCGCTGTCCCTCGCGCTCGCCTTTCTCGGGATCGTAGAAGGGACGGACGGAAGCCCAGTCGGCTAGCGTGATAAGAAGCGCATACGCCCTGTCGACATCACACCCCAGCTCCTCCGCGACGGCCGCCGCGCTGACGCGGCCCTCGCGCTGGACGATGGCGAGGCACGGCGCAAGCAGCTCATCAGGGGTGCCCTCCATGCCACATATGCGGTTGTAGCCGCCCAGGAAAATAGGCGTCACCCCGAACTCGGTTCCGAATGAGCGAGACTTTCGGCTCCAGTGGAGCCGGCACGGGAGGCCGATGAAGAACTCGGTGATCCTTACGCCCTGCAGGTGCGCGACGATAAAGTGGCCGCCCTCGTGGATGATGACAAGGGCCGAAAGCGTGACGATGCCCCAGAAAGCGGCCGAGAGAAAGCCCCAGGCGAAACTCATCGACCGACCTCGGAGAGAACGCTGCGAGCGACCTCGCGGGAGCGCTCGTCCACCTCATGGAGCTGCTGCAACGATTCGACGGGCTGCGGCTCGGAGAGTTCCATCGTGTGACCGACGATTCGCTCGACGTCCAGGAAACCACACTGGCCGCAGCGGAAGGCATAGTTCGCGACCTCGTTGGCGGCGTTCATGACCGTGGGCATCGTGCCTCCGGTGCGACCGGCCTCCTTGGCGAGCGCGAGGCAGCCGAAGGCCTCCTCGTCGGCCTTGCCGAAGCTGAAGTCGGGAGCGGACCAGTAGTCGACGCGGTCCGAGGGAGTCTCCCAGCGGTCGGGATAGCTCAGGGCGTACTGGATGGGGATCCTCATATCAGAGGGCCCAAGCTGCGCCTTCACGACGCCATCGGAGAACTCGACCATAGAGTGGACCATGGACTGACGGTGGACAAGGACGTTCACCCTGTCGACCTCGACGCCGAAGAGATGATGCGCCTCGAGGACCTCAAGTCCCTTGTTCATGAGCGTCGCGGAGTCGATGGTGATCTTCTCGCCCATATGCCAAGTTGGGTGCCTCAGGGCGTCGGCGGGCTTGACGCGAGAGAGCTCCTCTCGGCTCATACCGTAGAACGGACCGCCAGAGCAGGTGAGCCAGATGCGGTAGATGTCACTTCGGCGCTCCCCCACCAGGCACTGGAAGATTGCCGAGTGCTCGGAGTCAACGGGGATGAGCTGGCCGGGCTTGGCAAGCGGCATCAGGAGGTCGCCACCGCAGACAAGCGACTCCTTGTTGGCGTACACGAGCAGCTTGTTAGCCTTGAGGGCGGCGTAGCCGGCGTTGATGCCAGCAAAGCCCACCACGGCACTCACGACGCAGTCGACGTCGTCGCGGGCCACAAGGTCGACGAGGGCGTCGTCACCGAAGCTGACGTCGCACGAGTCGGGAATCTGGGCGACGGCGGGGTCACCCTTGCGCTGCTCCTCGACGATCACAACGTGCTCGACCGAGAACTCCCGCGCAATCGCGGCGGCCTTCGCCACGGAGCCGAAGACCGAGATGGCAACGACCCGGAGCTTGTCCGAATGCTGCCTGCAAACATCAAGCGTCTGGGTTCCGATAGACCCAGACGCCCCAAGAATGGCAACCCTCAGCGGCTCGGGGCGCTTGCCCCCAAAGGCCGCGTTCTCGAAGAAGTTCAAATGACGCCTCCCAAATGGAGAATTACATATATGACCATGCCGCCAAAGAGCATGGAGTCGGATCGGTCAAGAAGCCCGCCATGGCCGGGCATGATGTCGCCGGAGTCCTTCACCCCAACGCCGCGTTTGATGCGCGACTCGAAGAGGTCGCCGACGACGGAGATAACTCCGGAGCACGCGCCGATGAGGACGGCGAGCGGGAGGGAGATGTTCCAGAGGCCCAGGGCCCAGACGAGGACCCAGACCGCGACGCACCCGACGAGACCGCCCCAGAAGCCCTCCACGCTCTTGTTGGGAGAGATCTTCGGAGCGAGCTTGTGGCGCCCGAACTTCGTTCCGACGAAGTAGGCGGTCGCATCAGAGACCCAGATGCATCCCATTGCCGCAAGAGTAAGAAGCCCGCCGATCCACGTGGGGTCACTCCTCCTGATGAGCACGATGCACGAGAAGAGAAGCGATGTGTAGATGGGAGCAAAGGCCGTGAGGGCCACGTCGGCAATGTTGGAGCGCGGTGTCGCGACGTACCAGATGGCACAGCAGATAAGGAGAAGGACGAGGACGAGCCGCATTGCGCCCGCAAACGGCATGACGGCGGCGACGGGGAACGCAATGGCCGCTGCGAGGCCCAGGATGTCGTTGGGCATGCGCCCGCTCATGCGAACCATGCGGAAGAACTCCGAGCAGCACAGCCAGGCCATGGCGGTGACGATTGCGCAGGTAGGCATCACGCCCGCGAACAAGCAGGCGAGTATGACGATGGTGTACACCGCGCCAGAGGTCGTGCGCGTGAGGAGTTTCTCGGTCCAACCACGAGCGCCCTGACCGCGCGGACCCTCGGGCGTGGATCTCTCCGCCTTGGAATCGTTCTTGGTCCCCAAACTAGCCATCCCCCTCTTGAGCCCGGCGGGAATGCGCTTCTCCGCGACCTTCGGCTCCTTGCCGGACATCGGCCTGTCTTCGCTCACTTGGAAACCACCCCGCCGAACCTGCGATTGCGAGACTGGAACGCGCGCACCGCACGCAGGAACTCCCAGCGATCAAAGTCTGGCCAGTACTTCGGCGTGACGTAGAACTCCGTGTACGCGAGCTGCCAGAGCAGGTAGTTGGAGAGTCTCAGCTCACCGGAAGTGCGGATCAGAAGGTCAGGGTCAGGAAGTCCTGACGTGTACAGGCGAGAAGAGATTGCTTCCTCGCTGACATCGTCGGGGCTGAGAGCACCGCTGGCGACGTCCTGGGCGATCGACCTCGCCGCACGCGTGATCTCGGCGCGCGAACCATAGTTGACTGCCAGCGCAAACTCCATGCCCGTGTGGTCCGCAGTCTCATCGAGGCCACGCTGGAACACCTTGAGCGTCTCCTTGGGAAGGGCCTCGAGGTCGCCGAGGAAGCGGAGGCGGACGTTCTCCTGGTGGAAAAGAGGCAGCTCCTTAACGAGGGTGGTCGCGAAGAGGTGCATGAGAAGGTTGACCTCGCGCTGCGGGCGCTTCCAGTTCTCGGTGGAGAAGGCGTAGACCGAAAGCGCGTCAACGCCGAGCCGCACACAGGTGGTCACGGTCTCGCGAAGGGAGTCCACGCCGGCAACATGCCCGCGCGAGCGGTCAAGTCCGCGCTCCTGGGCCCATCTTCCGTTGCCGTCCATGATGATCGAGACGTGCGAGGGAATGCGATCGAGGTCGATCTCCGAAAGAGAAATATCTTCCCGGGCGTCGCTATAGTAGGCCTCGAGCTTTTTGGAATCGAAATCCAAGGCTGTTTCCCCCTGCTCAGCCGTTCATTTATACGTAAGCCCTAATACACTACAACAAGCGCATCTATATGTCAGCAAATACGCAATAGCCGCAGAAGCAAAAGAGGCAAAGAAGGCCCCGTCCCCCAGCGGGAAAGGACCTTCTCAAATCGTCAATCTATTCTGGCTGAGTCAAGACGGACTAGATCTCCATGACCTCGGCGGTCTTGTTCTTCAGAAGCTCGTCGACCTTGGCAACGTAGTCGTCGGTCAGCTTCTGGATGGCCTTCTTCTCGCGAGACACCTCGTCCTCGGAGAGCTCCTCGTCCTTCTCGGCCTTGTTGTTGGCGTCACGACGGGCGTTGCGAATGCCGACCTTGGCATCCTCGGCATAGCGTCCGCACTCCTTAACGAGCTCCTTGCGCCTCTCCTCGGTGGGCCTGGGGAACGGAAGGCGAATGCTCGCACCGTCATTGCTGGGGGTAATGCCCAGATCGGAGAGCTCGATAGCCTTCTCTATGTCCCTCAGGATGCCCTTGTCCCATGGCTCGATGACAAGCATGGATGCCTCGGGGACCTTGACACCAGCGAGCTGGGTGATGGGAGTGGGCTGGCCGTAATAGTCAACTTTGATGCCGTCAAGGACGTGAGCGTTCGCGCGGCCCGTGCGGACCCTGGTGAAGTTGTAGACGAGAGAATCGATGCTCTTCTCCATCTGCTTCTTTGCAGCGGAAGTGTACTGGCTCATAGCGTTACTCCTCTTCTTCGACTACGGTCGTGCCGACGGACTCGCCGCGAAGCGCGCGGTCGAAGATGCCGTCGCCGTCAAGGTTAAAGACCATGATGGGCATGTGGTTGTCCTGGCACAGGGCCGTCGCGGTGGCGTCCATGACGTGCAGGTTGCGCCGAAGGACCTCGCGGTAGGAAATCTTGTCGAACTTCACGGCATCAGGATTCTTGACCGGGTCGCAGTCGTAGATGCCATCCACCTTGGTGGCCTTCATGAGAACCTCGGCGCCGATCTCGCAGGCCCTGAGCGCTGCCGCGGTGTCGGTCGTGAAGTACGGGTTGCCGGTTCCCGCCGCAAAGATGGTGATGCGACCCTTTTCGAGGTGTCTGATGGCACGGCGACGGATGTAGGTCTCGGAGACCTGGTGCATCTCGATGGCACTCATGACGCGGCACATCATGCCGTTGCGCTCGAAAGTGTCCTGAAGCGCAAGCGAGTTGATGACCGTCGCAAGCATACCCATGTTGTCGCCCTGGGCGCGATCCATACCCGCGGCGGCACCAGAAAGGCCCCTGAAGATGTTGCCTCCGCCGACGACGACGGCGATCTCAAGGCCGGCATCATACGCAGGCTTAAGCTCGTCGGCAATCTTCTGAGGAACCTCGGGGTCGATACCGAAATCGTTATTGCCCATGAGTGCCTCGCCCGAGAGCTTGAGAAGCACACGCTTGTACTTGTAGTCAGACAAAAACAACGCCTCCAGTCAAATCGGCATGTGGTGTCATGCGACGTAAGCCTATCAGATGATACCAGAGGCCTATCGAAGCAACCCCATTTTTAAGGTTAGGGAACAGTCTCCGCATACAAAAGGAGCCGACGCAAAAGCGCCGGCCCCCAAAAGTATCAACTCAGATCTTACTCGCCAAAGGAGAAGCGGACGAAGCTGACGACCTTGACGTCATCACCCGCGGACTTGCTGACCTTAGCAGCAAGCTCGTTGATGGTGGTGCCAGACTCTTTGATGGACTCCTGCTCGGTCAGGACGTTCTCCTTGTAGAACTTCTCGAGCTTGCCGACGGCAATCTTCTCCTGGATTGCCTCGGGCTTGCCGGAGTCGGCAGCCTGAGCCATGTAGATGCTCTTCTCGTGCTCGACGACGGCGGAGTCGACGTCCTCGCGACGAGCGGCAACAGGAGCGGCAGCAGCGACCTGCATGGCGACGTCGTGCGCGAAGGACTTGAACTCGTCGTTGTCGGCGGTCTCGGCGTTGTTGAACGAGAAGGTGACGATGTCAGCGAGCTTGCCGTTGTGGTGCACGTAGTTGGCAAGGACGCCGTTCTCGACGGAGAGACGCTGGAAACGAGCGACCTTCATGTTCTCGCCGATGACGTGGATCATCTCGGTGAGCTCGGACTCAACAGTGCCCTCGCCCATGGCGCAGGCCTTGAGAGCGACGACGTCGGCAGGATCGTTCTCGGCAACGACCTTGGCAAGGTCCATAGCGAAACCGGTGAACTTGGGGTTGGTGCCGACGAAGTCGGTCTCGCAGGTGAGCTCAAGAAGAGCGCCCGTCTTGCCGTCCTCGGAGACGTAAGCAGCGATGGTACCCTCGTTGGTGTCGCGACCAGAGCGCTTGACGGCCTTGGCAACGCCCATCTTGCGCAGGACGTCAACGGCCTTCTCGATGTCACCATCGGCCTCGACGAGAGCCTTCTTGCACTCCATCATCGGCGAGTCGGTCATCTCGCGAAGCTGCTTAACAAGAGCGGCGGTAATCTGTGCCATGTTATGCCCCTCCTTTGGGGATACTAATGCCTATCGGAAAAAGCTGAAGCTACTTACTCGGCAGCGGGAGCCTCGACTGCGGGAGTGGTCTCGCCAGCAGCCATCTCCTCAACAGAAATCTGCTCCTTGCCAGAGCCAGCGAGAATCGCGTCAGCGACGAGCTCGCACATGAGGTTGACGGAGCGGATGGCATCGTCGTTCGCGGGGATGCCGTAATCGACGACGTCGGGGTCGGAGTTGGTGTCCAAAAGGCCAACGACGGGGATGTGCAGGCGGTTGGCCTCGCGGATGGCGATCTCCTCGCGCTTGGTGTCGACGACGAAGAGGGCCTGGGGCAGGGCGTGAAGATCACGGGCGCCGCCGAGGTTGCGCTGGAGCTTCTCGAGCTCCTTGCCCAGGACAGCCTGCTCCTTCTTGGGGAGAAGCGCCATGCGGCCGTCCTCGACCATAGCCTCAAGCTCCTCCATGCGGTCGATGCGAGAGCGCATGGTCACGAAGTTGGTGAGCATGCCGCCGAGCCAGCGCTGGTTAATGAAGGGCATACCGCAACGCTCGGCCTGAGCGGCGACGGGCTCCTGAGCCTGCTTCTTGGTGCCGACAAAGAGGATGCGACCACCCTTGGCGGCGGTCTCCTTCAGGAAGGTGTATGCCTTGTCAGCGCCGAGGACGGTCTGCTTGAGATCGAGGATGTAGATGCCGTTGCGCTCGCCGAAGATGTAGGACTTCATCTTGGGGTTCCAGCGACGGGTCTGGTGACCGTAGTGGCAACCGGCCTCGAGCAGGGTACGGATGTTGATCTTAACAGCCATGTTCTAACCTCCATTGGTTTTGCCTCCGCATGATGTCAACCCCGTCAGAGCCACCCAGGACACGGCTGATGCCCCAGGCACCGTGGCCGACGAGTCGTCACGCGTGCGAATTTATGCTGCACGGACGCACAGCGATTTGACAGTATAACAGCGATTTGGCCACCTTGTCTAACGGAAGGCCTCGCACACCTTCACTACATAAGCACATTCGAAGCGCGGCAAGAGGAGGCTAGTCGCCCTCTCCCCCGCGCGGATGGGCCTGTCTTGCGGCGTCCTTGAGACGCTCGACCGAAAGGTGCGTGTAAATCTGCGTCGTAGAGAGGTCGGCGTGGCCCAGCAGCTCCTGGACGCTTCGAAGGTCGGCCCCGCCCGAAAGCAACTCGGTCGCGAAGGTGTGCCTCATGGAGTGGGGGGTGACGTGCGGGCCAAGACCAGCCCGCAGCGCATGCCGCTCGAACATGGTCCTCAGCGCGTCGGCGCTCATGCGCCTGCCCCGGGTCGACAGGAACAGCGCGGCCTCATCGGCACCGGAGGTCGAAAGCACAGGTCGGCCAAGCTGCAGATAGGCCTTAATCTTGTCGAGGGCGACGGCGTAGACGGGAACAATACGCTCCTTCGACCCCTTGCCGAAGAGTTTGGCCTGTCCCTGGGAGAAGTCGATGTCACGAACGTCAAGCCCCGAGACCTCCGAAATCCTGGCGCCGGTAGCGTACATGAGCTCCAGGACGCTGCGGTCTCTCAGGCCGACGGGCGTGTCTTCGTCGCAGTCGTCTAAGAGGTCGCTCACCTCTTCGTCAGTCAGGGCGTGCGGCAGCGACTTGGGCCGCCGCGGACTCGCAAGCGCGGCCGCAGCGTCCTTCTTAGTGTGCCCCTCTCGAAGAAGCCAGGCGTAGAGCCCGCGAATCGCCGAGAGGTGACGGTTTATGGTCGACGAACCGTAGCGTGCGCTGACCAGATACGCAAGGTAACTGCGAAGCTGCGCATGCGTGATGTCGAGCGGCTCCACACCTGACCGCCGCGCCCAGCGACAGAAGGCGTCGAGGTCCGTGGCGTAGCCCCGAACAGTGTTCGGGGAGTAGTTGCCCAGGCGCGAGATGCGATTCAGGTAGGCCTCGACAAGGAGGGAGAAGGACGTGTCCTTCTCGGTGCCCTCACGCGAAAGTCCCCTGCCGCTCTCCCCCTCAACCGACGCTGACATCTCAGGGCCCAAACAGGTCGCCGCGGTCAGAGAGGTACGCGTCAAAGTCGGTGGACGCGCGTTTCGCATAGGCCTGGTACCTCTCGCGCTTATTCATGCGCGGGCCGGCCAGAGGAGGCACGATGCCGAAGTTCACGTGCATGGGCTGGTAGTCAACGGTGCTGGGATCGGTGGCGTACGACACGAGCGCGCCGAAGGCAGAGGTGCGCGGAAGCGAGACGCGCGGGAGGCCGCGAAGGTCGGCGATGGTGTTGAGGGCCGCGAGGAGCCCAGAGCCGATGGCCTCCGTGTACCCTTCGGTGCCCGTAATCTGGCCGGCAAGACGCACGGTAGTCCCAGGAATCGCAAAGCTGTCGTCCAACACATGAGGCGAGTCGACGAAGGAGTTCCTGTGCATGACGCCGTAGCGGAAGAACTCTGCATTCTCAAGGCCGGGAATCATCCTGAAGACGCGCCTCTGATCTCCCCAGGTGAGGTTGGTTTGAAAGCCGACAAGGTTGTAGGCGGTCCCGTCCGAGTTCTCGGACCTCAACTGGACCGCCGCCCAAGGCCGACGGCCCGTACGTGGATCGTTGAGACCAACCGGCTTGAGGGCACCGAAACGCAGCGAGTCGCGACCGGTTTTGGCGACCTCCTCGACAGGCTGGCACGCGTTGAAGAGGTCTGTCTGCTCGAACTCCTTCGAGACGACTTTCTCGGCAGAGACAAGAGCGTCGTAGAACGCATCGTATTCGTCCTTGTTCATGGGGCAGTTGAGATAGTCGCCGGACCCAGACTCCTCGTAGCGGGACTGCTCGAAGATAACAGAGCGATCCAGCGACTCTGCATCGACAATGGGGGCAGCGGCATCGTAGAACGACAAGGCCTCTCCACCGAGCCTCTGCCTCAGGGCTTCGAACAAACCGTCGCCGCAGAGGGGGCCGGCTGCGACGACCACGTAACCGTCGGGGATGTCCACGACCTCGCGGCGTTCGACCTCGATGTTCGCATTAGACTCAATGGCCTCGGTAACGGCAGCCGAGAAGCCGTTTCTGTCGACCGCAAGCGCCCCGCCGGCAGGAACAGCATTCTGGCGTGCCATCTCCAGGACGAAGGAGCCCATCTTCTGGAGCTCCTCCTTGAGAAGTCCAGCAGCGCTGTCGCGACGCATCGACTTGAGCGAGTTGGAGCATACGAGTTCGGCAAAATTAGAGGTGTGATGCGCTGGAGAAGGGACAGTGGGCCTCCGCTCGACCAGCGTCACCTTGACTCCCCTTGCCGCAAGCTGAAGCGCGCACTCGCTGCCCGCAAGCCCCCCGCCAATCACCGTAACTCGCTCTTCCACCATGCCTCCTTTACTTAGTTTGCTTCATGTTCAATACTATCGCGCATGGCAAGATAATCCTTCGAAGCGGAGTACCTTCCATCGCGAAGTCGCACGACAAAGCCGTTGGCCTCGTAGTCGGCAAGCGTCCCGAGAACAGTCAGCACATCTTCGGCAACATAGCGTGCAAGGTCGTCCGCCCTCATGGGCGTAGCGACGAGAGCCGACATAATCCGAGTCTCGCTCTCGCACGGACGCTCCTCCGCGAGTCTCAGCCGATTGTAGTCAAGTGCGATGCAGGCCTCGAGATCGTGCTCCGAGCATATCGGAGAGGCGCCGTCGGCGATCAGCCTGTTGGTTCCTTGGGATTCCGCCGAGAAGATGGAACCCGGGACGGCATAGAGGGTCCTCCCAAGGTCCGATGCGGCAAGCGCCGTGCTCATAGTTCCAGACTTCTCCCCCGCCTCGCAAATGAGGGTCACGGGGGACAGCGCAGCAATCACGAGGTTGCGCTTAGGAAACGCGTACTTTCTTGGTGGCGAACCCCAACGCTCGAGCGATACGACGGCACCTCCTGACTCGACCGCTCGCTCGAACACATCGCGGGAGGTTCGCGGGTACACGACATCTGCACCGCATCCCGAGACGACAACCGTGCGTCCGCCGGCGTCCAGCGCTGCGCGAGCGGCCATGGAGTCGCAGCCCATTGCACCCCCCGACACTACCGTGATCCCGCTCTCCGCTGACACCCTGCCCGCAATCTCGGCAACGGCGCAGCCGTAGGGAGTGCAACGCCGAGCCCCCACGATGGAAATGGTCTCGGTGCAAAGCGAGTCGGGGTCTCCGAACACATATATGGCTTCCGGTGGACTCTCCATATCGAGCAACGACGCGGGGTAACGGTCGTGACCCCTCTCGATCACGCATCTAGGAACGTTGGCGGACATCACCTGCTCCTTTCCCGATACGCGCAGGCCTCGCCGACGTCCTCCCTGGACACCCGTGCCCGATGGTCAAGGTCGGCGATGGTTCGCGCGACAGAGGCGACCTTAACGGTCGCGCGCCCGCCCAGCCCCAGCTGTCGTGAGAGCACCTCGAGCGAGCGACGGGCATCGGCGCCAAGGGATAAGCTCGAGACGGTCGGGCGTCCTTCGGACGGCTCTCGCCCCCTTCGCCATGCGGCGTACTCCCGCGCGGAAATGACCTTCTCCCGCATCTCGTCCGACCCCGTGCCCTGCTCGTCCCGGACAACCAGACGCGAGTCGGGCCGTGACACGAATATATGCATGTCGATGCGGTCAAGAAGCGGCCCGCCGACGCGTGACTGGTACTTCTCGATCTGCGCAGGCGAGCATCTACACTCGCGGCCGATATCGCCCAGGTGCCCACAGGGGCATGGGTTCGCGGCCGCGAGAAAAGAGAACCTGCACGGAAAACGGTAGAGCCCGTCTGCCCGAACGAGCCTTACCTCGTGCTCCTCGAAGGGTTGTCTGAGCGCCTGGAGGACGTTAGATGCGAACTCGGGAATCTCGTCGAGGAAGAGCACGCCGCCATGCGCAAGCGAGACCTCACCAGGAACGACGGGCCGGCCTCCGCCAATCATGCCGGCACACGAGATGCTGTGATGCGGTGAGCGAAACGGGCGCTGCCCGGCCAAGAGGCCGCCGATGTCCTCCTCTGCGACCGAGTGAACGAGAAGCGCCTCTTCCCTCTCGGAATTGTGAAGGGGCGGGAGGATAGACGTCATCCTTTGCGCAAGCATGCTCTTGCCAGAGCCGGGAGGGCCGACCATAAGGAGGCCATGGTCTCCCGCCGCAGCAATGACGAGCGCGCGCTTTGCCATCTCCTGGTCAATCACGTCTCTATAGTCAAGCGGTTCGGGAGAGACGGGCGAGACGGACGAGACGACGGGTGCGTCCAGCGTGGGAATACGGAGGGCGCCGCCACGAAGCTGTGAGAGATTGCTGAGTCCCAAGGTCCTCTGTGGGTCTGGTCCGACGGGAGACTCGGGAGCACAGACGAGCCTGAGCCCGAGAGAATCTGCGAGGTGTCGATACGCGACCATGCCTCGAGACTCATTGACCGACCCGTCCAGGCCAAGCTCTCCGACGAACAGCAGGCCGTCCAGACCCCCGCGCGGAATCTGCCCCGTCGCGGCGAGGATGCCCACGGCCAGAGGAAGGTCGAAGCCGGTGCCCGTCTTGCGAAGCTCGGCCGGGGCGAGGTTAACTGTGATGTGAAGGCGAGGCAACTCAAAGCCGCAGTTTCTGATGGCGCAGCGGACCCGCGTGCGCGCCTCGAGCACGGACCCGTCAGGAAGTCCCACGATGCTGATGCCCGGTATGCCACCACTGCACGAAACCTCGCAAGACACACGAAAGGCCTCCACACCCCGTATGGTCGCAGCGTTAACGGCCAGCGAGTCCCGAGACATGTCAGTCGTCCCACGAGAAGGCACCGACGAGATGTCTGAGCTTCGCGAGGCGCTCCCCCACGACGTTGACGGCTATGGCGTCGAACCTGATAGATGTGGCCTCGGGATGGTCGACGAGGTAGCAGAGGGCCATGTTTCGATACCGCCTCTGTTTCTCGATGCTTACGCCAAGCTCGGGCATCTCATCAGCCCGATCACCCAGGGCCAGTCTCGTCTTCACCTCCACAAGTACGACAGTATCATCCTCACGCGCCACGATGTCGGCCTCACCGTACTTGGTACGCCAGTTGCAGGCGAGGACCTCCATCCCGCGGCGCATCAAGTAGCTTCGGGCGATCCTTTCGCCCTCATCCCCAAGCTCCTTGTTAGTCATCTCCTCGACCGGCTTTCGCACCTCGCGCCCAAGATCCGAGCGACAGCCGCAGCCGCAGGAGGTCGCCGTCTCCTCCTCACGCCCGGACGAGGCCCCGTCGGTCTCTCCCCCGCACGAGGGAGAGGTGCCGCCATCCAAATCGTCATGAAAGGCAGGGGCGCTCGCTGAATGCGACTCCGTACCACACGATCTGCCCTCCCCCGCCCATGCCCCAGACTCCTCGACGCGCGCCGAGCGCGCGTCCCTCTCTTTGTCGTCACCCATAGCATCCTCCCGTGATTGTCTCGACAGTGGGGGCATTGTCGCCTGAGCGGCTTGCACCTGGCTATATCCGTATGACACGAAGCTGCATCGCGGAACTTGCACGAAGCAGACCCGCCGAGCACTGGCTCGACGGGTCTGCTTCGTGCGGTTTAGCCTGTCTATCAGAAAAGTGCGGGCGTCTCGAGAAAATTCCCGCAGAAGGAGACTCTGTGAATCGGCGTGAGGCCGTTCTTTCGTATCGCCTCAATGTGTGCGGCAGAGCCGTAGCCCTTGCATTCTGCGAGGTGGTAGCCGGGATACTCGCTGTCGTAGGCAATCATCAGTGAGTCCCTGGTCACCTTGGCCACAATCGAGGCGGCGGCGATTGCGGCGATCTTTGCGTCACCCTTGACCATTGTCTTCTCCTTAGAGTGGACGTGCATGGGATTGCCGTCGATGAGGACGCAGTCGGGATCGACGCCCGTATCCTCGATTGCCTGCGACATGGCCATTCGCAAGGCGTTGGCCATTCCCACCGCGTCGATGGATGCGGGCTCGATGTGCGCGATGCCTATGGCGACGGCGACGTCAGCAATCTGCGCCGCAAGCGACTCGCGACGGGCGGGTGTCAGCTGCTTCGAGTCGTTGATCCCCCAGACGCGAGGCTCGTTGGGAAGCACGACGGCGCCCACGGTGAGGGGACCTGCAATGGCACCACGGCCGACCTCGTCAACCCCAATGACGAGACCTTCTCCGCCAATCTCGCGCTGCAGGTCGTACATGGCATCGACGCGCTCCCGTTCTGCCCGCTCCCTCTCACGGCGCGCAAGCGCGCTTGCGATGGCATGCTGGACCTGCTTGCGGGGGTCCTCGCCATAGCGCTCGACCAGAGCGTCGAGCTCCTGTCCGCTTGCGCTAGAAAGCAAGGCGGCCACCTCGCGCGCACTCGCTGCCCTGACACCGTTTGCCATATATTGCCTCCAAAAAAAGCGACGCCTGTGAACAGGCGCCGCAAAAGAGCGAATATAAAGAACTACTAGCGCTTCTCGGGAATGCGGGCAGCCTTGCCAACGCGCTCGCGGAGGTAGTAGAGCTTTGCGCGGTGAACGTCACCGTGACGCACGACCTCAAGCTTGGCAATCTTGGGGCTGTGCAGGGGGAAGGTACGCTCGACACCGCAGCCGAAGCTGAGCTTGCGGACGGTGAAGGTCTCGCGGGAGCTGCCGCCGCTCATGCGGATGACGTCGCCCTGGAAGACCTGCTCACGCTCGCGGTCACCCTCCTTGATGCGATAGTGAACCTTAACGTTGTCGCCAACGCGAACCTGGGGGATGTCCTCACGGATCTGCTGACGCTCGATAGCGCGAATGTAATCCATCGTTTCCTCGTCTCTAGAGGTGCCGTCGTAATGTGCGCGACACATAGCTTTACACACAAGAAGGAATTATATGGGTTGCCCACCGCGCAAGCAAGGCGAATCTTCAAGAGCGCGCAACTTCACAGCTTCGCGACACGATGCGGGAAATCACCTCACATGCCCAGCTTCCAGGCGCGTGGGACAAACACCTCCTGATAGACGCGAATGGCGTAGCGGTCTGTCATGGAGCTCACGTAGTCAGCGACCCGCACCACATCGGACTCACAGGCTCTCAGATACTCTTGCGGGACTTCGTCGACGTGGTCCATGAAATAGTCAAAGAGCGAGACGAGCATTTGCTCGGCCTTGGGCTCCTCCTGCTTGGCATCCCCGGTGTTATAGAGGTTCTCGAAGAGGAAGGACCTCAAATCGAGAAGGGCGTCTTCCTTCTCCCTTGACATCAAGACGTCTCCCGCGCCGTCGCTCGCGGCTATGACGTCCTCGACCATGGTCTGGATTCGTTCGGAGGACGAGCCACCAAGGATGGCACGCGAAGCGGCAGGGAGCATGTCCTCCGTCAGCAGACCGGCGCGCACCGCGTCGTCGATGTCATGATTCACGTAGGCTATCCTGTCCGCACGCGCGACGACGCGCCCCTCAAGCGTGGACGCCCTGAGGGTGCCGGCATGGCAGCGTATGCCGTCGAGGACCTCGCGCGTGAGGTTGAGCCCGCGGCCGTCCTTCTCGAGGAAGCGCACGACGCGGACGCTCTGCTCGTTGTGGCGGAAGAGGCCCCCGAAGCGGTCGCCGTCCTCCTCCGAGACACCGACCCTGGAGCCGATGGCGCGGCGCAGCGCGCGCTCACCCGCATGGCCGAAGGGCGTGTGGCCCAAATCGTGCCCCAGGGCTATTGCCTCGGTCAGGTCTTCGTTGAGGCGCAGGGGACGCGCAATGTCGCGGGCAATCTGGGCAACCTCGAGCGTGTGGGTGAGGCGCGTCCTGTAGTGATCACCCTCGGGCGCAAGGAATACCTGCGTCTTGTTGGCGAGACGACGGAAGCTCTTGCAGTGCAGGATACGGTCGCGGTCGCGTTGGAAGCATGTGCGGTACGCATCGGGCAACTCGTCGCGCTCCCTGCCCAGGCTGGCAGACGAGCGCGTCGCGAAACGCGAGAGCCTCTCGCCCTCCTCGGCCTCAATCTGAACCCTGCCCAGAGCATCCATGTCCCACTCCGTAGTCAACGTAGACCCCTCATGCAACGTGATAGCACAAAGGGGAGAAGCCCAAGGGCTTCCCCCCTACTGATTACTCAGTCACTCGACGAGCGTGCCTCAGCCTAGAGCTTGGCAGGGCCGCCGTTGGACTTGATCTTGGCCTGCGCACCGGCAAGGCGAGCGATGGGCACGCGGTACGGGGAGCAGGAGACGTAGTCGAGACCGAGGTCATAGTACATCTGGATGGACTCGGGATCGCCACCGGTCTCGCCGCAGACGCCGCAAATGATCGTGTCGTTGGAGGCGTGGCCGCCCTCGACGCCCATCTTGACGAGCTTGGCGATGCCCGAATCGAGCGTCTCGAACGGATTGGTCTTCAGGATCTTCTTCTTGAGGTACAGGGGGATAAAGGCGCTCTCGACGTCGTCACGGGAGTAGCCGAAGCCCATCTGCGTAAGGTCATTGGTACCGAAGGAGAAGAAGTCCGCATACTTCGCGATCTCGTCGGCAGTGACGGCTGCGCGCGGGATCTCGATCATGCAGCCAACGGGGATGGAGAGCTCGACGCCGGTCTGCTCGACGACGGAGGCGACGACCTCCTCGACCTGGTCGCGAACAACCTTGAGCTCCTGCCAGGTGCCCACGAGGGGAACCATGATCTCGGGGCGAGGATCGAAGCCGCGCTTCTTCAGGTGAGCGGCGGCGCTGGCGATGGCGCGAACCTGCATCTCGGTGAGCTCCGGGTAGACGATGCCGAGTCGGCAGCCGCGGAGGCCGAGCATCGGGTTGGCCTCCTGGAATGAATCCAGACGGGCAAGGAGATCGCGACGGGCCTTAATCTGTGTGTCGTTCTCGCCGCGGTCCTCGGCATGAGCAAGCTCAACCGCGTACTCGCGCGGATTGTCGAGGAACTCGTGCAGAGGCGGATCGAGGAGACGAACGATGACGGTCTTGCCGTCCATCTCCTTGAACATGCCGAGGAAGTCGTCAGTCTGGGCCTTCAGAAGCTTGCCAAGCGCCTTCTGCTTGTCGCCGGTGCGGTCGGCGAGGATGAAGGACTGGATGATCTCCTTGCGCTCGCCAAGGAACATGTGCTCGGTACGGTCGAGGCCGATGCCGTCTGCGCCGAAGTCGCGAGAGATGTGCGCGTCCTCAGGGTTGTCGGCGTTGGCGCGGACGCCGAAGATGCGGCCGCGGGAAGCGTCACGACGGACGTCGTCCGCCCAGGAGAGGATGGTCTCGAGGTCGCCGGTCAGCTCAGGGCGGACCAGGGGCACCTCGCCGATAATAACGTCGCCTGTGGTGCCGTTAATCGAGATGATGTCACCCTCGTGCAGGACGATGTCGGTGCCGGAGATGACGCATTCCTTTGCCTTGGCGTCGATCTTGAGCGCCTCGGCGCCGCAGACGCACGGCGCACCCATGCCACGGGCAATGACAGCCGCGTGCGATGTCTTGCCGCCGTGAGAGGTGAGGATGCCCTCTGCCGCGACCATGCCCTTGAGGTCATCGGGAGTGGTCTCCCAACGGACGAGGATGCAGGGCTTCTCGATGTTGGAGTAATGAACCGCAGCGTCAGAGGAGAAGACGACGGCGCCGACGGCCGCGCCAGGAGAGGCGTTCATGCCCTTGGCAACGACGTCGACCTCGGCCTTGGGGTCAAACTGCGGGTGCAGGAGCTGGTCGAGCTGGTCGGGAGCGACGCGCATGATGGCCTGCTCCTTGGTGATGCGACCCTCCTCGACCATCTGAATAGCAACCCTGAGGGCGGAGAGCGCGGTGCGCTTGCCGACGCGGGTCTGGAGCATCCAGAGTTTTCCCTGCTCGATGGTGAACTCAAGATCCATCATGTCGGCGTAGTGGTCCTCGAGGATCTCGAAGACGTGGTAGAGCTCCTCACCGGCCTCCTTAAGGGCAGGGATCTTGACGAGATCGGCGATCGGCTCCGTGTTGCGGATGCCGGCGACGACGTCCTCGCCCTGCGCGTTGACGAGGAAGTCGCCATAGCGCTCGTTGGTGCCGTCGGCAGGGTTGCGCGTGAACGCGACGCCGGTCGCGGAGGTATCACCCTTGTTTCCGAAGACCATGACCTGGACGTTGACTGCCGTGCCGAGGTCATCGGGAATCTTGTTCTGCTTGCGGTACAGGACTGCGCGCTCCGTGTTCCAGGAGCCAAAGACTGCCTGCTCTGCAAGACGAAGCTGCAGGTAGGGATCCTGGGGGAAGGAAGCAATGCCCTCGGGAGCAACCTCGGGGTGAGCGGTTGAGTCGACGTTCTTGGCGAAGATCTGCTTGAAGGTCTCGGTGAGGTCCTTCAAATCCTCGGCAGTGAGCTCGGTGTCGAGCTTGACGCCCTTCTCCTCCTTCTTGGCGTTGATGGCCTCCTCGAAGAGGTCACCGTCGATGCCCATGACGACGTTGGAGAACATCTGGACGAAACGACGGTAGGAGTCCCAGGCGAAGCGCTCGTTGTTGGTCTGCTTGATGATACCCTGGACGGAGTCGTCGTTCAGACCGAGGTTGAGAACCGTGTCCATCATGCCAGGCATGGAGAACGGCGCGCCGGAACGGACGGAGACGAGCAGAGGATCGTCCTTGTCACCGAGCTTCTTGCCCATGCGCTTCTCGAGATCCTTGCGATACTCGTCAATCTCGTCGAGAACGCCCTCAGGCCAGACGTTGCCCGCGCCAGAATAGGCAACGCAAGTCTGGCAGGTGATGGAGAATCCCGGAGGAACGGGAAGGCCAATGTTGGCCATCTCGGCGAGGTTGGCGCCCTTGCCACCCGTAATCCACTTGGCCTCGTCGACGGAAGCCCCTGCGACCTCGGTCACGTTGTTGCCGTTTTCGTCGACACCGAACTTGTACACGTGTTTTTCAGCCATTTTCACACCCCTGATCGAAATCTCATGGCACTCGCATGCCGGACTTACAAGAGCGCCTGCTGTGATTGCTCACGGCAGGCGCCTCACAACGTGTCTTATTTTTATCCAGAGGGTTTGGGTGATAACCCTCAGTCCGACAGGCGGCACTAAATGGGCCGTAGGGGAAATATCCGCACATAGGGTGCAAAAAAGTCCTATACTACCCGGCCCCACTAGACCTCCTGAACCTCCGTATCCATCCTGCGTCCAGGCTCGTACTTGGGCTCCTCGCCCGTGAGCGTGGAGATGACGGTGATAGCCGGACCAAGAAGGTCGATGGAGGGAATGCCGCGCTTGTCGAGCTCGCGGCGAATATCGCGCCTCAGGTTGCGCTCGACAATGGTGTGGAAGACCGCAAGGGGAACGTCCTCCTCGATGTTTCCGTTGAGGAACTCGCACACGGTATCGACGGTCTTGACGTTACTGAGCCTCTTGATGACCACGGAATCGGCGCCAAACTGGTCAGCCGCTGCCTCAACGACGCCGGTAGCCGTCTTGCCACAGGCATCAGAGATGACAATGACGACAGGGGCTGCAGCGTTGAACAGTTCTTCATCGGTTGCTGCGTCTGTCATGTAGACCTCCAAACAGGCGGGGGCAGGACTGCCCCCTGACTCGCGGATCGGACTCCCCGACCCTATTACTTCTTCTTTGAGAGTACCCCGATGTTAGCAACATCGCTAAAGACGGAAGCAAACTTGTTAAGAAGCCTCAGGCGATTCTCTCTCACAACAGTGTCATCGTCCATGACAAGAACGTCATCAAAGAAACGGTCGATTGGCTCCCTTAGTTCGGCGAGAGCCTTGCAGGCACCGGAATAGTCGCCGGCAGCCAAGGCGGATTCGACGCTCGAGGCACCCTTGACGCATGCGGAGAGCAGCTGGAGCTCGGACTCGCCCATGATGCTCTCGTCGACGTCGCAGCCCAGGCTCGCGTCACCAAGGTGTGCCGCGCGAGCGTACGCGGTCGCGAGGTCATCAAAGAGCTCCGGCTGGTCCTTGCGGGCGTCGTCGAGGGCACGGGCACGGTCGATGAACTCGACCGGATCGATCACGCCGACAGAGGAGACGGCCTCGATGGTGTCGAACGAGATCTTCTCGTCCTTGGCGATGGTGTTGAGTCGGCCAGCGAAGAACTTCTCGACCGCCTTGGTGACGGCGGCAGAGTCAAATTCGAGGCCCTGGGCGGCGTATGCGGCAAGGGAAACGGCGATGAGGGACTTGAGAGAGACGCTCGGAAGCGTGCGAAGCATGGCGATAATGCCGATGGCAGACCTGCGGACGGCAAACGGGTCAGAGGAGCCAGTGGGGGGCTCGTCGATGGCGAAGATGCCGCAAACCGTGTCGAGCTTGTCGGCGATGGCAACGCATCGACCGACGGTTCCCTCAGGCAGATCGTCACCAGCAAAGCGCGGACGGTAGTGATCGCGAATCGCAGCGGCGACGTCATCAGACTCGCCAGAAGCCTTGGCGTAGTACCCGCCCATGACGCCCTGCTGGCTGGTGAACTCGACGACCGCCTGGGTTACGAGGTCGGCCTTAGCGAGAAAAGCCGCACGACGAGCGTCCTCAACGAGCCCGTCGGACTCCGCGACCTGCTTGGCGACCTCGCCTGCAACCGTCACCATGCGCTGGGACTTTTGCAGGACCGTGCCGAGCTTCTCTTGGAAGACGACAGAGTCAAGCTTCTGGACATAGTCCTCGAGGGGCTTCTTCAGGTCCTCGTCGTAGAAGAACTTGGCATCGTCGAGGCGGGCACGGACGACGCGCTCGTTGCCGTCGATCACGCGCTCGTTGTTGCGCGGGTCGGAGTTAGAGACGACGACGAACTCTCGGGTGAGCTTGCCCTCGGAGTCGTAGATCGGGAAGTATCGCTGGTTAGAAAGCATCGACTCGCAAATGATCTCGTTGGGGACGTCGAGGAATTCCTCGTCGAACTTGCCAACAAGCACCGTCGGGTACTCGCAGAGATTGACAACTTCATCGAAGACCTTCTTCGGCGTGTCGACATGGGCGCCACCACGCTCCTGCTCAACCTTCTTGATGCCGTCGAGAATGGCCGCGCGACGCTCGCCCTCGAGAAGGACGCCGGCGTTGCGAAGGACCTCGACATAGCTGGAGGGATCCTTGACGACGTGCTCGCCGGGGCCGAGGACGCGGTGACCGTAGGTGACGTTGGAGGAGGTGACGTCAGCATAAGAGACGGGCACGACATCCTCGCCCAGAAGCGCGCAGATCCACCTGACGGGACGGACAAACGTCTCGTGGTTGCCGCCCCAGCGCTGGCTCCTGTAGTTTGGCCAGTCGAGCGCGGCGATGCTCTTCTCGCAGAGCTCGGACAGGATGGGCGTCGCGGGCATGGAGGGGATGTTCTTCTCGGCGAAGACGTACTCGCGGCCGTCGGAGTCGACCTTGCGCACAAGCTCGTCGGCGGAGAGGCCGAACTTGCGGGCGAAGCCCATGGCGGCCTTCGTGGCACTGCCCTCGGCGTCGAAGGCGATGCTGGTCGCGGGTCCGCGCATGACCTCGTGCACCTCGGCCGTGGAAGTGGCGAGATCCTTGACGATGACGGTCAGGCGGCGAGGCGTGCTCATGGCCTTGACCTCGCCGTGGTCGAGGCCGGCCTTGTCGAGGCCCGACTCGATGAGCTGGCCAAACTGCTTGATTGCGTGGATGAGCGGAGCCGAGGGCATCTCCTCGGTGCCTACCTCAAAGAGGAAATCGAGAGTGTCTGCCATTTAGGCCACCTCCCCCTTCTTGTCAGACGCATCGGTGGCGCCGGCGACCTTTTCCATGTACGCCTCGCAGCATGCCTTGGCGACGGTGCGGACGCGCAGGATATAGTTGGCGCGCTCCGTGGCCGAGATGGCGCCACGCGAGTCAAGAAGGTTGAAGGCGTGCGAGCACTTCATGACGCAGTCGTATGCGGGAAGAGGCAGGCCGCGGTCGAGGCAGGCATGGCACTCGTTCTCGTAGTCGTCGAACTTCTGACGCATCATCTCGACGTTGGCGACCTCGAAGTTGTAGGCGCTGAACTCGTACTCGTTCTCATGGAAGACGTCGCCATAGGTCATGGGCGTGCCATCGGGCAGGTAGCTCCAGACGAGATCGTAAACAGAGTTGACGCCCTGAGCGTACATGGCGATGCGCTCGAGGCCGTAGGTAATCTCGACGGGGACGGGATCGACCTCGATGCCGCCAACCTGCTGGAAGTATGTGAACTGAGTGACCTCCATGCCGTTGAGCCAGACCTCCCAGCCGAGGCCCCAGGCACCAAGCGTCGGGGACTCCCAGTCATCCTCGACGAAACGGACGTCATGGTCCTTGGGGTCGAGGCCGATAGCGGCAAGGCTGCCAAGGTAGAGGTCCTGAGAGTCCGCGGGGGACGGCTTCAGGAGAACCTGGAACTGGTAGTAGTGCTGCAGGCGGTTGGGGTTGTCGCCGTATCGGCCGTCGGCCGGACGGCGGCACGGCTGCGGATAGCAGGTGCGCCAGGAGTCGGGACCCAGGGAGCGAAGGAGCGTGGCAGTATGGAACGTACCGGCACCAACCTCAGAATCGTACGGCTGCATCACCGTGCAGCCCTTATCGGCCCAGTAGTGCTCAAGCGCCAGGATCATTTCCTGAAACGTCAAAGGCTTGTCGCTCATCGCCCTATCTTCCCCTCTTTCGATTAAAAACAAACTCCTAAAGTGTAGCGAAATCATCAGGCGGCCAGAAGATGACGCACGCCTTAGATGAAACTGAACTTATCGGCACGGCCCCAAAGTATCGAGAGTCGAGAGAGTTGGTGCGGTTGTCTCCCATAACCCAAACGCATCCCTCGGGGACGGTGTAGGGATACACAATCGGCCCCTGCAGCGCGCTCGCGTAGCGGTCCAGCGGATAGCTGGGCTTGCCATGCGCATACGGCTCGTCGAGGGCCTCGTCGTCGACGTAGACCACGCCGTCGCGAAGGTCAACCGTCTGGCCGCCTACGGCGACGACGCGCTTGATGAGCGTCGTCGAGCCGTCAGTGGGATCGACAAAGGTGACGACGTCGCCACGCTGCGGCGAGGACCCCTTGTAGGTGATCTTCTCGCCGAGGACGCGATCACCCTCCTGAATGGTCGGGACCATCGACGCAGACGGGATGAGGAACGGCTCGGCGACGAACGCCCTCACCAGGAGCGCGATGCCCACGCCCACGGCAATCGTCAGTACCCACTCGACCCAAGCGGGAATGCGGCGGCCCGCGTCCCCCCCGACCTTACTCATCGACATCGCCTCCGCCGTTAGACCTCTGGATCACCTCTCGCGCAAAGGCGAGCTCCTCGGGGGTGAGGTCGGCACCCTTGAGGAGGTCGGGCCTCCACAGGGCAGTGCGTTCGATGGCGTTTCTGCGCCTCCAGCGGTCAACGGCCCCGTGGTCCCCCGACAGCAAGACGTCGGGAACGCCCATCCCGCGGTACTCGGCGGGACGGGTGTACTGGGCGTACTCGAGCAGGCTCCCAGAGAACGACTCGTCCTTGGCGCTCATGTCGTCTCCCAAGGCCCCGGGAAGAAGCCTCACGACCGAGTCGATGACGACGAGCGCAGCGAGCTCTCCGCCCGTGAGCACGTAGTCACCCAGCGAGAAGACCTCGTCAGCAAGCTCGTAGGCCCTTTCGTCCATGCCCTCGTAGCGTCCGCAAACAAGAAGCACGCGTTCCTCGCCAGCAAGGCGCTCGGCGCACGACTCGTCATAGCGCCTTCCGCAAGGCGAGAAGAACACGATGTGGGGTCGCCCCTCTCCCATGGATGAAATCTCGTCGACGGCCTCGTAGATGGGCTCGGGCTTCATGAGCATGCCCTGACCGCCGCCAAATGGGGCGTCGTCGACGGTGTTGTGCCGGTCGTGAGTCCAGCGCCTCAGGTCGAAGGCCTCGAAGTCGAACACGCCCTTGCGCTGCGCGCGGCCCATGATGGACTCGTCCAGATAGGGCGCGAACACCTGCGGAAAAACGGAAAGCGTCTCAAACCTCATGCTATGCGCCCTCAATCAAACCGGATGGAATCGTGACTCGGATTGGACCGTCCTCGACGAGCTCGTCGACGACGGCGTCGACGACGGGAATCAGCACCTCGCCGTACGGCCCCCTGACGACCCAGACGTCATTGGCACGGCCAACCATCACCTCAGCCACGCTGCCCAGCGCGCCCATGTTCGAGTCCACAACCTCACGGCCCAAAAGGGCGTCGACATCGTGTCTCTCGAACCCCTCGGGAAGGTCGTCAATGCGTGCCAGGAGAACCTTCCCCACAAGCTCTGACGCCGCGTTGATGTCGCTGACGCCGCCGAGCGAGACGAGCTGCCCCGAGCCGTTGTAGCTCGCCGACATGACGACGCGGCCCCTCGGCCCCTTGAGGGCCGGCGGCACTGGCGTCACGTCGAGTCTCTCGCGCAACATAGGGGGAAGGCCGTGAACGGGAACCGTCACGACCTCCCCCCTCTTCCCGTGCGTCTTCACCACACGGGCTATAGCCCTATATCTCGTGTGCACGGATCGTTAGCCCAGAACCTCAACCTCGACGGAAGTCCCCACGCGCGAACCAAGGGCACGTGCAAGCGTGCGGATAGCCTTGATCGTACGGCCCTTCCTGCCGATGATGCGGCCGGCATCCTCCTCTGCGCAGCTTACCTCGATAAGTGCGGAACCATCGCTGTCCGTGACGTCAAGCGACACGGCGTCCTCGTTGGTAACGAGACCGCAAACGATGTACTCGACAAGATCAGCGACCTTGTCGGAAGCCATTTCCTCGCCGTTATCGACGGTCTGGTCGAGGGAATCCACAACGTCCGTGAGTTCCTCGGACACAGTAGCTACTCCGCGTCCGCAGCCTCGGCAGCGGCCTCGGCGGCAGCAGCGGCCTTGGCGGCAGCCTTCTTGGAGAGCTTCTGCTTCTTCTCGGGAGCAGGAGCGTCAGAGCGGGCGATGTCGATCAGGTGAGCGACAGCGTTGGAGGGCTGGGCACCCTTGGAAACCCACTCGTCGATCTTCTCGAGGTCAAGGTCAATGGTCTTGGGGTTGGTCAGGGGGTTGTAGCGACCAACGAGCTCGATGTAACGACCATCGCGCGGCATGCGGCCATCAGCAACGACGACGCGGTAGTACGGACGCTTCTTTGCACCGTGACGGGCGAGACGAATCTTAACTGCCAAAACTAAACTCCTTCAGACGAGCGACGCCGTGGATAGATGGATGGTGCGTCGCGTTGCCACATAAAGCGAAAGCTAATGATACGCCACGTACAGGGGCTCTGTGGGTGTCGTTTTTGTGAACCTTGTGCGAAGGCACACGTTCATGCAAAGCCCGCAAAGCGCCCTTTAAGGCTCACTTCAGCGTCACATTTTAAACTTGCTTAAAATGAGTAACCGCCAGCAAAGGGAGAACACATGAACATCCTTGTTGTCGAAGACGAGAAGAACCTTGCAGACGCAATCGTGAAGATTGTTTGCGACGAGGGCTACAACTGCGAGGCAGTCTACGACGGCAACGCAGGCCTCGCCTCATGTAAGAGCGGGCTGTACGACGCCGTCATCATGGACGTCATGCTTCCTGGCATGGACGGTTTCGAGATAGTTCACGAGCTACGCAGAAGCGGCAACTCCATCCCGGTTCTCATGCTCACGGCCCGCATCGCGACCTCCGACAAGGTCACGGGACTCGACACCGGAGCCGACGACTACATGACGAAGCCCTTCGAGGCACCGGAGCTGCTCGCGAGGCTCAGGGCCCTCACGCGCAGGCAGGGCGACGTGGTAATCGAGCAGGCCAAGTACGCCGACCTCACCCTCGACCTCCAGACGCACGACCTCAGCTGCAAGGAGCGCACGGTGCATCTCTCCGGCAAGGAGTTTGAGGTCCTCAAGATGCTCATGAGCTCCAACGCACGGGTCGTCTCGAAGCAGGACCTCCTGACACGAGTCTGGGGAACCGACGGCGACGCATCCGAGAACTCCGTCGAGGCCTACATCTCGTTTCTGCGCAAGAAGCTAGCGCACGTCCACTCCATGGTCCAGATAACCACCCTGCGCATGCTTGGCTATCGCCTCGAGGTGTTCGACGTGGGCGACGGCGCGAGCGCCTAGCCCCGAAAGCGAGGAGCGCCATGCTCAAGAAGCTCAAGCGCAAGTTCATCCTCATAGTCATGGTGCTTGTCGGCGCCGTCCTGATTGGCGTGCTCGGCATGTCGATGTACTCCTCGTACGCGAACCAGCGGAGCATCATCTCGGGTGCCCTCGACCGCAACCTCGACGGAGAACTCAACTCGGTGCCGACAATCGGCGGCATGACCGCACCCCAGGAAGACTCTGCGCACGGAAGGACCATGCTCGCGCTGACCGTCGAGGTCTCTTCCGACGGAGTCGTCCTCCAGTCAAGCGAAGGTCCCGTCTACATCAACAGCAGCGTCCTCTCGCAGGTTGTCGACGCAGCGCTCAACTCGGGCCAAAAAGAGGGATACGACGGCTCCATTCACGTGTCGTGGAAGGCAAAGGCGATCGGCGGGGGCGCGGTGCGCATCGCCATAGTCGACACGACCGATGCCGACTTCACCTTCCAGAGCATGATCGTACGAAACCTCGAGATTGTGGCGCTGGGCCTGCTGCTCATGTTCGCCATCACGTGGTTCCTGGCCGACTGGGCCCTCAAGCCCGTATCCGTCGCATGGGAGCAGCAGAAGAGTTTCATCGCCGACGCATCTCACGAGCTCAAGACGCCACTTGCCGTAATTTCGGCAAACAACGAGATACTCGAGAGGGCCAAGGACATCCCCGCCGAGAGTCGCCGCTGGATCAAGAGCAACGTCGAAGAGGCCAACCACATGAAGGGTCTCGTTAACGACCTCCTCCAGCTCGCCCGAGCGGACGAGTGCATAGCAGGCCTCGCGAGCGCGATGCGAATTGAGCCCATAAGTCTCTCCGAGATGGTCGAGCAGTCAGCCCTCGAATTCGACGCCGTGGCCTTCGAGAACTGGAACGACATCAGCACAACGGTTCAGGACGGGATCGTCATCAACGCCGACAGGGAATGGATGGAGCGGCTGATTCGCATACTCATCGAGAACGCCTGCAAGTACGCGAGCCCCAAGACGACCATCAGCGTGAGCCTAGCCCGCCAGGGACAGCGTGTCGTCTACTCGGTCAACAACCGCGGAGCGGTCATCGACCCACAGGAACTTCCCCACGTGTTCGACCGCTTCTACCGCTCCGACAAGGCTCGTAGCAGGACGAAGTCAGAGGGTGGCTTCGGCCTTGGGCTCGCCATAGCCAAGGCGACAGCCGAGGCGCACGGCGGCAGCATATCGGTCACGAGCAATGAGCAGGCGGGGACGACGTTCACGGTCGTCCTCTAGATCACGCAAGAGGCCAGCGGGCACCTATAATGCTCTCATGGGCACAAATGGAGAAATAGGATCAGGGCTCCTGAGCTGGAGCGGACCGGCAATCGGCCTGCTCGACCTCGACGCTTTCTTCGCGTCGGTCGAGCAGCTGGACCATCCCGAATGGCGGGGCAAGCCCGTCATCGTGGGCGGCTCCGCCCATAAGAGGGGCGTCGTGTCCACCGCTTCCTACGAGGCGCGCATGTACGGCGTCCACTCAGCAATGCCCTCGTCCCAAGCCATGAGACTCTGCCCGAACGCAATCTGGACGCGCGGCCGCTTCGACCGCTATCGCGAGATGTCGGCCATGGTCATGTCCGTGATCTTGGACGAGACGCCGCTCATGGAACAGGTATCCATCGACGAGGCGTTCTTCGACATCACGCCAGGGCGTTTCTCGAAGGAGAGTCCCATAGAGATCTGCAGGCGAATCCAGAGGCGCGTGGGCGAGCTAGGCGTGACCTGCTCGATTGGGCTCGGAACGAACAAGACGATCGCGAAGATCGCCTCCGAGCGGCAGAAGCCGCGCGGCATCACCATCGTAGCGCCAGGAACGGAGCCGTCCTTCCTGGCTCCCCTGCCAGTTCGTGCGATGAGCGGAGTCGGAGCGGCAACCGAGCGCGCCCTGCTTGAGTGCGGCATCAACACACTTGGACAGCTCGCCCGCCAGGACCCCGATAAGATGGAGAAGCGCTTTGGCGTCTCGGGTCCACGCATGGTCCTGCGTGCCGCGGGCCAGGAGAGGTCGGAAGTGCGTCCGGCAGACGAGGCCGGGGTCGTCAAGTCGGTCTCGAACGAGCGCACCTTCGCGCAGGATCTTCGAAAGAGGGACGAGGTCGAGGCTGCGATTCGTCACGTGAGCGCACTCACGGGGTCGCGACTTCGGCGCAAGGGCCTCCGGGGAAGGCGCGTGACGCTCAAGCTGCGCTTTGACATGACGCACACGCGGACCATCCAAGAGATGATGGACGAGGCAACCGATAACGAGCACGTGTTTGGCGAGGCCGCCGTGCGCCTGCTGGACAGGTGCTGGGCAGAGGGGACGCCCGTCCGCCTGGTCGGCGTGGCCGTCAGCGCGTTTGGGGAGGGCCAAGGGCGGCAGCTCGAGCTCTTCTCGGATATGAGCGAGGCATACGCCGCGCCGCAAGACGTCACGCAGGGGAAAACGAGGGCCGCGACCGGCTCACTCTCGCACGACAAGGACGAGCTGCGGGAACTGTCGGTCGCCGCGGACGAGGTCAGAAGACGCTTCGGTAAAGACGCACTCGCGTACGGGCGCGACCTAAGATTCAGGGACGGCACCACCGGCACCGCCCCCATGAACAAGGAGGACTTCTGACGACCAAAGGAGGCCCATAGAAGAGCGCTACTCCGCGTCCTCGGAAGAAGTTCCCGCGGTCCCCTTGGAGGACACGAGGGCCTCATATTCGCTCTCGGGCATGGCGCCCGCGAGGTCCAGAGCGACGCGCGGGGCCTCACCCCACAGGCGCTCGAGTCGGTAGTACTCGCGCGACTCGGGCTTGAAGACGTGGACGACGACCGCACCGTAGTCCATGAGGACCCAGCTGGTGCCCGCGCGACCCTCGCAAGAGAGCGGTTTCTCCTGGCAGTTGACGCGGACCTTCTCCTTGATCTCGTCCAGGACGGCGTCCATCTGCGGGTTGTTCTGGGCAGTGCAGATCAGGAAGTAGTCACTGACGTCGGAGATGCTGGTAAGGTCCAGCAGGACGATGTCGGATGCCTTCTTGTCGTCGGCGGCCGCGGCCGCGACCTTAGCAAGCTCAAGCGGGGTAACTGCCATTGATGTCCCTTCTCTGGGTTGCGATGGTCGAGCGCTAGGACGCGCGTCGCCTCACAAGTTCGTTGTAGATTTCGATAGTTCCAGGATAAAGGTAGCGCCTTGTGTCTACGACATAGGATATACCCCCGGCAAAGGAGTTCCAGAACAGGTCCTCAAGTGAACTCTTCCCAACCATCGCGCGCACCTGATCGATGTTGGGACAGGAGCGTCGGAGCGGTTCGATTCCGTCGGCGACGAACACGACCATGTCGAGAGGGGTCATGTCGACCGCAGCCGTGGTGTGCCTTTCGATGGCGACGAGCACGTCACGCGAAAGCTCGGGGTAGATCTCGGGAAGCTCGCGGGCCGCGAGGATGCCGTGAAGCAGCGGAAGAACGAGCTCGAGATCAACGCCTAGATCGATGCCACGCTCCTGCGAGCGCCTAAGCAGCTCTTCGTCGGGAAGCACTTTGTCCCAGTCGTGGAGGATACCGGCGACGCGAGCCTCGAAGGGATCGACGTCGTAGAGAAGCGCGAGCTTCTGGGCAGTCTCCGCAACGGAAAGCGAGTGCTCGTAGCGCCGCGGCTTCACGGCACGCATATGATTGCGAAGGTCCCCCTGGACCCGGATTATGAACGACAGCTGGTCGGCGGTGAATGCCCCTTGACTCACGAAGACTCGCCTTCCTCGAGAACAGAAACGTAGCGCGTCGGGACGACGCCGTACAGATGGTGCTTGTGAATGTAGCCCGTAACTGAGTCGGGCGTGAGGTAGCGAAGGCTCTGGCCGCCACTCACACGCTCGCGAAGGTAGCTGGACGATATCGCCAGCGCGGGAACCTCGAGGTATGTCACGTCGAAGTCGTAGGGCGACCCGCTGATCAGGTCATCCGCGCGATCGAGGTCGTACCCGGGTCTCGTCGCGCCGACAAGGTGCGCGAGCCGCGCGATGCGCCCGGCCTCCCTCCAGGTGACGATCTCGGCAATGGCATCGGCTCCGGTGATGAAGAAGAGCTCGACGTTGTCGGGATAAATCTCGCGCAGGAGCTCGAGCGTGTCCGCCGTATAGGTGACGCCGGCGCGGTCGACCTCGAAGCGGGTAGCGACGAAGTGCGGGTTGTCGGACGTGGCAAGCAGCGTCATGGCATAGCGGTCCTCGCCGGAGGTGACGTTCCGGCCCTGCTTGAACGCCGGCCTGCCGGCAGGCATGAAGACGACAACGTCCAGGTCAAGGTCGTCGAACGCTTGCTCGGCGGTGACGAGGTGGCCGTAGTGGATGGGGTCGAAGGTCCCGCCCATGATGCCAAGCCGGTAGGTGCGAGACACATCCTGTCCCAGCAGAGGCAGGTCTCCCCTCTCGACTAAATCGGCCCTCGTACCCAGGCCGTCAGCGTCAGCCATGAACAAACCTCCTTAGAAGACGAGAAGCTCGTCCCTGTGAATCGCAGGCTGGCCGGCCTTGTGCGGCAGGAATCGCTCGATGACGTCGAGCTTGAGTCCGTGGACGCGACCGATGTCCTCGCTCGAGTAGCGGACTATACCTCTTCCAAGGAGCTTTCCGGCATCGTCGATGACGTTCACGACGTCACCCTCCTCGAAGACGCCCTCCGCTCCGACAACGCCGACGGGAAGCACCGAGGCTCCGCGCGATACGACTGCCTCGCTCGCGCCCGCGTCAAGGACAAGCGACCCCTTGGGCATCTCGGCCAGGCCGATCCAGAGCTTGCGGGCACTTTCGTGCGTCGTCCCAGAAGGGGCCTCAAATCGCGTGCCAAGCGCCTCTCCCCTGACGACGCGCTCGAACGAGAAGCGCTCGCGGCCCTTGCAGATGACCATGGGGATGCCTGCGGCGAGCGTCGCGCGGGCGGCGCGCAGCTTTGAGGCCATGCCGCCGGTGCCCACGCTCGATCCGGCCCCACCGGCCATCGCGGCGATGCGCGGCGTGATCTCCTTCACGAGGGGAACGAGCTCGGCATTGGGATCGTCCTGCGGATTTGCGGTATAAAGACCATCGATATCCGAGAGGATGACGTAGAGGTCGGCGTTAAGCATGGTCGAGACGATAGCGCCCAGCGTGTCGTTGTCGCCGAAGTTAAACTCGGTGAACGAGACGGTGTCGTTCTCGTTGATGACGGGAATTGCGCCCAAGCCTATGAGCCGACCGAGCGTGTTGCGCGCGTTGAGGTAACCCTCGCGGTCGGTGAGGTCCCTGCGAGTAAGGAGGACCTGGCCGCACGCGATGCGATGGCGCCCCAGGAGGTCGGCGTAGACCTCGGTGAGGGCCGCCTGACCCGCAGACGCGCAGGCCTGGCGGCCAGGCATGTCCTGGGGCTTGCAATCGAGGCCGAGGCGCTCCATGCCGGCAGCAACGGCTCCGGACGAGACGATGACGACGTGGTAGCCATCGTGCTGGAGCTCGGCGGCCTGATCGCACAGCGTCTCAATGAATGCACGGTCGGGACGGTTGTTGGCATCAACGAGAGTCGACGACCCGACCTTGACCACGACGACATCCGGCGTGTCGAATACCCCCTCCAAGCTACTCGTCTCCCTTGGAGTCGGAATCCTGCGCCGCGTCAGACGACTCGTCCAGGTCCACGACGGTAACGTCAAGGGCCACGTCCTCGTCATCATCGTCGACAAGCTCGGCAAACTCGTCTTCCTGCTCAGGGCCGTCGAACGAGAACGCGTAGCCGAGAATCCTGACCTCGTCACCGGGCACGCAGCCCTCGGCGGCGAGCTTGTTATCGAGGCCGATGCGCTCAAAGCGGTGCTGGAGGTAGGCGACGGCCTCGTCGTTCTCCCAGTCGGTCTGGATAACCATGCGCTCGATGGCTCCACCGGAGACCCGCCAGATGCCGCGCGACTCCATCTTGATGGTGATCGAGCGGTCGCGACGCTGGCGCCTGTGCTCGACCTCTGCGCTCACGTCGACGAGGGGCGTTTCGACCTCGATCTGCTGTCGAAGCGTGGAGACCTGCTTGGCCGTCTCGGTCACAAGCTCCTCGAGCCCCTTGCCAGTAACTGCCGAGACCGCGAAGAACGGGTGGCCGTCCTTGCGAGCCTCCTCCCCGAGAAGGGCGACGGCATCCTCGACGCCGGGCATGTCACACTTGTTGGCTACGACGATCTGCGGTCGCTGCGCAAGTTCGCTGGCATAGGCGACCAGCTCAGCATTGATGGCGCGGTAGTCGGCAATGGGGTCACGACCCTCGTATCCGCCCGTCATGTCCACGACGTGAAGGATCAGAGCCGTGCGCTCGATGTGACGCAAGAACTCATGCCCGAGACCCCTGCCCTCGCTGGCACCCTCGATGAGGCCCGGGACGTCCGCCACAACGAAGCTCATGCCGCTCTTAGCGCGCACCATGCCCAGGTTGGGGACGAGCGTGGTGAAGGGGTAGTCGGCAATCTTGGGGCGCGCCGCGGAAAGGCGTGCGATGAGCGAGCTCTTGCCGACCGACGGCATGCCCACGAGGGCGGCGTCGGCCATGAGCTTCATCTCGAGCTCGATCCAGTGCTCCTGGGCGGGCTCGCCCTTCTCGGCAAACGCGGGTGCACGCCTGACGGAAGTGACGAAGTGGATGTTGCCCTTGCCGCCTGCGCCGCCCGGAGCGACGACCACGCGCTGCCCGGGCTGGGTAAGGTCGGCGATGTCGAAGGCAGGCTCCATGGTCTGGGGGTCAAGCTCGCGGACGACCGTGCCCAAAGGGACCCTAAGCACCATGTCCTCGCCGTCCCGGCCGTGACGACGGGCGCCCTGGCCATGCGTTCCACGGTCGGCCTTGAAGTGATGCTTGAATCGATAGTCAATGAGGGACGACAGCTGGGAGTCGCATTCGAGAATGACGCTGCCGCCGTTGCCGCCATCGCCGCCATCGGGCCCGCCCTTCGGCACGAAGGCCTCTCGACGGAACGACATGCAGCCGGCACCGCCGTCGCCACCCTTGACGTTGATGCGACAGAGATCTGTGAAAGTGTTGGTAGGCACGTTGTTCCTCCTTTAGTGCGTAGTCCATCGTAAAACAAATGGGAGCCGCATGCTCGGAAGGAAGTCGCGAACCACCTAGAAGATTGCGCCAAGCACAATAACCACAAGGCAGAGCGAGAAGATCGCATAGTCGCGGGTTGCCATGGGATAGCGCTTGTAGGACGACTCGCGCGTCCTCAGGTAGAAGCCACGCTGCTCTGCCGCAAGCGCCGTGTCGTCCGCCTTGCTGACCGAGGTGATGAGCAGCGGCGCCGCCAGGGGCATCATGAGGCCGAGCTTCCTGAGCGGGTTGCCGGAGTCAAACTCGACGCCACGGGCAGTCTGGGCCTCGACGATGCGGGACATCTCGTGCGAGAAGATGGGCACGAATCTGAGAGCAGTGGTAATGGTGAAGGCATAGCGATATGGCAGGTGAAGCACCTCGACCGCAGCGTTGGTCAGGTCGGTAAGGCGCGTCACGGTAAGCATGAGAACCAGGGGAAGCGCGAAGGTCACGAGACGCAGGGCAACATGAGCGCCCGTGTCCGCCCCCCTATCGGTAACCCAGAGGAACACGGGAGTGCCAGCACGCACGATGACAGTCTGCACCAGGAACATGAGCGCACCCAGAGACGAGAACGCCAGAAGGAGCGAGACGGCCTTCTTTCCCACGCCCGCATAGACTCCCGCCAGGAGCACGAGGGCCAGCAGGAGAACGAGCGTGAGGTACTCGTTCGCGAGAAACGTCGCAATGCAGACGGCGACGGCGAAGGCGACCTTCGAGATGGGGTTCGCGCGGTGCAGCAACGTGCTGCCCTCGCTGTATTCGAGCAGTCCGGCCATCTACCCCACCAGTCCCTTCATGACGTCCACGATGTCCTTAACCTCGGTAATTCCGCGGAAGCGCTCGAAACCGGCATCCGCCAACCCCTGAGACAGCTCGCTCACCTGGGGGGGTGCGATGCACGCCTTGCCAAGCAGCTCCGCACGCGAGAACAGCACGGAGGGTTCGCCGTCCTCCAACACCCTGCCGTTTGCCATTACGATGAGACGCGTCGCGTAGTCGGAGACCACCTCCATGTCGTGGCAGACCATGACCACCGCGCAGCCGCGCTCGCGCGCCGCGTTGACCGAGTCCATGACGGTCATACACTCGCGGTAGTCGAGACCACTTGTCGGCTCGTCGAGAATCATCACCTTGGGGTTCGTCACGACGACCGAGGCAAGGGCGACGATCTGGCGCTGTCCGCGCGAGAGCGTGAAGGGGGCCGCCTCGGGGTCGAGGCCGAAGTACGACACGACGTCCGCAGCGCGCTGGAACGCCTCGTCGTCGGGGACGCCAAGCAGTTGCAGGCTGAAGGCGACCTCCTCGAGCACCGTCTGCCTGCAGATCTGGTGATCGGGGTTCTGGAACAGCGTGGAGACCTTCTGGGCAATCTCGCTGGTGCGCGCCCGGCGCGTGTCGAGACCGCAGATGTTGACGCTACCGTCACCCGGCTTGAGCAGGCCGTTCATGAGCTTAGTGAGGGTGGTCTTTCCCGCTCCGTTCTGCCCGACGACGGCGACGAGTTCGCCGGCGCCCACGTCGAAGCAGACATGGTCGACGGACGCCTTGCCGACGCCATAGCTAAACGACACGTCCCTCAAGGAAAGCATGGGGTCGCCTGCGGGCGCGGGAGTGGCAAGGCGATGAGGAGAAGCCGAGGGGGCAACGTGAGACGCGGCCTTCACCGGCGTGGAAGAGAGCAGGCCGAGCAGGCCGTCACGGGCCTGCGAGACGGTGAGGAAGCCCTTCTCGGCAGGGTCAAGGACTCCAGTCACAGCAAGGCCATTGGATATGCGCGTGACGCGGGGGCTGTCCACACCGATGTCGCGAAGGTCCTTGGAGTGCGAGAACACCTCTCGCGGAGAGCCGTCAAGCGCGACGGAGCCCTGGGAGAGGACGATGACGCGGTCGCAGTACTCAGAGAGAAGGGCGACCTTCTGCTCGATGACGATGACCGTGATGCCACGCGCATTGAGCTCCCTGAGGGTCTCGAAGACCATGCGCGAGGACGCGGGGTCGAGGGCCGCGGTCGGCTCGTCGAGCACCATGACCCGTGGGCTGATGGCGAGGATGGCGGCAATCGCCACCTTCTGCTTCTGGCCGCCCGAGAGCGTCGAGATCTCCCTGCGCCTCAGGTCCTCGATGCCTGCGGTGCGAAGCGCATACGACACGCGCTTCTCGATGGCGCTCCGCTCGAAGCCAAAGTTCTCGAGTCCGTACAAGATCTCGTCCTCGACGTCCGCAGCCACCATCTGGGCGTCAATGTCCTGCAATACGGACCCTACGACGCGCGAGACGTCCGTCAGCGCCACCTCGCAGGTGTCCATGCCGCCGACGAGTGCCGCTCCACGGAACTCCCCGGCGAAGTGATGGGGAATGGCACCGGAGACGACCGAGGCCAAGGTGGTCTTTCCAGCTCCAGAGGGGCCGATCACGCCCACAAAGGATCCGGCACCAAAGGTCAGGCTGACGTCGTCAAGGGCGCGGCGACGGGCTCCGTCATAGGTAAAGGAGACGTGCTGAAGCTCCACGGCCGCGGCACCTGGGTAGACGTCAGGAACCGCCTCCGTGGTCGCGGTCGACACGTCAAGCGACTCGTTTGATCCACCTTCGGCACGAACGCCTTGGACGACGCCGTCCGAGTCGTCGCGGGATGTGCCCGACGCCTCCCCCGTTGAGGGGAGCCTCTGCAGGAAGGCACTCCTCAGGGGAAGATACAGCGATTGGACCACTATAGCGTTGGCGAGGGCGGTGCCAATGACAATGGGCAGCATGGCCACCACGGCCAGGGGCTCGCCCCTGAGCACGACCACAGTCGCAAGGGTGGCAAAGATGAGGCCCGAGACGGCCGTCGTGACGCACGTGGACAGGAAGGGCACGAGGCCGCGCGGCCCCCTTTCCCCCGTAAGCCTGACGATCGCGGCCATGAGGAGAGACGCGGGGATGTCGCAGACGTACTCGAGGCCGGGAATCGACGTGGTGAACTGAATGACGGTGGCCGCGAGAACCCCGATGAGAACGCCATGAGGCAGGGTCGGGCGCAGCAGGAGAATCGCAAGGCAATACGACGAGATGACGAACTCGGGCTGGATGCCCGTCATGGAGAGGGCCTTGCCGACGGTCATGTTGAGGATGAAACCGGCCGCGAGGAGCATGGCCACCAGGACCAGGCTAGCGACATCGAACCTCGGACCTTCTCCGCCGCGCCGGACTGCCTTTTGATTCACGAGCTGACCTCCCTGGTCAAAATAACGCATCTAGCGCTTGAGAGCCTTCTTGAGCGGCAGGTAGAGAGCCTGCACGACGATTGCGTTGAACACTGCAGTGCCAAGCACGATGGGAAGCTTGACAACGACGGTCGCGATGTCGGCACCCATGATCAGCGTTCCGCAGGCCGCGAACAGAAGACCGGACACGAGCGTCGCGCAGAACGCTCCGACGAGAGGAACAACCCTGCCCTCCCCGGAAGTGCCGTTGACGATGGCGGCCATGACCAGCGCACCGGCGGACTCGGTCAGGAAGTTGAGCCCCGGAATCGAGGTGGAAACCTGGATGATGGCGGCGGAGATCAGCCCGAGCACGACGGCCTGGCTCGTCTTGGGCCTGATGAGCAGCACGGCAAGGCAATACGACGCGATGACGAACTGGGGCTTGATGCCCGTGACCGCAAGGGCGTTGCCAAGCGTGATGTTGAGGATGATGCCCGCTGCCACCAGGATGGCGGTGAGCACGAGCGAAGAGATGTCGAGGCCATTGTTCTTGGCGGACTGACTAACGGTGCGAGGCTGGTTTGCGTCTGACATGGCTTCCTCCTACTGGCTGTTGGAACTGCGGACTTTAGCGCGGCAAAGCAAAGGCGACCCCCGATCAACTCGGAAGTCGCCATCTTCTTTACCTATGCGGCAGCGATCGGCTCAGAGTTGACCGAGAGAGGATAGACTATGCCACCACCAGTTCTTGCTCGCGAGAAAAGGCATGTAATCCACCTCCTGGGTCTATATCCGATGTCGCTGGTGACAATCTATCAAAACCGACGAAAACGCTCCACAACAATTCGGCACACGTCTTTGTCTAGTAACAAAAAGCCCCCTCGAAGGAGGGGGCTCAACAAACTCTAAGCTCTTGCACTAGGCGGTGCGAACGTGCACGTAGTGCTTAGCACCCTTGACGAACTCAACGGTGCCATCAGCAAGTGCGAACAGGGTGTCGTCCTTGCCACGACCAACGTTCTCGCCGGGGGTGATGTGCGTACCACGCTGGCGGACGATGATCTGACCAGTCTTCACGGCCTGGCCACCATAAATCTTGGTGCCAAGACGCTGGGCGTTGGAGTCACGGCCGTTGCGAGAAGAGCCGAGGCCTTTCTTGTGAGCCATTGTCTTACCTGCCTATCTACTCAAAATGAAAAAATGCTCGGACGTCTACTCGGCCTTGGCCTCGGTAGAGGCGGACTTTGCCGCGCTGGTCCTGGTGGTGGGCATCGAGGTGACCTTGAGCCTGGTGAGGTTCTGGCGGTGGCCCTTGGTGCGGTGGTAGCGCTTGCGCTTCTTGAGCTTGAAGACGAGGACCTTCTCGCCCTTGAACTGCTCAACAATCTCGCAGGTGACCTTCTTCTTAGCGAGCGTGGCAGCGTCAACGACAGTCTTCTTGCCGTCATTAAGCATGAGGACGTCAAGCTTAACCTTGTCGCCAGGCTGCGCGTCGAGCTTCTCGACGTCGAAGACGTCGCCCTTGGCAACCTTATACTGCTTGCCACCAGTGGTAACGATTGCGTACATTTGGTAACCCTTCATTACTGGTTTTGTGCAACAGCAACACATCTTACTAGCGATTACCTGCTCGGTCAACAAAAAGCTGGCATTCACAAGCAGTACACGCCTTGGACAGAATACCTGCCGCAAAGCCGTCAAGCGGCCCGTTTACAGCGCATTCACGAGAAGCCCATCTTCGCCCTCGTGCCACTGCCCGATGCGCGCGACGCGCGGCACGGGAACGTCGCTTCCAGCCACGCCGAGCCTATCAAAGGCTGCGTTGAGAAGAACCTGCGGGCGAAGGGATCCGTCGTTGGACGACCTGGTCGCGAGCTCGATGTGCAGCGCGTCATCCATTAGTGAGATCTCCCATGACACGAGGGCCGACGAGACGTCAATGGTCTTTCTCTTCTCGCCGCGCAGGTAGCTCAGTACGCCTTCAGATTTAAGGGCAGAGAAGGACTCGCCAAGGCCAGAGACGTCTACACCCTGAGCGGGCAGCTGAACGTGCCAGTCAGCACGCGTTAGCCAGGCCTCGAGCGCCGGCAGGCTCCTGTCGACGTAGCCAGCCTCGTCGGGAGCGAGGGCGGACGGCGTCGCTCGGCGAAGCATGTCGAGCGCGCGGGAAGGCTCGAGTTCCTCGGTGAGCGTGAGGTCGTAGAACTCGCACTCCGAGGACGCGCCCACGGGCAGCGCCTGCGAGAACTGCAGCCTGATGCGGCGAGCGAAGCCATTGCCGACGGCAAAGGGCACGTCAGAGCGTCGAACGGAGCGGTTGATTGTGTTAAGCACCTCGAGGTGACCGAGGTAGGCCAGGCGACCATCCTTGCGGTAGCGAACCCTGAGCCTCTTCTGCGTGCTAGCGTCCGACATGGCGGTCCCCCACTATCGCATTCTTCACACCAAGCGCGGGACACACGCCGCAGCCGGTGCAGCTGGTCATCGTACAATCGGGCGTCGTTACGCCCTCAGCGGCCCTTCGCCACTCGCGCTGGAGGAATCCCTTCGACACGGCGGGAGAGGTGTGCTCCCACGGCAGGCGCACGGTGAGCGGAAGCTGCTCGGATGCGATCTTCTGCAGGTCGAAGCCCACCTCCTGGGCGGCATCCTCCCACTTTTGGAACGAGAACTGGTCCGTCCAAGCGTCGAAACGGCAGCCATGTCGCCAGGCCGCGTAGATGAGTTCAAAGCCGCGCCTGCCCATCTTCGAGAGGACCGCCTCTACAAGGGAGACATCTGCGTCGTGGTACGAGATCTTGATGGCGTGGTCGGGACAGCTGTGAAGCAGCAGCTGCTGGCGGCGACGCACCTCCTCGAGCGGCAGCTGACCCGCCCACTGGAAGGGCGTGTGCGCCTTGGGAACGAAGACGGCAACCGAGATGGAAACCGAAACGCCACTCTTCGGGCCCTTTCCGACCACGTCGCGCCCAATCTCGAGCACGCGGTCGGCAACCTCGTTGATCGCCACGATGTCGTCGTCGGTCTCCGTGGGCAGCCCCATCATGAAGTACAGCTTCATGCGGCGCCAGCCGTTCTCGAAGGCGTTGCGAGCCGCCATGTCGATGTTCTCGACCGTGACGTTCTTGTTGATGACGTCGCGCAGACGCTGGCTGCCCGCCTCGGGGGCGAATGTTAGCCCACCCTTCTTGGCGCCGCCGACCTCGGCCGCCATCTCGACGCCAAAGGAGTCTAGGCGCTGGGACGGGATTGACACGCGGACGCCCGTGCCGCGAATGTCCTCGTTGAGCTGGTGCAGGATCTGCGCGCACTGCGAGTGGTCGGTGGTCGAGAGCGACGTAAGCGAGACCTCGTCATGCCCCGTCACGGCAAGCCCCTCCTGGGCCGCGGCAATGACGTCGCCGGCGGGACGCTCGCGGACCGGGCGATAGCTCATGCCCGCCTGGCAGAACCTGCACCCTCGCGCGCAGCCGCGAAGAACCTCAATGGCCAGGCGGTCCTGAACGATTCCCATGTAGGGAACGATCTTCTGTGGAAGGGGGTCGGTCTTCGAGAAGTCCCTGAGGGTGCGCTTGAGGACGACCTCGGGCGCGTCAGAGCCCTCGCGTGAAACCGCGTAGCCCCACTCGGTGGAGCTCTGGTCTACAACTACGTCGTAGAGCGAGGGGACGTAAACGCCCTCGACCTCAGAGAGTCCGCGGAGGATTTCTGCCCTGGTCATACCGCAGGCGCGCGCGTCGCGGACGACGTGGCACATCTCGACAATGGCCTCCTCGCCGTCACCAAGAAGAATAGCGTCGAACATGGGCGAGACGGGCTCGCAGTTCCAGACCGAAGGTCCTCCGGCAATGACGATCGGGTCATCCTCGGCGCGCTCGGCCGCGCGAATGGCGATGCCGGAAAGATCGAGTGCCTCGACGATGTTGGTGCAGGCCATCTCATGAGCAAGCGTGAAGCCAACGATGTCGAACGACGCCACGGGAGAAGAGCTCTCGAGGGCAAGCAGCGGGATTCCCTTCTCCCTCATGAGATCGGAAAGATCGATCCAGGGCAGGAAGCCCCTTTCGCAGGAGATACCCTCCTGCGCGTTGAGCGTGTTGTAGAGGATGGCGATGCCCATGTTGGGCTGGCCGACCTCGTAGACGTCGGGGTACATCATGCAAACGTGGAAGGGGCCGTCCTGGTCCTCGACTGCGCCCCACTCGTGGTCGAGGTAGCGCGAGGGCTTCTCGACGCGTGCCAGCAGTGGCTCGAGTCGGTCGTACCAGTCCTCTCTGGGAAGTCTCATGTGGGTGAATCTCTCCTTGCTTCTATTCGTGGGCCTCGCCCGGGCGGAAGTGCTTGGGGACGGGCCTCTCGAGCACGACGTAGCTGGTGGATCGCGAGGAGCCCGACTCGCCGTCGGCGTCGGCGTCGGCGAAATCGTCGGCCTTCGCCGCGGGCCTGCCGGACGGAGAGACGAACTCGACGTGGACGGGGTCGATGCGGCCATCCCTCCCGGAGCCGCCGCGCGCCAGGAGCGACAGACGCCGTGGCGGGCGCTGGGGCGCAGCAGGCGCCTTGCCCAGGGCACGGGACAGGTCAGTCAGCGCTCCTGCGGCCGCCGAGGCCACATGCACGCCCTTCTCCCTTGCGCGGGAGAGGCCGTCGGCCAAGCTCGATGCCATGCGTCTGGCGTCAGGGTCATAGCGAAGTGCAAGCGCCTTGCCCGTCGCGAACGTACCCGCGTAGCCGACGCCGCCCTTGAGCGCCCAGCCGATCCCCGGGACCATCCCGACGAGCGTGCGGGCAACGTAGCGGTACAGGAAGCCCGCGCCCAAAACGGCACCCAGGTCGGACACGCGGTCGAGCGCAATGGGCTGACCGTACGCGGCGGCGATGTTGAGGGCAAGACGCGCCTGGTTGACGGTCATGACCGGAAAGTCCGCACCGGGGATGAAGTCGACCGCTCCCACCGCTGCGTTCTCGAGCGCGCATGCACTGACGAGGCGCCTGACCTCCGCATTACGGCAGAAGGCCAAGCCGGCCGCCAGCGCAATGCCCTTCTCGTCCACGACCTCTACGAGCCAGTCGGCGAGCTTGTCCAGAAGGGCATCGGGACCCGAGGCAAAAACGCAGCTCAGAAGCGGGCGAGCCGCCTGCGGAAGCCCCTCGAGGAAATCCTCGGCATCGAGACTCGACTCGGCAACGAAGGCGACGGGCACGCCGCAGCGAACAAGAAAGGTGACGGAGGACGTCGACCGCGCGGAGTTGGCGCCCGGAAGCACTATCGCCGCGTCGAAGGCCGAGGGGTCGCCCGGCAACTCGTCGGAGGGCGCAACCCTCACGCAGGTTGTGGACTGCAGGGGGACGAAGGCCTTCTTGAGGGCAAGCGCGAGGTCCATCTGGCTGTCGTGGTCCACGACGAGCAAGACGGAGACGCTTGCCGACCTCAGTCGCTCGGAATCGACGCCGGCATTTATGACGTCGAAGACGTTACCCAGGGAAACCCTGCTCTTACGTGCCATGACACACCCCTTTGCTGCGCGCGCAAACCAAGTACAAACGCAAGGCACCTTGCCCGGCTACGCTGCCTTGGGCCTATGGTGCCAGACTGACTGTACCATGCCGATAGCGGTCATCTGGGCAAGCATCGACGAAGACCCGAAGCTGATAAAGGGCAGGGGGATGCCCGTGATGGGCATGATGCCAATGCACATGCCCACGTTCTGGAGCAACTGAAACGACCACATCGTCGCAACGCCGGCGAGCACGAGCTTGCCGAAGGGCGCGTCGATGCGCTGGGCCATGCCGACGGTCGTAAAGATCATCGCACCGAACAGGGCGAGCAGGGCGACGGCCCCGACGAAGCCGAACTCCTCGGAGAGAAGGGCGAAAACGAAGTCGGTGTGTGCCTCGGGGAGGAAGCCGCTTCCGGCCTGCGTAGCGTTGCCAAAGCCCTTGCCGAAGAACCCACCGGAACCGACGGCGATCTTGGCCTGCTGGAGATTGTATCCGTCTCCCGCGGGGTCGACCGAGGGGTCAACGAAGACGATGAGTCGCTTGAGCTGGTACTGCTTGAGCAGATGCGGAAGGCCATCGGTCAGCGAGGTGGCGACGATGAGGGCAGCGCCGACAACGATGAGGGCAATGGTCACCAGAACCCATGTGCGCTTCGCGCCCGAGCAGATGATGATGGCTGCGCCTGTCACGAGGATGATCAGGCCAGTGCCCAGGTCAGGCTGGGTCATGATGAGCCCAAACGGGATGCAGAGGATGGCGCAGAGCTTCACGTAGTCGCGAAGCGTCTCGATGCGGCCGTTGTACTCGGCGCCGAGCGACGCCATGAGGTAGATGGTGACGAGCTTGGCGAGCTCAGACGGTTGGAAGGTCATGCCGATGAGCGGGATCTTGATCCAGCCCGTCATGCCAAGCGCCGAGTAGCCCAGACCCGGAACGCTCGGAAGCAGCATGAGGACAGCGTCCGTAATCAGCAGAGCCTTCGACATGTTGGCGAAGGCGCGGTAGTCGTAGTGCCAGATGGCCAGGGCACCCGCTGCGCCCATGGCCACGCCGACCAGGTGCCTCACAAAGGACGCGTCAGCGATGGTGAGCGAGGCCGTGTAGATAACGACCGAGCCATACACGACCAGAAGCAGGGCAGGTATGAGCTGTGGAAGGAAGAAGGGGCCTCGGCTGAGTTTTCCAGAGCTCGCGCGTGGCGCGCGGCGGCCGACGATATGGCTATAGAAGGCCGAGAAAGACCCGAGTCCTCCCTCGCCAACCTTGCTGTCTACGGCAGGCTTTGCCATGTCTTCTCCTCCCCCCTAGTCCGCGGACCCGCCGGTCGCGGCGGCGGTGTCGGGTTGATCGTACAGCGCGCCCAAGATGTCTCGCACGACGTAAAGGGCACCCTCGCTACCGAAGCCGCTGCTCTCCATCACGCAGCCAACCACGTACTTTGGGTCGTCGGCGGGTGCGTAGGCAATGAACCAGCCGGTAGGCTGCTCGGTCGACGTCTGCGCGGATCCCGTCTTGCCCGCAACCTTCACCGACATGTTCGTGAAGTGGACGGCCTGGGACTCAGACTCCTCGTAGACCACGCCGACCAGGCCGCGGTGCACTAGGTCCATGTAGGACGAGTCCTCATCTGCGGTACGGGCGACCTCGGTCTTGTAGTCGACGGAAGATCCGTCGCCAACGGCCGCCTTGACGCCCTTGAGCACGTGAGGGCGCCAGATGGTCCCTCCCGTCGCGATGCCCGCGTAGGCGCAAAGCATCTGCAGCGGGGTGACGAGGATGTCGCCCTGGCCGATGACGAGGTTCGTGTTGTCGCCACCCTGCCAGGAGCGCGCCGTGTCGTCCGACGAGGTGAAGTAGTTCCACTTCCAGTCGGCATCGGGAACGCGACCGGAGGCCTCGGCGGGAAGGTCGATTCCGGACTTCGACCCCAGACCCCACTTGCGGAAGGTGTCCTGAAGCCCGTTGGGAGTGTCCGAGTAGAAGAAGCCCTTGCCGATCTCGTAGAAGACGACGTCGCACGAGAACGTGATTCCCGTCTGGAGCGTCATCAGGCCATGGCCCGACCTCTGCCAGCAGTACTGGCCGAATCCGCTTCCGAAGCCCGTCCAGTAGCCGGTGCAGTTGTAGGTGGAACCGGTGTTGGCGATACCGTAGTCGAGCGCCGCAAAGGTGGAGAGCGGCTTGATGGTGGACGCCGAGGGATACTGGCCCGAAACGGCGCGGTTGAGCAGCGGATTGTGCGCGGACTCGGACGAGAGCTGATTCCAGTCGTCGCTCGACACGCCGCCGACGAACACGCTGGGCGAGAAGGTCGGGGCACTTGCCATGGCAAGCACTTCACCGTTCGTGACGTCCATCGCAATCGCGGCACCACCGTAGCAGTCGGGCGCCCCCGACTCGTGGCGCTTCTTGATCCAGCTCTGGAGCGACTCCTCGGCCGCGGATTGGATCTTGGAGTCCAGCGTCAGGACGATGTCGGAGCCGCTGCGGGCCTCGACCGAGCCCGAGTAGCTCAACACGGCGCCACTTGCGTCGACGTAGACGGTCTGCTCGCCCTTAACGCCCTGGAGGACGCTCTCGTACTGGTACTCGACGCCGGCCTGGCCGACGATGTCGCCGGAGGAGTACGAGATAGCCGCCTCGGAGTCAGATTTCTTGGAGGCGTCGAGCTGCTCGGACGAGACCGTTCCGACGTAGCCCAGCACGTGGGCCGCGAGGTTGCCCTGGGGGTAGTGGCGCTGCGTCTTCTGCTCGACGCTCACGCCCTCGAAAACGTAGGGATGCTCGCCGATGTAAGCAACGACCCGGCGGGAGACGTCTACCGCGACGGTGCGCAGGCTCTGGGCGCCGTCGCTGGAGTTCTCGATCTTGCGTTTGACAGCCATCTTGGGCATGCCGATCAGGTTGCCGAGCAGCTGCATCTCGACCTCATCCTGCACGACATCGGACTTGGCCGCGACAGTGAGGCTCGCGCGATTGTTAACGAGCTCCACGCCGTTTCGGTCCAGAATCCTGCCACGCGGGGCGTCAACCGATATGGTCCTGGTCCTGTTCGACTCGGCTTGGGCGCTGTACTCATCGGACGAGACGAGCTGCATGGTCCAAAGCTTGCCCAGCAAGACGGCGATGATCGACCCGGCGAACACGTCTAGCCCGAACAGGCGCGTCTTGAAGCCCGTCTCGGTGGACATGTCCGACCCGCCCGCAGCAGTGGGGGCGGCTCCACCAATGTCGAACGTGAATCGCGAGCCGCCACGGCCAAAGAGCAGGAAGATGGCGATGAGCGCAACCAAGATCACCGCGAGGACGATGATTATGACGATGATGGGACTCAAGACGCGCTCCTAGCGCTTGCCAAGGCTGTACTTGATGGAATGCTTGCCCACGGGCCCAAGCCCGCCACCAAGGGAGCTTCCGGCCGTGCCCTTTCCCGCGATTAGGGCAAAGGGCACGAAGGCGGCACCGGTGAGAATGAATGTGGGAAGCGTCCTCAGGAAGAGCATGTCGACAATGGAGCCACCCTGCCCAACGAGGAACATGGCAAGGTTGTAAAAGACACTCACGACGAAGGCGCACATTACGAAAAGGACCACGGATCCCGAGAAGTCCTCGGCAATCCTGTTGCGAACCTCAATCCCCATCAGAAAGGCGGCGACCGTGAGAAGGAGCGACATGAGCCCGACAGGACCCGTCGTGCACAGATCGAACACGAGACCCGCGAAGAAGCCCGCGACGACGCCGGTGCGACCGCCAATGGTCAGCGCGATGACGCCCGCATAGATGAGGCCGAAGTTAATGCGCCCGTTGGCAATGCCAAAGTTCGGGGCAAGTGCAAGCTGCAAGAAGAGGCATACGAGGGCGAGCCGGACCATGCTCCTACGGTTCTTGTTGCTGTCATTTACCTGCATGTCACCCTCCTACTCGCTGCTCTTGGACTCGTCCGAAGAAGCCTTGGAGTCCGAATTCGACTCGGAGTCATTGCCGGTGCCGGAGCTGCTGGAGTCCTGCGAGTCGGCCGACGCAATGTCCTCGTTGGTTGCCTGCTGGTCCTCAGTCAGAGAGGTGATGACGAGGACCTCCTCGAAGCTCTCCGTGGAGGAGAGGGGCTTGACCACGATCTCGTAATAGAGCGCGCCTGCGGGCTTGTTGACGCTCTGAACCGTACCCAGTGGAAGCCCCTTGGGAAAGACGCCGCCCAGACCGCTGGTCATCACGGTGTCGCCGACCGAGACGTTCTGGTCGGTGCTGATCAAGGTGAGGTGGAGCGTACCGTCGGCCGACCCCTTGAGCATGCCCTGGGCCCTGCTCGACTGAATCATGGCCGAGACGCTCGAATTCTCGTCAGTGATGAGACGAACGGTGGACGTCGCCACGCCGCACTCGATGATCTGCCCGATAGCACCATTGGAGTCCGAGACCGGCATTCCGACGGCAAGCCCGGCCGAGCTTCCCTTGTCGATAGTGACCGTGTCGCTCCATGAGTCGTTCGACCCCGAGATGATGCGGGCGGCAGTCGACTGGAGGTTGTAGGTGCTCTTCAACGCAAGCAGGTTCTGAAGCCTGGTCGCAGTCTGCTCGGCCTCCTCGAGCTCGGCGTTCTTGCTCTTGAGGGCCTCGTTCTCGGCCTTGAGGTCCGAAAGGGTCCCCTGGTCAGCCGTCAGGTTCGAAAAGATGTTGCCAAGCCCGTTGAACGGAGCGGTAACGGCCACGCCGAGGTAGCGGACCGGCATCGTAATCGTCGAGAAAGCCCCCCTGACACCCGAAAAGAGTCCAGTTCCGTTCTCCCTGACGCTCATAGTGAACATGACGAGCGAGAGAGCAACGAATATCACGAGAAGAGCGCCACCGGAACTCGAGTCGTTTCGACGAAATCCGGAAGGCGCCGTTCCCTTACCCGATAGTTTGGGCATGCTTTTACCCTCTAATTTGCACTTTGCACGAAGCCACCAGACAGCGCATTCGCCTCGAGGACCTTCGCACAGCCATTAACGACGTTTTCCAGCGCGGTCGGACTGACGTTGACGGGAACGCCCGTCTCTTCGCGAAGCCTCTGGTCGAGACCGCGAAGCAGTCCACCACCTCCCGTGAGGAGGACACCATAGTACATGAGGTCGCTGGCAAGGTCAGGAGGCGTGACGTCGAGAGCGTCCTTGACAGCCTTGGTTACGGCGTCAAGCGGACCGTCGAGAGCCCTGCGAATCTCCTCGCTCTCGATTCTGACGCTCTTGGGCAGGCCGCTCATGACGTCGCGGCCATTGACCTCGACGTCCAACTCCTCGGCAAGGGGCGCAGCGGAGCCGACCTTGATCTTGATGTCCTCAGCGGTCCTCTCGCCAATCGAGAGGTTGTAGGCATCGCGGACGTGCTCGAGGATGGTCTGGTCAAACTCGTCACCGGCGGTCCTGATCGACTGCGAGACGACGATGCCGCCCATGGCGATAACGGCAACCTCGGTCGTGCCGCCGCCGATGTCGACGACCATAGAGCCCGTGGGGTCCTCGATAGGAAGGTCGGCGCCGATAGCGGCAGCCATGGGCTCCTCGATCAGATAGGCCTGGCGCGCTCCGGCGGAGATGGTGGCCTCGAAGACCGCGCGTTTCTCGACGGAAGTGACGCCAGAGGGAACGCAGACGACGACGCGGGGGCGCGGGGACCAAGGATACCTGCTTGCGCCGCGGGCCTTCTCGATGAAGTAGCGAAGCATGACCTCGGTGACGTCGAAGTCGGCGATGACGCCGTCCTTGAGCGGGCGCTCTGCAATGATTGAGCCAGGCGTGCGACCAATCATCCTCTTAGCGTCAGCGCCAACCGCCAGAACACGGTCCTCGCTCTTATCAATGGCGACGACAGATGGCTCGTTGAGGACGATGCCACGGCCACGGGCCGCCACAAGCGTGTTGGCAGTTCCGAGGTCGATGGCAAGATCGCCGTCATACTCACCAAAGAGAGAGTCGAGAATCGACATTTCTTCCTATCCCTAACAGTAAGCGGGCAGAGCCGCAATTTAGCCTAGTACGTTTAGCCCTCGCTGGAAATGGTGCCAGTGGTGGTGCTTGAATTCGAATCGGAGGTCGCGCTCGTCTCGGCAGAGTCGGCGGACTCGGAATCCCCGGACTTTGAGGAGTCGGAGGAAGTCGACTTTGCCGTAGGCGCGGTGGAGTTCTGAGACGCATAGACGGCCTCGACGGAAGTGACCTTCCAACCCAAACCGCTTCGAACCATCTTGATCTCGTACGACTGCGAGCCGCCCGACTCCAGGGAGGCGGTGGCAAGGGCAGTCGAGGAGTTCATGGAGCGGTCGAGACCGTCGACGCTCACCTTGGTCGAGCTCTTGGGGAGCACGGACTCGATCTGGGAGCGGGAGTCGCTCGAGACGCTTCCGTCAAGGAACGACGCCACGTCACCGCCAGAGGCGTTGGTCTGGAACAGCGACTCGACAACGGACTGCTGGGTGGGCCAGCCGTAACCCTTGTAGTAAGCGAAGCCGCAGGCACCGGCAAGCGCCAGAAGGAGGACCAGGATGAAGATCAGGACCTTCAGGCCGCGATGCTTCTTCTTGCGACGAATCTTCCTCTCCTTCTTGTCAGCGGCGACGAGGTCCTCCTCGCTCACCGAGAAGAAGCCCGTGTCCTCGGGAGACGGCATGAACTCACCAGTCGAGCCCGTCGGGTCGAGGGGGTCGATGGCGCCGGTGCCGTAGCCCGCGGCAGCAAGGAAAGCATCGGTCTCGGAGGGGCCGTCGCCGGTGATAGCCGAGACCGCGCGCTTGGCGGCGTCGAAGGCAGCCTGGGCCTCGGGACGAAGCGTGTAGCTGCCGTCAGCGGTTGCGTGATTGAAGGCGTCGACGGCCTCGCTCATGCGGTTGGCAGCGACGTAGGCAAGGCCGAGGTCGCCGTAGATAACATTCTGGTCGGCCAGGGGCGTCGAGAAGTCGAGGGCAGTGCGATAGGCCTCGACGGCGTCGACGGCTCGACCCATCTGCATGAAGCAACCGCCGAGGTTGCGGAGCGACGAGGAGGGATCGGGGTTGCTCTCGTCGATGGCGGCGTTGCGGTAGGCGACGCCGGCCTCGCGGACATTGCCGACGCGCATGTAGGCGTTGCCGAGCGCAACATAGGCCTTGTAGGGTGTGGCGTAGTCACTGTCGCGGGTCGCCATGGTCAGCGAGGCAATGGCCTCCTGGGGCTTGTTGGCGGCGAGGAGGGCCCTGCCCCTGTTGCAGGCAAGAGCGCCAGAGTGACCATAGGAGGTGTCGCTCAGTGCCTCGCCATAGGCCGCGGCGGCCTCCGCAAAGCGACCGAGCTTCATGAGGCAGTTGCCCAGGATGTGGTCAACAGAGCCCGAAACCTCACCCGGGTCCTTGGCCTGAGAAAGCTGGTTGACAGCGTTCAGGAAGTCACCCTGTTTGTAGGCGGCCTTTCCTGATTCGAATGCCTGCTGATTCATATCTCTCCTCGTTCGTGGGGACGATTATGGTGCGATGTTATGCGTGCTCGATCCTGATCGAGTTGATGACGTCGCCGGCACGCAGCTCCCTCTCGACCTCTATGCCCTCGAGCGTGGAGCCGAAGACCGTGTAGCCGCCGTCGAGCATGTGCTGCGGGCCAAGGCAGAAATAGAACTGGGACCCGGCAGAGTCTGGGTCCTGGGAGCGGGCCATTGCAAGCGCACCGTCGTCGTGGCTATTGTTGGGGTTCGTCGTGAACTCCTGGCGTATCCTGTATCCGGGGCCGCCCGTGCCGGGCATGCCGGAGGGGCCAGGCCTACCACCCGCAACCTGCTCGGGGCTCATGTCGCGGGTGTTGGGGCAGCCGCCCTGGATGACAAAGCCGGGAACATAGCGGTGGAACTTGAGGTCGTCGTAGAACCCGGAGCTCGCCAGCTCGCAGAAGTTGGCGACGTGGACGGGAGCGCCCTCGCAGTCCAGCTTGACGCGGATGACGCCCTTGCTCGTATCAAATACCGCGACCTCGTCACCAGCTACCTGATACTCGGGCGTGTAAAGCGGATCGGAAAAGAAACCCATGCACCTCTCCCCTTTCTGGAAAACCGCGAAAAGCAACGAAATTGCTAGATAACCATCCGATTAATTTTAACAGCAGAGCTATTCTTTCACATTTTCGGCAGACCAAGCACTAGGAACCGTTTTTATCGGCGGGCTTCCAACCGGAATAGCTGTCGTTGAAGAGCTTCCGATAGCTTTCCGTGACGGAGGCACCATCAGAGTTGTAGAGCGGAGCCTTGATCTTGCCAGCGTTGGCCTGAGCGTCGTCGTACGAGACGCTGACGTCCCACGCCGAGGAAAGCGCATCCATCCTGTTGCGCAGCCACGACCCCAGCGTCTTGAGGTTGTTGGCGTCGTCGGCATAGGTTCCGGAGGTCACGTCAACCGAGTCGATGGACGAGATGAGATTGCTGATCTCGATGGAGAGCTCGTCCGCCGCCGCCTTGCCCTTCTTGCGGTCGTCAAGCGAGCCCGAGGCGCCAACCTGGTTGAAGAGGTCTTCGTTCTGGTCGACCTTGGACGAGAGTTCGCCAAGCTTCGAGTAGACGTCGGAGAGCTTTTCGTAGGTGGCCTGGTCGCCGCTCTTGACCTCCTCGGAAGAAGAGCCGTTGCTGTCCTGTCCCTGAAGCTCGGAGACCGTGCCGGGAAACCCCGCCATCGACGTGTCGGCCTCGGTCTTTGCCTTGGTGTCGAAAGCATTGGGGTCCCAGGGGTGCGTGATCGCAAGGACGACGGCGCTCATCGCAAGGACGCCGACGACGAGGGAGGTGATGATGACGCGAGTCCTCGGGAGCCTGTCTCGCACAATCGACGCACCGTCGTCAGGATCGGCCGGCACGGCGCTCTCGATGCGCGGAATGGCGGTCGTACGCTCCTTCTCGGCGGCTTCGGAGCCGTCCTCGGTAGAGTCACCCTCGGGCGCCGGCGCAACGTAGTTCGGGTTGGGCATGCCACACTCCGGGCACACAGGCTGGTCCGAGGGCATGAGGGCACCGCAGTTGGTGCACCAGGAGCCCGACTGCTTCGGTATCGTCGTAGTCCTATCCAGTTCGGCGTGGCACGCCGGACAGCGGAGTGAAGAATCGGGAATGTCAGAGCCGCAGTTGGGACATATCAAGGCAACCAACCCTTAGGTGACGAGCGAACGGCGACCTACGCCGACAATTGATTAAGGACGAAAGGAAGGATACCCCCCTCGGAGAGGAAGCCGCCTTCCATGGGCGTATCCACCCTGACGACACAATCGAACTCGACCTTCTCGCCGTTCTCGCGACGGGCGACGACGTGGGTCTTGCGGCTCTTGGGAAGGCCATCCGAGACGTCGACGGGCTCGATGTCAAAGTGCTCGGTGCCGTCAAGGCCCAGGGAGGCAGCGCTCTGTCCCTCCTCGAACTGGAGCGGGAGTACGCCCATCTGGACGAGGTTCGAGCGGTGGATGCGCTCGAAGCTCTCGGCGAGGACGGCCTTCACGCCAAGCAGCGCGGGGCCCTTGCCGGCCCAGTCGCGGCTAGAGCCGGAGCCGTAAAGCTTGCCGGCGACGACGACCAGATCCTGGCCGGCCTTCTGATAGGCCTCGGCCGCGTCGAAGATGCTCTCGACCTTGCCGGAAAGGAAGTTCTTTGTCCATCCGCCCTTGCGACCCTCGGCCAGGGAGTTCGAAAGCTTAACGTTGGCGAACGTTCCGCGTGCCATGACCTCGTGGTTGCCGCGACGGCTGCCGTAGGTGTTGAACGCGTCGCGCTCGATGCCGCGCTCCTCGAGGTAGCGGGCAGCGGGCGAGTCCGCGGCAATGGACCCGGCCGGGGAGATGTGATCGGTTGTGACGAAGTCGCCGAGAAGGGCGAGCGCTCGAGCATCCGACACCCTCAGAACAGAGGCTGGCTTGGCGAGGTCGAAGTACGGCGCCTTGCGGACGTAGGTGGACTCGGGATCCCAGGCAAAGGTGTCGGAGGAGCCGGCGTCGATCTCTTGCCACTCGCGGGAGCCCTCGAACAGGCCCTTGCCCCCCTCGACGAAGAGCTCCTTGTCGAGCGAAGTGGCGAGGGCGGCCTCTATCTCGGCGTTAGTGGGCAGCAGCTCGGAGAGCATGACGGGCTTGCCGTCGGAGTCAAGGCCGACGGGACTCTCGGCCAGGTTCACGTCAAGGGTGCCGACGAGCGCGTAGGCGACGACGAGAGCGGGCTGGCAGAGGTAGTTCTGGCTGACGTCGGGCGAGATACGTCCCTCGAAGTTCCTGTTGCCCGAGAGGATGCTCGTGAGCTCAAGGTCACCCGAGACTGCCTTAAGGGAGGACAGGATCTCGCCAGAGTTTCCGATGCAGCTCATGCAGCCGAAGCCGCAAGTCCAGAAGCCGAGCTTGGCGAGGTACGGAGCAAGGCCGGCGCGGTCGAGCATGAGCGAGGTGGCATGGCTGCCAGGAGCAAGAATCCTCTTCACCCAAGGCTTGGCGCTCAGCCCGCGCTCGACTGCCTTCTTGGCGAGAATGCCTGCGGCGACCATCATCGCGGGGTCGGTTGCCGTAGTGCAGCTCGTGATAGCCGCGATAGCGATGGTCCCGTGGCCAAGCTCGTAGTCCTGGCCACCAGCGGAGACCGTCCTGAGGGCGTCGCGGTCCTCAATGCCATGGGAGACGAGGCCCTTCTCGAATCGCTCCCTGAGGCCCGCGACCGTGGTGCGGTCGTGCGGGCGCGAAGGACCGGCGAGGCTCAGCTCGACGGTCGAAAGGTCCAGCTTGATGGTGCGTGAGTACGTCCTGCCCTCGGAGGCGCCCCAGACCCCCTGAATCTTGAGGTACTCGCGGGTGAAGGCGATGTCGTCGGCGTTCCTGCCCGTAAGCTCGAGGTACGCGGTCGCCTGGTCGTCGACCGGAAAGAGCGTCGTGGTGGCGCCGTACTCCGGCGTCATGTTCGAGACGCAAGCGCGCTGCGTGGCCGAGAGCGTGGAGACGCCCTCGCCGGTGACCTCAACCAGAGAGCCGACGACGCCCTCGGACCTAAGCAGCTGTGCGACGGTCAGCGCGAGGTCCATGCCACCGACGCCGTCGCGCAGCTTGCCGGTGAGTTCGAGGGAGACGACGGGGGGAACGAGCATGGAGATGGGCTGGCCGAGCGCCGCAGCCTCGGCCTCGATGCCGCCCACACCCCAGCCCAGTACGCCAAGGCCGTTGGCGGTGGTGGTGTGGGAGTCTGTTCCCACGAGCGTGTCGAAGCAGGCAACGGGAACGTCGCCCTGCGCGAGGGCGTCGGTCCCCACTACCTCGCAGAAGCGCTCCATGTTGAGCTGGTGGCAGATGCCGCCTCCGGGCGGGACGATGCGAACGTTGTCGAAGGAGTTCGCGGCCCACTTGAGGAAGGCGAAGCGCTCGTGGTTTCGCCGGGCCTCCTTGCGCTGGTTGGCGTCGGCCGCGTCCTGGCTTCCGGCGCAGTCGGCGATGACGGAGTGGTCGACGACGAGCGTGCAGGGAATGCGCGGGCTGACCTTTGCGGGATCGCCGCCGCGCTCGACCATTGCGTCGCGCATGGCCGCGAAGTCAACGAACACGGGCACGCCCGTGAAGTCCTGGAACAGGACGCGGGCGGGCATGAACTCGATTTCGTCGCCCTGCTCGCCGGCCATGCCGGCCTTAACGACGCGGCTGGCGAGCTCGACCGCAGCCTCGTCGCTCTGGGCACGCCTGACGCAGTTCTCGAGAAGAATGACCAGGGCCCTCGGCAGGGATGACGCCCCGGGAATGGACGAGACGTCGTAGACCATGCGCTTTACGCCAGACACCTCAACAGGCCTGGGCTTTCTTGCCTGGACTACAGCACGGTAGAAATCGTTACTTGCCTGCATTGAGACTCTCCACTCTCGCGATGATTCGATCTATTGCATGTGCCGTCCCGCGCCCTTCCTGCACGGCGGCGAACGTCCTAACGAATAAGAATATGCCTGAAACAGACAACGCGAGCGCAACGCCAACAGAAATTAACGTAGGAGCGCCGACCGAGAAGAACGAGCTGAACACGGTGCAGCCCAACACAGCGATGGCGACGACGACCGCCAGCACGAAAAGCCTGAAGGGATTGAGGGGAAGCGATATGCGATAGATGAGCGCCGTGCCGATCGCAAACATCTCGAGCATGCAGCAGGTAGAGAGCTCGCTCACCGACCAGCCAAGGATGCGCGCGACGAGAATCGTGAGGAACAGCGACGCGATGACTGCCCCGGAGGCCGGCAGCGAGCGCGACAGGACGTTGCGGATGAACGAGCCCCTGACGCGGTCGTGGTTCGGCTCGAGCGCGAGCAGGAACGACGGGACCCCGATCACTGCGGTACTCACGAGCGACATCTGCACGGGAATGAAGGGGTACGGCGGAATGGCGATGCAGATGAGGGCGAGCACCATCGTGTAAACGGTCTTCATAAGGAACAGGGCCGCCGACCTCTCGAGGTTGTTTATCGAGCGGCGCCCCTCGGCAACGACCTCGGGCATGTGGGCGAAGTCGTTGTCGGCGAGCACTATCTCGGCCACGTTTCGCGCCGCGGCAGAACCCGCCGCCATCGCGACCGAGCAGTCAGCCTCCTTGAGCGCGAGGACGTCGTTCACACCATCCCCCGTCATGGCAACGACGTGCCCCTGCGCCTTGAGGGCCCTCAGCAGCGACCTCTTCATCTGCGGCGTGACGCGTCCGAAGACGCGGCACTCCTCCACGGCCCTCGCGACCTCGCGCTCGTCGGAAAGCGTTGACGCGTCCACAAAGCGTTGCGCGCCGGGGACGCCGACGGCCCGCGCGATACCCGATACCGTATAGGGGTCGTCGCCGGAGATGACCCGGATGTCGACCCCCTGCCTCTTGAAGAACTCCATGGTCGCGCGGGCCGTCGGTCGAATCTCGTCCTGGATGGCGAGATAACCAATCAGGCGGGCACGGCCCAGCGGGCGCCCCCCGTCGTCGAATCCGTCGAACTCGCAAACCGCAAGCACGCGCGAGAGCTGGCCGAACGAGCGAACCTCCTCCTCGTGGGCGGAATAGTCCCGTGCGAGCACGAACTGCGCGGCGCCCATGGCCAGGGCGCGGCCGTCCACGGTCAGGCAACCCGAGAGCTTTGTGGCGGACGAGAAGGGAACGGTCCTGGCGGCGGCCTGGGCGACGAGCCCACGCCCCTCTCCAAAGGAGATGATGGCGCGCGAGGTCTCGTTCGCATCGGCCTCGAGGGCGCGGGCTATGGTGTAGGCGGCCGACGCGGCCCCCTCGCCGCGGGCCTCGGAGACCTCCATGGCGCCGGTCGTGATGGTCCCGGTCTTGTCGAGGCAGAGGACGTCGACGCGGGCCAGCGACTCGACGCAATAGGCCTGCTGAACCAGGACCTTGCGGGCGGCGAGGCGCGTGGTCGCGATTGCGAAGACGCTCGAGGTGAGAAGGACGAGCCCCTGCGGAATCATGCCGATCACCGCCGCGACCGTCTGGAGTATCGCGGCGTCGTGGCCGAAGCGAGACGAGAGCATGAGCCTCGCAAAAAGGCCGATTCCCAGGGGGACGAGGGCGAAAGTGCCGAGTTTGATGATGAAGTCGAGCGTGTCGACGATCTCGGACGAGACCGGCTTCACGTACTTGGCCTCCGCGTTGATCTTCGCGGCAAAGCCGTCCTGCCCCACTTTCGTCACGCGGTATCGGACCGATCCCGTCTCGACGAATGACCCCGAGAACACCTGCGAGCCCGAGGCCTTCTCGATGGCATCGCTCTCGCCGGTCAGGAGGCTCTCGTTCACGAGCGCCTCCCCACTCACGACCTCTCCGTCGGCGGGAATCTGGTCGCCGTGGGACACGAGGACCATGTCATCCAGGACGACGTCCTCAACGGAAATGCCGCGCACTTCTCCGGCGCGCATGACGCGGACCTCCTTGGCGGTCATAATGGAGAGCTTGTCAACCATGCGCTTGGCACGGATCTCCTGCGTGACGCCGATGACGAGGTTCGAGACCACGACCGCCACAAAGGCGACGTTCTTGTAGGAACCCGTCGAAAGCACGAGCAGAGCCATCGCAAGGTTGACCGCGTTGAAGAGCGTGCAAGCGTGCTCGCCGAGGATGCGGGCGACCGATTTTGTCCTCACGTCAGTGTTGGAGTTGGTGAGACCCCTCGATACGCGCAGGTCGACCTCCTCGCGCGTGAGGCCGCACTCCTCATACCCTGTCGACGTGAGCATATCCTCGTTCATCGGACCTCCTCGCACGATGTCATGATGGACATTGTACGCGATGGGGCGAATCGCAAAGTGACAAGCAATCACGACCCCCGTGGCAGAGCGTTGAAGTATAATCACTTTTCGCGTGGCCCCATAGCTCAGTGGATCAGAGCGTTCGCCTCCGGAGCGAAAGGTCGTGGGTTCGAACCCCACTGGGGTCACCATTTCTTATTATTTGCGGTTGAAGCTGCATAAAGCTTGCCGCGTTACATCCTTCGTAACACTTTTAGTGCCGCACGGTGTGCCAACGTTGTTTGTTGTAGCATCGGCTCAGGTTTATTCGAGCTGCGTATACAGCAAGAAAGGCACGCCCATGATTGCAATCGTTAAAGAGTCGGCCACCAACGACCAGCTTCAGCACTTCGTCAAGTGGATCGAGGGCCGAGGATTCAGAACCAACGTCTCTCGAGGCGAGAACGAGACCGTCGTCGGAATCATCGGCGACACCACCCAGATCGACCCGTTCCTCCTCGAGTCGATGGACATCATCGAGACCGTGAGGCGCGTCTCGGAGCCGTTCAAGAAGGCGAACCGCAAGTTCCACCCCGAGGACACCATCGTCGACTGCGGCCACGGCGTAAAGATCGGCGGAGGAAACTTCCAGGTTATGGCAGGTCCGTGCTCGGTTGAGGGCAAGAACCTGATCGAGATCGCACGCTGCGTCAAGGACGCCGGGGCAACCATGCTGCGCGGCGGCGCATACAAGCCCCGCACCTCCCCCTACTCCTACCAAGGTATGGGCGAGAAGGGCCTCGACCTTCTCCTCGAGGCCTCCGCGGAGCTCGACATGCCCATCGTCACCGAGGTAATGGACCCGCGCGACGTTCAGCTGTTCGTCGACAAGAAGATCGACGTCATGCAGATCGGCGCGCGAAACGCGCAGAACTTCTCGCTGCTCAAGGAGGTCGGCAAGACCAAAACCCCCATCCTGCTGAAGCGAGGCATGTCCGGCACGATCGACGAGCTCCTCATGGCCGCCGAGTACATCATGAGCGAGGGAAACGAGAACGTCATCCTCTGCGAGAGGGGCATCCGCACCTTCGAGACGCGCACGCGCAACACCTTTGACGTGAACGCCATCCCGGTGCTCCATCACCTCTCCCACCTGCCCGTGGTCGGCGACCCCAGCCACTCGACAGGCTACACGCGCTACGTTCGCCCCGCCGCCTACGCGGCGACGGCAGCCGGAGCCGACGGCCTCGAGATTGAGGTCCACAACTGTCCGCAGGAGGCCTGGTCGGACGGCGCCCAGGCCCTGACTCCCGCCCAGTTCGCCGACGCCATGAAGCGCATCGCGCTCATCCGTGAGGCCGTCACGGCAGACCTGGACAAGGAGTAACGCATGGCTAAGGGCGAAAAGCGCTCCTTCGTCCCCGGGCGCGTCGGCGTCGTGGGACTGGGCCTCATGGGCGGATCGTTCGCCAAGGCGGCGCACCAGGGCGGGCAGGAGGTGTACGCCTGGAATCGCACGCGCTCCACGCTCGAGCTCGCCATGATCGACACGATCGACGGAGAGCTGACGGAAGAGGTCGTCGGGACCTGCGAGCTCATCATACTTGCGGGCTACCCCCAGGTGAGCGTCGATTGGCTGCGCGACATGGAAGGCCTCATATCGCCCGGCGCGCTCGTAATCGACACCGTGGGCGTCAAGCGCGTCATCTGCGACAAGTGCTTCGAAATCGCCGCGCAGCACGATTGGACCTTCGTCGGCTGTCACCCGATGGCTGGGACGCAGTACTCTGGATACGCGCACTCCCGCGCGAACATGTTCCACGGCGCTCCGATGGTCGTCGTGGCGCCCGACGACGCGGATGACTTCGAGCGCGCAGACGTGCTCGAGCGGCTCAAGGCGCTTCTCGCCCCCTGTGGCTTCGGGTCCTTCACCCTCGCGAGCGCCGACTTCCACGACCAGCAGATTGCATACACCTCGCAGCTCGCGCACGTCGTGTCCAACGCGTACGTGAAGAGTCCCGCAGCCCAGATGCACAAGGGCTTCTCGGCAGGGTCGTACAAGGACCTCACGCGTGTGGCGCGGCTCAACGCGCCCATGTGGACGGAGCTGTTCCTCGACAACGCAGACTACCTCTCGCGAGAGATCGACACGATCATCGACAACCTCAAGGCATACAAGGACGCACTGGACAGCCACGACGCGCAGAGGCTCGAGGAGCTCCTGGCCGAGGGGGACAGGCTCAAGAAGGAGGCCGAGAAGCGATGAGCGAAACATGGTCGATTCCCGTAGACACGCCCTCACGCTCCTACGTGGTGCACGTGGGACAGGGGATCCTGGACGAGACGGGGCAGATCGTTCGCGAGGCATGTGGCGGGACCAAGGCCTGCATCATCTCCGACTCGAACGTCGCCCCGCTGTACGCCGACGCTGTAGCGGGATCTCTTGCGGACGCCGGCTATTCATGCACGCTCCAGATCTTCGAGGCCGGCGAGGCATCGAAGCGCGTCGACACCCTCGCGGACCTACTCGAGGGGCTTGCGGCGTCCGAGCTATCCAGGGACGACGTGGTCGTCGCCCTGGGAGGCGGCGTTACAGGCGACATGGGTGGGCTCGCCGGTGCCCTCTACCTCCGCGGATGCAAGGTCGTGCAGATCCCAACGTCGCTTCTGGCCATGGTCGATTCCTCCGTCGGCGGCAAGACGGCGATCGACCTCGAGGCAGGCAAGAACCTCGCCGGCTGCTTCTTCCAGCCCCACGCGGTTATCGCCGACATCGACTGCCTGGACACCCTCACCCCCGAGCTCTTCACGGACTCATGCGGCGAAGTCATCAAGCACGGTGTCATAGCAGACCCCACCCTCTTCGACGAGATTGGCGCGTCGCCACTCAATGGCAACCAGGCTGACAGCGACTACATCGCGCGCATCGTCGCAAGAAACATCGTGATCAAGCGCGACGTGGTGAACCAGGACGAGCGCGAGCGCGGCCTAAGGCAGATTCTCAACTTCGGCCACACCATCGGCCACGCCATCGAGGCGGCCAGCGGCTTCGAGCTGGGCCATGGCTCGTCGGTCGCGGCCGGAATGTGCTGCATCGCCCGCGCGAGCGCAAAGAAGGGCTGGTGCGACAGCGAGGTCGCCAAGAAGATCGTCGAAGCCGTCTCGGCCTACGGCCTGCCCACTGACACCGCGATACCTCACGACACGCTGCTCGACTTTGCCACGCACGACAAGAAGCGCCACGGAGACGGCGTGAACGTCGTGGTTCCCACCGCGATAGGCACCGTGGAGGTAAAGAAGGTGAGCCTCAACGGGCTCACCGAACTCATCGACCTTGGCTGCGGCGCAAACTAGGGAGACCCCTTGGACATTCTCATCAGACCACACGCCCTCGAGGGAAGCGTCGACGCCATCGCGTCCAAGTCGATGGCGCACAGGCTCCTGACTCTCGCGGCGCTCTGTCCGAACAGGACGGACCTCAACTGCAACACGACCTCAAAGGACATCGAGGCGACGGCTGGGTGTCTGGAGGCGCTGGGCGCGCACGTTGCGCGCACCCGGGTCGGCTTTCGCGTGAACCCGATCGACGCCGCACGCGGGGGCGCGACGCTTGACTGCGGCGAGTCTGGGTCGACCCTCCGATTCCTGCTACCGGTCGCGGCGGCCCTCGGCTGCGGCGCAAGCTTCACCGGCCACGGAAGGCTGGCGCAGAGGCCACTCTCCCCTCTATACGAGGAGCTGCAGGCCCATGGGGTCAAACTGAGCGCGCAGGGCAGCTTCCCCCTCACCGTCAGCGGAGAGCTCGAGCCCGGAGACTTCTTCATTCCCGGCAACGTCTCGTCCCAATACATCAGCGGACTTCTCATGGCAGCACCCCTCATGGACGCTCGCACGAGGGTGTTCGTCGGCGAGCCCGTCGAATCGCGCTCGTACGTCAACATCACCATCAAGGCCCTTGAGACATTCGGGGTCCATGTGAGCACCGGCCACGAGGAGCGCAAGGGGCGCCCCTGCACGGTATACGAGGTCGACCCATCCAGGCGTCTCGCGTCGCCGAGCGTCGCCACCGTCGAGGGAGACTGGTCCAACTCCGCGTTCTGGCTTGCCGCCGGCGCGATGGCAAACAGCGTCGAGGTCGACGGGCTCGACATGGGCTCTACCCAAGGCGACCGTGCAATCATGGCGGCGCTCGCCGCCTACGGCGCGACGGTCAGAAGGGGGTCCGTAAGCGCTACCTGCGTGCACGACCGGCTGGAAGGCCGCACGATAGACGTGTCGGACATCCCAGACCTCGTGCCGCCCCTCGCGGCGGTCGCCTGCCTCGCCGAGGGAACCACCAAGATCGTCGGCGCAGCGCGGCTGCGCCTCAAGGAGTCTGACCGCCTGGCGACCGTCAGAGACGCGCTCAGGGCAATGGGTGCCGACATCAGCATCGAGGGTGACGGCCTGGAGATCCAGGGCGGACGCGCGCTCGCGGGCGGGGTAGTCGACGCCGCAAACGACCATAGAATCGCAATGATGGCCGCCGTCGCAGGAGCCTCCGCGACGGGCGAGACGCTCATCCGCGGGGCGGAGTGCGTCTCGAAGTCCTACCCAGGCTTCTTCGATGACTACAGGAAGCTTGGCGGAATCGCCGAGGAGCGTGATGCTTAGATGTCGTCAACCTTTGGGACCACCCTCAGGGTCACCGTGTTCGGACAGTCCCACTCGCAGGCAATCGGCTGCGTCGTCGAGGGTTTTCCCTCGGGAATCGTCGTCGACAGGAAGCGCCTCGAGAGGTTCATGGCCAGGCGCGCGCCCGGACGGGGCAGCTGGACGACCCCGCGCAAGGAGGCCGACCTGCCCAACTTCGTAAGTGGGCTCAATATGAGGGGTGCGACCTGCGGCGCCCCGCTCTGCGCCGTCATCGAGAACACCAACACGCGCTCGGGCGACTACGACAACCTCCTGCGCGTGCCCCGCCCCGGGCACGCAGACTTTACCGCCGAGCAGAAGTGGCACGGCAACCAGGACGTTCCCGGAGGCGGACACTTCTCGGGCCGGCTCACCGCGCCCCTTTGCGTGGCGGGGGGCATCGCCCTTCAGTACCTGGAGGAAAGAGGCGTGCACATCGGTGCGCACCTCCTCTCGGTCGGAGCCGCCTGCGACAAGCCCTTCGCCGCCCTCGACAACACGGAGCGGGGGCGCAAGACGCTCGAGCGCCAGCTCGAAGCGCTCGCGGACGGAAGGGCCTTCCCGACGCTCAGCGAGAGCGCCGCCGCGGCGATGCTCAACGAGATCGACAAGGCGCGCCAGGCGCTCGACTCCGTCGGGGGCGTCATCGAGTGCGTCGCCACGGGAATGCCCGCAGGCGTGGGCTCCCCCATGTTCGACGGCGTCGAGAACGCGATTGCCCGCGCGGCCTTCGGAATCCCCGCCGTCAAGGGCATCGAGTTCGGACGCGGGTTCGAGGCCGCGCGGCTCCGCGGGTCCCAGAACAACGACCCGTATCGCATGACAAGCGAGGGCGCGGCGCCCCAGACCAACAACGCAGGTGGCGCACTGGGTGGCATCACCACGGGAGCGCCCGTGTTGTTCAGGCTGGCCATCAAGCCGACGCCAAGCATTTCTCGCCCACAGGAGTCGGTCGATCTTTCCGCCAACAAGAACGAGGAGCTCGAGATCAGGGGACGCCACGACCCCTGCATCGCCCCGCGCGCGGTCCCGGTCGCCGAGGCGGTCTGCGCTCTGGCGCTCCTGGACTGCATACTCTCGTTCCCCGCTGAAATACAAGACTAGAAGGCACGGTGCAGCAAACGATGCAAGACCTCTCCGTAACCCGCAAACAGATTGACGCGATCGACACCGAAATCGTCAACCTCTTCGTCAGACGCATGGCCTGCGCCGACGAGGTGGCCGCATACAAGGCCGAGCACCACCTGCCTGTTCTGGACCGCTCGCGCGAGCGCGAGCTGCTCGCCAAGCGTGCCTCCATGGTGCCGGAGGACCTGAAGGGGTACACCCAGGTGCTCTTCCAGCTGCTGATGGAGGCGTCGCGTAACCGTCAGAGCGAGGCCCTGGGCGCAAACGGCGAGAGCGTCGAAAGGATAGCGGCAGCGCTCGAGAGCAGCCCCGAGCTCTTCCCCTCTGAAGCATACGTCGCCTGCCAGGGCGTCGAGGGTGCGTACCAGCAGATCGCGACCGACCGCATCTTCAAGCACGCCAACATCAGCTACTTCGACACCTTCGACGGCGTCTTCCGCGCGGTCGAGGAGGGCTTCTGCTCCTATGGCGTGGTACCGCTGGAGAACAGCACTGCCGGATCGGTGACGCAGGTCTTCGACCTCATGATGAAGCACAAGTTCCACATCGTGCGAACCTGCCGCCTGAAGATCGACCACAACCTCCTGGCAAAGCCGGGCAGCGGCCTCGAGTCTATCCGCCACATCTACAGTCACGAGCAGGCCATCAACCAGTGCGGCGACTTCCTGGGGTCCCTCAAGGGCGTTGCCGTCCACAGCTGCGAGAACACGGCCGTTGCCGCACAGATGGTCGCCGAGAGCGATGGCGCCGACGTCGCCGCCATCGCCTCGCGCTCCAGCGCCGAGATCTACGGCCTCGACGCGCTCGCCAAGAACGTGCAGGACCAGGGGAACAACTACACCAGGTTCGCGGTCATCGCAAAGGACCTCGTCATCTACCCTGGCGCCGACAGGAGCTCGCTCATGATCGTCGTCAACCACGAGCCCGGCGCGCTCTACAAGGTCCTCGCGAAGTTCTACGACTTGGACATCAACATCATCAAGCTCGAGAGCCGCCCCATTCCCGACCGCGACTTCGAGTTCATGTTCTACTTCGACGTGCAGTGCCCCGCTGCCGCGCCCGAGTTCCTCACGCTCATGAGATCGCTGGAAGATGCCTGCGAGGAATACCGCTACCTCGGCAGCTACTCAGAGATCGTTTAGGGGGCGGTCAAATGCTGCCGCAAAACGACCTGACGTTCGGCCTGGTGGGAAGGAAGCTTGGTCACAGCTGGTCTCCCCAGATTCACGAGATGCTGGGCTCGGCCCCCTACTCGCTGGTCGAGCTCGAGCCGCAGGAGGTCGAGGGTTTCCTGCGAGGGGGCTCCTGGCAGGGGCTCAACGTGACGATTCCCTACAAAGCCGTCGCCGCACAGGTGGCCGACCAGACGAGCGAGCGCGTGCGCAGGCTCGGCGTGGCAAACACCCTCGTGCGAAGGCCGGACGGAACCATCTTTGCCGAAAACACCGACGTCCTCGGCTTCTCGTGGATGCTCGAGCGCTTCTGTCGGAACAGTCTTTGCGCCGAGGCATGCGAAGCGCTTCGCGGCGCGAAGGCGCTCGTGCTGGGAAGCGGGGGCGCGAGCCAAGCCGTACAGATGGCGCTGCGCGAGACGAGCGCCAACGTGGTCGTGATCTCCCGCAGCGGAGAAGAGCGCTACGAAACGATCTTGGAGCGCCACGCTGACGCGAGGTTGATCGTGAACGCCACGCCCGTCGGCATGTACCCCAACTGCCCCGCAACGCCGATCGAGCCTGACGTCCTCCAGAAGATGGACGACCTTGCCGGCGTGCTCGACGTGGTCTACAACCCCGAGAGGACGGGCATCTGCCTCGCGGCCGAGCGCCTGGGCATACCGAGCGAGTCGGGGCTCGCGATGCTTGTCTCGCAGGCCTTCTGGTCAAGCCGGCTCTTCCAGAGAGAGGCTCTGGACGACTCCCTGGTAGAGACCATCGAGAAGGACCTGCGCTCGCGCATGAGGAACATCGTCCTCATCGGAATGCCAGGCGCGGGCAAGACGACTTCCGGCCGACAGCTCGCGCGCCTGCTCAAGAGGCCCTTCGTCGACCTTGACGACGCCTTCGAGCTTGAGGTCGGGTCAAGCCCGGCGGAATTCATCCGAAGCAAAGGCGAGGCGTCCTTCCGAAGGCGAGAGTCCGAGATCGCCGCCTCCTACGCGGAGCGCTCGGGCTTCGTGATTGCCTGCGGCGGCGGCATTGTGACGAGGCCCGAGAACTACGACCTTCTCCACCAGAACGGCACGCTGGTCTATCTGGACAGGCCGATTGACGCCCTGTCCACAAGCGGGCGGCCAATCTCTCAGAATCGGGGCGTGGCGGAGCTTGCGCGGGAACGCGGACCGCTCTACGAGTCGTGGGCCGACCTCAGACTCGGCTGCACGGGAAGCCCAGCGGGAGACGCGGCTGCGATAGCAAGCGAGCTCGGGCTTACACATTAGGCGAATCGTAACCTCGTTCACCCGTTTTATCTGTACGTTTGCCGCTCATGCGCATCGTTCTGAAAACGGTCTCAGCACCCAAGCCTATACTTGCGCAGAATGTGCCGACATACGGCCACGAGCATAGCCAATCGATAGTAGACAAGGGGTCAGAAAGAATGACGACAGACGAGACGGCAGCAGCGGTCCTCCGATGCGTTGGCGGAAAGGCGAACGTCCTCGGCAACTCGCTCTGCATGACAAGGCTTCGCCTGAGCGTCGCGAACCCAACATTGGTCGATCGCGAGGGAATCAACTCTATCGCTGGCGTGCTGGGAACCACCACGCGCGGCGCGAACGGAATCGAGGTCGTGTTCGGCCCGCGCGTCGTGCAGGAGGTCTTCGACTCGTTCGAGGCCCTCACCGGACTCGACTCCACCAACGAGAAAATGCCGCCCTCAACGGGATTCACGCCCTCAAACCTCAGGGTGCACATCAACCCAAACCACGGAGAGGCCGAGCATGATGCCACCGAGCTTGCGCGCGAACTCGACTCTATCGCCTCGAGGGGCGACGACACGGGAGAGCACGACCTCGAGGACCTCACTCAGATGCTGCTCGACAGCGAGCCCGAGCCCTCTGCGCAGACCGACGACAGCCTCTACGACGAGGATGGCAAGAGAGTCCTCGTCATCAACGGCCCGAACATCAACATGCTGGGCATCCGCGAGCCGGAGCTGTACGGCAAGGAAGACTTCCCCACCCTGCTCAAGCTCTGCAAGACGGCCGCACAGGAGGTCGGATTCGTGGACTGTACCTGCTACCAGTCGAACCACGAGGGTGACTTGGTCGACAAGATCCAAGACGCCTACCAGGTGTACGACGGCATCGTGATCAACCCCGGCGCCTACACCCACACCTCGATCGCAATTCTGGACGCGCTCAAGGCAGTATCCATCCCCACGGTAGAAGTCCACATCTCAAAGGTGGACGAGCGCGAGGAGTTCAGGCAAATCTCGTATGTCAGGGCGGCCTGCTTCGAGACAATCATGGGCATGGGCATCCAAGGCTACGAAAAGGCCATCCGAGACCTGGCGGAGTACCTCTCCGCCGCAGACTAGCCCGGACTAGCGGCACATCCAGACGGCACCGTCACTCACGAGGACGTCCACGGGGACGTCGTGCTCGTCATGGGGCAGCGGGTTGCTGCTGATCTGAATCGTGCGCGCAAGGCCGATTTTGGTCCCCGAGTATCCCGCCAGGAAGTTGTCGAAGTAGCCGGCGCCATAACCCACGCGATAGCCGCTTCCGTCGAAGACGAGGCCGGGAACGACGCAGACGGACCCCTTGAAGTCGCAGTCGTCGAGCGGGCGGGAAGAAGCGGTCTCGACAACGGGCTCAAGCGCACCTCGAGCGCCGGGACGCAGGTCGTCGAGCGAGTCGACGACATAGTACTCAAGCGATCGCTCGCCGCCGACGCAGCGGGGCAGAGCGACCGACTTGCCGTCAGCCCAGGCATTCTTCAGAATCGCAGACGTGTCGATCTCATCACGGTAGGCAACGTAGCCCAGAACAAGGTCAGAATCACGGTAGGCGGAGCAGGCCCTGAGATGCCGCGCTATCTCGTCGTCGATGCGCCTCCTGACGGAGTCTGAGAGCGACCCCATAACTGCAAGGTAACCGTTGCGCAGCGCATCCCTGCTTGCGTCCTCGCCATATGAACTTGCCACGCAGCCTCCTTTCGTCCACCCTACTTTAGCGTATCGTAGGTGCGTGAAGCGCAATATCAGCGCACGTCGTAACAAATTGAGTCATCTGGAATCATTTCAGAAGCACCATCGACGCAGAAGGAAACCATGGGAGAGACTGTCGCCATCGGAGAGCTTGAGGTTGAAGTACGCAGGGCCCGCGTACGCCGAGTCACCCTGCGAATCGCCCCGGACGGCAGCGTACGCGTCACGGCACCCAACGAATGCCCCATCCAGGACATAGAGGCATTCGTGCGCGACAAGGCGACCTGGGCAGAGTCACGGCGCGAGGGCGTGCTGAGGGCGCGGCGCGAGGAGCTTGCAATGTGGTCGGATGGTGGATGCGTCGAATACCTAGGAGAAGAGCTCACGCTCTCGGTCGAGAGGGACGCGGCGACGCATGCCGCCCAATTCGCCGAGCGGTCGGGAGAACGCATCATCGTCCACCTCGCCGACTTCACGACGTCCGAGGAGGTCACCGGGCAGACGCAAGCGCTTGTGGAGGCATGGCTCGAGGAGCGGATGGAGGAACTTCTCCCCGGGCTCTTCGCGAAGATCGAGCGCAGGATGCAGCTTAGGTGCTCGGGATGGCGCATACGACGCATGAAGTCGCGTTGGGGCTCGTGCAACACCAAGACGCGCATGATATGCCTTAACGCCCAGCTGGTGGAATACCCCATCGAGTGCCTCGAGTCGGTCATCGCCCACGAGCTCTGCCACCTGATCGAGCCGACGCACAACGAGCGCTTCCACCAGCTGCTCGATACCTACTACCCCGCGAACCGCGAGGCGCGCAGAATCCTCAACCTGAGACCACCGAGGCGATAGCAAGACCATGTGCCGGCATTGGAACAAGATATCAGACAAGGCGTTGCCAGGCCTCAATTTGCCGTAACATATATCAGTCAACAACGAAAAAGCGAGGAGTATTACATGCCCAACGAGGGAAGCTACGAGGAGGCGCTTAGGCGCAGCAGCAAGGTCAAGGCGGACCTTGCGGAGGGTAACGTCGAGAAGTACACCATGCTCACGGGTGACCGTCCCACCGGCCGCCTTCACCTGGGACACTACTTCGGCACCATCAAGGAGCGCGTACGCCTTCAGAACATCGGCGTGAACACCAACATCATCATCGCGGACTACCAGGTCATCACCGACCGCGACACGACGGGGCAGATCCAGGACAACGTCTACAACATGGTCATGGACTACCTTGCCTGCGGTGTCGACCCTGACAAGACCATGATCTTCACCCATTCCGCCGTGCCCGCGGAGAACCAGCTGATGCTTCCCTTCCTCTCGCTCGTCAGCGAGGCGGAGATGCAGCGCAACCCGACGGTCAAGGCCGAGATGGAGGCCTCGGGCCACGCGCTCACGGGACTGCTTCTAACCTACCCGGTCCACCAGGCCTGCGACATCCTCTTCTGCAAGGGCAACATCGTGCCCGTGGGACGAGACCAGCTCCCCCACATCGAGGTCACCAACAAGATAGCGCGCACCTTCAACAACCGCTACAGCAAGAAGAACCCCATCTTCCCGATGGTGACAGGCCTCATCAACGACACGCCTCTCGTGCCCGGCCTCGACGGTCGCAAGATGAGCAAGTCGTACGGAAACGCAATCTCGATCAGCATGACCGAGGCCGAGACGGCGAAGCTCATCAAGAAGTCCAAGACCGACTCCGAGCGAAACATCACGTTCGACCCCGAAAACCGACCCGAGGTATCCGCGCTCCTCACGACCGCCGGCATCTGCTCCGGACGTGATCCGAAGGAGCTTGCGGAGGAGATCGGAATGGGCGGCGCCGGAGCGCTCAAGAAGATCGTCACCGAGTCCGTTAACGAGTACTTTGCCCCCATCCGTGAGCGCCGTCACCAGTACGAGCAGGACCTTGACTACGTCAAGGACGTCCTGCACGAGGGCAACCGCAAGGCCAACGAGATCGCCAACAGAACGCTTGACGAGGTTCGCGAGGCCATGGGTATGGTCTACTAGCAAAGATACGCCGCGCACGGGGTGCCTGCTCCAGCGCAGAGACGCGAAATTGGGAGAGGGACGGCCACGACGGTCGTCCCTCTCCCCTCTTTTGCATGTCAAGCTCGGCCCAAAGCCCAGATTGCCCCTAGAGCACCGCCATGGCAATGGAAAGAGCCACCATGTTGGCGACGGCCGTCACGACGATCGCCTTCAGACAGTCGAGATGCGGTTGAGGACGTAGTTCGAGAGGCCCGTGACGGACATGAGAATCGAGAAGCCGCGGGAAAGGCCAACGATCATGACGACGCCCATCATGTCCGCGCAGCCACGCATGAACTCGTTGACAGTATCGTGCTTCAACAAACAGGAGACCACGCCGATGACGATGCCTATGAGAAGGAACCAGGTAGCAGACTCGGCGAAGTACCGCTTCCCAAACGGAACGTTCGTAAGGTAGGAAGACCAGCCTGCGATCGTTTGCTCGGTCAACGAGAGGGTACCCTCGACGTCGCCACGCTCGTCGTCGCTCATGAGCGTCGAACCCTTGTCCGCCCTGCCCCCTCTTGCGTAGAGCATGACAATGAACACCGCAATAGGGTAAGAGGTGACGAGAAGGATGAGGCCGAGGGCGATTACGATGCCCAAATTTGAATAAAAAAACGCCCCCGGAAACGGGGGCGCCTTTCGTTCAGTTCCGAATGCTGAGTCTTAGGCGGGGACGACGAGCATCGCGATGGTGAGGATGATGATGGAAACGACCGCAATGGCCGCGACAATCTTGAGGGCAAACTTGACCCAGGTTCCGTACTCAACGCGAGAGAGCGCAAGGCCGCCCATGATGGCACCATTCGTCGGGGTGATGAGGTTCACGGCGCCGGAGGCGGCAGAGAAGATCATGACCATGACGGCAGGATTGAAGCCAAGCTGCTGAGCCAGGGGCCCCATGATCGGCATGGAAACGGTTGCCATGCCGGAGGTCGAGGGGATGAGGAAGGACAGCAAGAAGTAGAGCAGGTAAGAACCGATTGCGAAGACGATGCCCGAGGTGCCGGAAAGGGCGCCGGCAGCAGAGTTGAGGACATAGTCGGCGAGGCCGGTGGAGCTCATGAGGACGGACACGCCACGGGAGACGGCGATGATCATGACGACCGACATCATGTCGCCGGCACCAGCCATAAACTCGTCAACAATCTCGTGCTCGGAGAGGCCGCCCACGATGCCGATGATGATGGCAAGGAGCAGGAACCAGGTGGTGGACTCGGCGAAGTACCACTGGCCGAGAGGCGTGCCGGTCAGGAAGGCGGACCAGCCAGCGTTGTCGGTGACGGTGGAGGTCAGGGAACCGGACACGTCGTCGGAAAGCTCGAGGGTGCCGAGCTTGTCGGCGTCATACTGGGCGACGATGTCATCAGCAGTTACCTCGACGGTCTCCTCATGGGAAGCAGAGCCAGCAACGAAGAAGTTGACGCCCAGATCCTCCCAGGGAATGAAGGAGATGACCATGACGATGAAGGCAGCGGCGAAGAAGCAAAGGACGCCCTTCTGCTTGCCGGTGAGAGCAACCTCCTGGTTGTTCTCCTGGTCGTTCGAGTAGGCAGCCTCGGCGTTCTCGATCTCGGTCGCGCTCATGAGCGTGCGAGAGGGATCGGCCTTGACACGCTTAGCATAGCGGAGGACGAAGAACACTGCGATGATGTAGGAAGCGACGAGCAGGATAAGGCCGAGGCCGATGACGACACCCTGGTCAACCGCAATGTTGAGACCGGTGAGCGCAGCAGAAGCAACGCCGGTCGCGAACGGGTTGACGGTGGAGCCAAGGCAGCCGACGCCGGCACCAAGAAGGACCATCATCGCGCCAGTGAGCGAGTCATAGCCCGCGGCCATCATCGTGGCGGAGAGCAGTGCGTAGAAACCGACGGTCTCCTCGCACATGCCGTAGGTGGTGCCGCCGAAGGCGAACAGCGCCATGAGGATGGGGATGAGCCTGAGCTCGTTGCCGTTCATCTTGTGAACGAGGACGGCGATGCCGGTGCTCAGGGCATCCGTCTTGTTGACAATGCCGAGGAATCCACCGAGGACCATGACGAACAGGCAGACGTCAATGGCGTCCGCGAAGCCCTTGGCAGGCGCCATCAGGAAGTCACCCAGGGTAGCACCGGTAACGTCAGGCGTGGACCCCGACAGGATAATCGTAATGACAGCAACAATTGCAAGTAGGATGAAGATGATGGAGAAAGACGTTAGCATCTTCCTCTTCTTCTTCGGCTGCGTCGTGTCAGACATGACCGCAACTCCTTTCGACGTATTCTGCGTCAGTAAAACCGTACAGAAACCCAAACGAAACAGAAACTGAACATAAAACGAAAAACTTCGCTATATATCCTACACGGGTTCTTCGAAAATCACAATAGTTAATTGCAAACGATATCCAATAGTCGGCCAAAGTAGAATAGTTGCCGATAGCGTAGGAATAATTACCGCACACAGACGGTTTGGTACCTTTCGTCGTTCATGTGAATAGACACGACAAAATGTTTACCTGCATTTCTACTGATTACATCAGAAGAAGCACAGAGAATTGCGCCAAGAGACAGCAAATGCATCTTCAAAAGTATCTCTACCATATATATGGATAGTTATCTCTGGTTATCCATATATAGCTAATAGTGATACGATAATTGAACTTGACAGTTCAGATACTTTGCGCTAATGCACGAAAAAAGGCCCTCCCGATCTCTCGGAAGGGCCTCAAAGGAGTGGCTACGCAGTCTTACTTAAGGGTTGCGTACATGACGGCCTTGATGGTGTGCATGCGGTTCTCAGCCTCGTCGAAGACCTTAGAGGCCTTGGACTCGAAGACCTCGTCGGTGACCTCCATCTCGGTGATGCCGAACTTCTCGGCAACCTCGGCACCCTTCTTGGTCTTGGTGTCGTGGAAGGAGGGCAGGCAGTGCAGGAAGATGGCGTCGTCGTTGGCCATGGCCATGACCTCGGAGGTGACGCGATAAGGAACCATCAGAGGGATGCGCTCCTTGTAGAAGTCGTCCGGCATGCCCATGGAGACCCAGATGTCGGTGTAGATGCAGTCAGCGCCGGTGACAGCCTTCTTGACATCGGACTCGAGGCGAATCTCGCAACCGTTCTCGGCAGCAATCTCGCGGCAGGTGGCAACGAGGTCCTCAGCGGGGAAGAAGCCCTCGGGAGCGCAGGCGACGAAGTTGACGCCGAGCTTGGCGCAGACGACCATCAGGGAGTTGGCAACGTTGTTGGCGGCATCGCCCATGAAGACGAGGGTGCGGCCCTTGATGTCGTTGTTGAAGTTCTCCTTGAAGGTGAGCATGTCAGCGAGCATCTGCGTGGGGTGGAACTGGTCAGTCAGGCCGTTCCAGACGGGGACGCCAGCGTAAGCGGCGAGCTCGTCGACCTTCTCCTGCTCGAAGCCACGGTACTCGATGCCGTCGAACATGCGACCGAGGACGCGAGCGGTATCGGCAATGGACTCCTTGTGGCCCATCTGGGAGCCAGAGGGATCAAGGTAGGTGACGCTCATGCCAAGGTCAGCAGCACCGACCTCAAAAGCGCAACGGGTACGAGTGGAGGTCTTCTCGAAGAGAAGAGCGACGCTCTTGCCCTCAAGGTAACGGTGAGGAACACCGGCGCGCTTCATGTTCTTGAAGTCGCGGGAGAGATCGAGCAGGTAGTTGATCTCCTCGGTAGAGAAGTCGAGGAGCTTGAGGAAGTGACGACCGCGAAGGTTGACGCCCATGTCTGATCCTTTCGATAACTTTCAAGGGCACACCATGTGCACTTGAGATAACAAAACACATCGTAAGCCCGGGGACGGACGAGCCGTCCCCGGAATTAGCCGCTACGGGACTTAGATGTCAGCGCGAGCGAAGGGCATGCTCATGCAGCGAGGGCCGCCACGGCCGCGAGAGAGCTCCGCGGACGGGACAACGAGGAGGTCGAGGCCCTCCTTGTAGAGCACGTCGTTCGTGACGGTGTTGCGCTGGTAGACGCAGATCTTGCCAGGAGCGACGCAGAGCGTGTTGGAACCATCGTTCCACTGCTCGCGAGCGGCAGCGACAGGGTCGCCGGCACCGCACTTGATGAGCTTGACGGCGTCGAGGCCGAGGGCCTTTGCCAGAATGTGCTCGAGGGTGTCGTTCATCTCCTCGATGGAGAGCTCACCGTCGGTTGCGCCCTTGGTGATCTTGAAGACCTGGAGGGTACCCATGATGCCCGGGTGGATGGTGAACTTGTCGACATCAATCTGGGTAAAGACCGTGTCGAGGTGCATGAAGGCTCGGGACGCGGGGATGTTGAATGCGTAGATCGTATCGATCTCGGAGCCCTTATCTCCCCAGAACATGTTGCGAGCGAGCGTATCAATCGCAGAGGCCTGCGTGCGCTGGGAGATGCCGATGGCGAGCGTGTGAGCGTTGAGGTTCAAAACGTCGCCGCCCTCGGTGTGGTATGCGCTGTCGCGACGGTACCAGAGGGGAGCATCGTTGTACTCGGGGTGATCGCGGAAGATGTACTTGCCGAAGATCGTCTCTCGGTTGCGGGTGACGGAGTACATGTGGTTGAGGTTGACGCCCTTGCCAACGATCGCGAACGGGTCACGAGTGAAGTAGGTGTTGGGCATCGGGTCGATCAGGAGGTCGGTAACGGCATCCTGATCGTCGACGATCGCAGAGAGCGAACCGTTGGAGTGGGGCAGGTCGATCTCGTTCTTGCGGATGCCGGCGATGCACTTCTCGACGAATGCCTGGGTGTCCTCGATGGAGTCCATGAACTCCTTGACGGCAGCACGCGTGCTGTGACCGCGAAGACCAGACTCGTCGAGCCACTGGTTGGTGAACTCCTCACGAGTGCCAGCAGCGTCGAGGGCCTCGGCGACGAGCTTCTCGAGGTAGAGGACCTCGACGCCCTCGCCACGGAGAAGCTCTGCAAACTTGTCGTGCTCGGCCTGTGCGACCTCCAGGAAGGGGATGTCGTCGAAGAGAAGGCGCTCAAGATCGTCGGGGGTGAGGTTCAGGAGCTCCTCGCCAGGACGGTGAAGGCAAACCTTCTGCAGGGGGCCAATTTCGCTGTGGACGTAGAGTCCGTTAGCCATGGTTCCTCCATTCCGTTTTGTGCCGAACGTCAATCGACACAAGATGCAAATAGACAGACTGCAAAGGACGGACTCGAAGCGTTCGTGACGCGTTGCCCGAACCTCGCCTCTGTAGCCTTAACAATAACGCCAATTCGAACTATATCCAATAACTTTTTTCTTTTTTTCACGCGCTCCAGTAATTGGGGGGAACGGCGCCATTTTGCCCATAAGCGGTATCTAGCTCATATTCTGATCATAACTCCGCCTAATTTACCAGCAGATTTATGGATTAATCTGATAAATGACTACTTAACAGTGGTCATATCGAGCTATTTGTAACACTATATTTCCGCAGTTGAATGTCTTTCGCAATATTGACGATACTGCATAGTATTCTAGTTATATGTACTATGGAACAAATTATCGCGGTTCGTTCCAATACTGTGATTATGCTTTGCGCGCACATCAGTGCCCCGCGACGGGAGGCCGCACGCCTCACAGGTCGCCATCCACGGCCCCTCGAACGCCGGTGAAGGCCCCAACGATTGTGGAGTTGGCCCTTCATGGGGGCGCCGGAAGGCAATCTCAAGGATAATTTTGCCGACAGGGACGACGCAGAGGGTCGAACGGAGAGAGCATGCGTCTATATGTAGAGAGAATGGCGTACGGATCCGACGCAATCGCGCACGACAAGGACGGAAAGACGGTGTTCGTGCGCGGTGCCGTACCGGGAGACACGGTCGAGGCCACGCTCACCCAGGACAGCAAGACGTTCTCGAGGGCAAGCGTGGAGAGCGTGCTCGAGCCGTCTCCCTCGCGCGTGGACTCCCCCTGCCCCTACGCTGCCATCTGCGGCGGGTGCCCCTGGTCCTCCATGAGCCACGAGGCCCAGACGGAAGCCAAGAGGGCTGGCGTGGTGAACGCGCTCAGGCGCATCGGCCACTTCGACGCGGACCGGACCGAAGAGCTCGTACGCACCTGCGAGTCCCCGTCCGACCCATGGGGCTACCGCAACAAGGTCGAGCTCGCCTTCGCGCAAGCGGGCGCGCGCTCGATTATCGGCATGCACGCCGCGGACGAGAAGACCGTCGTCAGGGTAAATGACTGCCATCTGCTCGAGAAACGATTCTCGAAGCTTCCTAAGAAGGTATCGGGCGCGGTCACCTACCTTGCCAACTCGCACGGCCTCACGTTCGACAGGATAGGCATCAGAGCCTCGAGGCGCACCGGAGAGTGCGAGGTGGCGCTGTGGACCCAACCGGGCCCATTCCCACGAGCGCAGGTCGCCAAGATCTTGGGCGACGCCGCCAATCTGAGCTCGGTCGTCCGCGTCATGACGAAGGGACCCAAGAAGGCCCGGAAGATAGTGGGCGTGGAGCGCCTCGCTGGCCACGGGAACTGGTCGGAGGTAATAGGAGAAGAGAAGATGACCGTCTCCGCGCCCTCCTTCTTCCAGGTCAACACGGCAGGCGCAGAAAGGCTCGTCGAGCTCGTGGTTGAGAGCCTGGGCCCGCAGGAGGACGACGAGGCGATGGACCTCTACTCCGGCGCCGGGACCTTTACGCTCCCCCTTGCCCGCAGGTCGGCCTTCGTGTCTGCGGTCGAGTCGTACGGACCCGCCGTGCGCGACCTCAGGCGCAACCTCGAACAGGCGCACATTGAAAACGTCGACGCTGTCGGTGGAGACGCGGGCCGAGAGTTTCCCGACGCAGACGCGGACATCATAGTTGTCGACCCGCCCCGAGCGGGACTCGCCGAAGACGTGGTGGCACAGCTGTCCGAACAGAGCGCTCGACGCATCGCCTACGTCTCGTGCGACCCGGCGACGCTCGCCCGCGACCTCGAACGCTTCGAGCGGGCAGGCAGCTATCGCGTGAAGTCGGTGTCCCCCGTCGACCTCTTCCCACAGACCTTCCACGTGGAGAACGTCACGATTCTCGAACGCGTCTAGGGCCTTTCATTTACAGAACCCGTCTCGGGGTGGCGCTCCCGTGCGGGAAAGTGTACAAATGAACTCGGATCACCTTGGGATGGACCCAAGATGCAAGAGTGAGAGGATTCAATCATGAAGGCTACCGTCAACGAGGATTGCATCGGCTGCGGTCTTTGCGAGTCCACCTGCAACGCCGTGTTCACCATCGGTGACGAGGGCGTTGCCGTCGCAATCGAGGAGGACGTCCCCGAGGAGGCAGAAGACGCCGCCCAGGAGGCCTGCGACAACTGCCCCGTAGGCGCAATTACGGTCGAGTAGCCGAGCTCGCACCACAACAGGAGGGAGCCGTCCCGTACGGCTCCCTCCTTTTTGGAAAGGAACGCATCTTGATTCTTGCATCGGGTTCGCCGCGCCGGCGCGAGCTCTTGGAGGAGCTGGGAATTCGACCAGACATCCGTCCATCGAGCATCGACGAGACTCCCCTGCCCGACGAGACTCCGCCGGAGCTCGTAAAGCGGCTCTCCCTGGAAAAAGCCATGGTCTGCCTCAAGAGCCTCGGGGAGGACGAGAGGGACACGATCCTCGCTGCCGACACCATCGTCTGGGGCGAGGACGGCCTACCACTGGGAAAGCCTGCGTCGGAAGAGGACGCTCGAACCATGCTCAGAAGACTCTCCGGAAGGACGCACCACGTCTCGACGGGCGTCTGTCTCATATTCGCAGACGACCCTGGCGAGCCCACGTCGTTCGTGGAGACGACCGACGTGGAGTTCTTCGACCTGACCGAGGCGATGGTCGAGTCCTACGTGAGCTCGGGCGAGCCTAGGGACAAGGCCGGGTCCTATGGCATCCAGGGTCTCGGGAGGCTCCTGGTCAAGGCCATACGTGGCGACTACTACAACGTCGTCGGCCTGCCCGTCGCGCGAGTGATACGCGAGGTGCAGCACCACGGCAACGGTAACGAGAAGATCATGGCGAGCATTCTGGAGGGCACACGTGAGTGAGATAACGAACATCGCGGAAATACCAGGCATCTACGCCGCGAGCGCGACGAGCGAGGACGCAGGAACGGGCTGCACCGTCATCATCTGTCCCAAGGGCGCCGTCGGAGGAGTCGACGTGCGTGGAGGTGCGCCGGCGACCCGAGAGACCGACCTCCTTCGCCCGGAGGAGACCGTAGGCGTGCTGCATGCAGTCGTCCTCTCGGGCGGAAGCGCATACGGCCTGGCGGCGGCATGCGGCGTGGCAGAGGAGCTCGAGCGCAGCGAAATCGGCCTCGACGTGGGCGTGGGGCTCGTTCCCATCGTCAGCTCGGCCTGCCTTTTCGACCTCGCGTGCGGCGACGGCCACGTCCGCCCCACCTCCGACTTCGGCGTCGCCGCCGTCAGGAGCGCGCTCGACAACCCCAAGGAGCCTCTCGACCGCGGTAACGTCGGTGCGGGAGCGGGATGCACCGTCGGCAAATTCGCGGGCCCCGACCGCTGCATGAAGTCCGGCCTCGGTCAAGGCGTGCAGAGTGCGGGCTCGCTGGTGTGCGGGGCCGTGAGTGCGGTCAACGCCGTCGGCAACATCAAGGACCCGTCGACGGGGACGTACATCGCAGGCGTTCTCGACGACAAGAAGGGCACGGTCCTCTCCCCCGATCAATTCTTCCAGGACATGGCCAAGGGTGCGGGCGAGGCAAAGATGCCGCTCAGGACGAACACGACCATTTCGTGCATCGCCACGAACGCGAAGCTCACCAAGGCACAGGCCACCAAGGTGGCGCAGATGGCAGCAGATGCCTACGCGCACACCATCTATCCCACACACACTACGAACGACGGAGACACCATCTTCGTCATGGCGACCGGCGAAGTGGAGGCACCCGTCGACGTGGTCGGGGTCATGGCGACCAGCGCTCTCGAGAAGGCGATTCTCGACGCAGCGTGGAGCGCCGAGGGGGCCTACGGTCACCCCAGCGCGAGGGACATCGCGTAGTTCCCGAAGGAAATTGGGCAAGAGGCGAGGGACGGCGGCCCGGATTATTCCAGACCGCCGTCCCCTTTGCATTTGCTTGTGATACCCGCTCTCGGCGAGACCGTTGCGTCAGACGCGCTAGTTGAACTTGACGAGCTTCTGCGCGGCGCGATAGAAGAACAGGGTGACCTGCGTGCCGGCAGCACCCGGGAGGTTCGTGGCAAGGCCGACGATGCCCTTGCGCGCACGTCGGTACATTCTGGAGTCGAACTGGCGCAGCTCCTCCCACAGCTCATTGAGGTTGTCGATGGCGTCGGGCTTGTCGGAGAGCTTCGAGAAGATGGAGCAGACCGCCATCATAAGCGTGAAGTAACCAATCATGTAGCTGCGCAGCCTGGGGCTCTCGACGTCGTCATAGAGGTGGTAGGCGTGCATCATGATGCGGGTGATGCGAAGCTGCTGGTCAATGCGACCAACCATGACACTCTCGTTGACCGACTGGTCCTCGCGACCGATAAAGTAGCGATAGAGGTCAACGTCGAGGTAGTACAGCGTCTTGCAGCGTGGAAGCGGCACGTAGGCGTAGATGTTGTCGACATAGAAAGTGTGCGCCGGCATGGGCACGCCGCCGTCGCGCAGGACGTCCGTGCGATAGCAGAGGGCGTGCATCAGGAGATTCTGCGACATGTTGAAGTGACCGATCTTGTCCCAGGTCATGATCTTGCCCTTGGGCAGCGCAAAGCCGTAGTCGACGACATTCTGCTTGCCATCCTCGACGTGCTCGTACACGTAATTCGAGATGACAAGGTCGACGCGGGTATCGAATGAGATGAAGCGACGGAGCGTGGCAAGCAGATCCTTGAGCGCGTCACCGTCGACCCAGTCGTCGGAGTCGACGACCTTGAAGTAGGTGCCGTCGGCGTTCTCGAGGCCCTTGAGGACGGCCATGCCGTGGCCGCCGTTCTCCTGGTGAACGGCCTTAACGATATTCGGGTAGCGCTTCTCCCACTCCTGCGCCTTCTCGTACGTGTTGTCCTTAGTGGAACCGTCGTCCACGACGACGATCTGCACGTCATCGGCGTAGTCGCTTCCCTCGAGGATGGACGAAATACAATGGTCCATGTACTCGGAGGAGTTGTAGCAGGGTATGCCAAAGGTCAGTGTCTTCTGCATCTGTCAGCCGTCCTAGCTTAAGAGTCAGTCTTCGCGAGAAGGACTAGTGGTTGTTGCTGATGATCTCGTCGGAAAGCTCGAGAGCGGACAGCGTGACACCGTCCATGTCGTAGTAGCGGTACTCCGCAAGGCGGCCAACCACGTGGAAGTTGAGGATACCCTCGACACGCGCACGATACTTCTTGTAGAGCTCGATGTTCTCGGGCTCGTTGATGACGTAGTACGGTGTGGCCCCGCTGGTGGGATCGTAGGGCTTGGAGTACTCCTTGAGAATGGTGGTCTTGCCGGGAACGACCTGCCCGGTCATGTTCTTGAACTCCGTGATGCGCGTAAAGTCCTCGGATACCGTGTAGTTAACGGTGCCGACGGGCTGGAACTGGTCCTGGTCGAGGGTCTCGAAGACCATGTCGACCGTGCGATACGGAAGACCGCCGAGGTCGAGGTTGAAGAGCTGGTCAAGGGCGCCGGTGTAGATGACTTCGCCGCCGAAGGGCTTGCCGCAAACCTTGACGCTGGTCTCGCCCATATCGAGGAGGTCACGCGCATCGACGCCGGTGAAGACCGAAATGAGGTCATGGTCGAGCATGTGCTCGAAAAGGTCGGTAAAGGAGACCTTCGGCATGCCCTGGTGTGGGGCCTGCGGGAAGTAGCGGTCGTCGTCGCCGACGAAGACGGGAACGCGGCCCATGACCGCCGGGTCGATCTGGTCCGGGGTCTTGTCCCACTGCTTCATCGTGTAGTGCAGGAAGACGTTCTCGTAGACGTAGTCGGCGACCTCCGAGAGCTCGGGGTCGTTCTTCTCCCTCAGCTCCATGATGGGGACTTTCTTGTCCTGGCCAAAGGAGGCGACGAGCTTCTGGTAGAGGCGCTCACCCTTCTCCTCGCCAAAGGCGAGCTTGAGGGACTTGTGGTTGAAGGGAACGGGCATCAGCGTGCCGTGGATGTTTGCGAGCACCTTGTGCGAGTAGTCGGTCCACTCGGTGAAGCGCGAGAGGAACTCGTGGACGCGCTCGTTGGTGGTGTGGTAGATGTGCGGCCCATACTTGTGGATCAGGACGCCCGCCTCATCCTCGCAGTCATACGCGTTGCCCGCGATGTGATCGCGCTTCTCGACGACTGCGACCTTATAGCCACAGGCCTCTGCAAGGCGACGAGCGCAGACCGCACCCGCATAGCCTGCTCCGACGACAAGCGCATCGTAGGACTGGGGGTTAAAACCCTCGGGCAGACCGCTCTGGATACTCATGTAGCAATCCCTTCAGGACATAGTCGTGCACGTCACAAAGCTAGAACACAAAAGAATCGAGGTGCGGAAGAAGGCCTCCGTCGCTCGATTTCGACAAACGATTCTATCACGCAGTCCTATAATGGTGCGCATTGGCATCAAATACCCAGCTGCCATGCACATTTTTTGGTCACGGCGCCAGGTATCGTAGGAATAGTACGAGTTTGAAGGAGCGTCGATGAGCGATTTTCTGAACAGGATGAAGAGCGCGGCCAAGGCGGACAAGAAGACCATTGTCCTTCCGGAGGGTGAGGACCCGCGCACTATTGAGGCCGCAAAGAAAGTCATGGAGGAGGGCATCGCCAACCTAATCATCCTGGGTGACCCTGCACAGATCGACGTGGAGGACGTTCAGGTCATCGACCCGAAGGCCTCCGACAAGCACGAGGAGTACGCCCAGAAGTTCGCCGAGCTTCGTGCGAAGAAGGGCGTGACGATAGAGCAGGCGCGCCAGCAGATGGACGACGCGACCTACTTCGGCACCATGATGGTGAAGATGGGCGACGCGGACGGCCTCGTCTCGGGTGCCTGCCACTCCACCGCCAACACGCTTCGCCCGGCGCTCCAGATTCTGAAGACGGCCCCCGGCACCAAGCTCGTCTCGGCCTTCTTCATCATGTGCACCGACAAGTCCGAGTTTGGCGAGGACGGCACCCTGCTGTTCGCCGACTGCGGCCTCAACATTGACCCGACGGCAGACGAACTCTCCGAGATCGCCATCGCGTCCGCGGCCTCGTGGAAGAGCTTCATGCACGACGAGCCCAAAATCGCGATGCTGTCCTTCTCGACCATGGGGTCCGCAAAGGGCGAGGTTCCCGAGAAGGTCCAGCAGGCGAAGGAGCTCCTGAGCGAGAAGGCTCCCGAGCTCGCTGCCGACGGCGACCTCCAGCTGGACGCCGCGCTCGTGCCGACCGTGGCAAAGCTGAAGGCCCCCGAGTCCAAGGTTGCGGGCAGCGCAAACATCCTGCTGTTCCCCGACCTCGAGGCGGGCAATATCGGCTATAAGCTTGTCCAGCGCTTTGCGGGCGCCGATGCCTATGGCCCCCTTCTGCAGGGCATCGCCAAGCCGGTCAATGATCTTTCGCGCGGCTGCTCCGCCGACGACATCGTGGGCGTCGTTGCCATCACCTCAGTCCAGGCGCAACAGATGGCCAAGTAAGCTCGAGGCAGCACAGAATTTATCGCACGAGGGGGCGTCGCCCGTGGCGACGCCCCCTCCTCTTATACAGATGCCATTTGGGCAGAACGGACCACCTCAAAACCCGTCGCACGGGCGAAGGCGAGAACGGGACCGCAAAGGCCACTAGACCAGACAGGGGTCCTTCTCGCCGGGCATACTCCACGCATGGTGGTCGGTGTGGAGCAACCTCTCGGAAAGCGGCGAGAGCGGGGACCCGAGGAACTCCTCGTAGCAGCGGACGATGCTCGGGTTCTCGTAGGAGTTCCTGAGCTTGGCCGCTCCGTCGAGACGATAGAGGACGCCCCCCTTCTCGCCCGCAGATTCCCTCCCTTCGCGGATGGGTTGGCCACCTCCACCGACGCAGCCGCCGGGGCATGCCATGACCTCGACGAAGTCGAACGTCGCGCGACCCGCGAGAACGTCCTCGCAGAGCTGCCTGGCGTTGGCAAGGCCGGACACGACGGCCACGCGGACAGGCGTTCCGTTCAGGTCGAACGTCGCCTCCTTGCGCCCGGCGAGCCCCCTCACGCCAGAGAACGCGTCGCCGGCAGGTGCGCTTCCGGAGACGAGGTAGTGCGCCGTCCTCAGTGCGGCCTCCATGACGCCGCCGGTGGCACCGAAGATGATGCCGGCGCCCGTGCCCTCGCCGAGGGGCTCGTCGAAGTCAGAGGGCTCGAGCCTCTGAACGTTGACGTGCTCCTCCCTCACCATGCGCGTAACCTCGCGAACCGTGAGGACCGCGTCGACGTCGGGATCGCCGCAGGCATCTCGCATACTGTCGAGCGCAGCCTCGGACTTCTTCGCGATGCAGGGCATGATCGAGACCGAAAAGACCTTGTGCGGGTCAACACCGAGCATCTGGGCGTAGTAGCTCTTGACCAGGGCACCGAACATCTGCTGCGGAGACTTCGAGGTCGAGACGTGATCAACGAGCTGCGGGAAGTGAGCCTTCGCGAAGCGGACCCAGCCGGGGCAGCACGACGTGAACATAGGAAGCCTTGCGGCGGCGTCCTTCTTGCTCTCCTCCTCCATGTGGCCAAGGAGCTCGGTCCCCTCCTCCATGATGGTGAGGTCGGCGGAGAAGTCCGTGTTGACGATGTAGTCGAAGCCCATGGGACGCAGCGCGGAAACCAGCTTTCCCAGCGCGTCGCCATCGGGCTCGATGCCAAACTGGTCGCCCCAGGCCGTTCGGACCGAGGGCGCGATCTGGACGATCGTGACGACGTCGGGATCGGCAAGCGCCTCGAACACGCGCTCGGTGTCGTCGCGCTCGCGAAGCGCTCCGGTGGGACAGTGCGTGACGCACTGGCCGCAGTACGTGCAGTCCACCTCATCGAGCTTCCGTCCGCCCGCAACGCCCACGTTGAGGTGCGTTGAGCGGTTGTTGGTATCCCAGATGCTAGAGGCCTGGACCTTGTCGCAGACCTGTATGCAGCGAAGGCAGTTGATGCACTTGCGATTGTCTCGGATGAGCGGGAGCGACTTGTCCCAGGCAAGGTAGTTGAGGTGCTGGTCGTAATCCTGATAATAGATGCCAAGGTCGTTCGCGACGGTCTGTAGGCTGCAGTTGCCCGACCTGACGCAGCTGGTGCAGCTGGCCTCGTGACGAGACAGCAGGAGCTCGACGTTGGCCTTGCGCGCACGGCGGACCTTGGGACTGTTGGTGCGCACGACCATTCCGTCGAGAACGCAATTGTTGCAGGCTGCCACGAGCTGGTCGATGCCCTCGACCTCGACCAGGCAGACGCGACATGAGCCAATCTCGTTGAGGTCCTTGAGGTAGCAGAGAGTCGGGATGTTCACGCCCGCCAGCTTGGCGGCCTCGAGGATGGTCGTGTCCTTCTCGACCTCCACGGTAGCGCCGTCGATAGTAACCCTTACCATTGCATGATCCTTCCCCCACGGAACGCTCCGTGTCCAAAGTGGTCGCACCTCAGGCAGCGTGACGCCTCCTGCAGGGCCTCCTCACGTGACAGCCCATTCTCGACCAGATTCCAGTCGCCCGTGCGCCCGGAGGCCTCGCGTGAGGTCATCTCGCAACGTGCGCAGGAGATCTTCCCCTTGAACTTGACGGGCGGCATTTCGACGTTGTGCTTGTCAATCTTGTGGTCGAAGCCGAGGTAGTGGTCAATATTTGCGGCCGCGACCTTGCCCGCGTTGACAGCACGTATGACCGTCGCAGGACCGCTCTGGCAGTCGCCGCCCGCATAGACGCCCTCGAAGCCCTCGACGGAACCGTCAGCACGCGCAACGATGCGCCCGCGCGAGCAGGGAACGCCCTGCCCCTCGAAGGCGGAGGAGTCGATGGCCTGGCCGATGGCGACGACAACGCGGTCGCAGGGAATGACGCGCTCGGGCACGTCAGCGGGGCGAGGAAAAGGACGCCCTCCCCTGAACTCGCCGATGATCTGGGGCTGCACGGCAAGGCCGCTCACGATGCCGCCCTTGGCGACGATGCGCAGCGGCGCGTTGAGCGAGAGAATCTCGCAGCCCTCCGCTTCGGCGCCGGCGATCTCCTCGTCCTGGGCCGTCATGTCGATAACGCGGCGACGGTAGACGATGGTGACCTTCTCGGCACCGCAGCGGACGGCGGAGCGGGCCACGTCCATGGCGACGTTTCCACCGCCGACGACGCACACGCGCTCCCCCGAAAAGTCCGGCGCCTCGTTGTCGCCAATGCTCCTGAGCATGTCGACCGCAGAGAGCACGCCGGCGGCGTCCTCGCCCTCAAGGCCGAGCTTCCTGTCCAGGTGCGCACCGATGGCAAGGTAGACGCTGTCGTACTTCTCCCTCAACTCCGCGAGGTCCTCGACCTTGGTGTCGCAGCGGACCTCAACCCCAAGGTTGACGATCCAGTCAATCTCGGCCTGAAGGCGCTCTCGGGGTAGGCGGTAACTGGGGATGCCGTAGCGAAGCATGCCACCCAGGCGCTTCCGTGCCTCGAAGATGGTCACCTTGTGGCCCATGACCGTAAGGTAGTAGGCGGCGGAGAGGCCCGCAGGTCCTCCACCGACGACGGCAACCCTCTTGCCGGTCGGTTCCGCCATGTGCGGTTGGTAGTCGGACTCCATGTTGTCCACTGCATAGCGCTTGAGGCCGCGAATGTTCATGGGGTCGTCCACCATGCCCCTGCGACAGTGCATCTCGCACGGATGCTCGCACACGTAGCCGCAGACGAGGGGCAGTGGGTTGTCCTTGCGAATCAGACGCACGGCCTCGACGTTCTGCCCCGCCTCGACAAGCGAGATGTAGCCCGGAATGTCGACGTGGGCCGGGCAGCCCGATACGCAGGGGATCGAGTCGCTCTGGTCAAAGCCGCAGGCATGATGCTTCATGTGGTGCTCGAAGTCATCACGGAAACCGCGCACGGCCTTGAGGGCCATCTCGCCTGCCTCATATCCGATGGAGCAGTCGCTCGAAAGATAAATCGTCTCGGCGGTACGCTCGATGAGGTCGAGCGTATATGGATCTGCGGTGCCGTCCAGAACCTTCTCCATGAGCTCGTACAGGGCAGGTAGACCCACCCTACAGGGCGTGCACTTGCCACAGCTTTGAGTCATGCACATGCGAACGAACGAAGCCGAGAACTCGACCGGGCACGGTTCGAGCGAGCTTACGGACAGGCGCTTGCCCACGGCGTCATGCAGGTCGTCCATGATCTGCTGGGCCTTGCTTCTCTCCATTACATGCAGTCTGGCCATCGGTCCCCTTCCCTAGCAGCAAAACGCATTCTTCATACCATAGCCAAGCGCGTGCCCCGCATAAACACATGTCCGCGGATGGTTACAAACATCGGACATGCGGACAAATGCCGTGCTATTTTGGGTCATTTTCAGATTTCACCCACATTTATGACATTGTTTCGGGCGCTCCTCGTGACGAAGAGCGCCCGAACTTATCCAATTACGGAAGAATTGTATTCATACCACAGGCACAACCGGGCCAATTCCAGCAAGCCGCTAGGAGACTTTGGGGCCAGCGGCGCGGACCTCAGGATCCATGTCGGGGTACTTCTTGCTGGCGTTTTCGACGAACATCTTTGCGAGCCTCAAGGCAGACTCGTCGAAGGCCTCGACGTCCGACCAGGTGTCACGCGGGTTAAGCACGCGGTCGTCCACGCCGTCGATGTGCTGTGGGACGTCAAGGTTGAAGAGGTCGTCGTGGACGAACTCGCTTTCCTCAACAGACCCGTCGAGAACCGAGGTGATCATCAGGCGCGTGCTGGCAAGGTCCATGCGCGAGCCCGTGCCATACGGCCCTCCCGTCCAGCCCGTGTTGATCAGGTAGACCCTCGTGCCGCTGCACTCGATCTTCTCGCCAAACATCTTTGCGTAGAGAAGGGGCGAAAGGGGCATGAAGGGCTCCCCGAACAGCGTCGAGAACGTGGGCTGGGGCTCGGTCACGCCGCGCTCGGTGCCCGCGACCTTGCTGGTGAATCCGGACAGGAAGTGGTACATCGCGGCATTCTTGTCCAGGCGGGATATGGGAGGAAGGACACCAAAGGCGTCCGCGGTCAGGAAGATGACGACATTGGGATAGCGACCTTGCCCCATGACCTGGGCGTTGTCAATGAAGTCGATGGGATACGCGACGCGAGTGTTTTCGGTAAGGGAGCCGTCAAAGTAGTCAGGCTTCCTAGTGACGGGATCGACGACCACGTTCTCGCACACGCTGCCGAACTTGATTGCGCGGTAGATCTCGGGCTCGGTGGTCTGCGAGATGCAGATGGCCTTGGCATAGCATCCGCCCTCGAAGTTGAAAACGGAACCCGAGGCCCAGCCGTGCTCGTCGTCGCCAATCAGCATGCGCTGCGGGTCGGCGGAGAGCGTGGTCTTGCCGGTGCCGGAGAGTCCGAAGAAGACCGCCGTCTCTCCCGTGACGGGGTCCATGTTCGCCGAGCAGTGCATGGGAAGGACGCCCTCCTCGACGGGCATGAGGTAGTTCATGACCGAGAAGATCGCCTTCTTTATCTCGCCGGAATACGACGTTCCCGCGATGAGAACGGTTTTCTCCTCGAAGTTGAGAAGGACGACGGCCTCAGAATGGGTGCCGTAAACCGCCGGATTAAGCTTGAGGCCCGGGGCGACAAGAACGTTGAAGTCCTGGGGCTCAAAGTCGGCAATCTGGCGCTTCGAGGGACGCACGAGGAGCTGGCGCGCAAAGAGCGCCTGGCTTGCGCGCTCGCACACCACAAGGAACTTGCGGCACCAACGGCGGTCGGCACCGGCGACGGCGTGCACGACATAGAGGTCGCGTGCCGAGAGGTAGTCGATGATAGCCTTCCTCACGCGCCGATAGCCCTCTACTGGGAAGGGCTTATTGACGCTGCCCCAGGCAATCTTGTCGTGTACGTCAGGTGTGTCGACGATGAACCTGTCCTCGGGCGAGCGACCGGTGTACGCGCCCGTCTCGACCGCAAGGGCCCCCTTCGAGGTGAGGATTCCCTCCTTGTTGCTGATAGCCTTTTCGATGAGGATGGCAGGCGACCCGTCAACGAGAAGCGCGCCGCTCACCCCTTGAAAGCCGCAGGCATTGAGCTGATTCTGAATCATTGAGACTCCTAACTGCTTGTCCGCAAACTTTTACAAGCTAAAGCGTAGTATCAGCTCGAACTGGCACGCAGATTGTTAACACGTCGTACGTTTTGTAAAAGGCGAACGGTATCCGCGAGCGCATTGGGCGGCAACAAGGACGCAACACGCGGGGCAGTGCCAATGAACCTCATTGGGGCATAATGAAACCACGACGACCACCCAAGGAGGAACAACGTGGAAAGTCTGAGCACAATAGCGGCAAACGGCCTGGAGGCAACCGTCAGTTCGCAGGGCGCACAGCTCATGAGCCTCAAGAAGGAAGGCTGCGAGTACCTGTGGCAGGGAGACGAGAGGTGGTGGCCCCGTCGCGCCCCCGTCCTCTTCCCCATCGTTGGGAGCCTCAGGGGCGACCACGCGACCTCGGCCGCCGGCCCCATTAGCCTGGGGAGGCATGGCATCGCGAGGAACTGCGCGTTCGAGCTTTCACACGCCGAGGACGACACCCTCGTCTACCGTCTTGCCTCGAACGAGGAAACCCTTGCTCGCTTCCCCTACGAGTTCGAGCTCGAAATGAGCTACGAGATCGAGGGCGAAGCGCTGCGCCAGACCTTCTACGTGAGGAACACCGGCGAGGAGGACCTTCCGTTCGTCCTTGGAGGACACCCCGCCTTCAACATCCCGGCGGGCCCCGAGCGCTCCGACAGCTTCGACCAGTACCGTCTGGAGTTTGCCGAGGACTGGACCTACGCGACGCCGCGCATAGACACCTCGACGGGGCTCTTGGACTTCGGAAGCCGCATCGACCTGCTTTCCAACTCGAGGGCGCTCCAGCTCACCCACGGGACCTTCGACGTCGACACCCTGGTGTTCGAGGACGTGCCACAGCGCACAATCAGGCTGGTCGGCCCCAGCGGCCACGGCGTCCAGGTGGACTTCGGGGGATTCGACTTCCTCGGCGTGTGGTCTGCCGCAGGAGACGCGCCCTTCGTCGCGCTTGAGCCCTGGACGGGCTGCGCAACGGCAACGGACGAGAGTGACGTGTTCGAGGAGAAGCGCGGCATCGAGATCCTGCAGCCGGGCGCAACCAGCACGCACTCGTTCACAATGAGACCTTTCTAGGAGAAACATGCTGAGCATCAGACCCGCAACGAGGCGGGACGTGTCGCAAATCGCATCGCTGTTCGACGGCGCACGAGAGTTCATGCGCAGCACGGGCAACGAAAGCCAGTGGCCCAACTGCTACCCCACCGAGGAGGACGCCAGAATCGACACGATGCGAGGCTGCCAATTCGTCTGCCTCGACGGCGACGAGATAGTCGGGTGCCTCAGCCTCGTCCCTGGGCCGGACACGACCTACCTCAAGATCGAGGACGGGGACTGGCTCAACGACATGCCCTACTTCGTCGTCCATCGCATTGCGGCAAAGTACCAGGGCAGAGGCATAGGAAGCTTCATGATGTCATGGGCCTGCCAGTCGGCCGACAACGTCAGGACCGACACGCACGAGAAGAACGCCCCCATGCGAGGCCTCCTTGAAAGCATTGGCTTCAAGCCCTGCGGAACCGTCTTCGTCGAGGACGGAACGCCGCGCATTGCCTACCACTACGTCAGGCCCGGCTCTAAGGAGAAGGGTGGTTTCCTCGACTGGCTCCCGTGGAGAAAAAGCGGCCTCACCCGCTAGCCACAAACAGAGAGGTGCAACAAAACAAGGAGGGGTCGCGCCGGAAGGCGCGACCCCTCTCGCTAGTCGTGAGACGGTCTGGAACTACTTGTCCAGAAGCTCCTCGACATCGAGGGCGATCATGAGCTCCTCGTTAGTGGGGACGACAAGGACCTTGACGGCGGAGTCATCCGTGCTGATGACGCGGGGCTCGCCGGAACGAACGCTGTTCTTCTCCTCGTCGATCTTTACGCCCAGCCACTCGAGCTCCTTGGCGACGCCAAGGCGCATGCTGCTGGAGTTCTCGCCGATACCGGCCGTAAAGACCATGGTGTCGAAGCCGTGGAGCGACTGCGCCATCTCGGCAATGAGCTGAGAGGTGCGGTAATAGAACATCTCCATGGCAAGCTGGCAGTTCTCGTCGCCGTTGTTGGCGGCCTCCTCGATGTCGCGCGTGTCGGAGCTGACACCCGAGAGGGCAAGCATGCCACCCTGCTTGTTCATCATCGTGTCGACCTCATCGACGCTGTAGCCGCCCTCGCGCTGGAGATAGCACACGGTAGCGGGGTCGATGGTGCCGCAGCGCGTGCCCATGATGAGGCCGTCGAGCGGGGTTAGGCCCATGGTCGTGTCCATGTCCTTGCCATCCTGGATGGCCGAGAGGGAGGCGCCGGAGCCAAGGTGACAGGAGACGAGCTTGTGAACGTCGCCTTTCAGGAACTCGTTCGTCTTCCTCCAGACATAGCGGTGCGAGGTGCCATGGGCGCCGTACTTGCGGATGTGAAGCTTGTCGACGACGTCGCGCGGGAGGGCGTAGCGATGCGCCTTCTCGGGGATGCCGTAGTGGAAGGACGTGTCCGCCACGATCACGTTGCCGATAGACGGGAACATCTCGCGGCAGATCTCGATGACGTCTGCCTCGGCATAGTTGTGAAGCGGTGCGAGAGGAGCGACCTCGCGGACCCAGCCGAGGGTCTCGTCGGTGACGACCTTGGACTCGGGGAAGTACCAGCCGCCCTGGACGACGCGGTGACCGATCCCCTCGATCTTGTCGGTGTCGAAGCCTGCCTGCCCGAGAATCTCGAACACGTGCTTGATGGCCGTCTTGTGGTCGGGAAGGGCGACCTCGAGCTTTTGCTTCTCGCCACCGTTTTCCTCGTGGCCGACAAAGGAGCCGTCGATACCGATGCGCTCGCAGTTGCCCTTGGCATAGACGTTGCCGGACTTCGTGTCGAGAAGCTGGTACTTCAGCGAAGAGCTGCCGGCGTTGATAACCAGAACGTTCATGAATCTCCTCTCAAGGATAGTAACTGGCCCTGCGTCAAAAAGGCCTTAGCCATAATAAACCCTCGCTTCCAAGTCATCTGCAAGCGAGGGCACTTTGGCGGTGAACGGTTGTCAAAGAAACTATTCGGGAATGAGTCCCTCCCCGAGCTTCTTGCCGCCAAGTACGTGCATGTGAAGGTGCATGACGGTCTGGCCCGCAGCCGCGCCCGTGTTGGCGATCACGCGGAAGCCGTCCTTGTCGATGCCGCAGATACGCACGACCTCGCCGACCGCGTGAACCATGGCCGCGAGCACGTCGGCGGGAACGCCGTCGACGATGTTGTCGTAGTGGTCCTTGGGGACAACCAGAACGTGGACTGGAGCCTGGGGGCTGTTGTCCCTGAAGGCGCACACCAGGTCGTCTTCGTAGACGTAGTCAGACTCAATTACGTGGTTGGCAATTTTGCAAAAGATGCAGTCGTCTTTCTGAGCCATGCTGTCTCCTACTCGTTGATGAATGCTACCGAGGGAGCTGCGGTGGTGTCCGTCAGCTCTTCGTCCACGTTGGTCTCGTCGAGCAGAACCTGGACCTTCTGCTCCGCGTTGGCAAGGCGGGAGCGAAGGCTCTTGAGAAGCTCCACTCCCCTTGCATATTTCTCGAGAGACTCCTCGAGTTCGAGGTCACCGCCCTCGAGCGACCGAACGATCTGCTCGAGCTCGATCGAGGCCTCCTTGAACGTCATCTCTTCGATCTTCTTGCCCTGCTCTGCCATGGTATCCCCTCTCGCGACTACGGGTCGCATAGTTTACTTACTCGTCTTACCGTTGACCGTTGCCCGAATCTCACCGTCGGCGAGTACGACAGAGAGGCTGTCTCCCCGCTCGACAGAGTCGATCGAAGAGAGAACCCTGCCGTCAGGTCCCTTCGCGATCGAATAGCCTCGCGACAGGACCTTGAGTGGTGACAGCGCGTCGAGCGTTCCCGCGGAGCGCGCGACGATCGACCTGAATGGTTCCAGCAACCAACCTGAGACGCCTCTCAATCGACGAGCAGACAAGTCAACCTCTGCCGCCTTGGCGGCAAGGCCACGGGGAAGCGCCGCATGGAGACGATCCTCGGTCTGGTTGAGCTGATCCTGTCTGTTCTGGACCATCCAAAGTGGCGTGCTCAGGCACTTCCTGCTTGCGAGGGAGTCGACATATGCCTCATGACGCGCGAAGGAGACGGAGAAAGCGCGGGCCATGCGCTCGCCCATCATCTGGTTTCCATCAGAAAGCGTACCCATAGAGTCGCGCGCGACCTTGCGAAGCCTTCCAGCGCGCTCGTTGATCGTCCGCTCGAGCATGTCAATGCTGGGCGCAACGGCCTCGGCCGCGGCCGTGGGGGTCGAGCAGCGCATGTCGGAGACCATGTCGCAGATGGAGGTGTCCGGCTCGTGCCCGATGCCCGTGACCACGGGAACGGAACACGCGGCGACCGCCCTCGCCAGCGCCTCGTCGTTGAACGTCATGAGGTCCTCGAAGGAGCCACCGCCCCTGACCAGCAGGATGGCGTCGGGCTTTGCTGCGGCCGCGATCCCAAGAGCCCTGATGATGGTCCGCTCGGCGCCCGGCCCCTGTACCATGCATCCGGCAACCTGAATTCTGACCAGCGGGTTCCTTCGGGCGAGGGTCCTCTTGACGTCGTCGATGACGCTTCCGGAGAGCGACGTGACAACGACGATACGGGAGCAGAACTTCGGAACGGGTCGCTTGCGCGAGACATCCATGAGCCCCTCGCGCTCGAGCTTGCGCGCGAGCTCGGCGACCTTCTGGCGAAGGGCACCCTCGCCGGCGACCTCGAGCCTCTTGGCGACGAAAGAGAGCCTGCCGCTGTTCTTGTACACGCTGAAGGAGCCGGTCATCTGGACCTGCAGGCCATCCTTCAGAACGACGCCGCTTGACTCGTAGACGCCACGCCACACGATGGCATCCATGCTGCTCTCGGAATCCTTCAGAGAGAAGTAGCAGTGTCCGGAGCGCCGGTTCGGCCCACGAAAGCCACTGACCTCACCGTTGACGACAAGCGTCGGAATCTCGCCAACGTAGCTGCTCGCAATCCCAACCGCCTCGTGTACGGAAAGTACCTCTACACCATCGGCCATGCTATCGCCTGTTAGAGCGAGCAAGGAGGTAGACCAGCTGCATCACCGAGATGAGCGCTGCGGCGACGTAGGTGAGGGCGGCCGCAGTCAGGACCGAGCGGGCACCGCGCTCGTCGATGCCGCCGCCGACCGTAGAAAGGTAGCGAACGGCACGGCGCGACGCGTCAATCTCGACGGGAAGGGTGACGATCTGGAACAAAACCGAGAACGCAAAGCAGACGATGGCGAGACTCGTGAGCCCCGAGAAGTTCATGACGATGCCCAAGAGGAAGAGGACACTCCACGCGCGCTGCGTGAAGTTGACGACGGGAACGAGCGCCGTGCGGATCCTTCCGAACGCGTAGCCATGAGCGGTCTGCACGGCATGACCCGCCTCGTGGCACGCCACGGCGACAGAGGCGACCGAGCCGCCGCCGAAGTTCTCCTGCGAGAGGTGGAGACAGTTGTCGCGAGGGTCATAGTAGTCGGTCAGGTGGCCGGCGACGCTCGTGATGCCGACGGCAGAGGCACCCTGCGCGTCAAGCATCTCGCGCGCGACCTGCGCCCCGGTCTTGCCCATCGTGGCTCCCACGTGGGACCACTTCTTGTACGCGGACCTGATATAGGCCTGGGCAAGGGCGCCCAGCGCCACAGAAACAATAATGATCAGCAGATACGCGTAGTCAAAGCCATATCCGTAACGAACCATCTCATCCTCCAGACAAGCGACGTTTAAACCGCTTCTACCCAGATTCCGCCGCGAAAAATCCGGGCGAGATGACCATAGCCTTCTCGCCCGACATCAATTGCTACAACAGTTCGACCCTGCCGTCTTTCACCGTGAGGCCAACCTTGCCCATCAGAAGCCCCTCGAGCTCCCGACCGACGAGGTCGTAGCGCCAGGACTTGGAGAGTCGCGAGTCGCGATGGCTCACGAAGTCGACCAGGTCGTCCTTGGTCGCGATCAGCTGGGGAGCAATGCCGCTTTTCTCGGCCATGAGCCTCAGCATTGCGTTCATCAGGTCAACGACGCTCTCGGTCTCGGCTGACGGGCGCTCCTTGCGCAGCGTCACGGGATAGTCCGAAGGAGGGCATGCCACGCCAGTCGAGATGGCCGCAACGACGCCCTGGGCGTCGCGGTTGCCCAGCTGCTCGGTGCCGCGGATGCGCTTGAGCCTCTCGACCGTACGCGGGACGCGCTTGCAGGCCTCGACGATGACCTCATCCGAGAGGACCCACTTGCGCGGAACGTTGCGACGGGCCGCCTCTCGGTCGCGCCAGGCGCACACCTCGCGCGCGACGGCAAGCTGCTTGCGCGTAAGCGACCCGGAGCGCTTCAAGTGGACGTACGCGAGCTCGGGCGGACGCGCGAAGACCGAGGGGTCGAGCAGGTCCTCCATCTCGGGAATCACCCACGAGAGGCGGTCTCGCTTGATGAGCTCGCTCATCATGTCGTCGTAAATGCGCGGCAGATAGATGACGTCATCCTCCGCGTACTCGAGCTGCTCGGGATCGAGCGGCCTCCTGGACCAGTCGGTGAGTGACTCGGCCTTGGGAAGACGGACACCGCAGAGCGACTCGACAAGGGCGCCATAGCCAATCTGTTGGCGGTGCCCCAGGAAGGCCGCCGCGACCTGGGTGTCAAAAAGGGGCTTGGGCACGCAGCCAAGCTCGCGGAAGATTACCTCGAGATCCTGGGTACACGCGTGGAAGACCTTGGTGATGGACTCATCCTCGAGCAGGGCAACCAGAGGAGAGAGGTCGTCGATCAGGATGGGGTCCACCGCTGCGGACTCTTCAGGGGTTGCGACCTGGATGAGGCACAGCTTGGGATAGAAGGTCTTCTCCCTAAGGAACTCGGTGTCGACCGCCAGGACACGGGTACTTGAGGCGCGCTTGCAGAACTCGGCAAGCGCGCCGGCGTCATCAATATACACAAACGCTCGTTTCGCTACTAATTGGCTAACATCTAGGTAGCGGCACTGCCGCCGACACATCATGATACATAAGGAGTCTGGAGGTATCATGCGCACGCTCATAGTCCATAACACGAAGTCAGGCTTTGGCTCCGACGCCATATTCGAGTTCGAGCGCGCCCTCGTCAGGCAGGGTGACGAATGCGTGCTCAGGGTCCTTCCCGACGACTCGGGGGCAACCGAGGCGGTCACGGACGCCGAAGACTTCGACCTTGTGGTCGTCTCGGGAGGCGACGGCACCGTGGCCAACCTCCTGTACGCGCTTCGCTTTCGCGGGGTGAGGACCTGCATCTTCCCCTCGGGCACCGCGAACCTCATCTTCGGAAACCTCGGCTGCGCGAGCGAGCCCTGGGCAATTGCAGAGAGCTGCGTGGCCGGCGCCGTCGCAGAGACGGACCTGGGCGAGATCTCGTGGGTTGACGGCCGGGGCTTGCGCAAGACGCGGGGCTTCGCTCTCATGGCGGGCTCGGGATTCGACGCCACCCTCATGAAGGACGCCATCCCCAACAAGCGGACCATGGGAGAGGCCGCGTACTTCGCAGCGGCGCTCGCCAACGCCCACCCGAAGGTCGTAACCTACGACATCACGGTCGACGGCAGGACGTTCAGACGCAGGGGCATAGCCTGCATCGTCGCCAACAACGCCACCATGCAGGGCGACATCGACATCGTCTCGAACTGCACCATGGCAGATGGCCTCCTAGACGTCATCGTCCTGGCGACCACCGACGCAGTCCAGCTGCTCATGCCCATGCTCTCTGGCATATTCGACAAGAAGGCCCGGGCGGGAAGGCCATTCATAGAGCACTTCGTCGGTAAGAGCATCTCGGTCAGGTCGTCCTCCCCCATGCCCATGCAGGTGGACGGAGACGTGGTGACAGACCTCACGATGGGATACGAGGCCCACGCGCTCCCGGGAGCGAACCAGCTCGTGGTGGACGCCAACAGCCCCTACCGCAAGAAGGGAACCGTCCGCACCAGATAGATCACCGCAAGCGTCCCCCAGCCTTGGCGTCGGAGCGACGGACAAGAGGCAAGAAAGGTTTCAGGATGTACTCATTCGACAGTCGCGTTCGCTACAGCGAATGCAGCGAGGACGGCAGGCTCTCCATACTTGCGCTCGTCAACTACCTTCAGGACTGCTCGACCTTCCACTCGGAGGCCGTCGGCCTGGGCCTGGACTACATGCGCAAGAGGCACTTCGCGTGGTTCATCGCGGCATGGCAGATCGAGATAGACGAGCTTCCCTCATTCGACGAGCCCATAACCACGAGCACCTGGTGCTACGACATAAGGCGCCTGATGGCCTCAAGAAACTTCACCATCGCGCGCAGCGGAGAGAGCCCCTGCGTCCGCGCCGACTCGCTCTGGTTCGCGTTCGACACGCAGGAGCGGCGCCCGGTGCGCGTGCCCGAGGGGCAGGAGGCGTACCTCACGGGAGAGTCACGGCTCGACATGCCAACGACACAGCGCAAGATCGCCGTCAGGGGTCCCGCGACAGAGACCACGCCGATCCTCGTCGTCGAGCAGCACCTCGACACGAACCGTCACGTCAACAACGCGCAGTACATCTCGATGGCGCTTGACGCGCTGGCGGAATCCGGCGACCAGGTCGACCTCCACCGCATCGCAGTCCAATACAAGAACATGGCTCTCCTAGGCGATACGATCGTGCCGAGAATCCACAACGCGGAGCACGGGAAGACCATCGACCTGGCAAGTCCCGAAGGCAAGTCGTACGCAATCGTCAAGCTGGAGAGCGAGTAGCAATGCAGAGCGAGAAGGACATCATCAACGTAGCCGCAGCGGTAATACTGAGGGGCGATACCATCCTCGCCGCAAGGCGCGCCTACGGAGACCTGAGCGACGGATGGGAGTTTCCCGGCGGCAAGATCGAGGACGGCGAGACGCCGGAGCAGGCGCTGCGCCGCGAGATACGAGAGGAGCTGGACGCGAAGATCGATACGCTCTGGTACCTCGACACGGTAGAGCACGACTACCCGAGCTTTCACCTCAAGATGGAGTGCTTCGTCTGCAACCTCGCGCACGGGTCGGAGCCGCACATGCATAGGGCCGTTCACGAGGAGCTGCGCTGGCTCACGCGGGACCAGCTCCTGGACGTGAGCTGGCTGCCGGCAGACCGTGGCCTCGTGCAGGCGCTCGGGACCGGGTGGGCCGAGATCTTCTCCGCCAATAGGCTGTAATCTTTCTTTCACGTGCAGAGTGACGCCCGGCCGCAAGGCTCGGGTATGATGTTGCGAGGTCACAAGGGAGGAGAACATTGGAAATGACAGGACCCACGAGCCCCAACGCAAGCACCCAGGCGAGCGAGCTGCCGGAGCAGGGCTTCATTCAGTCGCCATCCGCGACGACGGACCCCGACAACGAGAACTCCGGAAACACCGCCTACGTGATCGTCGGCGTGGTCTTTGCCGTCCTCCTGCTCGCCTCATGGTGGGTGCAGAGCACGATAGCCCACATTGTCGAGCTGGCCTACGACCACGTGACCTACGCCGAGGGACCGCTTGGCTGGGACGAAGACTACCTGAACGAGCTGGACGACGACCCTGACTGGTACCAAGACGGCTACGACACCATCTACGACAACCTCTACGGCAGCGAAGGCCACGGCAGCTCGCGTTCCGGACACGTCGCCGCGGCATTTGTACTCGGGCAGGAGCTCGTCCGTCAAACGCTCTAGGCAGGACGCGACAGAAAGGGAGTGCGCATGAGCAAGGCTGATGACATCTTCATCTCGATGTGCTCCGATATCATCGAGAACGGCACGACGACGGAGGGGCAGAAGGTCCGCCCGCACTGGGAGGACGGAACGCCCGCCTACACCATCAAGAAGTTCGGCGTATGCAACCGCTATGACCTGCGCGAGGAGTTTCCCGCGCTGACGCTGAGGCGAACCGCGCTCAAGAGCGCGATGGACGAGATCCTCTGGATCTACCAGAAGAAGTCGAACAACATCAACGACCTCCACTCCCACATCTGGGACGAATGGGCAGACGAGTCCGGCTCGATCGGCAAGGCCTACGGCTATCAGGTCGGTCAGGTCTCGCACTACCCCGACGGCGACTATGACCAGATGGACCGCGTCCTGAAGGACCTGCGCGAGAACCCCTATTCCCGTAGGATCATCACGAACCTCTACACCTTCGCGGACCTCTCCGAGATGAACCTCTACCCCTGCGCCTACAACGTCATCTACAACGTGACGCAGGATCCCAACGAGGAGAAGCCCACGCTTAACCTGCTGCTGGTCCAGCGCAGCCAGGACATCCTCGCGGCCAACAACTGGAACGTCTGCCAGTACGCCATCCTGCTCATGATGGTCGCTCAGGTCAGCGACATGATTCCGGGCGAGCTCGTCCACATGATCTCGGACGCGCACATCTACGACCGCCACGTCGACATCATCAAGGACCTCATCGGTCGCGAGAAGCACCCGGCGCCGACCGTGCGCCTCAACCCCGAGGTCAAGAACTTCTACGACTTCACGACCGACGACCTCATCGTCGAGGGTTACGAGCACGGCCCGCAGGTCAAGAACATCCCCATCGCCATCTAACAGGCCATTGCCGACCGGCGGCGGGCAAGTGTCAAACGCACGAGCCTCACAAGATGACAAAAGGCAACAGCATGGGGCGCCGCAAGGCGCCCCTTATCATGAAAGGTGGGACATGGACGCAATCGTATCCGTCACGAAGGACTGGGCGATCGGAAAGGACGGCCAGCTGCTCGTCCGCAACAAGGAGGACATGCACCGCTTCGTTGAACTCACGCGCGGATGCACCTGCATCATGGGCAGGAAGACCTACGAGAGCTTCCCCGGAGGCCCGCTCAAGGGACGTCGCAACGTGATCATCACCAGGAACGCCTCGTACGTCCTGCCCAATTCCGACGACCTGCCAGAGGGGACGACGGCGGAGACGGTCTGCTCCCCCACCGCTGCAATCGAGCTCACCAAGGATGACGAAAAGGTCTGGCTCATCGGCGGTGACTCCATCTACCGCGCGCTTCTGAACCAGTGCCAGGGGGTCTACGTGACGATGAACGATACCGTCACGGAAGCGCCGGACGCCTTCTTCCAGAACCTCGACGAGTCCGACGACTGGACGCTTGCGGAGCGTCAGGGCGCAGGCACGACGAAGGCAGGCATACCCTTCGAGTTCCTACGCTACGAGATGGTCGTGAGGTAGGCGGAGACACAGCCGAGCCACGGCCTCGGCACCGATGGCAAGCCCTTCTCACCAGCAAATCGCCGCACGACAAGAGCAGGTCCTGACTCAGACGAGCCAGGACCTGCTACCTTAGCGAGTTGGACGTTCCTTGTTTAAGGAATCGCGGCGTCCACCCCCGAACTACTCGAGACTGGAGAGGTCGGCGCCACCGTAGGCACCCTTAACGAGGTCGGTGATGCTGTCGTCGTCGATGGACCAGGTGTTGTCCTTCTTGGTCAGGTGGATGGTCACATCGGTGCTGACCGTGTCCTCCTTGGCGTCGACGAACTCGTAAAACTGGGAGAAGAACTTCTTGTAGAGCCCCATCTTGCCATCCGACTGGTAGATCTCCATGAGCTCGGCGGCGTTATCGGAGCTCTTGAAGTAATCAGAAGTCTCCTCCAGTGCAGAAGCAACGTCGACGTTCTTGACGGTCACGACGGCAGTGGCCGTGTCACCGTCAACCTTGATGTCGCCAATCTCGTAGTCGAACTTGTCGAAGACGTGACCGAGGAACTCGTACGGATCGACACCATAGCTCTTGATCTGAGAGATAGAGGAGGAGTCCTCGTCGACGTACTTGCTGAGGTTCTCCTTGGTCGGGTTTTTGAAGGCGCTGAGCTCGCTGTCGATGCCGTCGCGGATCACCTGCTCGGCATTGCCACCGCAGGCGGAGAGGCCGCCAGCGACGCCAAGGGACAGCACGCACGCCATAACGCCGAACACGACCTTCTTCAAAATGCCCGTTTTCATGGGAGTCTTCTCCTATCCAATGGTCTGACAAATTGCAGATACTGCTACTCCATACTAACAGATGAGTTCTTCCGGCGTTCAGAAAAGGCGCTCGAGATCGGCCACGAAGGCCAAGGCTTCGGTATCAATGCAGGTAACACGCACAATCGTACCAGTTGCCGCTCCGGAAACAAGTTGGACACAGGTGGGCAGCGCCGCGCTCGCGAGCTCGCCTTCTGCCTCGAAGTCGACAACCGGGCCAAAGCCTCCCTGCAAGACGTTGCTGGCGGCAGCAAAGGAGTCATCGCCCTTGATGCCCGGATACCACACGCGCCTCACGCGGGGATGACACAGAAGATACGTCGCAACGACCTGGGCAACGTCACTAGAGCGCCTCCGTTTCTCGTCGAACGCGAGTACGGCGTCCTCAAGCCCCGCAAGATCGACTTCGGCCGCAAGGGGAAGCCCTGCGACGAGGGCGTCAGCGTCGATGCGATGGCGGGCGAGAAATGCCTTGGACACGCCAATTGCACACAGGCCCCCGAAGCGAGGGCCGAGGGGCGAAAGGTCCTCAACCATGGCGTCGCAGCCGCGCACGAAGGCAAAGCACCCAAGCGACGTAAGTCCGCTCAAGTCAGCCGCAAGAGCGACTCCACCCTGGCGTGCCCGCTCTGCCTCGCCCTTGAGGTCGCGACAGCGGATGGGGGTGCCGTACAGGGGGCTGACAATACGCAGATCGCGAACAAGCGGCGAGACAAGCCTCTCGAGAGTCGCGGAGGCGGACGCCACGTCCTGCCGAATGAAGAAGACGCGTCCATGACCTAGCCTCTTCGCCACGGCCGTGCAGGCATCCGATTTGGCGAAGCCATTGCCCATCTAAATCCCCTCCTTCTCCTGAAACGCTACTCCAAGCGCGAACACGGGTAAAGAAATGCCGGGCCCGAACCGTCGGACCCGGCACATCAATCTTGTTAAAGCGCAAGAGCGCGAAGTCTAGCCACGGCGCTCCTTGATCTCGGCGAGGAGCTCGGGCAGCCACTCGTCAAGCTGACGCTCGGTGGTCTCGTTCGTCGCGCGGTCGCGGACGGAGACGGTGACGTTGTCCCTCTCCTTCTCGCCCAGGATCAGCATGTAGGGGACACGGTCGATGGAGCGAGCCTCACGAATCTTGTAACCGATCTTCTCGTCACGCTCGTCGACCTTCACGCGGATGCCGGCGTCGCGAAGCTTGGATGCGACCTCGTTGGCGTACTCACGGGTCTTCTCGGAAACGGGAAGGACCTTGACCTGGCAGGGAGAGAGCCAAGTGGGGAACTTGCCCTCGTATTGCTCGATGAGCATGCCGGTGAAGCGCTCGAAGGAGCCAAAGCCGGCGCGGTGAATCATGATCGGCTGCTTCTTGGAGCCGTCGGAATCGACGTACTCGAGCTGGAAGTTGTGGGGCAGCTGGAAGTCAAGCTGGATGGTTCCGCACTGCCAGGTGCGGCCAAGGCAGTCCTGCAGGTGGAAGTCGATCTTGGGGCCGTAGAACGCGCCATCGCCGGGGTTCAGGGTGTACTCGACGCCCATGGTCTCGAGAGCCTTCTTGAGACCCTCCTCCGCACGCTCCCAGTCCTCGTCGGAGCCCATGGAGTCCTCGGGGCGAGTGGACAGCTCGACCTTGTAGGGGAAGCCGAACTGCTGGTAGTAGGCTGTAATCAGGTGCATGGTGTCGGTGACCTGATCGGTGATCTGCTCGGGAGTGATGAAGAGGTGGGCATCGTCCTGGGTGAACTCGCGGACGCGGAAGAGGCCGTGGAGGGCGCCCTTGAGCTCGTGACGGTGGTCAAGGCCGGCCTCTGCAAGCTTCAGCGGGAGGTCACGGTAGGAGCGGGGACGGCTCTTGTAGATGAGGCAGGCACCGGGGCAGTTCATCGGCTTGACGGCATAGTCCTCGTCGTCGATGAGCGTGGTGTACATGTTCTCCTTGTAGTGATCCCAGTGACCAGAGGTCTCCCACAGAGAGCGGGAGAGGATGATCGGCGTCTGGACCTGCTCGTAGCCGAACTTGTCCTGCATCTCCTGCCAGTACTGCATGAGGGCGTTACGGACGCGCATGCCGTTGGGAAGCCAGAAGGGGAAGCCGGGGCCGGCCTCCGACATCATGAAGAGCTCCATCTCTTTGCCGATCTTGCGGTGGTCGCGCTTCTCGGCCTCGGCGAGCAGGCGCTCGTACTCGGTGAGCTCGTCCTTGTTTCGGAAGGCGACGCCGTTAATGCGGGTGAGCATCTTGTTGTTGGAGTCGCCCTTCCAGTACGCGCCAGAGACGCCGGTGAGCTTGAAGGCCTTGAGGGCCTTCGTGTACATGAGGTGAGGACCGACACACATGTCGACGTACTCGCCCTGCTTGTAGAACGTGATGCGTGCGTCCTCGTCAAGGTCGCCGATGTGCTCGACCTTGTACTTCTCGCCGCGCTCCTCCATGTGATTGATGGCGTCCTCGCGAGAGAGCTCGTAGGTCTCGAACTTGAGGTTCTCCTTGACGATCTTCTTCATCTCCGCCTCGATTGCGGGGAAGTCGTCCTCGGAAATCTTCTGACCCTCGGGCAGGTCAATGTCGTAGTAGAAGCCGTTGTCGGTCGCAGGTCCGTAGGCGAAGTCGGCCTCGGGGTACAGGCGCTTGATGGCCTGGGCCATGATGTGGGCGGCAGAGTGGCGGATGACGTGGAGCTCCTCCTCCTGGGGAATCTCGTCAACGTGACCGTCGTTAAACAGAACCTTCATGAACAAACCTCTTTCTCAGAGTGAGATGCAAGTGGGAGAAATGAAAAGTGGAGCATGGCGCATGTCGCACGACCCCGCAGGGTCCGGTGAAAGGACAGGCGCCTAGATAGTCTGAGTTCGAGTGCCGCATGTGGCCGTCAGCTTGCGCAAGACGGGATAGGAGGTGATTGTGGCGTTGTTCGCAGATCGGAACATCTCACGAATCCTTTTTGTGGCAATCGACATTACAGCGCAACATCATAGCAGTTGGCACAAGCGTGAGCTGCACAGATGCAACCAGCCCGCATATCAACACAGAGTGAACGCAGCCAGCGTGGCGAAACGAGGAGCGTCGCGCCCTCCCCACGCTCTGCTAACCTCATGCCAATGAGCGAAAGGAACAGGATGCAAATCGACCGCAGCCGGGCGACAGAGGCCCTCAAGAAGTTCACGGAGCGCTACGACCCAAAGAACCCACGCATAGCGCTCAAGCTATCGCACACGCTTCGGGTAGCGCTGAACAGCGAGAGGATAGCCCGCTCCGAGAGGTTGCCCAAGGACGAGGTGGACCTGGCCTGGCTGCTGGGGCTGCTTCACGACATCGGACGATTCGAGCAGGTGAGACGCTTCGACACGTTTGTGGACGCAAAGTCGGTAAGCCACGCCGATCTAGGCTGCGAGATCCTGTTCGGAGAGAGGGGCGCGATAAGGTCCTTCGTGTCAGACGACTCCGACGACGGCCTGCTGCGCGCCGCGGTGGGACTCCACAGCGAGCTCGCCCTTCCGGGCAATCTGGCACCGCGCACGCGCCTGCACTGCGAGATCCTGAGGGACGCGGACAAGATAGACATCCTCAAGGTGAACTGCCTCAGTCCGATCGAGGACATATACGGGGTCACCACGCAGGACATGCGCGAGAGCGGTCTCACGCCCGAGGTGGTGGATACGTTCTACGGGCACCGCTGCGTCCCTCGTAGCATCAGAAGAGAGCCCGCAGACATGCTGGTCGGCCACATCTGCTTCGCCTACGAGCTGGCTCGACCAGCGAGTCTCGCCCTTATGCTCGAGCAGGGGCACCTTCAGGAGATGCTCTCCAGAACCTTTGACGACCCCGCAACCGAGGCAACGTTCAGACAGATGGAGAAGCACATGGCGTCGTGGCTCGAGGCACGAGACCGGACGTAGGAGGCCTACCGGGCTCAGGCGACGCCGTGATGCCAGCTACGCGCAGCGCGCGACGAAGGCCTCGACGATCTCGCGCTGGCGGGGCTCGGATTTGAACGCGAACTCGGGATGCCACTGGATGCCCCACACGCAGCGCTTGGCCGGCGCGTAGAAGCTCTCAACGAGACCGTCTGTCGAGAGGGCCATGGGCTCAAGGTAGGGAGACAGGCCGCGAATTCCCTGGTGATGGATGCTGTTGACGGGGAACGTTGCGGAACCAACGACGTCAAACAGGGGCGTGTCGTGCTGGATCTCCACCCAGTGGGAGATCTCGTCAAAATGGTCCCTCATCCGGTGGTCGAAGGAGTTGGGGCGCTCGGTCAGTATGTCCTGGTACAGGGTGCCGCCCAGCATGACGTTGATGAACTGGCTGCCCCGGCAGATGCCCATGACGGGCATGTCGCGCGCATAGGCCTGCTGGAAGAGCTCCTTTTCGAGGACGTCGCGGCGCTCAACGTTTTCGCCGCAGAACGGCTTCTTCTCTTGGCCGTAGAGCGCTGGATTCACGTCCGCCCCACCCGTGAACACGATGCCGTCGAGACGTCTCAGGATGGCAGCCACGTCCGCGGGGTCGCTATCAAACGAAAGAACGACCGGGATTGCCCCGCTCTGCTGAAGGATGTCCTGATAGGTGTCGCGCATCCAGAGGTTCGGGTGCTCGGAATCGTAAAGAGGCGTCAGGCCGATCAAAGGCTTCATGCAGGTACTCCCAATGGCCGCTAGCTATTGCCAAAACGTGCGCTTGCATAGTAACGCTTGCCGAAACGCCGAGACGCGTCGGCCGGCGATTCCCAATCGCTATCCACAGGACGAGAAGCGATGGCCGCAAGGCGCGACAAGAAGGCGCGACAAGGCAAGACGGGATGCGGGCGAGAAGGCCACGCACTTCTCGCCCCCGAAAGGGATCCCCTTCCCCCATGTGCGACGTCGGCCCAACAAAAGAGCCCACCAGAGGGCGGGCTCAATCGATTCGCGTATGCGCTTGCGGCTCTACTGGATGCGGGTGCGGCAGTAGGGGCAGACCTTCCAGTCCGCGTTGAGCGGGCGATGGCAGGTCGGGCAGACGTTGCGAACCTGCGTGTTGCAGATCGGGCAGACGACGAAGTCGCGGTCGATGGGGGCGCCACACTTCGGGCAGATGCCGTAGTGGGACAGCTGGTGCTCGCGCAGGGCGATGTCCAGGTCCTGCTCCTCGCGGTCAACCAAGTAGGAGCTGGGACGAAGGATCACGTAGGCAAGAAGGCCGACGATGGGAATGACCGAGATAACGGCCCAGAGCCACCAGGGCTCGGCTCCACGGCGCTGCGCATCGCGCACGACGTAGACGATCGAGAGGATGTAGAGCATAACGAGGCACGCGACCATCAGGTAGAGGACCATGCGCACTTCAGGGGTAATCAACTGGTCGAGAAGCTCAGACATGTCGTCGATGACCTTTCTTCTTCGTCAAAGGTTCCGTTGATGGCCTCAGGCCATAACTCGAGCAATTGTATCAGACCTGCGCCCAAGCGAGTGCCCAAACGGGCAAGGCACGGCGTCACCACACCTCATCGGCACGCGAGCGCGGAGGCGGCCGCAGGGACAAACTCCGGCGAGTGGCTACCAGCGGTCGCTTCCGCGCAGGATCTTAGAGACCTCCCCGGCCGTCGTGATGGATCCGCAGGCGACGAAGGGCCTGTCGCTCAGGGCCGTGAGGGCCTCCTCAACGGAGGGGTAGGTCGCCTCGACCTCTCCCCCCTCCTCGCGCAGGATCCGTGCGAGTCCGGACTCGTCAAGCGCGCGGGGACTCTGCGTCTTCGTGACAACGAAGCGCGGGAACTCGGGCGCCAGGATGCGACAGATGCCACGGACGTCCTTGTCGGCAAGGACGGCAAGGAGAAGAACAGGGCGCTTCCGGACGTCAGGCTCGACCCCCCTCACGGCAGAGACGAATGTGGCAACCGACTGGGGGTTATGGCACGCATCAATCAGGCCGACCGGCTCGGGTCGCACGACGTCGAAACGTCCGGGCGTAGGGCAGGTCACAACCGAGTCGAAGAGTGCGTCAGCATCGAGGTGGCGACCCAGGAACTGCTCGCTCAGGACGATGGCGCAGGACACGTTGGCCGCCTGGTAGCTAGGCTTGAGCGCGCTCACGCCGTCGTACTCGGCAAGGGGCGTCTTGATGTCAACCACAAGCGAGCCGCCGATACGGCCCGGGAAGCGGCTGATGCGGTATCCCGCCCTGGGAAGATCGCCATGGAAGGCGAGCTCGCCGGAATTGAGCTCTCCGGCGGCGTCAAAGGGGCGGTCGGGGCGCAGGAGGACGGGGGTCACGCCCACGTCCCGGCAGCGGTCGAGAAAGACGTCTTCCACGCTCGCGGGCGTCGCGGTCCCCACACCCAGGACGCAGGTGCGCCCATGCTTGATGATGGCGGCCTTCTCGCCCGCGATAGCCTCGAGGGTGTCACCCAGGATGCGCGTGTGGTCGAGGCCGACGCCGGTCACGGCGACGGAGCAGATGGACTTGGCGGCACTCGTCGCGTCCCAGCGCCCGCCCATGCCGCATTCCAGCACGGCAACGTCGACCTGGGCCTCCGCGAAAGCGACCATGGCCGCAACCGTCAGCGTGTCGAACTCGGTGATGTCGTAGGGCCTCAGGCCCTGTGCCTCGCGAGACTCGTTGACCCTTCTGCCCGCCTCGCGCGCGACGGCAATGCTGTGGGCGAAGGCGTCCCTGGCGATTGGCGCGCCGCAGATCTCCATGCGCTCGTTGTAGCTTACGAGCTCGGGACTGGTGTAGAGTGCGACCTTGAGCCCCTCCCCCGCCAGTATTGCCGCCGTGTAGCGGGCGGTCGAGGTCTTGCCGTTGGTACCGGAGATCTGGATGCACTTGAAGCAGAGGTCGGGGTCGCCGCAGGCGGTCAACATGTCCTCGACGCTCTCGAGCATGGGCTGGATGCCAAAGCGCAGCGCGGAGTGAAGGACGTCCAGCGACTCCTCGAAGGTGAGGGGCTCGACGTCGAATGGAACCTGGTACATGTGGGGAATGCTCCTTCCGGGAAGGCTATACGCCCAAGAGGCGCAGCGCCTCCTCGCGGGTCTTGAGGTTATCGAAGCAACCGCGCACGGCGGAGGTGACGGTGAGCGCTCCCGCGCTGCGAACGCCCCTCATCGTCATGCAGGTGTGCTCGGCCTGCATGACCACGAGGACGCCTAGGGGCTCGAGCTCGCGCATCATCGCGTCGGCGATCTGCGAGGTGAGGCGCTCCTGAAGCTGGGGGCGCTTGGCGTAGCCGTTGACGCACCTCGCGATCTTTGAGAGACCCGTGATCCTGCCCTTGCGCGGGATGTAGCAAACGTGGGCCTTGCCGACGAACGGGAGCAGGTGATGCTCGCACATGGACGAGAACGCGATGTCCCTGACGATGACCATCTCCTCGTTCTCGCCCTCGTGGAACTGCTTGCGCAGGTAGACGCCAGGATCCTCCTGCATGCCACCGAAGATCTCCTCGCAGGCGCGCGCCACGCGGTCAGGGGTGCCCCTGAGCCCCTCGCGGTCCGGGTCCTCGCCGATGGCAAGTAGGAAGTCGCGAACGGCGGCCTCGACGCGCTTCTTGTCGAGCGCGTTGTACGATAGTTGGTTGTCCATGCTAGCGAACGCTCCTTTCGGCAGCCCTGACAACGTGCTCGGCCAGGACCGCGGTGGTGACGGAGCCCACGCCGCGCGGCACGGGCGTAATGGCGCGGACGATGGGAGCGACGCCCTCGAAGTCGACGTCGCCGACGAGGCGCTGGTTCTCCTCGTCCCAGTTGATTCCAACGTCCACGACGACCTGTCCGGGCCTGACGTGCTCGGGACGCAGCGTGTTGGGCCTTCCCGTGGCGACCACGATGACGTCCGCCTCCCTGCAGGCGCCGGCGAGGTCGACCGTGTGCGAGTGACACAGAGTGACCGTGGCGTCACGCGCCTGGAGCAACATCGCCACGGGCCTGCCGATGACGAGCGAGCGGCCCACAACGGTCACGCGGGCACCGTCGAGCGCAACATCGTAGTGATCAAGAAGGCAAACGCAGGCCTCAGCCGTGCAGGGCGAGAAACCCAGGCTCTGGGACGCATACACGCCAAAGGAGGAGGCGCGCGTCACGCCGTCGACGTCCTTCTGGAACGCGAGCTCCTCGCAGGCCTGTACCTCGTCGAGGTGCTCTGGAAGGGGCCTAAAGAGCAGGCAGCCATGGACCGAGGGGTCTGAGTTTGCCTCGCGAATGGCACCGAGGAGCTCCTCCTGCGCACAGCCCTGGTGAAGAACAACTCTGCGCACGGCCATGCCGAGACCCTCGCAGCGCTTGGTGGCAGCGCGCTCGTAGGTGAGGTCGTCGGGTCGGTCGCCGACGCGGATTATGGCCAGCGTGGGAACGACGCCCTCGTCTGCAAGGCGCCCGACGCGCTCGGAAAGCTTGGCCCCAAGGGCCTTGGCGACCGGCGCTCCCCTCATCTCAAGCTCCATCAGTGCCTCCTGATTCGATCCGCCACTCGCCTCGTGATGGCCTCGGCGCGGGGCACGTAGTCGTCCAGCATGTCGGCGCAATCCGCCTCGAGGCTCTGGGCAAAGCCCCTGTCGCCCAGCGACTCGGTGTTGACGAAGACCGAGAGGCTGGCGGCCTCAAGCGCGGATCGGCAGAGGATCGCACCACATCCGATGTCCGAGAGGAGCATATGGCTCACCTTGTTCTCAAGATCCTCGATCAGGTCGATGGCGGAGCAGATCTCCCGCATCATCGCAAACGGGACCTTCGCCGCGCCCTTGGTCGCACGCTCGATCACGTCAGCCCTCGAGGCGTCAGTGCGGTCCATCTTGTAGGCCTGCGATAGCTCAAGGTAGGCGGCGGCATCGCCGTCGACCAGCTCGATCAGGCTGCCCCTCACGCGCTCGGCGGCCTCGAGGTCGGCCCGCACGTCGTCCTGGAACTGTTCCAGGCTCGCCTTTCCAAGCGCGAACGAGCCCGCCATGGAACCGAGGGCGACGCCCAGCGCGCCGACGTAGGCGGCGGCGCCACCACCACCCGGGACGGGCTTGCGCGCAGAAAGCTCCTCGGCAAAGCCCGCAAGAGTCTTGTCAGTCAGTCTCTCGTGCATACATCTCCTAGCAAAGGGCGCCCCGCAGGGCGCCCGAAACAACGTTTGAGCGACGATGGCTAGAACAGGCCCACGATCCTGCCGTCCTCGGTAACGTCAATCTTCTCGGCGGCAGGAACCTTGGGAAGGCCCGGCATGGTCATGATGTCACCGGTCAGCGCAACGATGAAGCCGGCGCCGGCGGATACACGAAGGTTACGCACCGTGATCCTGAAGCCCTTGGGCGCGCCCAGCTTCTTCGGGTCGTCGGTGAAGGAGTACTGGGTCTTGGCGACGCAGATGGGAAGCTTGTCATAGCCAAGGTCGGTGAGCTTCTTGAGCTGCTTTCTCGCGGTGGGCGTGAAGTCGACGCCGTCGGCGTGGTAGATGCGCGTCGCGATGGCCTCGACCTTCTCCTCGATGCTGCCGTCGAGCTCGTAGGAGAAGTGGAAGTCAGAGGGCTCGTCGCAGAGGCGCACGACCTCCTCCGCGAGTGCGACTCCGCCCTCGCCGCCCTTGGCCCAGACCTCGGAAAGCGCGACGTTGACGCCAAGTTCGTTGCACTTGGCCTCGACTAGGTCGAGCTCAGCCTTGGTGTCAGTCGGGAACGCGTTGATGGCGACGACGACGGGCAGGCCGTAGACATCCGTGATGTTGGACACGTGCTGGAGCAGGTTGGGCATGCCCGCCTCGAGCGCCTCGAGGTTCTCATCGGCCAGCTGGTCCTTGGGCACGCCGCCATTGTACTTGAGGGCGCGCACGGTCGCGACGAGGACGACGGCACTCGGGACAAGGCCGGTAGCGCGGCACTTGATGTCCAGGAACTTCTCGGCACCAAGGTCGGCGCCGAAGCCCGCCTCGGTCACGACGTAGTCCGCGAGCTTGAGGGCAGTCGTGGTGGCCTCCACGGAGTTGCATCCGTGCGCGATGTTGGCGAAGGGCCCGCCGTGCACGAAGGCGGGATTGTTCTCGAGGGTCTGCACCAGGTTGGGCTTGATGGCATCCTTGAGCAGCGCGGTCATGGCACCCTCGGCGTGGATGTCGGCGACCGTGACCGGCCTCTGGTCGAAGGTGTAGGCGATCACCATGCGCGACAGGCGCTCCTTGAGGTCCTTCAGGTCAGTAGCGAGGCAGAACACCGCCATGACCTCGGATGCGACCGTGATGTCGAAGCCGTCCTCGCGCGGCATGCCGTTGGCGACTCCGCCGAGGCCGTCCACGACGTTGCGCAGCTGTCGGTCGTTCATGTCGACGCAACGCTTCCAGACGACGCGACGGGGGTCGATGCCCAAGGCATTGCCCTGCTTGATGTGGTTGTCGAGCATCGCGGCACACAGGTTGTTGGCGGCGCCGATCGCGTGGAAGTCGCCCGTGAAGTGAAGGTTGATGTCCTCCATCGGGACGACCTGCGCGTGTCCGCCGCCGGCTGCGCCGCCCTTGATGCCGAAGACGGGCCCGAGACTGGGCTCGCGCAGGCACAGCAGCGTCTGCTTGCCCATCTTGTTCATGGCATCCGCAAGTCCTACGGAGGTGGTCGTCTTGCCCTCTCCCGCGGGAGTGGGATTGATGGCGGTCACGAGGACAAGCTTGCCCTTGAGGGGCTTGTCCTTGAGGGAGTGGATGTCGACCTTTGCCTTGGTGTAGCCATAGGGCTCGAGCGTGTCCTCGTCGAGTCCCGCCCTCTTGGCGACCTCGAAGATGGGAAGCATCTCTGCCTCCTGAGCGATCTCGATGTCGGACTTGTAATCTGCCATCTAGCAACTCCCCCTTGGATAACGTATGGCGACACCGGGCGCCGCCGCGCGACGGTACAAATGATACTATCCCGCAATCGATGGCACGAGGGGACGAGACGCAAAGCTATCCGCAATCGCAACAATATGGGCGGCGGAAAAGTGCCTCACCCTTCGCCCGTGCCCTACAGGCGAAGTATGCCGGCAGGAGTCGCAACCGCCCCTACCGGCAGGTCGAGGCACGTCACGAGCCCGGCGGAAGCCAGACTGTCAGCCAGCTGCTCCGTGCGGCAGAGCCCCAGCGTGGCACCCTCGAAGGAAGAGAGGAAGACGTCATAGTAGCCGCCACCGTACCCCAGCCTATGGCCCGAGCGGTCGAAGGCGAGGCCCGGCACCAATGCGAGCGCCTGCCCCATGAGGGACGAATCGAGCAGGGTCGCGGGGTCTCCGTCGGGCTCCTCGACGCCAAAGCGACTCCTGACGAGTCCGTCCAGACTCGTGACCACGTGCCACTCCATGCGTCGTCCGGGGACGCAGCGCGGCAGGGCAACCACCTTGGCAGCCTCCAGCGCCGCGGCGATTATCGCGCGCGTATCGACCTCGCCAGGCATCGAGAGGTAGGTGAGCAGCGCCGGCGACGAGGCGAACGGGCTCGACTCAAGCACGTGGCGCGAGATGTCTCGGTCGGCCGCGATGCGATATGCGGGATCGAGCGACGACCTCAGGGCAAGGCACCTCTCCCTTGCCTCGCGCTTCCTCATGGCCACTTCTTCTTGCGTCAAGCGATGCTCCTCATCGGCGTTCGAAACGAAATGGAACCACTCAACTACCTGCGGGCTCTTCCGACCCATCCCCCTTGCGCCTCCCGCGCAGGTCCCAAAGGGCCAGGGCGACCTTCGCCGCGCCTTCCGCGACGAGCAGACCAAGCACCAGGGTCATCACGAGGCCCTGCTCGGGATAGAAGTCGCAGAAGTCGTGCCAGCGCATTCCCATCTGGCCGGACGAGCACCAGATCAGCAGCGGGAGGAGGGCGTGCTCGAAGGCGACGCAAAGCCAAAGGACCAGGCGCGGGCGAGAAGAACGCAGCCACTTAGCCTTCCAGCGTCTCAGCAGAGCGAGCGGCGCCGCTGCCGCCACGACCGCGACGAGGTAGGCAAGGTTGAGCATGGCGTGGGTGCCGAGCGACCCGCCGGCATCGACGTCCTGGGGCTCATATCCCATGGCGATGGAGTACACGCCGTCAGCGAGCTGGCCAAAGCCCTCGTTGTCCCCTATCTCGTCGTCGCAGTCCGTGAGGACGACTATGCCGAGGTCTCGTCCGGGGACGACGACCATCTGCGCGGCGTAGTTCTCGACCTGGCCAGGATGCACCATAACGGGCTCTCCATCGTCATCGCACACGAACCAGCCCATCGCGTACGCGGAGTCGGGGTCACCCAAAAGGGCGCAGTCCCGAACTGTCTGGTCGATGTCGCCCCGCTCGAGGACGTCCCTTCCACCGTTGAGGTACATGCGCAGGTAGCTGGCCATGTCGTTGACGCTCGAGCGTATGTAGCCGGAGGCCGGGCCACCCCAGGCGCCATCGCCGGTCCCGTGGCGGAAGCCGTCCGCGACGTACACGCCGAACCAGCTGCGATGTCCTGGCGCCTCGCTGGCGCGCCCCTGCTCGACGCCGTCGATCGAGGAGTCGTTCATCTGCAGGCGGTCGAGCACGTTCTCGTGCAGGTAGTCGGCGTACGACTGGCCCGTGACCCTCTCGACGATGCGTCCGAGGAGGTCGTAGTTGACGTTTGCGTACGAGAAGGTCCCCACGCCCTCCTGTGTGCCCAGGTCGTCGAGGGGCGAGAAGTACCCGAGCCCGCTGGTCTGGTCAAGAAGATCCCGAACGGTGACCGCGTCTCCGAGCCCATACTCCGGTACGTAGAGCGACACGGGGGCGTCGAGTCGGACCAGGCCGCGCTCGGCAAGCTGCATGATACAGACGCCCGTAAAGGACTTCGAGAGCGAGCCTATGACGAAGGTCTGGCTGGAATCGGTCACGTCGCCATAGGTCGCGACGTAGCGGACGCCCTTCGAGCTGACGACGGCAACGGCAAGGCCAGGGACGCGCGACGCCGAGAAGTTTCGGTCGAGGTAGTCGTCGAGCGCCGCGGAAAGGTGATCGTCAGACATGGTGACGTGAACGGTCGGCTGGTCGCTTCCGTCGCGGTCGGCCTCGAGCGCCGAGACGAACGCCCCGTCGGGCATCGCGACGCGCGCACAGGCAACCAGCAGGAAAAGAAGGACGACGACCCCGCAAAAGAGGGCCAGCCCGAAACGAAGCCTCTTGGCCATGGGATGCGCCTCCGTTCGCCAGCTCGACGGCCATACCACCTACCGTAACGATACGCACACGGACGAGAGGGGGCAAGCGTCGCCCCAGATGCCCACGGTTCGATGAACAAGAAAGGAGGGGAGCCAAGCCCCCCTCCCCAATTAGCCATGAAAGCCAGCGCGACTACGAGAAGTCGGAGATCTGGTCCTTGAGCTGAGCGATGGTCTGCTCGAGCTCGGCCTGCTGGGCGCGCTTCTTCTCGATGACGGCGGGAGCGGCCTTTGCGACGAAGCCGGCGTTGCCAAGGGTCCTCGAGACGGAGGCGAGGTCCTTCTCGGCCTTCGCGAGCTCCTTCTCCAGGCGCTTCGCCTCTGCGGCGAGATCCACAAGACCACCGAGCTCGACAAAGATCTCGAGGGTGCCGTCGGCGGCGCTGACCGATCCCTCGGGCTTCTCCTGGCCGTCGGACACGGCGAGCGCGCTCACGCGGCCGACGGAGCGAATGAAGGCATCCTGGGCAGCGAGGACGTCAGCGTCCTCCTGGGAGCAGCGAACCGCGACCGCGAGCTCGGCCTTGGGAGACAGGCGGTAGCGGGCGCGCGTGGAGCGAACCGCGGAAACGACGCGCCTAGCAAGGTCGAAGTCGTGCTCTGCCTTGTCGTTGACGAACCCGGCGAAGTCGGCAGGCTCGGGCCACTTGGCGACCATGAGGAACTGCGCGTCATGGTCGTCGAGGCCGGAGGCCGGCAGGGCGTCCCAGACGCTCTCGGTGACGAACGGCATGACCGGGTGCAGAAGGCGCATAGATGCATCGAGAACGAACACGAGGTTGCGCTGGACCTGCAGCTTCTCGTCGGGCGTGCCGTCCAGGAGGCGGCCCTTGCACAGCTCGATGTACCAGTCGCAGACCTCACCCCAGAAGAAGGACTGGATGTTGCGAGAGTAGTCACCGAAGTTGTAGCTCTCAAGCTGCTCGGTCGACTCGGCGACGACCTTCGCGAGGCGGGAGAGCATCCAGGCGTCCTCGGGCGTCTCTGCCTTCGGGTCGCCCGGGACATAACCCTCGAGGTTCATCTGGACGAAGCGGCTGGCATTCCAGATCTTGGTGACGAACGACCTGGCCTGCTCGGTACGCGGGCTGTCGATGAGCTCCCTCGTCTTCTTGTCGATGTTGGCATCGAACTTGACGTCCTGGTTGTTGGTGATGAGTGTCAGCAGGTTGTAGCGCATAGCGTCCGCACCGTACTTCTCCATGAGGTCCATGGGGTTGACGCCGTTGCCCTTCGACTTCGACATGCGGCTTCCGTCCTTCGCCAGGATGGTCGCGTAGATATACACGTCGTGGAACGGAATCTGGTCCGTGAAGTAGAGCGAGCTCATGATCATGCGGGCGACCCACAGTGCGATGATGTCGCGCGCGGTGACGAGGACCTTGGTCGGGTGGTGCTGGGCGAGCTCCTCGTTGTCGTCAGGCCAGCCCTGGGTGGCAAAGGTCCACAGCTGCGAGGAGAACCACGTGTCAAGGACATCCTCGTCCTGGTGAACGTGGTGGCCTCCGCACTTCGGGCAGACGTCGGCGTCCTCCATAAGTGCGTCTTCCCAGCCGCAGTCCTCGCAATAGAACACGGGGATGCGGTGGCCCCACCAGAGCTGACGGCTGATGCACCAGTCCTTGAGGTTCTCCATCCAGGTGAGGTAGGTCTGGGTCCAACGCTCGGGGTGGAAGGTCACCTCGCCGCTCTTCACGACCTCGGTCGCGCGCTCCTTGAGCTTGTCGACGGCGACGAACCACTGCTCGCTCAGCCACGGCTCGAGCGCCGTGTCGCAGCGATAGCAGTGCATGACGGAGTGGTCGAGCTCCTCGATGTGGTCGAGCAGGCCGTGCTCGTCGAACCAAGCGACGACGGCCTCGCGGCACTCGTCGCGGTCCATTCCGCTAAACTCGCCGTAACCGTCCACCACGTGGGCGGTCTCGTCGAAGATATTGATCTGCTCGAGGTCGTGCGTCTGGCCCATGGCGTAGTCGTTGGGGTCGTGGGCGGGCGTGACCTTGACGAAGCCGGTGCCAAAGTTGGCGTCGACGTGCCAGTCGGAGAAGATCTCTATCTCGCGGTTGACGATCGGGAGCATGACCTTCTTGCCGATGAGCTTCTGCTTCTCGGGGTCGGAGGGACTCACCGCGATGCCAGTGTCGCCGAGCATCGTCTCGGGACGGGTCGTCGCGACGGTGATGTACTCGATGCCGTCGACGGGCTCGACCAGCGGGTAGCGAAGGAACCAGAGGTGGCCCTTCTCGTCGTGGTACTCGGCCTCGTCGTCAGAAATGGCCGTGCGACAATGGGGGCACCAGTTGACGATGCGCTTGCCGCGATAGATCAGGCCGTCGTGGTACCAGTCGACGAAGACCCTGCGGACGGCCTTCGAGAACTCGGGGCTCATCGTAAACTTCTCATCGTCGAAGTCGATGGAGCATCCCATGCGCTTGATCTGGCTGACGATCGTTCCACCGTACTCGTGGGTCCAGTCCCAACAGGCGTCGAGGAACTTCTCGCGGCCAATCTCGAGGCGGGAAACGCCCTCGCTCTTGAGCTTCTTGTCGACCTTGGTCTGAGTCGCGATGCCGGCATGGTCGGTGCCCAGAATCCAGCGGGTCGAGCGGCCGCGCATGCGGTTGTAGCGGATGAAGGTGTCCTGGATGGTGTCGTCCATCGCGTGGCCCATGTGCAGGATGCCCGTAACGTTGGGCGGCGGGATTACGACAGTGCAGTCTCCCACTCCCTTACTGCGCTGGTAGCATCCGGCGCTCATCCACTTATCGATGAGCTCGGGCTCTGCCGACTGAGGATCGTAGTTCTTAGGCATTTCTTCCACGGTAATGACCGCCTTAGTACGCGCCCGACAGACGGTGTGGGCACTCGTGTCATGAGCGCGCGCCTCTGCCCGGCTGGGTTGCAAAACGGCTGCACGACGCAGCCAAGTAATGAGAATAGCACGCAAGCCTCGCCAGGCGGGCCACATCGAAACATAGAGTTAGGACTACAGAAAAGCGCGTGCTACCATGGGCGAGAAGAGCATGACCGACCACCCGAGGAGCCCTGCATGACCGAAGACACGCTGCCCGTCGAAGCACAGGAGAGCCCGACCGACCGCCTGCGCATCGTCATGGGAGACGAGGCGCTCGAGCGCGTGCAGAACGCGCGCGTCATGATCTTGGGCATCGGAGGCGTCGGCTCCAACTGCGCCGAGGCGCTGGCGCGCGGCGGGGTGGGAGAGCTCGTCCTTGTCGACCGCGACGTCGTGGCGCCGTCGAACATCAACCGCCAGGCCGTGGCCTTCCACTCCACGGTTGGCCGGCCAAAGACCGAGGTCATGGCCGAGCTCATCGCCGACATCAACCCCGAGTGCAAGCTGACCCTGGTCCACAAGTTCCTTTCGAAGGAGAACCTCGTACCGACGCTCGCGGCGCTTCCCCGCCCCGACTACGTCGTCGACGCGATCGACACGGTCAGCCAAAAGCTCATCGTCGCGCAGTGGTGCCAGGACGAGGGGCTGCCCGAGATCTCGAGCATGGGCGGGGCAAACAAGCTCAACCCGGAGCGCCTGCGCTTCTCGACCATCGAGAAGACCAAGTCGGACCCCCTCTGCAAGGTAGTGCGCAAGGAGTGCCGCAAGCGCGGCATCAGGGGACTCCAGGTGCTCTACTCGTCGGAGGTGCCCCTCCCCGTCACGCCTCGCGGGCGCGAGCTGCCCGAGGACGGCTCGCGCCCTCAGAGGGGCGTGACGCTGGGCACCATGAGCTACATGCCGCCCATCATGGGCATGATGATCGCCGGCCGCGTGATCTGCGAGCTGGCCGGCCTCTCCAACGAACTCGACGTGCAGAAGCCGCTATGAGCGACGCGACGAAAGACAACGCCGCGTTCCCGCCCGAGGGCACGCGGCTCTTCGACGCGCACTGCCACCTCGACTTCATGACGAACGCGACCGAGGTGGCCGAGGACGCCCGGAGGATCGGGCTCTCCATCTTGGCGACGACCATTGGGCCCGAAGGATACCGTTCGCTCGCGCACGTACTCGCGAACCGACCGAACGTTCGGGTCGCGCCGGGGCTTCATCCCTGGTGGGTAGCCGATGGCCGAGCGGACGGGAGGGCCGTGGACGCAGCCTGCAGCCTCGCTGAGGGGTCATCCTGGGTGGGTGAGGTGGGCATCGACCTTTCGCCGCACCATGTACCAGAAGGGTCTCGCGACATCCAGGCACAGGCCTTCGAGCGGGTCTGTCAGGCCGCCGCACGTTCAGCGCGAAAGAGCGGCTCTCCCACCGTCATCTCGATTCACTCGGTCCGCGGGGCCACGCTCGCCCTCGACATACTGGAGGAGACGGGCTGCCTCGCGACCTGCCGACCCGTCTTCCACTGGTTCAGCGGCACGAGCGACGAGCTCACGCGCGCCGTCCGCTCCGGCCTCTGGTTCTCGGTGAACGAGATGATGCTCAAGACGCGTCGAGGCCGCGAGTACGCGCGGCAGATCCCAATCGAGCGCCTCCTCACCGAGACGGACCTTCCTCCCGAGGAGGGCAAGCCCTTCTCAGCGCGGGCCGTCGCGGACTCGATCGAGCGCACCATCTCCGCACTCGGCAAGATCCGCGACATGGACGAGGCGGAGCTCGCCGAGGCCATCGTGGACAACGCGTGCAGTCTCTTCTCCCCTGCCAGCCAAGCACAGCAAGGCCACTACGCACGGAGGTGAAACCCAGGGGAGAGGGGCACGACCCCCCGGGGAGCAAACCCATCGCGCATACGCGCATGGCAAAGGGGGCCGGACTCAGTCCGACCCCCTCGTTCGTTGCGCATTCGGCGACGACTAGGCGCGCTTCTCGCTTTCCGTGTGACGCACGATCTGCGGCGACTCGTTTCCGCCGACGGACTCGGGCGTGACGATGACCTTCGTGATCTCAAGGTCGCTGGGCAAATCGAACATCGTGGCCTCGAGCGTGGACTCGCAGATTGCACGCAGGCCGCGGGCGCCGGTGTTGCGACTGATTGCCTGCCTGGCCATCTCGCGCAGCGACTCCTCCTGAAACTCCAGGTCGACGCCCTCGATCTCGAACATGCGCTTGTACTGCTTGACAATCGCATTCTTAGGCTTGGTCAGAATCTCGACCAGGTCGTCCTCGGTCAGCTCCTTGGTAGAGGTGATGACGGGGATGCGGCCGATGAACTCGGGGATCATGCCGAACTTGTGCAGGTCCTGGGGCATGACCTTCGAGATGAGCTCGTCCTGGTTCTCCTCGACCTTCTTGTTGAGCTCGGCATTGAAGCCGATGCCCTTCTTGCCGATGCGATCGGCGACGATCTTGTCGAGGCCGACGAAGGCGCCGCCGCAGATGAACAGGATGTTGTCCGTGTTGATGCGGATGAGCTCCTGCTGCGGGTGCTTTCGACCGCCCTGAGGCGGAACGCTTGCCTCGGTGCCCTCGAGAATCTTGAGGAGCGACTGCTGGACGCCCTCGCCCGACACGTCACGCGTGATCGAGAGGTTCTCGGCCTTGCGGGCAATCTTGTCGATCTCGTCGATGTAGACGATGCCGACCTCGGCACGCGAGACGTCACCGTCGGCTGCCGTAATGAGCTTGAGCAGGATGTTCTCGACGTCCTCGCCCACATAGCCAGCCTCGGTGAGGGTGGTGGCGTCGGCGATGGCGAAGGGAACCTCCAGGAATCGGGCAAGCGTCTGCGCGAGCAGCGTCTTGCCCGTGCCGGTCGGTCCAAGCAGGAGAATGTTGCTCTTCGCGAGCTCAACCTCCTCGCCGTCGGCATTCACGCCGGAGTCGCCCTGCATAATGCGTCGATAGTGGTTGTAGACGGCGACGCTCATCGCGCGCTTGGCCGCCTCCTGGCCCATGACGTACTGCGACAGCTCGTCGTAGATCTCATGCGGCGTCGGAAGGTTCTGGAGGGGCTGCTGGGAGGTTTCCTCCTGTATGCCGGCGATGCTCGCGTCATCGTCAGAAATGATGTCCGCGCACTCGCCAACGCACTCGTCGCAGATGAAGACGCCGTTGGGCCCCTGGATGAGCTTGCGCACCTGGCTGCGGGTCTTGCCGCAGAAGGAGCAGCGCATCTCGGGCGTATTGTTGTCGTTTGTCGGCATGTACCTTCTCCTATAGAGATAAAGCTCAGAAAAAACTAGTCGACCTGCTCCGTGCGAGAAGCAATCACCTTGTCGACCAGGCCGTACTCCATAGCCTCCTGTGCGCGCATGTAGTTGTCACGCTCGGTGTCGGCGTTGATCTTCTCCACGGACTGACCAGTATACTGCGCGAGAAGGCCATTGAGATGCTGGCGAATGTACTTCGTCTCGTCCGCCACAATCTGGATGTCGGTCTGCTGGCCCTGCGCGCCGGAGAGCGGCTGGTGAATGAGGACCATGGAGTTGGGCAGCGCAAGGCGCTTGCCGGGGGTGCCTGCGGCGAGAAGGACGGAGGCCATCGAGGCAGCCATGCCCACGCAAATGGTGGAGACGTCCGGCTTGATGAAGTTCATCGTGTCAAGGATGCCGAGACCGGCGTAGACCTCTCCGCCAGGAGAGTCGATGTAGAGAGAGATGTCCTTGTCGGGGTCCTGGCTCTCGAGGTGCAGGAGCTGCGCGATCACAAGGTTGGCGGAGTCGCGCGTAATCTCCTCGCCGAGGAAGACGATGCGGTCGTTCAGAAGGCGGGAGTAGATGTCGTAGCTGCGCTCGCCACGGGGCGTTTGCTCGACGACATACGGAATAAGCGGAGTGTTGATGGGATTGTGCATACGAGTCTCCTTACGATAAAAATGCGCTCCGAGGTTGAAGGTACCCCCGGAGCGCACGTGCTAGTCCTGAGACTAAACGGGTTACTCAGAATCCTTCTTCGCACGAGCCTCTGCGATCTCGTCGACTTCGGTGACGGAGGCGTTCTCGACGAGCCAGTTCACGGCCTTGGTGCGGCGGATGGACTCACGGATGGCGGGCATCTGGCCGCTCTCGGTGAACTCCTTCATGCTCTTCTCGACATCCTCGACGTTGGCGCGCTCGAACTCGGCCTTGACGTCGTCCTCGGTCGCCTCAAAGCCAAGCTTGGCGGCAAGCGCGTCGAGGGCAAGGGACTGGCGGGCACGCTCGGCAGCCTGCTCGTGGAGGTCGTTCAGGAAGTCCTCGCTCTTGATCTGGCGGGCAGCGAGGTACATGTCGAGGTTCATGCCCTGACGGCCGAGGGAGCCAAGGAACTCGTTGGCGAGCTCAGAGAAGACCTGGTTCTGGTAGGCCTCGGGAACCTCATCAAGGGTGAGGTGCTTGCCAATCTCCTCGACGACGCGATCCTCCTTGAGGGCAGGCAGGCTCGTCTTCTTGTCGTTCTCGATCTCCTCCTTGACGGCGTCACGAAGCTCGGCGACGGTGTCGAAGCCGAAGGACTTCTTGGCGAACTCGTCGTCGAGCTCGGGGGTGACGGTCTTCTTGAGGCCCTTGAGGGTGACGGAGACGGCGAAGTTGTGCTCGTGGTCGCCATGGGTCTGGGTCCAGCTGATGTCCTTCTGCTCGCCCTTGTTCATGCCGACGACGCCGGCGACGAACTCGGAGGGCAGGTAGGCGTTGCCGAGGCCGAACTGGCGGTCGGTGCCGGCGAGCTCCGGGGCGCCCTCCTTGTTCTCGACGTCGAGGACGACGACGTCGCCCTCGACGACGGCGCGCTCCTCGGTCTCGTCCTCGAAGCTGACGTGGTAGCTCAGGAGCTGCTCGATCTGCTGGTCGATCTCTGCCTCGGTGGCGTTCTGGGGAGGCATGTTGATCGCGGGAGCGTCGTAGGAGTCAAGCTCGCAGGTAGGCGGAACGTTGATGGTGGCAACCAGGACGAGGTCCTCGTGCTCGACCGCGACGACGGCATCCTCGCCGTAGCTGGGGCGGTCGACGGGAACGATGTCGAGCTGCTCGAAGGCGGCCGGCTGGGCGTCGTTCACGATGTCCTCTGTTGCCTGGGCCAGGATCGCGTCACGACCGACGATGCCGTCGATGACGGGACGGGGTGCGTGGCCCTTGCGGAAGCCCTGGAAGTTGTACTTGGCGGCAACCTCCTTGTAGGTGTTGGCGATGGCCTTGTCGACCTCGGCAGCGGGGACGGTGATAGTGGCGACGACCTTGTCGCTCTCGGGCCTCTCGGCGGTGACGGTGATGTTCAACGTTCCTCCAGTGTTCTCATGCCAGCGACAAAGGCGCCCCTGGCCAGTACCTAAGCGGGTGTCAGTGGTGCGGGCGAAAGGATTTGAACCTTCACGGGATTTCTCCCACTGGAACCTAAATCCAGCGCGTCTACCAATTCCGCCACGCCCGCAGTTCACACACAGCCTATGGATGATAGCAAAGGTTCGCGTTAATGGTCCTCATCACGCAAATCTTTCCACGTGCTATGCGCAAACGGTAGCCACCTCCTCTAGCCGAGGTCCTGCAGCGCATAGGCGCTGATTCGGGCATCCCTGGAGGCGGCGAGCGCCTGCACGAGGGCGGTGGTCGCCGAGAGGGCCGTCACGCAGCAGATACCGCGGTTGACCGCCTCGCTCCTCACCTTGGCGCCGTCGCCGCGCGACTCGTGGCCGTGGGGCGTATTGATGACGAAGGACACGTCTCCGGAGGCCATGAGATCAACGACGTTGGGGTGTCCCTCGCTCACGCGCTTGACGACGCGCGCGGGGATGCCCGCGGCGGCGAGCGTCTTGGCCGTGCCTGCGGTCGCGACGATGTCATAGCCCATGCCACTGATGGCCAGGGCGACGGGCGCAATGGCGCGCTTGTCGCGGTCACAGACGGAGACGAAGACGGCGCCCTCCCCCGGCATCTCGTAGTCGATTGCCTCGCGGGTCTTGGCGTAGGCCTCGGGGAAGGTTTTCGCGATTCCCATGACCTCGCCGGTCGACTTCATCTCGGGTCCGAGGACCGAGTCGGCGCCCGGGAAGCGAGACCAGGGCATGACGGCCTCTTTGACCGCGTAGTAGCCAATCTCGCGCGTCTCGTCGGGAAGCTCGCCCGAAGCGCGGAGGTCGCAGATCTTCTCGCCCTCCATGATGCGCACGGCCATGCGCGCCAGGGGAACGCCAGTGGCCTTGGACGAGAAGGGCACGGTTCGGCTGGCACGCGGGTTGAGCTCGATGACGTACACCTGCTCGTCCTTCACCGCGTACTGGACGTTGAGAAGGCCCTTGATGCCGACCGCGAGCGCCAGCCTGCGCGTGATGTCGCGGATGTTGGCGACGATGGAGTCCGAGAGCGAGAAGGGTGGGAAGCAGCAGGCGGAGTCGCCCGAATGGATGCCGCACTCCTCGATGTGCTCGAGCACCGAGCCCACGTAGACGTCATCGTTGTCGCAGAGCGCGTCGACGTCGAGCTCGATGGCGTCCTCCAGGAAGGCGTCGAGGTAGACGGGGTGGTCAGGCGAGACCTGGGTTGCCTCGGCCATGTAGGTCTTGAGGTCGGCGTCGTTGTAGACGATGGCCATTCCGCGGCCGCCCAGAACGTAGCTGGGGCGGACGAGCAGCGGGTAGCCGATGACGCGGGCGACCTTGCGTGCGTCCTCGATGGTCTCGGCAGTCGAGCTGGGCGGATAGCCAATCTCGAGGCGGTCGAGCAGGCTCGAGAAGCGCTCGCGGTCCTCGGCGAGGTCGATGGCCTCGGGCTGGGTGCCCATGATAGGCACGCCGGCGGCCTTGAGCCTCTTCGCGAGGTTGATGGGCGTCTGACCGCCCAGCGTGACGATGACGCCGGCGGGCTTCTCGATCTCGACGATGTTCATGACATCCTCGAAGGTGAGCGGCTCGAAGTAGAGTCGGTCCGAGGTGTCGTAGTCAGTGGAGACCGTCTCGGGGTTGCAGTTGACCATGACGGTCTCGTAGCCCTTGGCCTCGAGGGCGTAGGCAGCGTGGACGCAGCAGTAGTCGAACTCGATGCCCTGGCCGATGCGGTTGGGGCCGGCCGAGAGGATCATGGCACGCGGCTTGGAGGCCTCGCGGTGCTCCGTGGCGCCGCCCTTCTCGTAGGTCAGATAGTGGTAGTCGGTCTCCGCGGCGAACTCGCCGGCGCAGGTGTCGACCGTCTTCACGACCGGCATGACCCCGAGGACGCCCCTCAGCGCTCGGATGACCTCCTCGCTGGAGCCGGTGAGGTGGGCGATCTGGACGTCCGAGAAGCCCATCTGCTTGGCGGCGAGCAGGCGCTCGGCGCTCAGGCCGCTCACGCCGCCCTCGCGCAGGTTGTTCTCGGCGTAGACGATGTCGGCGATGCGCTCGAGGAACCAGCGGTCGATGCGAGTTGCCTCGTGGACGCGCTCGACGCCCCAGCCGCGGCGCAGCGCCTCGGCGACGTATAGGATGCGCTTGGGGGTGGGCCTGCTGACGAGGTCGTCGAAGTTCTCTTCGTCGTACTCGTCGTTGCCGTCGGAGCCAAGGCCGGCATGCCCCTGCTCGAGGGAGCGCATCGCCTTCTGGAGGGACTCCTCGAAGCAGTGGCCGATGGCCATGACCTCACCGACGGCCTTCATGCGCGTGGTGAGCGTGTCCTCGGAACCCTTGAACTTCTCGAAGGCGAAGCGAGGGATCTTGACGACGCAGTAGTCAATCGAGGGCTCGAAGCAGGCGGGCGTCACGCGCGTGATGTCGTTGGTGATCTCGTCGAGCGTGTAGCCGACGGCGAGAAGCGCCGCCGCCTTGGCGATGGGGAATCCCGTGGCCTTGGAGGCTAGGGCGGAGGAGCGGCTCACGCGCGGGTTCATCTCGATGACGATGATGCGGCCGTTGTTGGGGTTGACCGCGAACTGGACGTTGGAGCCGCCGGTCGCAACGCCGACGCGCTCGAGGCAGGCGATGGAGTAGTCGCGCAGCCTCTGGAGCTCGACGTCGGTCAGGGTCTGCGCGGGAGCAACGGTGATCGAGTCGCCCGTGTGGACGCCCATGGGGTCGAGGTTCTCGATGGAGCAGATAACGATGCCGTTGCCGGCAGAGTCGCGCATGACCTCCATCTCGATTTCCTTCCAGCCCTCGATGGACTCCTCCACCAGCACCTCGTGCTCGGGAGAGAGCTGAAGGCCCTGCGAGACGATGTGGAAGAGCTCCTGCTCATCGTGGGCGATGCCGCCGCCGGCGCCTCCCAGCGTGAAGCTCGGCCTGATGACGACGGGATAGCCAAGCTCGCCGACGATGCGTTTGGCGTCGTCGAGCGTGTGGGCGATGTCGGCGCGAGCCACGTCGAGGTTGATGTCCTTCATGGCGGCGGCGAACAGCTCGCGGTCCTCCCCCACCTTGATCGAGTCGAGGTCGCAGCCGATGACCTCGACGCCATACTTGTCGAGGACGCCCGCCTCGCCCAAGGCGATGGCGCAGTTGAGGGCCGTCTGGCCTCCCATATTCGGGAGCAGCGCGTCGGGGCGCTCGCGCTCGATGACGCGCGTGACGGAGTCGACGGTGATGGGCTCGACGTACGTGCGGTCCGCGGTCTCGGGGTCCGTCATGATGGTCGCGGGGTTGGAGTTGACGAGGACGACCTCGAAGCCCTCCCCCCTGAGCGCGCGGCACGCCTGCGTGCCGGAGTAGTCGAACTCGCAGGCCTGGCCGATGACGATGGGACCAGAGCCGATGACCAGGATTTTCTTGATGTCCTCACGCTTCGGCATTAGAAGCGCCTCCCCTCGCGAACGTCGATTGCAAGATAGTCCTCGCGGCCCTTCATGAGGCGCGCGAACGCCTCGAAGAGGTAGGCCGAGTCATGCGGCCCGGGGTTCGCCTCGGGATGGTACTGGACCGAGAACGCGGGGATATCGAGGAACTGGATGCCCTCGGGGGTGCCGTCGTTGAGGTTGACGTGCGTGAGACGTACGCGACCGAAGCGCTCGGACTCGACCACGGGGGCAATGCGCTTCTCGCTCCAGAAGCGAAGATCGGCGTGGTGCTCCGTCTCGCCACCAGAGAGCTCGGGAACGAGCCTGCCGAGGCTCTCGAACACGAGGCCGTAGTTGTGGTTCTGGGCCGTGATCTCCACCTTGCCGGTCAGAAGGTTCATGACGGGCTCGTTGCCGCCGTGGTGGCCGAACGGAAGCTTCTGGATCTGGGCGCCTGCGGCGATGGACATGAGCTGGTTGCCCAGGCAGATGCCGAAGACCGGAACCTTGCCGAGCACCTCGCGCGCGCAGGCGGCGGTCTGGGTCACCTGCTCGGGGTCGCCGGGGCCGTTGGAGAAGAACACGCCATCCGGGCTCTCGGAAAGAACGCGGGCGGCAGGCGTGTCCCAAGGCATGACCGTAACCTCGCAGCCGACAGACGCGAGGCCCTGCTCGATGCCGCGCTTCTCGCCGCAGTCGAGCGCCACGATGTGGAAGCGCTTCTCGCCCTTTGCGGGAACCGTGTAGCTCTGCTTGGTCGATACGTCGGGGACGAAGTTGTGGGCCGAGATGGGCAGCGACGTGGCTACGCGGGACACCAGGCTCTCGGGGTCGAGGTCGACCGTCGAGATGGCGGCGCGCATCGCGCCGGCGGAGCGAATCTTGAGCGTGAGGGCGCGGGTGTCGATGCCCTCGATGGCCACGACGCCATTCTGCTTCAGGAGCTCGGGCAGGCTGCCCTCGCTCGTCCAGTTGCTGGGCTCATGGCACATGTCATGGACGACGAGACCGCGCAGGAAGAGGCCGCCGGACTGCATGACCTCCCTGCAGACGCCGTAGTTTCCCACCTGGGGATAGGTGAGCGTAACGATCTGCCCGGCGTAGCTGGGGTCGGAGACGATCTCCTGATAGCCTGCCATGGACGTGTTGAAGACGATCTCTCCGAAGGTCTCGCCCTCCGCGCCGGCGCACCAGCCCGAGAACGTCGACCCGTCCTCAAGGGCCAGAAGCGCGCGCGCGTGCCTGTGGCGTTGTGCGAGTAGATTCATTCATTCCTCCTTCTGCCCGTGCTAAAAAAAGAGAGTCCCCATAAGGGGGCTCTCGAGAAACTCAGCACTTCATTTTGGGCGCCTTATCGGTATCTCTGTACCGTCCTTAAAGGTTGAAATGAATTCTAGAATGAATCGAATTCATTTCTACGCAAATCAACACAGTCGTTATAAGATTGACATATATACAAGGTCTAGCTGCGAATATCCAGAAAATAGGCCACTGGTCGTATGAAAGCAAGCTCAGAGCGCATATATGAAACAGAGGTCGTCGAGGACGGACCGGGCAAGACCTCCCACCCCAGGCAGGGACGCAAAAGAAAAAACCGGATGTCCGAGAGGGGCATCCGGCAAGTGGAGATGAACTGGAGAGCTGAGGCTAGCAGACGCCCTGGGCCATCATCGCGTCGGCAACCTTGAGGAAGCCCGCGATGTTCGCACCGAAGACGAGGTTGCCCTCGTGGCCGTACTCCTTCGCGGCGCTCGCGGCCGCGTTGTAGATGGATGCCATGATGCCCTTCAGACGGTCGTCGACCTCCTCGAAGGTCCAAGAGATGTGGCCTGCGTTCTGGCTCATCTCGAGACCGGACACCGCGACGCCGCCCGCATTGGCGGCCTTTCCGGGGCAGAATGCCACGCCATTGTCGATAAGGTACTCGGTCGCCTCGGTCGTCGTGGGCATGTTCGCGCCCTCGCCGACGACCTTGCAGCCGTTGGCGACAAGCGCCTTCGCGTCCTCGAGCAGCAGCGTGTTCTCGCGGGCGCAGGGCAGGGCAATGTCGCAGGGGATCTGCCAGACGCCACGGCCATCCTCGGCGTGATACTCGGCATCGGGACGGTAATCGACGTACTTGGCAAGGCTGACGCCCTTGTCGTGACCAGAGCGCTTTTCGGCGTAGATGGCCTCAAGCGCCTCGACGGAGAGGCCCTCGGAATCGTAGACCCAACCCTTGGTGTCGGAGCAGGCCACAACCTTCGCGCCGAGCTGCTCGGCCTTCTGAACGGCGTAGATTGCGACGTTGCCGGATCCGTGGACGACGACGGTCTTGCCCTCGAAGGAGTCACCGTGGTCCTCAAGCAGGTTCTGGACGAAGTAGACCAGGCCATAGCCGGTCGCCTCGGTGCGGGCGAGCGAACCGCCATAGGTGAGGCCCTTGCCGGTCAGGACGCCAGACCACTCGTTGCGCAGACGCTTGTACTGGCCGAACATGTAGCCGATCTCACGGCCGCCGACACCAAGGTCACCTGCGGGGACGTCGGTGTCAGGTCCGATGTGGCGCTGGAGCTCGGTCATGAAGGACTGGCAGAAGCGCATGACCTCCATGTTCGACTTGCCCTTGGGGTCGAAGTCGGAGCCACCCTTGCCGCCACCCATCGGGAGCGTGGTGAGGGAGTTCTTAAAGATCTGCTCAAAGCCCAGGAACTTCAGCATGCCCAGGTTAACGGTGGGATTGAAGCGGAGGCCGCCCTTGTAGGGGCCGATTGCGGAGTTGTACTCGACGCGGAAGGCACGGTTGACCTGTACCTTGCCGCTGTCATCAACCCAGGGGACGCGGAACATGATGACGCGCTCAGGTTCGACGAGGCGCTCGAGAAGGCCGTTCTCCTCGAACTCGGGGTGCGCGTCGAGCGCGGGCTGAAGCGTGCTGAGAACCTCTTCCGCGGCCTGGATGAACTCAGGCTCGCTGGAATAGCGCTCCTTCAGGTCAGCGATGACCCTTTCGGAATAGTTCATACGCAATCTCCTCTCGCAATGCATTACCAGAACACAACTCGAACTCGATTACGAATTCGTATAAAGAATACGTTCGAAGGATTTCAGAGGCATATCGTCCCAGCTCACCGTAACAAAGAGTAAACGCGAGCTGCCGTTCGCCCCGACGTGGAAAGAAAAGTTGAAAGCAACGTTGCCCAAAGCGATGCACTCGCCTATACTTCTAGAGCGGCTCCGGGGTGTGGCGCAGCTTGGTAGCGCATCTGCTTTGGGAGCAGAGGGTCGCTGGTTCGAATCCAGTCACCCCGACCATAATGCGGCGGTAGTTCAATTGGTAGAGCAGCAGCCTTCCAAGCTGCCTGTTGCGGGTTCGAGTCCCGTCCGCCGCTCCATGGATCCTCGAGGCCAGGTCCCAGTGACCTGGCCTTTTTTCTTACCGAATTTCGTCGCGCGTCAAACGACTCGCCAGCCGAGGGCGTCGATAGGGACGTCCCGTGCGCTTTATTCATCAAGCGCGGCGCGTTGCGTGCGCTCCGGCGCGGCAGCCGTAAAATGAACGCACGCAACAGACGACAGGAGAACCAATGACCTCCCCCACCCTGGGAAAGACCCTCATTATCGCCAACCCGGCCTCGCGCAGCGGGCGTGGGGCGGACGCGACACGCTTTGTGGAGCGCTTCCTTTCGGCATATGACTCCGCGACCGACAGCTTCGAGGTGTGCAGAACCAGAAGCTCGGGAGACGCCACCATCAGGGCGACGCAGGCCAGGGGCTACGACTCGCTCATCGTACTGGGCGGGGACGGGATAATCCACGAGACGGTCTGCGGCCTCATGCGGCTTGACAGGGAACTGCGCCCCGCCCTGGGCATCATCCCCATGGGGTCCGGCAACGACTTCGCCCGCTCGCTTGGCATGGTCCTCAACGAGCCACAGACGGCACTCTCCCAGATCATGTCAGGAGAGGCACGTCCGTGTGACATCGGGCGCGTGAACGTCAGGGACACCGGAGAGCTGACCTACTTCGTCGAGACCCTCTCGTTTGGAGTCGATGCCGCAATCGCGCTCGACACCACCGCCAGGCGCGCGGGCGGCTCCCACCAGGAGGGCGCGAGCCTCTTTGCAACCTCGGGGGTCAAGCTCTTCTCACATGCGCAAAAAGGTTGGCCCTACGCCGCATCCTTCGACGGCGGCGAGCCGATATCGGGCCGGGAGATCATCTTTGCGGTGCAGAACGGCCCCACCTACGGCGGCGGCTTCAAAATCGCCCCTGACGCCATCGTAAACGACGGCCTTCTGGACGTATGCCTCAACACGCGCGTCCCCCACGTGACGCACGCGCTGGCGCTGTTCGCAAAGGCACGCAGCGGCCGACACGTCGAATCGAGGGTCGTTCGCACGCTCAAGGCCAGGAGCATCGACGTTCGCTTCGAGGGAGAAGTTCCTCCCTGCCAGGTCGACGGCGAGGGACTCACGGGCAGCCACTTTGCGATTGATGTGATGCCCGCCGAACTCAGGCTGATCTGGCCCGGCCGCCTCTAGCACTTCTCCACGGGCGCGCCCAGCAGCCGCCGCGTCACACAACCAGCAGAGACAAAAAGGCGGCCCCCTTGCGGAGGCCGCTTCGTTTTAGCTATGTAGTCAGCGTGTTTCCTGATGCGACTACTTTGCGGCAGCCTGGAGCGCAGCCTTGACCTCAGAGGCTGTCTTGAGCTTGAGGATCTTCTCGGTGAGGGCGTCTGCCTCCGCCTTGGTCCACTCGGAGATGATGCGACGGGTGCGCAGGATCGAGGGGGCGGAAACGGAGAACTCGCTCAGGCCGAAGGAGAGCAGCACGGGGATGAGCAGGGGATCTGCCGCAGCCTCGCCGCACATGCCGACCATGATGCCAGCCTTGTTGCCCTCGGAGATGACGCGCTTGAGGGAGCGAAGGACCGCAGGCTGGTACACCTCGTAGAGGTAGGACACGCGATCGTTGCCGCGGTCGGCGCACATGGTGTAGCCGATGAGGTCGTTGGTGCCAATCGAGAAGAAGTCGCACTCGGCGGCAAGGTCGTCAGCGATCAGGGAGGCCGCAGGGGTCTCGATCATAGTGCCGACCTCTATGTTCTTGTTGTACGCAACGCCACGGGCGTCGAGCTCGGCCTTGCACTCCTCGATGAGGGCCTTGGCCTGGCGGACCTCGTCAAGAGAAGTCACGAGCGGCAGCATGATCTTGATGTCGCCGAAGGCGGAAGCGCGCAGGAGCGCGGTCAGCTGGACCTTGTACTGCTCGGGGTTGTTGAGGCAGTAGCGAACTGCGCGGAAGCCCATGAACGGGTTCTCTTCCTTCTGCAGGTTGAGGTACGGAATCTCCTTGTCGCCACCCACATCGAGCGTGCGGATGATGACAGGTTGGTCCTTCAGGCGAAGGGCGACCTTCTGGTAGGCCGCGAACTGCTCGTCCTCGCTGGGAAGCTCGGAGGCATCCATGAAGAGGAACTCGGAGCGGAACAGGCCGACGCCCTCGGCATCGTGCTCTGCCGCAACGTTGGCGTCCTCAGGGTTGCCGATGTTGGCGACGAGAAGGACCTTGTCGCCGTCGCCCGTCACGGTCTCCTTGCCGCGGTAGGTCTCGAGGGCAGCCTTCTCGTCGGCGAAGTTCTTCGCCTTGGCGCGATAGTGCTCGAGGTCATGGTCGGAGGGAGAGACGAGGACCTTGCCAGCGCCGCCGTCGATGATGACCATGTCGCCGGTCTTGATGTTCTTGGTCGCGTCGGCGACGGAGAGGACGGCGGGGATCTCGAGGGCGCGGGCGATGATCGCGGAGTGAGAGGTGCGGCCACCGGTCTCGGTAATGATGCCCGCGACGTTCTTCTTGTCGATGTCGGCGGTCATCGAGGGCGTGAGCTCCTCCACGACGACAATCGAGTTCTCGGGGAGCGTGGAGAGGTCGACGACCTCTTTGCCCAGGAGGTCGGCAAGAAGGCCAGTCTTGACGTCGGCGACGTCGGCGGCACGCTCACGGAAGAGCTCGTCCTCCATGTTGGAGAACATGTTGAAGTACATGTCGTAGGCCTCGCTCACGGCCTGCTCGGCGCACATGCCGGAGTCGATGGAGCCGTTGACCATGTCCTTGATGCCGTCGTCCTCGGCAAACTCGATGTGGGCGCCCATGATGAGGGCAGCCTCCTCGCCGACGGACTCCTTCATGCGATCGATCTGAGCGTTGGTCTGGGCCACGAACTTCTCGAGTGCCGCGTTGTAGCGCGCCTTCTCGGCCTCGGGATCATCCGGGGCCGTGGGGGTGAAGGACAGATCGGGAGCGACCGCGACCTGTGCAACGCCAATGCCATAGCCGTCAGAAGCGTTTACGCCTTCGTACATTGAATCCTCCTGTCGATTTGCAGAAACGGCATAGTGCTTTCCGAACTATTGAGCCGAACCGAAGTCCGGTTTCGATCACATGGTAAGAGCCTGGTGGAGAAGAGCCTACTTCTGCTCGGCAATGAGCTTGTTGAGGTTCTCGTACACGCGGTCAATAGTAGCGCGCTTTGCGATGCCCTTGCTCGCAGCAGTTGCGGTGCCGCAAGCAGAGGCGAAGCGGAGGGCCGTCTCGTAGTCAGCGCCCTCCTGACACTTGGCGACAAAGCCAGCGACCATGGAGTCGCCGGCGCCGGTGGCGTTGACGAGGCGAATCTTTGCCGTAGGAACGGTGTGTACCTCGCCGTTCTCGTCGTAGAGGAGCGCACCGTGGCCACCGCAGGAAACGATGACGTTCTGCGCGCCGCGCTCGTGGAGCTCCTTGGCAAAGGGGATGCACTCCTCGGGCGTCTCGGGACGGGCGTCAAAGATGCGGCCAACCTCGTGGTTGTTGGGCTTGATGAGGAACGGACGTGCAGGCAGCGCCTCAAGCAGAAGGGAACCAGGCGCATCGACGACGAACCTGATGCCGCGGCCCGCGAGACGCTTCATGATGGTGTCGTACATATCCTCGGGGAGCGACTTGGGGATGGAGCCAGTGAGGATGAGCGTGTCGCCCTCGCCCACGTAGTCGATCCTCTCGAGAAGCTCGTCAACCTTCTTCTCGGAGATCTTGGGGCCCATGCCGTTGACCATGGTCATGACGATGCCGTTCAGCTTGACGTTGATGCGCGTAAAGCCGTGGTCGAGGCGGACGAAGTTAGACGAGATGCCATTCTTCTGAAGGGTCTCGATAAGGTAGTCACCCGTGAAACCTGCGGCAATGCCGTAGGCAACGTTGACGACCTTGAGCTCATTGAGCAACGTTGAAATGTTGATGCCATTGCCACCGCAGTAGAGCTCCTCGCTCGATGAGCGATTGGTGAAGCCCATGTCCAAAGTGAGCGGATGCATGACGTAGTCAATAGCCGGGTTCAACGTGACGGTGTAGATCAACGGAAGCTCCTTCCAGCACACAATGTAGACTCCATTATGCCGCAAGAGTCATGCAGCCTGCTGCGAGAAACAACACACCGGACACGCAAATTAGAATTATTTCTCAACATTTGAACGCTTGTCATCAAATAGTGGTCAACTTCTTGTGACAACATGACGAAAGCGTTAAGAAGAGGCCACGGCGCCCGAAGGCGGCCGTGGCCGACTAGTCTATGGTGCGCCCTAGGCGATTCGAACGCCTGACCTGCGGTTTAGAAGACCGATGCTCTATCCAGCTGAGCTAAGGGCGCGCGCCGCTACATAGTAGCACGAAACTACGGTCGAAAGACAAGCCGCGTCGAGCCGTCAGCGCACGGCTCGCGATCAGCGATCGGCCTGGGCCTCGAGCGCCCTCCTACCAAGCTCGAGGCAGCCAAGGATGCCCTGCTTCTCGTTGAGGCTGTTCGGGACGATGTAGCTGTCAAGGTCCTCAAGCTCAGGGGTCCTGAGGTACTTGTTCAGATATGCCGCAAACTTCTCGCGAACCAGCGGAAGCAGCTGCTCCTGGTGCATCACGCCGCCGCCGAGGATGATCTTCTGGGGAGAATAGCAGACCACATAGGTCTCGAGCGCCTGCGCGATGTAGTCGCTCTCGAGCTCCCAGACCTCGGGTCGGTCGACGAGCTTCTTTGCGGGGGCACCCCAGCGCGCCTCGATTGACGGGCCGCTCGCCAGGCCCTCGAAGCAGCGGTCGTGAGATGGACAGATGCAGGAGCCGGGGTCGCCGGGAGACACGGTAAGGAGGATGTGCCCGGCCTCGGGGTGAAGCATGCCGTGAACGAGCTCGCCGCCGATCATGACGCCCGCGCCGATGCCCGTACCGATGGTGATGTAGACTACGCTGTCGAGGCCACGGGCGCAGCCGAAGGTTGCCTCGCCGAGGCACGCGACGTTGACGTCGGTGTCGTAGCCCATGGGGACGTCGCAGCCCTTGCGCACGTTCCCCAGGAAGTCATAGCCCTGCCACGCCAGCTTGGGCGTGAAGAGGATGCGGCCGAAGTCGGGGCTCTTGGGATTGACGGCAGTGGGCCCGAAGGCGCCGATGCCGATGGCGTCCACGTTCCTCTCGGCAAACCACGCGGCCATTTGGGGAACCACCTCGTCGGGAGCCACCGTGGGCATGGAAACCTGCTCTTCGATGTTGCCGTCTGCGTCGCCAACGGCAAGAACCATCTTCGTTCCGCCGGCCTCAAGGGCACCAATACGCTTGGACATGCTCTCTCCCATCAACGGGGCGCTACGCGCCGAAACAAGCTAAGCTAATACTGCATCGTTGCAGCACATTCTATATGAGAACGATTCCATATTCATACAATACGCCTACTTTCGGCCCAAACCAAGAACGTGCAAGGACCAATCAGCCCAAGTTGCGTGTTTTGGCGGCAAGCGCGGCAACGATGGTCTTGGAGTCCTGTATGAGCCCCGCCGCCACGGCGTCGACCACGTCGTCGAGCGGAACCCAGACGACGTCGGCGAACTCGCCCTCGTCCAGACAGCGCTCGCCCTCCCTCAGGCCGTGGGCAATATATATAGATGTTGCCTCGTCGCAAAAGCCGGGAGATCCGACGCTCCTCGCCAGGAACTCCAGGTTGTCCGCCACCAGCCCCGTCTCTTCCCGCAGCTCGCGCGCGGCGCAGACGGCAGGATCTTCTTGCCCATCGACCTTCCCGGCGGGAATCTCGAGCGTGGCTCGGCCCAGTGCGACTCGGTACTGCCTGACCAGGCACATACGGCCATCGCGCACCACGCATACGCCCGCTCCCCCATGGTGACGGACGATCTCGCGCGCGGCACGGCGACCACCAGGCGGGGCCACCTCAAGAAGGTGCGCCGAGAAGATCGCGCCCCTCCAGACTGCACGGTCCGACAAGACCCGCTCCTCCAGCCGGGCGTCAGGCCCTAGGAGCCCCTCGATGGTCGAGAGCCCATCGGCCGATTCCGCATCTTGCCTCAACGTTGGCACCTCCGAATGATCGCGGCAGCGCGATTGCGCGCAATACGTATATATCAATTCGCATATATCAAGCATACGTCTCGGCGGACGCGCAAACGTGGTCGTGCTGTGCCGAGTATGCGCGTTTATTTCGGAAGATGCGCCACGCCTGTATTGCGCGACCCGCGCTCGCATACCATGGGCAAGGCGCGCAGGGCACATCTCGCCCGAAGGGGACGGCGAAAACACTCCCGAGGCCACCCCACGTCCAGAGCACGCTTGAAGCAATCCGAACGATTGGAACAACAAATATGTCAGAAACACAAGGGAGCCGAAGGGTTCCAAGGCACCATCATGCGAATGACGGTCGCGCAGATCGCGAGGCCTCCACGAGCGGCGCCGAGGGGTTCGCCGCGCTTGGCCTGAGCGACCAGACGCTCGCTGCCGTCAAGGACATGGGGCACACTGTGCCCACCCCCGTCCAGGCACAGTCCATCCCCCTCACCCTCGCAGGCAGGGACGTCCTCGCAGCCGCGCAGACCGGCACAGGCAAGACGGCCGCCTTCCTGCTGCCCACACTCGACCGCCTCTCGCACGCCGGACGCGGAGAGGGCCCGCTCATGCTGGTGGTCACCCCCACAAGGGAGCTCGCCCAGCAGATCGACGGCGTCGCGCAGGTCATCTGCAAGCACACGCACCACAAAGTGACGACCGTCGTAGGCGGCGTAAGCTACGAGCCGCAGAAGTCCGCGCTCAGGCACGGCTGCGACGTGCTCGTCGCCACGCCAGGCCGTCTGGAGGACCTCATCGCCCAGGGCGCGGCCAACCTCTCGCACGTTGAGGTGCTCGTTCTGGACGAGGCCGACCGCATGCTCGACATGGGCTTCCTGCCGGCAGTCAAGCGCATTGCGGCAAAGACCCCCCAGTCAAGGCAGACGTTGCTCTTCTCGGCCACCCTCGACGAGGACGCCCAGGAGTGCACGGCTGGCCTCGTGAAGAACCCCGCCTGCGTGGAGATTGCCCGCAGGGGCAGCATTGCCGACACCATCGACCAGTTCATCCTGCCCGTTTCGGCGAAGGCCAAGAACAACCTCCTGATCCAGCTCCTCAAGCGCGAGGGCTCGCAAAGGGTGATCGTCTTCTGCCGCGGCAAGCACCGTGCCGACGGCATTTGCCGCCGTCTTCGCAAGGCAGGCATCACCTGCGCGCCCATTCACGGCAACAGGTCGCAGAAGCAACGCGAGAACGCGCTACGCAACTTCAGGTCCGGCGACGTCGACGTGCTGGTGGCGACCGACGTGCTGGCGCGCGGCATCGACATCCCCGAGGTGTCCTACGTGGTCAACTTTGACGTCCCCGGCGAGGCCGAGGACTACATCCATCGCATCGGCCGCACCGGCCGCGCGGGAGAGTCCGGCTGGGCGCTAACCTTCGTCACCGAGGACGACTACCTCGACCTTCGCGATGCCGAGCAGCTGATGAAGTCCATCGTCCCCCTGTACCAGAAGACGGACGGTCTCGACCAGGGAGCAGACCTTCCCAAGATCGACCCACACCGTGACCCCCTGGAGAAGCTTCCCGGGAAGAAGGCCCGAAAGAAGATGGCCGAGGCCCGCGAGGCCAGGCGCAAGTCCCAGGAAGGCAAAGTCGCACTCCAGGACGACGCCAAGTCCCAAGGCAACGCCAAGTCCCAGAGCGGTACCCAGAAGAGGAGCTCCGAGCGCGGCAATAGGAAGCGCGAGCGCGGTGGAAAGCGCCTGGCCGACAGAACACAGAAGCCCAGGCGCAAGTCAGGCGGCGAAAAGAGAGGGCCTTCGCGGGCGAACGAGCCTTCTGGCCGCGCGGTGCAGAAGTTCGGTCCCGCTGGCAAGCCGACGGCAAAGCCGAAGCGCCTGAAGCGTCATCCCGGCGACCGCGGCGGAAGACGGTAACACCGGCATAAGCCAGACATGGCAAGCGTCAGGGGGCATCCGAGAGGGTGCCCCCTGCATCTCGAGCACGAGGCCCACACGTAGAAATCAACCGTCCCTTTCGAACACCCAGGGCCTGTTTGCCTATTCACCACTGGAGGAACGCCCCAGAGTAACATGAGCGGAATTACCTCTTCCGCCCCCCTACTCAACGACCGTCGGGTACAGGCCGTAGTTGGCAAGCGTTAGGGGGTACATCGCCCACTCGTTCTGAAGCCTCTCGCGACGGGCCGCCAATAGTTCGGCGTCGTTCCCACACGCCCCCGAACGCTGGTAGCGCTCCAACGCGTTCTCGCCCCCAATGGCGCGCGTCGGCGAGGACGTACCGCACGGTGCAGAGGATGAGATCCATTGCATTTCCGTCATCCCCGTCCACCCTGCACGCGGCTTGCGCGCCGCACGGCGGCGAGAGCCCCATGCCCTATATGATCATGTAGACAGGGCGATTACTCCCTATGGCCGTAGTGTGGTGAAGTCGCGTTTAGAGCGCGAGGGCAATATCATGCGAAAGCACTCTAAGAATCTACGGTTTTGTGTGGCATTGCGCTATGGCAAGGGAATTCGCAGTGTCGTTCTACGACTCCGAGCAATGGTAGGGGACACGCGAGGAGTACATGAACATGCCAGGAAAACAATGCTCGGAACGTGTCTGGGCACGCCCCGCAAACGCCGCTGAGTGCACTGGCAACGTGACGGCACCGCAAGGGGCTATACGGACAGAGAGCTTTCCGATCGCGAAGCTCAACCGAAGTCGCGTAAAAACCAGACCGCGCTTCTGAGTCACATTGCTTTGCAATTATTGGCGATTCTTCTAAAAGAAAAAGGTCAGAGGACAAAACCTCTGACCTGCTGTTCCAGATGGTGGGTCGTGAGGGGGTCGAACCCTCGACCTTGGGATTAAGAGTCCCCTGCTCTACCAACTGAGCTAACGACCCAAAGAAAAACCAGTCGCAAGCGACTGGCCCTGGTATGTAAGATGGTGGGTCGTGAGGGGGTCGAACCCTCGACCTTGGGATTAAGAGTCCCCTGCTCTACCAACTGAGCTAACGACCCATCTACGGTTATAAAATGGGGTGGGTAGAGGGGCTCGAACCCTCGACCTACGGAGCCACGGTCCGTCGCTCTGCCAACTGAGCTACACCCACCATTTGGTCCACTCGATAACGCGCTTGATTATCATGCCTAAACCTGAGCGATGATGCAAGGGCGATTTTCAAATTCTTTTCCGAACCCCCGATTCATCACATTCCATTCCCATTTTTGTTGACGTCTGCGTGTTAGGTGTCACTGCAAAAGCAGCCTCGGGATAGCTTTGCTCACTGCACATCACCTTTTTAATTACCAACCAACAAATGGCGTTTTAAATCAAAAAGTGGCTTCTTTCGAGGGTCTCTCGCATGCAATAATCCGTCATCCATTACCCGGCGAGCATAAATGGAGACGAGATGAAGCATCGAGGCGACACACGAGCGCGCAAGGCAATCCCTCCCCCACTTTGACCACAGACAGCCAGACGGCCCAGTCGGCCATAGGGCAAGGCGCACCCCATGCGCCCAAAAGACGGGAGGAAGCCATGAGAGCGTCACCAAGGTTCCAGCAGAGCAAGGCCGCGGCAGCGAAGGCGCTGCCGCGAGGAAAGCGCGTCATGCCCATGCTCGTGATGGCCATCGTCCTGATAGCGATCACTGTGCTCGCGTCGAGCGGATACGGGCTCGACGCAGGACAGAAGACCTTCACGGGATTCAAGACAGAGTCGGGGCAATGGGGATACAAGTCGAACTCAGACGAGGTCGCGTACTGCCTCGACGGCCAGAAGGCGGGTCCGGACGGAGCAACCTACGCGGCCTGCAGCGAAAAGGCAACCGGGGCCGCCGGCTACATAGCCTTCCACGGATACCCACGCACGACCTCGATATGCGGACGGGACCTCACGCCCAATGAGGCGCGCATGGCGACCCAATGGGCCCTCTGGATCCATGGGGGCTTCCTCACGCGTTCCGGCCTCACCGCAAAGGCCAACGCGGCCGAGGGCTATCCTGCAGGGGCTCGATGGCTCCCCTGGCACCAGTCTCGCAAGGAGGTGCGCGACGCGGCTCTCGCGCTCTTGGACGAGGCGGAGGCCTGGGAGCGTGCGGGCTCGGACGGAAGCGAGTCCGAGTATGCAATCGTGTACCAGCCCACGGGCGCAGGCGACCGACAGCGCATACTGCTCGCGCCCAACACCGGCTCCATCGAGCTCCGCAAGCAAAGCGCCGCCCCCGGCGTGACGCGAGACAATCCCAACTACTCCCTTGGTCAGGCGTCATACCTTGTCTACCTGGACGAGTCCTGCACGCACCGCGCTCGGGACATCTTCGGCCGCGAGGTCGATATCACGACCGACGAGAGCGGCCGCGGAAGGGCTGACGACCTGCAGGAGGGGACATACTACGTCAAGGAAGCCGGATCTCCGCGCGGATTCGCGCTCAGCCCCGAAATACACCGCGTCACCGTCACGAGGGACGACGTCTCGACCGTCGAGGGCAAGGTCGAGGACAACCCGGAGACGGCGATGGCCACAGTGCAGAAGCTCGACCAAGACGGCGTAGCCCTCGGCTCGGACGCCGTGGTCGCGAGCGCACAGGGCAACGCGAGCCTGGAGGGGGCGCTCTTCGAGCTGTCCTTCTACGCGAGTGCAGACGGAAGGCGCGAGGGAAGGCCAACGAGGGTCTGGACGTTTCAAACAGACGAGAAGGGCGTAGCGACCTTCGATGAGGCGCACTTCTCGTCCGGAGACGAGCTGTACAGGAACGCCTCCGGGAAGATCGTTCTCCCCCTTGGGAGCTATTCGGTCAGGGAGGTCGCGGCGCCTTCCGGATACCAGCTGAGCGATGCCGATTCGCACCCGTTCGACATCGTGCAGGAGAACGGGGTCGCGAAGGTGAAAAGCGACAGCTGGAACGTTCCCCAAGCCAAGGGCGCAGAGGGACGCGCGATATCGGACAGGGTCCTCAGAGCGGGCATCTGCGTCCGGAAGGAGGACACCGAGCACGGGCGAGCGCAGGGAGACGCCTCTCTCGCGGGCATCAGCTTCGATATCGTCAACAAGAGCCGCGGCGCCGTCGTCGTGGACGGCAACGTCTACCAGCCCGGGGACCGCATCGAGGGCCGGCTCGTGACGGACGAGAGCGGGCGGGCGAGCACGGCGTGCGATCTTCTGCCCGTGGGAACCTACGAGGTCGTCGAGGCCGCCTCAAACGAATCTATGCGTCTCGGTGGCGAGGGGAAGACCGTCACCATAGCTCCCAGCGACGTCGGCCGGCTCGTCGAAGTGGACTCGGCCTTTTCCGACGAGGTGAAGCGCGGCGGCATGAGCGTCAGGAAGGTCGACCTCGAGACGGAGGCGAACAGGCCTCTGGGCGCCGCCAGTCTGGATGGCGCGCACTTCTCGGTGAGGAACGCGTCTGACGCCCCCGTGGTGGTCGGAGGAAAGGCCTACGCCCCCGGAGAGACCATCGACAAGGCAGAGCTGGTGACAGACGACAAGGGGGCCGCGCAGACGGCGGGCGACCTCCTGCCCTACGGGACCTACGAGGTGTGGGAGAGCGCCGCCCCGCGAGGCTACCTCCTGTCAGACGAGAAGTGCCGGGCCACCCGGCAGACGGTCATGCTGCGGGAAGACGGGGCCATCGTGTCGCAGCCCGAGGGCCCCACGAAAGACCAGGTGATCCGCGGTGACATCGCCTTCACCAAGAAGGAGGCCGGAAGCATGCGGCCCCTGGCCGGGTGTGCCTTCAAGATCACCTCGCTCACCACGGGGGAGTCTCACGTTGTCGTCGCAGACCAGAACGGCATGGTCGACACCTCGGCCGGCTGGGTCCCGCACACGCGCGACACCAACAAGAACGACGCCGCCGACAACCAGGATGGGTCCGCGGACGAGTCCAAGGGCACGCCCAACGCGGGCGTCTGGTTCAGCGGCACGAAGGACGGCGAAGCTAGGCCGGACGACTCCCTTGGCGCCCTTCCCTTCGACAGCTACGAGGTCGACGAGCTCACGGGCCCGTCCAATGAGGGGACCTCGCAGGTGAGCTTCACCGTTACCATCACCCGAGACGACGTGAAGGTCGACCTGGGAACCATCGACGACGAGCCGCTGCCGAGGCTCGAGACCGTCGCCCGCGGAGACCTGGGCCCGAAGACCAGCGCTGCATCCGCCGAGGCAAAGCTGGTGGACACCATCTACTACGACAACGTGAAGCCCAACTCCCGCTACACCGCCGTGGCCACGCTGATGGACAAGCGCACCGGAAAGATGGTCACGTGCGACGACGGCAGCGCGGTGGAGGGAAGGTGCACCTTCAGCACGAACGCCCCCTACGGGACCGCAGAGGTCGACATTCCGGTTGACGCGACTGGTCTGGGCGAGCGCGACCTCGTCATCTTCGAGACGCTCCTGGACAACAGGGGCAGACGCGTGGCAATCCACAACGACCCGGACAACGCCGACCAGACAATCAGCATCCAGCCGACCATTTCGACCAAGGCCAGCGACGGGGCTGACGGAAACCACGAGGTACCCTCCGCCGGAGCACAGACCATTGACGACGAGGTCTCCTACAGCGGCCTGATTCCGGGCGAGAAGTACGTGATCTCCGGATGCCTGATGGACGGAAGGACCGGACAGCCGCTACTGGACGCAGACGGCAATCGCCTGACGAGCGAGGTGTCGCTCGCTCCGGTGGAGCCGACAGGAAAGGCACGCGTCTCGTTCCATCTTGAGGGAGAGCAGGGGCAGACGGACTCCATCGTCGTGTTCGAGAGACTGACGCGAGGCGACGAGGTCGTCGCCACGCACGAGGATCTCTCCGACGAGAGTCAGACGATCAAGGTGCCGCGCATCGAGACCTCAGCGTCAAACGCGCCTGACGGGACCAGCCAAAACCAGGCAGGTGACAATCCGACGGTGACCGACCGCGTCACCTACACCGGGCTCGAGCCGAACGCCACGTACGTGCTGACGGGCAGGCTGGTTGACAAGGACAACGGACAGGAGTTGACGGATCCGAACGGAAGGACGCTCGAGGCAGAGCTCGAGTTCACCCCCGAGGAGGCCTCGGGGACGGTGAGCCTGTCCTTCTCGGCGCCCAGAGAGACGCTCGCGGGAAGGAGGGCCGTGGCGTTCGAGAAGCTCGAACGAGACGGAGTCGTGCTCGCCTCCCACGAGGATCTCGACAGCGAGGAGCAGAGCGTGAGCTTCCCGGAGCTCCAAACCGAGGCCTGCGAGACCGAGGACGACTCGCACTTCGCGGGAAGCGAGGCGCCGTGCCAGATACGGGACGTAGTCACGTACAGCGGACTCACGCCCGGTGCCACCTACGTCGTCAGGGGCTCGCTCAGACAGGGCGGAACCGGGGAAGCGCTTCCGGAGGGCAGCGGCCAGGCCGTCGAGTCTCAAGCGGAATTCGTGCCTGAGACGCCAAGCGGGTCGGTCGAGGTTGCCTTCGACGTCGACGGGAGCAAGCTCAAGGGAAAGGCGGTCGTCGCGTTTGAGGAGCTCTGGGCAGGCGACAGGAAGGTCGCCGAGCACGCCGACGCGAACGACAAAGCACAGTCGGTCCACTTCGCGCGCATGGCGACAAGAGCGTTCGACAAGGCGGACGGTGACTCGGCCGTCGATGCCGGAAGGGCCGAGCTGGCAGACGAGGTCTCATACGAGAACCTCGTCGCGGGCCAGGAGTACAAGCTTTCGGGGACGCTGATGGACAAGGAAACCGGACAGCCGGCACGGGACGCCGAGGGAAGCGAGATCCGTGGAGAGGCGACGTTCACCCCACATGAGGCAAGCGGAACGGCGGAAGTAACCTGCAAGGCTGATTTGGCCACACTTGATGGGCATGAGCTGGTATTTTTCGAGAGCCTGACAAAAGGCGACGTAGAGATCGCGTCTCACAAGGACATCGAGGACAAGGAGCAGACCGTTCGAGTCGAAAAGAGGAAGGGGGCGGCCATGCCCCAGACCGGCGTCATGTCGCTTGCCGCCGTGGCCATCGCAATCGGGGTCGCGCTCTTGATAGTGCAGGGCCTTGCCAAGCCGAGGTCGGGCACGCGCCATGAGTAGGCGGAGGGCGCCGCGCGGCAGAGCACCCCGGCACCCTTCCCTCAGGCGTCTGGCGCTCGTCGTAGGGCTAGCCCTACTAGCCCTGGGGCTTGCTTCCGTCGCCCGTGACAGCTGGGCGCTCCACAGACTGGGCGCTCTCGGCAAGCCCGCGCAGGAGGCCTCAGGGAACGCGGCAAGACCAGACGCCTGGACGCGCGTGCCGAGCCTTTGCGCCTGGCTCGCCATCGACGGCGCCGGCATAGACTTTCCCGTGTGTCAGGCGGACGCGAGCGACCCGGAATACTACCTGGACCACGACCCTTGGGGAGCGCCCTCGAGGGTCGGGGTCCCTTTCGTCGACGCGGACACAAACGCAAACGCACCACACGTCATGGTATACGGCCATCACCTCGCGCTGACGGGCGGCATGTTCACCCCGCTCTTCGACTGCTACAGGCAAGAGCGGTTCGACCAGGTCCTGGGAGAGGCGCGCTGCAGATGGACGACGACGGAGAAGGGCAAGCAGTCCTTCTTGCCGCTTTGCGCCCTCTCCGTGGACAAGGCGGACGGTGAGGCCCGGTTCTTCGCGGCGACGAGCGGGATCGACCTGAGACGATGGGCGGCAGGGATGCTCAAGAGGTCGACCGCCAGGTCCAAGGACGCGGAGGAGCTCTGCGCTCAGGGAGAGCGGTTTCTCACCCTGGTCACGTGCAGCTCGGTCTTCGCGGGAAGGAGAGAACGCACGCTCGTCATCTTCGCCCTGTGCAAGAAATAGCAGCTAGAAACATACAGTTAATTGGCTCAACCTTGAAGGAGCAACCCATAGCGACTATGCTTGCTCCATCTCGCTAAAGTGCTTGACGGCCATCGTGGCCCGACGATTGGAGGAGCAATGAGAACCATCTATCGCGCAGTTGACCGCAGGCAGTTTCTGAAGGCATCAGCGGCGGCGCTCGCCATAGGGACCCTCGCGGGCTGCGGGGCGCCGGCGGCAGATAAGGACGGCGGCACCGGCTTCGACGGCAACCTCATCGTTGGCTTCGATCAGGACTTCCCTCCCTACGGCTACGTCGCCGACGACGGCAGCTACACCGGGTTCGACCTTGACCTTGCGAAGGCCGTCTGCGACAAGGAGGGCTGGACCTTCTCGCCCAGCCCCATTTCCTGGGACGCAAAGGACGGCCTGCTCAACAGCGGCCAGATCACGTGCATCTGGAACGGCTTCACCATCGAGGGCCGAGAGGACGACTACGCATTCACTGCGGCCTACATGGAGAACAGACAGGTCGTAGTCGTGCGCAGGGACTCCGGCATCGCATCGCTGGCCGACCTTGCCGGAAAGCACGTCGTCACCCAGGCCGACTCGACGGCGTACAACCTCCTGAACGACGGAGGCGACCAGGCCGGTCTGGGCAAGAGCTTCGCGGACCTGCAGACCATCGGCGAATACAACACGGCCTTCATGATGCTCGAGAGCGGTTCCGTCGACGCGGTTGCGATCGACTATCCCGTCGCCGTCTACAACATGGGCGGGAAGGACGATGTCTTCTCCATTCTTGACGAGGCGCTCAACTCGGAGCACTACGGCGTCGGATTCGCCAAGACGGACGCCGGCAAGGAGCTGGCCGCAAAGGTCGAGACCGACCTCAAGGAGCTCTACAAAGACGGGAAGGTCAAGGAGCTCTGCGACAAGTATGCCGACCGTGGCGTCTCGTACGATCTGTGGATGCTCAAGGACTAGCGGCGCAAGCGCAAAAACCACTCTGATCAGGAGAGATAGTTTGGAACTCTCAACGATGACATCGATGCTGGCCGAGGGCTACGTCGTCTCGATGCAGATTTTCGCGATTACGCTCGTGGGCTCGATTCCCCTGGGCGCACTCGTGGCGGTTGGCCGGCTGTCCAAGGTTAGGCCCCTCTCGTGGCTGACGAGCCTCTACATCTCCGTCATGCGCGGAACGCCGCTCATGCTCCAGATGTTCGCCGTGTTCTTCGTCCCGTTCTACGTGTTCGGAAGGCAGACGCCGCCCAGCTACATGTTCGTGGCCGTGATCATAGCCTTCGTGATCAACTACGCGGCCTACTTCGCCGAGATCTTCCGCTCGGGAATCCAGAGCATGCCGCGCGGACAGTACGAGGCGGCGCAGGTTCTGGGCTACACGAGCAGACAGACCTTCTTCCGTATCGTGCTCCCCCAGGTCATCAAGAAGATCCTGCCAGCGATGGGAAACGAGGTCGTCACGCTGGTAAAGGACACGTCACTGGCGTTCTCCATCGGACTCGCGGAGATGTTCACGACCAGCAGGGCCCTCGTGGCCTCGCAGCGAACGATGGTCCCCTTCATGATCGCAGCGCTCATCTACTGGCTGACCTGTCTGCTCATCGAGCTCTTGCTGGGCAGGCTCGAGAAGAAACTGGACTACTACCATGACTAACTCGCACCTGCGCCCGATACCCACGCCCGAGGTCAGCTTCGCCTCGGCGACGGGCCTGCCGGCGGTATACCTCAGAGGAGCCCGGAAGTCATTCGGCCAGAACGAGATCCTGCGCGGGGTCGACCTGACCATCTCCAAGGGAGAAGTTCTTTCCCTTCTGGGCCCGTCCGGCGCCGGCAAGTCCACGATCCTCAGGTGCCTGGCCACCCTCGACAAGTTCGACGGCGGAGAGCTCGCCTACGGCAGCCTCCGCGTGTGTACGAACGACCCACAGGGAAAGGCCGTATACGACCGCGAGGCCATGTACAAGGCGCGCATGAAGTTCGGCATTGTCTTTCAGGACTACAACCTCTTCCCACACTTCAGCGTTATGAGGAACGTCACTGACGCGCCCATATGCGTGCAGGGACGCGACCCCGAGGAGGTCGAAGAGCAGGCAAGGGGGATCCTCCGGAAGCTGGGTCTAGCCGAACGCGCCGACATGGTGCCCTGCCAGCTCTCGGGAGGCCAGCAGCAGCGCGTGGCAATCGCGCGAGCGCTCTGCATGAACCCGAACGTGCTCTTCTTCGACGAGGCAACCTCCGCCCTGGACCCCAAGCTCACCGAGGAGATGCTGAAGATCATCCGCGACCTCGCCGGCGAGGGAATGGCCATCGGCATCGTTACCCATGAGGTCGGCTTCGCGCGGGACGCCTCCGACCGCATCGCCGTGATGCTCGACGGCGAGATTGCCGAGGTCGGAAAGCCCAAGGACGTTCTTGGAAGCCCGCGCGACGAGCGCGTCGCGGCGTTCCTCTCGCACTCCATGGAATAGGAGAAGGGCGAGGCTCGTTTGAGCACGCCTAAGGCAAAGTGCGAAAAGGCGGGGCCGTCACAAACGTGACGGCCCCGCCCCATCAGCCAAGCGGCACCATGCTGCGAGCCAGTCCCTACACGAGGTACTCGGCAATCTGTACGGCGTTCGTCGCGGCACCCTTACGAATCTGGTCACCACAGCAGAAGAACGTGAGCGCGTTGACGCCGTCGGGCGCAGACAGGTCGCGACGGATGCGTCCGACGTAGACGAGGTCCTGGTCGGAGGAGTCAAGCGGCATCGGGTAGGCAAGGGAGGCCGGATCGTCGACCACCTTGACGCCAGGCGCGCCCGCAAGGACCTCGCGCGCCTCGTCGGGCGAGATGGGCCTGTCGAACTCGCAGGTGATGGACTCGGAGTGCGAGCGCACGATGGGAACGCGCACGCAGGTGCAGTTGAAGCGGCAGTCCGGGAGATGCATGATCTTGCGGCCCTCGTTCTGCATCTTGAGCTCCTCGGACGTATAGCCATCGTCCTTGAAGCCGCCAATCTGCGGAATGAGGTTGTAGGCAAGCTGGTATGCGAAGGGATCGCTGTCGCCGACCTCTCCCCCGTCAGCCAGAACCTTCGTCTCGCGCTCGAGCTCCCTCAGGCCGGGCATGCCTGCGCCCGAGGCGGCCTGGTAGGTCGAGACGATCATGCGCCTGAGGCCCGCGGCCTGGTGAAGCGGCCAAGTCGGCACGAGGCCGATGATGGTAGCGCAGTTGGGGTTGGCGATGATGTTGCGCGGGTGGTTCTGGATGTCCTCGGGGTTAATCTCGGGAACGACCAGGGGGACGTCCGCGTCAAGGCGGAAGGCGTGGCTGTTGTCTACGCAGACCGCACCGCGAGCCGCGGCCTCGGGAAGAAGCTGCTTGGCCTGAGCGTCTCCGGCCGCGCCGAGGACGATGTCGACTCCCTCGAAGGCCTCGGGAGTCGCCTCCTGGACGGTCACCTTCTCGCCGTGAAAGTCAATCAGCTTGCCGCGCGAGCGGGCGCTTGCGAGCGGAACGAGCCTGGATACGGGGAAGTTCCTCTCCTCGAGGCACTGCAGCATCTGAGTGCCGACGACTCCGGTGGCCCCCAGGATGGCGACGACCTTTCCTGACATGTGCAAATCCTCCTCCTGCTAAAGCAGCGTTAGACAAAAGAGCGGGGGCGCTTAGGCGCTGGCTCCGTCGGCGGTAACCATCTCTCCCTCGACGAACTTGTCGTAGATCACCCTGATGGCGCGAGAGAAGTCATCGTTGTTCACGCCGAGGATGATGGAGATCTCCTGCGAGCTTTGGGTGATCATGCGGATGTTGATGCCAGCCTCGCCCAGGACGCCGAAGATGCGTCCGGAAGTGCCGGCACGGCGGCTCATGTTGCGGCCGACGACGGAGATGAGGGCAAGCTCGTCGACGACGTTGATCGAGTCCGGCTTGAGCTCCTGCTGAAGGTCGCTCACGATGGAGTAGATGGTGTCCTTGACGTCCGACCCGCTCACGACGATGCCGAAGGAATCGACTCCAGTCGGGATGTGCTCGACCGAGACGCCGTAACGCTCGAAGACCGCCAGCGCGCGACGGATGAAGCCAATGGCGTTCGACATGTGGGCCTTCTGCACGTGGACGGCCATGAAGTCCTTCTTGCCAGCAATGCCGGTGATGAGGTGCTCGCGCTCGTGCTCGGAAGCAGTCTCGCGAATGACCGTGCCCATTGCCTCGGGGTCGTTGGTGTTCTTGATCTGGATGGGGATACCAACCTCGCGGACGGGGAAGATCGCCTCCTCCTGGAGGACGGACGCGCCCATGTAGGAGAGCTCGCGCATCTCGTCGAAGGTGATGCGGTGAATCGAGCGCGGCTTGTCGACGATGCCGGGGTCCGCCGCCATAAAGCCAGAGACGTCGGTCCAGTTCTCGTAGACGGTCGCGTCTATGCAGCGAGCGAGGATGGCGCCGGAGATGTCGCCGCCGCCGCGCTGGAAGAGCTTGACGGTGCCGTCGACCGTGGAGCCATAGAAGCCCGGGAGGACGAAGCCGCCCAGGCGCGCGACGGCCTCGCGGACGTGGGTCTGGGTGCGCTCCATGTCGACCGTCCCGTCATGGTGGAAGACGATGACGTCGGACGCGTCAAGGAAGGGCATGTTGAGGTACTCGGCCATGAGCTGTGCCGTGAAGAACTCTCCGCGTGAGACGATGTACTCGGGAGAGAGGCTCTTGATGACCGAGGAGAACTCCTCGAACTTCTCCTCAATGGGATACTTGAGCCCGAGCTCGTCTCGGATGTCCACGAAGCGCTGCTCGATGTCCTTGAGAAGAGCGGTGCAGTCAACGTGGTACTCGATGTGGGCGTTCACGAGCAGGAGCAGGTCCGTGAGCTTGTTGTCGCCCGCAAAGCGCTTGCCCGAGGCAGACACGACGACGTAGCGGCGGTCGGGGTCGGCCTTGACGATGTCCCGGACCTTCTTGAACTGCCCGGCGTTGGCGACGCTCGAGCCACCGAACTTTGCAACCTTGATCATCTGTTAGTCCTCCTGGGGAAGTGCGGCCATGAAGCTCGTCGGGTCGGACGCAAGGGCGGTTTCCAGGATCTCACGCGCGTCCTGGGCGGTGGTGCCCCTCACGACCTTGAGGCCGCCTTCAATCTCCAGGGCGCCTGCGACGTCAGCCTTCGTGCGGAAGACGTAGTCAGACGTCAGGAGCGTGGGGTCATACGCGAGGTCTGACGAGAAGTCGTAGCTGGGACGCCTGCCCGCGGCGAAGTCGAGGACATCCTGGACCATGGCGTTGCCCGTGGGGAGCATACCGGCACCCTGACCGTAGAACTTGAGCTCGCCGACGGTCGTGGCGTCGAACGTGACCAGGTTGAAGTTCGAGGGGACGTTCGCCTCGAGGGAGTCCAGCGGAACGGCGACGGGCTCGACGGCAACGGCATAGCTGCCCTTCTCCATCACTCCGCGTCCCAGGAGCTTCACTCCCCTGCCGAGCTTCCTCAGGGCGTCGAGATCAGCCTTGGTGAGCGTGCGGATGCCCGTGACGGGGAAGTCACTCGTGCAGGCAACGTCGAAGGCGACGCTCGCCGAAATGATCGTCTTGTTCTTGACGTCGATGCCGTCGATGTCAGCCGAGGGGTCGCGCTCTGCATAGCCGAGCTCCTGCGCACGACGGAGAACGTCCTCGAAGTCGGCGCCCTCCTTCACCATGGCGTCGACGATGTAGTTCGTCGTTCCGTTCATGATGCCGTAGAACGAGATGACCTCGTCGATTCTGCGGGCCTTCTCGATCGAGGCGATCCAGGGGATGCCACCTCCGACCGACGCCTCGATGAGCAGCGAGGCGCCAGAGGTGCGGGCCTGCCTCGCGAACTCCTCGAAGTAGGCAGCGACGACGGCCTTGTTGGACGTGACGACGCTCTTGCCCGCGGCAAGCGCGTCCATGATGAACGTGTGAGCCGGCTCGAGACCGCCCATGCACTCGACGACGAGGTCGATCGAGGGGTCACCCACGATCTGCGAGTAGTCCGAGGTCATGCGCTCGTCCGTAAGCCTGTCAGGCAACTCAAGGATGCGCGCGACCTCGACTTCCTCGAGGCGGTTCGTGATGATCTCGTCGACGCCGCGACCGACGGTGCCGTGGCCGAGAATGGCAATCTTCATCGCTGTCCAATCTTTCTACTGTGTGACGGATGGGAAACGGCAGATACCGCAAAGCTATGATATTGCTGAGGAAAGCCCAACGAGCTCGAGGCAAGGAGCGTATCCGTGAACACGTTCTATCACAGCACGCGTGGCAATAGCGAAACCGTAACAAGCAAGCAAGCAATCCTGACGGGCATCGCTCCAGATGGGGGCCTGTTCGTGTCCGACCAGCTCGGCGACGCAAAGCTTGACCTTGCCCAGGTGGCCAGCCAGACGTACCACGAGACCGCGGCCCAAGTCCTCTCAGCGCTTCTCGACGACTACCAGAAGGACGAGATCGAGAGCTGTGTCGCAGGCGCCTACGGCGACAACTTCGACACAAGTGCCGTCACCCCGGTAAGCGCCCTCGGCGACGACTGGCTGCTCGAGCTCTACCACGGACCCACCTGCGCGTTCAAGGACGTAGCGCTCCAGATGCTCCCCCGTCTGATGTCCTGCGCCCGCAAGGGCGACGGTCGCAACGTCATGATCGTCACCGCGACCTCGGGAGACACGGGCAAGGCCGCGCTCGCGGGCTTCACCGGCATCGAGGGCTGCGGCGTCACGGTCTTCTACCCCGACGGCAAGGTGTCCGACATCCAGAGGCTCCAGATGGCAACACAGGAAGGCTCGAACGTCGCCGTCTGCGCAATTCGCGGAACATTCGACGACGCCCAGACCGAGGTCAAGCGCATCTTCGCCAACCAGGAGCTCGCACAGCGCCTGGCCGAGCGCGGGACCATGCTCTCGAGCGCCAACTCCATCAACGTCGGCCGCCTCGTTCCCCAGGTGACGTACTACTTCGACGCCTACGCCCAGCTCGTGCGCAACGGGAGCCTGAGCGTCGGCGACGCCGTCGACTTCTGCGTGCCCACCGGCAACTTCGGAGACGTGCTCGCGGGCTACTACGCGAAGCGCCTGGGCCTTCCGGTCGGAAAGCTCATCGTGGCCTCCAACACCAACAAGGTCCTCACCGACTTCCTTGAGACCGGAACCTACGACCGCCGCCGCGACTTTGTTAAGACGATCTCCCCCTCGATGGACATCCTGGTGTCCTCGAACCTCGAGCGCATGCTCTACTACCTGACCGACGGCGACTGCGAGAGGGTCTCGTCCTTCATGAGGGACCTCGCAGAGAAGGGCTTCTACACCCTGCCCGGCGCCCTTCTTGCAAAGCTTCGCGAGACCTTCGACTGCGGCTTCGCGACCGACGACGAGACGCGCGCGACCATCCGCTCGGCGTGGAAGCAGCACCACGTGCTCATAGACCCGCACACCGCGGTTGCCAAGACGGTCCTCGACCGCAAGGAGCGCGGCGGCAACCAGCGCGTCTGTCTGTCCACCGCCAGCCCCTACAAGTTCTCGGCGGACGTGCTCTCCGCCCTGGGCGCCAGCGTCGACGGCCTTGGCGGCTTCGCCTGCATGGACGAGCTCCAGAGGCTGACCGGCATCGCCGCGCCCACGCAGCTCTCCACGCTCCGCAGCAAGGACGTCCTTCACAAGGACGTCGTCGACCGCGACCAGATGCCCGACTTCGTCGAATCGTCCTGCAAGAGGGTCTTCGCATGAGCGACACAAGGGACGAGGTCCGCAAGGTCGTCGTGACGGTACCTGCTACGTCGGCAAACGTCGGAGTGGGATACGACTGCCTGGGCCTCGCGCTCGACCTTCCGGCCCGCTTCACCTTCGAACCCGCGCGCGAGCTGCTGATCGACGGCTGCGAGGAGCGCTTCAGGGGCGAGGACAACCTCGTCTGGACGAGCTATCTCGAGACCTGCAAGAACCTGCTGGCAAAGCCGATTCCCCTGCACATAACCATCGACTCCCCCATCCCCCTCTCCGGAGGACTAGGCTCTAGCTCCACCTGCGTCGTCGCCGGCGTCGCGGCAGCGCAGGTCTTCTGCGGCAGGGGGTACGAGCCGCAGTCCGCCCTCGAGGCGGCCTGCCGCATCGAGGGGCATCCCGACAACGTGGCCCCGGCCATCATGGGCGGCCTCGTGAGCTCCTTCGCCGATGCGGAGGGAACGCACTCGATTAGGTTCGACATCGCAGACAACCTTGCCTTCGTCGTCATCGCACCACCCTACGAGGTGCGCACCGCGGACGCACGCAAGGTCATGCCCGAAAGCGTCTCGACCGACGTGGCGGTGTGGCAGATTGGCCATGCCGTCGCAGCGGTGAACGCGCTCGAATCGGGAGACGCGGCCCTTCTCGCCCGCGCCTGCCAGGACAAGCTCCACGAGCCCCATCGCTCGGCACTCATTGCCGACTACGAGCCCCTTAGGAGGACTGCGCTCGCCGCGGGCGCAGCGACCTTCCTCATCTCGGGTTCGGGCTCGACGATGCTCGCCATCGCCGACGGCAAGGCTGCCGCGCAGAGGGTCGCGGATGCCGTCGAGAACATGGTCGAGAACCACGTGGACGGCGTGTGGGTGCGCGTGCTGGACGCCAATGCGTGCGGCGCGACCGTCGAGGTCGCCTAGCGGGACGTGCGGCCAGTCCCTGGATCACAGCGTGTCGAGCGCGACCTGCCTGAGGGCGACGTCGCCGAGCGAGTCATGCTCGAGCACGTTCACGTGGGTGAAGCCGGCGGCAATCGCCCGCTCGACGGCGACGTCGAACCCGCCGTTGAGCAGCTCGCGCTGGTGGGCGTCGGATGAGATGAGTATTTCTCCCCCAAAGCGCCGGAGGGCAATCAGAAGCTCCTGGCGGGGATAGAGCTCCGCCTTCCTGCCGCGGTTGAGGGCGCCGCAGTTGATCTCGAACGGGACTCCCTGGGACACAAGACGCTCCATCGCGTCGAGGGCGGGCCCGAGGTAGCGGGCGTCGGTCTCATCCAGCACGTGCATCTGGTCGTTGAACCTCACCACAAGGTCGAAATGGCCGACGAAGGTGCAGCGCGTCCGGTCGTACACCTGTGACTCGAACTCGTAATAGGCCTTCGAGAGGGCATAGTAGTCTCCGCCGTAGTACTCGCGGCAGAGCTGCGAGAAGAGCTCGGGCGTATTGTCGACGCTCATGGGAACCGGCGAGTCAACGGGGAGGAAGTGCGTAGAGCCGATGACGTACTCGGCCCCCGGGCAGCAGGCGGGATCGTAGGCGTTGTCGAGCTCGACGCCCATGAGGATGTCCATGCGGTCGCGATAGAGCTCCCGCACGCGCGCCACCTCGGCGACGTACGCTCCCCAGTCCATGTGGATGTCGGGGTCCATGTGACCCGAGAAGCCCAGCGCCAGAAAGCCGATCTCGTTCGCACGGCGCGCCATGTCCTCGATGGTGTCGGAGCCGTCGCACAGCGTGCTATGGGTGTGGTAGTTGGCACGAAGCATTCTAGCCCCTTCTGTAAGAGCCCCATGACAGCCGCATCATCTCGCGCCGGCGGGCCGGGCGCAATGCGGCGCAGCAAAGGCGAAACATAGCGTCGAGGCAGGCTCGCCGAGAGGCAGGCGCGACGGCCGGCTAGAGATTCTCTTCTCCCCAGTCCTTCAGTTCCATGAGGATGGGTATGAGGCTGCGGCCCGTGTCGGTGAGGCTGTACTCGACGCGCACAGGCATCTCGTCATACTGCCTGCGCGAGACGAGCCCGTCGGACTCGAGCTCACGAAGCGAGTTGGCGAGCATCGTGTTAGTGATGCCGAAGACGAGTCGTCTGAGCTCGCCATACCGAAGCTCCTCGTCCTGGGACAGAGCGACCAACAAGAGGATCTTCCACTTTCCGCCCACGGCGTTGAGGACGCGGCGCAGGGCGCAGCCCGCCCCGGTGATAGACGGGTCCGCGCTGCCGAGACAGCTCATGAGGTCATTTGCTCCGGACATGGTCAGCTTTTCCTTACCACATTTCTTTAAACTGCGTACTTGCTCAGAATTATATACCACGTAGACTCGATGTCAGATAGAAGCAAGACATGCCACAAGCGAAAGGAACACCGCCATGGAGTATTCGTTCACCGCAGAGAACTTCGAGCAAGAGGTGCTCAACAGCGATATCCCCGTCCTCATCGACTTCTACGCCGACTGGTGCGGCCCCTGCCGCTCGATGCTGCCCATCGTCGAGAGCCTGGCACAGAAGTACGAGGGCCGCGTCAAAGTCGGCAAGGTGAACTCCGACGAGCAGCAGGAGCTCGCCAAGGCCTTCAACGTGATGAGCATCCCAAGCTTCTTCATCGTGAAGGACGGCAAGGTCATCGACAACCTGGTGGGACGTCTCCCCCAGGAGATGCTCGAGCAGAAGCTCGACGCCATCGCGTAACGTCCGAGCAAGGCCACAGGCAGCGAGCTCAGTCCAGGGAGAAGGACCAGCGTTGCCGTCGCAACGGACTGCGGGACGCAGCTCCCCTACGCTTGCGGGGTATCGCAAGCACGCGGGCATGGCCCGCAGACAGAAGGAGACCCGCATGACCGACCAACAGAACCGGCTGCTTGGGGCCGTGGTCGCGCTTGGCGCGACAATCGCGGACGCCATGGACGACGCACCGGGATTCACGCCCTGCGCGACGCCGGCGCAGATGATTCTCGTGGGGCTCCGCACGTGCTCGGCACAAGACGACACAGGCGTCGAGCAGAGGATTGCCGAGACGCTCGAGCTCGCAGCGCACGTGGCAGACCATCGCGGCGTGGCAGTGCACACGGCCGCGGATGTGGAGTCCTTCTCCCCCGCCCAGAGACGGCTCGCAGACGAGCTGCAGAGCCGCGCGAGCGCCGCGGACATCCAGATGATAACCGAGACGGAGGTCGCATGGCTCTACCGTGCCCTCGCCGCACTCGAGGGTGACGACGACCAGGCCACCAGACTTCTAGCCTAGGAGCCTACGCTGACGCAGCCACGGGAAAGAAGAAATCGTATCCCCGGCGCAAAGAGGGAGCCGGCCCACGTGGAGGTGGGTCGGCTCCCCTTCGCATGAGTGGGCTCGCGCGAGACCAAGGGCGCGCTCAAGCGCCCCGGGTTCCGGGAGTGTCCCAGGATGACCTGCTAGCCTCCCAGGTAGGCCTTCCTGACGTCGTCGTCGTGCAGGAGGTCCCTTCCCGTGCCCGTCTTGCTGATGTGACCCACCTCGAGCACGTAACCACGGTCTGCAACAGACAGAGCCATCGACGCGTTCTGCTCGACGAGCAGGATGGTCGTGCCCTGGTCGTTGAGAGCCCTGATGATCTCGAAGATCTCGTCGACCAGAATGGGAGCGAGCCCCATCGAGGGCTCGTCGAGCATCAGGAGGTCCGGCCTGCTCATGAGCGCGCGACCCATGGCGAGCATCTGCTGCTCTCCGCCGGACATCGTGCCAGCGGACTGGTTGACCCTCTCCCTCAGGCGCGGGAAGCGCTCGTAGACGTGTTCTATGGTCTCGGCATTCTCGGCATCGGTCCTTGTGTAGCCGCCCATGTCGAGATTCTCGGCAACCGAAAGCTGGGTGAAGACCCGGCGTCCCTCGGGACAGAGCGCCAGGCCGCGCTCGACGATCTTGTGAGGCTTGATGCCCACCAAGCTCTCGCCCTTGAAGTCGATCGAACCGCTGTCAGGCTTGATGAGGCCCGAGATCGTGTTGAGCGTGGTCGACTTTCCTGCGCCGTTGGCGCCGATGAGCGTGACGATCTCTCCCTCGTTGATGTCAAAGGAGACGCCCTGCACGGCCTTGATGGCGCCATACGAGACGTGCAGGTCCCTAACGGAAAGAAGTGCCGCCATCCTAGTTCACCCCCTGCTTTCCCAGATATGCCTCGATGACCCTCGGGTCGTTCTGGATCTCCTCGGGCGTTCCCTTCGCAATGATCTTGCCGTAGTCGAGGACGCCAACCGCCTCACAGACGCCCATGACCAGGCTCATGTCGTGCTCGATGAGCAGAATGGCGATCTGGAACTCGTCGCGAATCTTCTGGATGTTCTCCATCAGCTCTTCCGTCTCGGCGGGGTTCATACCAGCGGCGGGCTCGTCGAGCAGCAGGACCTTGGGACGCGTTCCCAGGGCGCGCAGGATCTCGAGGCGGCGCTGCGCGCCGTACGGGAGGCTCCCGGCCTGCGCCTTCGCATACTTCTGCATGTCGAAGATGGCGAGAAGGTCCATGGCCTTGTCATGGAACTCTGCCTCCTGCCTCCAATGCTGGGGAAGGCGGAAGAGGTCCGTGACGAGCTTGGTAGACATGGAGTTGCCGAGACCCACGAGGATGTTCTCCTCGACCGTCATCTTGCTGAAAAGCCTGATGTTCTGGAAGGTGCGCGCGATTCCCATCTTGTTGACCTGGACCATGCTCTTGCCGGCGGTGTCGTAGCCGTCCAAAAGAACGGTCCCGCGCGTGGGCTTGTACACGTTGGTGAGCAGGTTGAAGATGGTGGTCTTGCCGGCTCCGTTAGGTCCGATGAGACCCGATATCTCCGTTCGCCCCATGGCAAGGTTGAAGTCGTCGACCGCCGTCAGGCCGCCAAAGTCGATGCCAAGGTGCTTTGCCTGAAGCACGGGAATGTGCCCAAGGTCGCGCTCGGGAATGAGGTTGGGCTCCTCCATCTGAACGAGGACCGAGCGCTTCTTCTCGCTAGTCATTTTCGTCCACCTCCTTCTTCGGCTTCCTCCAGGGGAGCTCGCCGTTGATGACACGCTCGAGGGTACCGGTGAGCGAGAAATCATAGGTGCCCAGAAGGCCCTGCGGACGGAATACCATGACGATGATTAGCACGACAGCGTAGACGACCATGCGGTAGTCGGCAAACGCACGCAGCGCCTCGGGAAGGATGGTCAGGACGGTGGCGGAGAGCACGGAGCCCAGCATGGAACCCATGCCACCAAGGACGACCATGACGAGGATCTCGATCGACTTCATGAAACCAAACTTGGCAGGCGCCATGACGCCGATGCAGCCGGCGTAAAGGCCACCGGCGATGCCAGCGAAGAAGGCGGACACAACGAACGCTAGCGTCTTGTAGTACGTGGTGTGGACGCCCGAGGCTTCGGCGGCAATCTCGTTGTCGCGGATGGCCAGGATTGCACGACCGTGGCGCGACTTCATCATCGTGTGGATGAGGAAGAGCGAGATGACGACAACCAGGAACGTGTTGAGGAAGTTGGTGTAGCTGGGAATGCCCGTAAGGCCCCTGGCGCCACCCGTCAGCTCGAAGCCCAGGACGCCGTCGATGTTAAGCATTACGACACGGATGATCTCCGCAAAGCCGAGCGTAATGATCGCAAGGTAGTCACCCTTGAGACGAAGCGCCGGGATGCCGATGATGAGACCGCAGATTGCGGCCATGACACCGCCGAAGAGCAGGCCCGCGCAGAAGAGGACGACGGCGGCGGGGCTTCCGGTGACGAAGTCGCGCACGGTGAGCCCCAGCGTGCCCTGCATATGCATGATGAACAGCGCGCAGGAGTAGCCGCCCACCGACATGAAGCCGGCATGGCCAAGCGGCAGCTGGCCAAGATAGCCCGTGGCGATGTTGAGCGACACGGCCATAAGGATGTAGATGCCCACCTGCTCGAGAACGGTAGTCTGGTAGCGGGTGATCGTACCGGAGCCAATCATGAGCTCGCCAACAACGATGAACACGGCGACCAAGACGGCGTTGATGAGGTAGCGCACGGGCATGGACAGTTTCTTGCGAGAAGAGCCAGAGGTCGACGCCGCCGAAGACTCAACCGCCTCGCTGAGATTGCTCTCTTCCATGGTTCGCCTCCCTTAGACTTTCTCGTTCATGGTGCGGCCGAGGATGCCCGTCGGCCTCACGATGAGGACGATGATCAGAAGTAGGAACACGACGGCATCCTTCCAGACGGAAAGGCCGATGGCCGAGACGAAGACCTCGGCAAAGCCGACGAGGAGACCACCGATGACGGCCCCAGGGATCGAGCCGATGCCACCTAGGACGGCGGCGACGAAGGCCTTGGTGCCCAGCATGATGCCCATTGTCGGCGTCGCCTGCGTGTAGGCCATCGCGTAGAGCACCGCACCGATGCCGGCAAGCGCCGAGCCGACGGCAAAGGTGAACGAGATGGTCGTGTTCACGTTGATGCCCATGAGGCGCGCTGCACCCATGTCCTCGGACACGGCGCGCATGGCCTTGCCGAGCTTCGTCTTTTGGACGAGGAACGTCAGAATGGCCGTGGAGACGACGGTCACCGCAATCGTGAGCAGGGCGATGGGTGACAGCTGCACGCTGCCGAACGAGAGAGGTGAGGCGTCAAAGTACGGCGGCACGACCTTCGCGTCGGCGCCGAAGACGAGCTGGGCGCCATTCTCGAGAAAGTAGGAAACGCCAATGGCCGTGATAAGGATGGAAAGACGCGGGGCGTTGCGAAGCGGCGCGTAGGCGACCTTGTCGATCATGACTCCAAGCAGCGTGCAGCCCACGACGGAAAGCAAGATCGCAATCGCGGGATGGAAGCCCATCTGGGCCATGACGATCCAGGAGATATACGCACCCACCATGATGATGTCGCCATGGGCGAAGTTAAGCAGCAAGATGATGCCATACACCATCGTGTAGCCCAGGGCGACGAGCGCGTAGATGCTGCCAAGCTGGAGGCCGTTGAGCACCTGCGTCAAAAACGTCACGGCAAACACTTCCTCTCTCATAGTTAATTAACGAGCGACGGATGGGACATTGGAACCAGGCGAGCAACGACCGCGCGGGCCTGGCGGCAGAACGAAGAACGTACTAGAAAGACGCGGGAGCGTCGGGACCCGAATGCCCCGACGTTCCAACGGTAGTGCAAAGAAGAACCTAGGCGCCGACCTCGTCAAACACCTTCTGGGAGCCACCCTCGAAGGTGATTACCAGAGTAGGCTTGACGGGGTCTCCACTGCCATCGTACTTGATGGTGCCGGTGACGCCGTCAACGGAGCCTTGCGCGATTCCGTCGACTATTGCCTGACGACCATCGTCAGACGAGAGGTCGACGCCCTTGGAGAGCGCAGTCTTGATACCGCCGAGCAGAACCATCGCCGCATCGTAGCCGAGTGCGCAGAAGTTCGTGGGAGCCTCGCCGTACTCGTCCTGGAACGCCTTGACGAACTTCTGAACGTCCTCGGACTCGTTCTCGATGACGAACGAGCAGTCGTAGAAGCATCCCTCGAGGTCTTCCGCAGAGGCATACTCCTGGTCACCGCCGACGATGTTGGACCAGCCGTCGGCGCCGAGAAACGCCCCGGTGTAGCCCAGCTGACGAGCCTGTGTAACGATCTGGCCGTCCTCCTGGTAGTAGTTCGGAGAGAGAACGGCATCAGGCTTGACGGCGATGATGCTGGTCAGCTGACCCTTGAAGTCAACGTCACCAGACTGGTAGCCCTGCTCGGTGGCAACGGAAAGGCCGATCTCCTTGCATCGGGCCACGAACGCGTCGTTAACGCCCTTCTCGTAGTCACCACCGCTGTTGTAGATGGTGGCAACCGTCTTGAAGCCCTGGCTGGCGGCAAAGTCCGCCATGAGTTTGCCCTGGTAGGGGTCGGTGATGCACGCACGGAAGGCATTCGGACCGAAGGAGACGAAGTCGGCTGCCGTGGCTGCCGCAGAGACGAGCGGCATGTTGTCCCCGGCTGCGACCTGGGCGACGGCTATCGAGGGCGTCGAGGTTACGTCACCGATGATGCCAACGACGCCGCCCTCCACCATCTTGTTGTAGACGTTGACGGCCTCGGTGGCATCGCCCTTCTCGTCCTGGGTGTCGAGCTCGATCTTCTTGCCGTCGAGCCCGCCGTCCGCATTAAGCTGCTTGACGTAGAGCTCCGCGCCCTTACGAACCGCGAGCCCATACTGGGCGACGTCACCCGAGTAGGGCCCCATGAGCCCAACCTTGATGGTATCGCTCGAGGAAGACCCGGAGCCCCCGCACGCGCTCAGAATCGAAGCGGCGCCCAGACCGACGGCGGAAATGCCGCTCAACTTAACGAAGTCGCGCCTACAAAATGCGTTAGCCATGCTCAACCTCCTAGTTGTCAACAGGCGTGCGGCCTTGTGGCCACGCGTTAGGGGCTACTGTAGAGGCATCTTTGTCACGGCCGATGCATCCCCGGAAACCTTTGCCTTTCCGTAACAGCAAGAAAACCTGAGGTACATCATATGGCCGCCATCACATAACGATGACGGCCACGGGGACTCTTGCCGACCCTCTGACCTGTAGAGGGGTGGCTTGCCATAAGCCGACACAGCCGAGCACTACTCCTGGTAGGGGACGCTCTCCTCCACCTTCTCGGTGCCATCGGGCTCAAAGCCGATGATGAGCGTGGACTTCGCGGGGTCGCCGTTCTTGGGATAGGAGATCTGGCCCGAGACGCCGTCAACGGTACCGTTCTTGATGCCGTCGATAATCGCCTGCCTGCCGTCATCGGAGGCCAGGTCGCTCACGCCGGAATCGAGCGCGGCCTTGATGCCCTCGGCAAGGACCATGGCTGCGTCGTAGCCCATGGCGCAGAACGACGTGGGAGTCTCATTGAACTTGGCTTTATAGTCGGACACGAACTGTTGGACCTTCTCGTCCTCGTCGTTTGCCGAGAACGCGGCGCAGTAGTAGCAGTTCTGCAGGTCCTGTCCGGAGGCGTAGGACTGGCCCTCGGGATTGGAGATTGCGGTCCATCCGTCGGTTCCGATGAAGGAGCCCGAGAAGCCCTGCTTGCGGGCCTGCGTAATGATCTTGCCCGTGTCCTGGTAGTAGTTGGGGCAGAAGATCGCGTCGGGAGATGTCGAAAGAATCGAGGTGATCTGGCTGTTGAAGTCAGCGTCACCGGCCTGGTAGGCCTGCTCGGAGGTGATGGAGATGCCCTTCTTGGCGGCCTCGTCCTTGAACGCCTCGGTTACGCCGACCTCGTAGTCACCGCCGACGTTGTAGATGATGCCCACCGTCTTGAGGCCCCTCTCAGCCGCAAAGTCAGCCATGAGCTTGCCCTGGTAGGGGTCCGTGAAGCAGGCGCGGAACACGTTGTTGCCACCCTGGTTGACGACGTCCGCTGCCGTGGCGACGGGAGTCACCATGGGCATGTTGTCTGCGACGGACGCCTGGGCGACAGCGATGGTGGGAGTCGAAGTGATGTCACCGAGAATCGCGACGACGCCGTCCTCGACGAGCTTGTTGTAGACGTTGACGGCCTCGGTGGCATCGCCCTTCTCGTCCTGCTCGTTGAGCTCGACCTGCTTGCCGCCGATTCCTCCCTGGCTGTTGATCTGCTCGAAGTACAGCTCCGCGCCATAGCGACACGGAAGGCCGTACTGCGCGACGTCACCGGAGTACGGTCCCATGACGCCGATCTTGATGGTGTCGGAGGAGCCGCCGGACGATCCGCCACAGGCAGTTACTACGACAGAGCTCCCCATTCCAGCCGCGGTTACGCCCATGAGCCTCACAAAGCTCCTACGCGATATTTTTTCAAATCTCATGCCAGCCCCTCCTTTTCGCAGGACGCGCGCGAATCCCTCTGACCCGCGCATTGGTGAGACTGACTGTAAGGCATGAGATTGCCAATGGCCTCCTGGTTGCAGAAGGCGTTTCATCTCGTTAACAGTTGAAGCGTGGCGTAAAGACAGACGGTGTCAGATGCTTTTCAAGCGGCCGCGACGCAGAAGCGCGTGGCAGAAGAGCGTGCCGACGAGCACGCCACCCAGGTCGATGAGCACGTCCGTGACAAGCCCGGCTCGGCCGGGAACGAATAGTTGGATGGTCTCGTCGAGGCAGGGCGCGAGCATCGCCCAGACGACGCTCAGCCCAAAGGGCAGAAGGCTCTCGCGAGGAAGGGACGAGCGCAGCCCGTGGGTAAGGAAGCCGAGAAGCGCGTACTCGCTGAAGTGGGCACACTTCCGGACCAGAAGGGTCATGACCGTGCGGTCACAGACCCCCGCCATGCCAAAGAGCGGGGCGAGGAGCTGCACGACAAAGCTACTCTCAGACGTCGAGGCGGGGCCGGGAACCATGGAATGGACCCAGATGAGCGCGGTCCACGCAAGCGACAGCGCGAACCAGACCGCGGCGCCCCGTCGCTTCCCACGTGACAAGGGCTAGGCCTCCTGGGCGGCGTCAGGAACGGCCATGTGCCTGGGCACGTAGGCTTTCTCGCTGTGCGACGAGCGATGCGAACCCATCCTGCGAAGGGTAACCGTCGACTTGAGGCTCTGACTTCCGCCCCTGATGAGTCGAAGGTACCTGCGCGACGAGGTGCGGACGGCCTTGGAGGAGCTGCGGGAGAACTCCTCGCTGATGAGGTAATCAACGTAGCTAGCGGTGTCGACAACCTCAGGGTGGCCCGCAGGAGTCCTGAACGGGATGAAGCTCGTGGCCTCTTCGAGGTTGTCGGGCTCGTCGATGGTGTCGACGCCGCCGATGACGTCCTCGAAGACGGGCGCGGAGGAGTACTGCGCGATCCTCTCGCCCATCGCCTGGAGGGCACTCTCCCAGACGTCGTCGTGGTCAAGCTCGTCGACGCTGCGCTTCTCGGGATACACGCCCTGGTTCACGGGTGCGACGGCCTGTGCGATGCGGACGGAGCGCGCCTGCGCCTGACGCTTGGCCGCCTCTTCCGACACGGGGGCCTGGGCGAATGCCGAACGAGCGACAGGCTCGCTGGAGACGTCACCCATCCAGTCGGGAATGGTGAGGTCGCCCATGGTAGCCGTCGGCGAGACCTCGCCGACGCGCAGGACGGAGTCGCCCAGTCGCGCGTTCCACCAGCCGGTGCCCACGTCGCCAACGGTTCCGTCGGCGCGTTCGATGATGGGAAGGCCTTCGAAGCGGTCGCCGCCAAGGCGCTCGGAGAGGACCTCCGCGACACCGCGGGCGCGGGACGCCATGCGCTCCTTGAAGGTCTGGCGACGGACATAGTTCTCGGCAATCTTGCCATAGTCGTTCGTTGCGTGCGCGGGACCCTGGGCCTGCACGACCGCGGGAGCCTCAGCTGCTCGAGTCGCTCCAGCCGCCGAAGACCGGGAGACGGACGCGGCGCGCGGGGCGTCGACGTTAACCTCGGGGATGCGTGCGCCAAGGTTGCGGGTGGCGCGAGCGGAAGACGTGACGCCAGCGGAAGCCGGTGCCGGCAGGTTGACCGAGGGAAGATCGACAAGGCTGCTTTGGCCCGCAGAGGGCTTCGTCACATTGGTGTTGGAGACGACCGTGGGCTCCTCCGCCGCAAGGTCGCTCGTCGCGTCCTCTTTGGCATTGGCCGCGACGCCTGCCACCGCGGGGAAGTCAAACAGTTCCTCGTTGCCGCGCTCGTGGGAATGTGCGATGCGGGAGACTATGATTCCAACGGCACCGGCAAATGCGGCACCCGAGACGCAACCCAAGGCAAACGGAATTACCGGAGAATCGATGACGCTGGCCTGGGTAGCCCCAAGCGCGACATGCGGTGCGCTGAATGCCACGACCCCAAGGAGACCTGCGACGACTGCCGGATTCCTCTTCTCTTGACACATAGAGCACTCCTCCCCCGAAACGCCTCGAAAGCGCAGCAAACAGCAAAGGAGATAAAGGAATCAAGTATGTAGATGATGGTCTTCTCGAACGAGCGAGCCCCCATATACAACGGCTTGGTGTGATTTATCTTCGTGTACCGTCGCGATGCGCCCAAGGCATAACAAACCTCAGACTGAACAAATAGTAGCGCTTATCGAGGCATTTGCAAGCGCATCTGCCGCAAAAACAGTGTCAATTGTGGGAAAGTGTCGACAAAGGTGGGGGGTCGCCCTGTGCGAGCAACCCCCCACGAGATCGTAACCGTGTTTCGGAACTAAGCGCCGAAGTATTCGGTCTGCTGGGCCTTCTTGGCGGACCTGATAAGGAACTCCTCGTTGTCCTTCGTGCCCTTGAGGCCCTTTACGAGCGCCGATGCCGCTCGCTCTGTGCTGTTCATGTTGGCCAGGATGCGACGGATGCCCCAAACGAAAGGCTGGAGCTCCGCATCGATGAGAAGGTCCTCGTTTCGGGTGCCCGAGGAGACCGGGTCGATGGCAGGGAAGATCCTCCTGTCCGCCAGCTCACGGTCGAGCTTGAGCTCCATGTTGCCAGTGCCCTTGAACTCCTCGAAAATGACCTCGTCCATCTTCGACCCGGTGTCGACGAGCGCGGACGCCAGGATGGTCAGTGAGCCCCCATTCTCGATGTTGCGCGCGGCACCCAGGAACTTCTTGGGGGGATAGAGCGCCGCCGAGTCGACGCCGCCCGAGAGGATACGGCCGCTCGCAGGCTGCGCGAGGTTGTACGCGCGGGCCAGACGGGTGATTGAGTCCAGAACGACGACAACATCCTCGCCCAGCTCGACAAGGCGCTTTGCGCGCTCGATAACGAGCTCGGCTACGGCCGTGTGGTTGCTCGCGGGCATGTCGAACGTCGACGCGACGACCTCTCCCCTGATGGAGCGCTCCATGTCGGTGACCTCTTCGGGACGCTCGTCGACCAGCAGGCAGAACAGGTGAACCTCAGGGTTGTTTGCCGCGATGGACTGGCAGATCTTCTTGAGAACAGTCGTCTTGCCCGCCTTGGGAGGCGACACGATGAGTCCACGCTGGCCCTTGCCGATAGGTGCGACGAGGTCGATCGCACGACCCGTAATGGACTCGCGACCGTGCTCCATGGTAAGCCTGACGTTGGGATAGATGGGCGTCAGGTCGCGGAAACGGGCACGGGACTTCATCTCTTCGGGCACGCGCCCGTTGACGAGCTCGACCTTGTTGAGAGGGGGATACTTGTTGTTGCCCTTGGACGGGGCAACGCTGCCCTTGATCCAGTCGCCCGGACGCAGGCCGTACTGCCGGATGACCTGCTGATGGACGAAGGCGTCCGACTCGCCGGCCATGTAGTTGCCGGTCCTCACGTAGGCGTAGCCCTCGTTCTGGAAGTCGAGGACTCCCTCGACCGGACGGAAGCCCTCTGCGAGGGCGGCGGCGCGATAGATGGAATCGACGAGCTCGGCCTTGCGAGCTCCAACGTGATCCACGCCGAGCTCTGCAGCCTTGGAGCGAAGCTCGACGACCTTCATGCCCTCGAGCTCCTCGCGCGAGAGGCTGGGCTCGAGGACCTCCTGCTGGTTCCTGCGGTTGCGGCGGCGCTGGCTCCTGCCCTGCCGCTTGCCGCCAAAGTCATTGCGGGAGTTCTGGTCGCGGTCGCGATCGCGCTCCCCCCTCTTGTGGCGACGCCTGCCCTCGCCCTCCTGCTTGCCATGGCCCTTTCGCCCATCGTCCTCGCCCTTGGAGGCAGATGCCGGGCGCGCTGCACCGTCCGCCTCGCCCAGAGTCGTCGCAGGCGCGTCCTGCACCTGGGAGGAGGCGTGGGTGGCGTCCTGGGTAAGCTTGTTCAGCTTCTCGACGTCCAGCTCCTCGCCCTCTGCCGAAGAGACCTTCTTGCGACGCGAGCGCGTCTTCGAGGGGACCTTCTTATCGGATCCCTCCCCGCCCGCAGGCTCCGTCTCAGCGGCAGACGCAGACTCGGACTCGGCTGAGTCCTCTCCCTTGTCCTTGGTCGCCTTGCGAGAGCGACGCGCCTTCTTCTTGAGAGCCTCCGCGTCCTCGGCGGCGCCCTGTGCGACAGGCTCGGAGTCGCCCTTCGGCTCGGCAGCAGCCTCTTCCTTCGTCGCGGCGCCCTCCTTCTTCGAAGTTGCCTTGCGAGCGCGCGTGCGCTTCGCCTTTGGCTTTTCCGCGACGTCCTCGCCGGACTCGGAAACGGGCTCCGCGACCTCGCCCTCGTCAGACTTCTTTTTGCGAGTGGCACGCTTACGAGGCTTCTTGGGCTCCTCGCCACCCTCTGCCGCGCTCGCCTCAGCCGGCTCAGCGCTCTCACTGGCCTTCTTGGTACGGCGACGCTTGGGCTTCTGGGGAGCCTTCTCCGCCTCAACGGCAGCGGTCGCAGAAACGGACTCGACGTATTCTTCCGCCATTATCGTATAAACCTTTCTGGAGCTGTGTCTCAGACAGTCATGCCCACGGCCATCCCGCGTGAACGCACGCAGAACCCGGGCTTACAAAAAATGAAAATGAAAAACAGATAGTAGTTGGCAAACGCCAGAGAAAAATGCGCAGGGCGCAAAACAACGTGACCATAGCATAAACGGTCTATCGGAGCAAAGGGTCGCCACAAGAAAAAAGGCAGGCGAGAAATGCCTGCCCATACCATCGGAAGCTAATGCTTACGCGGCTTTCTGCGAACAATCACGTCAGTGATTATGTCGATGAGGTCCTCGGCGGCCTTGCGACCGGCCTCCGATAGCGCGACGCGAAGAGTCTTCGCCTCGCCCTCGCTCACACGGGTGATCATCCCCTCCTGCTCGAGGGCGGCAACCGACATGGACACAGTCGGCTGGAGCAGGCCAAGGTCCTCGACGAGTTGGGAGATGCTGCGAGAGCCCACGCCCGCCTCGTACAGGCCGAGGAGCGTGAGCTCGCCGGCGGCGCAGGGGACGGAGCCCATGGCGTCGGCGTATCGGCAGATGCGCTCCGGAGTCGTCCTCGCAAGGGCGTGACCCGCAGATATCTCCTTGCAGGCGCTCTCGCACAGCTCGTGGACGTAGGCGACGCCAGCGTCAGATATGGTACAGACGACGTTACGCCTGTCGGAGTCGCCCTTGTCACGCTCTATGAGCCCGAGCTTCGAAAGATGCTTGGTCCTGTGCGTCATGGTCGGACGCAACGACCCCTGATACTCGGCAATCTCGGAGGTCTTGAGGCTGGTTCCAACGTTGAGAAGACGACAGAGGATGGCGAACTCGGCAAAGGTCAGGCGACTCGAGGAGTCTACGCGCTGCCGCACGAGGTTGTAGGCACGTCGTATCGACGTGTACTCACGAAGCTCCACCCATACCTCCCATGCTCGAATATGAAAGGAGCCCCACCAATGGCTTGGTGGGGCCTAAATAGCTATCTACGCTACCCAGACGAAAAACATCCATAAAGCGATGATGCCCGCTCCGAAAAATGCTAAATCACCGATAGGTGATTTTAGTTCATTTTTACGCCAAGGAAACCTTACATGACGTCCGGAGCCGTGACGCCTATCAGCTTGAGAGCGACCTCAAGGTTGATGCGGACGGCATCGCAGGCTGCAAGACGCGCCTTGGAAAGCCCTGCGTCAACGGGGCGTCCCTCGCTCGGAAGGACCTGGCAGGCCGCATAGAAGCCGTGATAGGCAGCAGCGAGCTCCTCGCAGAAGTGTGTGAGGCGGAACGGGGCACGGTCGCGAGCAGCGCCGGCAATGAGGTCCGGGAACTCGGAGAGCTTGCGCGCGAGCGCAGCCTCGGTGGGGTCGGTCAGGAGCGAGAGGTCATAGTCCTCGCCGATTGCCTTGGCAGCAACGGCCTCCATGCCCATCTCAAGGGCCTCGTCCTCCGTGACGCCCGCGGCGCGGCGAAGGATGGAGCAGATGCGCGCGTGCGCATACTGCACGTAATAGACGGGGTTGGCGTTCGACTTCTGCTTGACAGCCTCGATGTCGAAGTCAATCGTCTGGTTGGAGGAACGGCTGATGAGCGTGTAGCGCGTGGCGTCGGTGCCGACCTCGTCCAGAAGCTCCTGGAACGAGATCATGGTGCCCTTGCGCTTGGACATGCGGACGGGCTCACCGTTCCTCAGGAGGTTGACGAACTGACCGAGGAGAATCTCGTACTTTCCGGGGTAGCCAAAGGCCTCGGCGACGGACTGGACGCGCTTGATGTAGCCGTGGTGGTCGGCGCCCCAGATGTTGATCTCGTAGTCGACGCGGTCAAACTTGTCGAGGCAGTAGGCGACGTCGGATGCGAAGTAGGTATACTCGCCGTTGTGCTTGATGAGGACGCGGTCCTTGTCGTCGCCGAAGGCCGTCGACTTGAACCAGACGACGCCCTCCTCGTCATCGTAGACGTAGCCCTCCTTGCGGAGGGTGTCGAAGGCACGGTCGACCATGCTCATGCCGTTCTCGTCCTTCACATAGAAGGAGCGCTCGCTCCTCCACTCGTCGAACACGCAACGGGACTGGTCACAGGTCTTCTTGATGCGGGCGAGCATGTAGCGGTAGGAGCGCTCGCGGAACTCGTCGTCGCGCTCCTGCTGGTCGGCCTCCATCCACTTGTCGCCGTCGTGCGCCCAGAACTCCTTGGCGATGTCGACGATGTAGTCGCCGCCGTAGGAGTTTCCACCCAGCGCCTCGTTGAAGGCGTCCATGTAGGGGTGCGTCTCGGGGTGCTCGTCGGCGTCGTCCTCGACGAAGTTTCCACGGTCCTCTACCAGGACCTGGGCGGCGGCATCGATGTCTATGCCCTTCTCGCTGGCGATCTGGCCAAGCTGCAGGTAGCGCATGGCGACGGAGCGGCCGAAGACGTCCATCTGGGAGCCGTGGTCGTTGATGTAGTACTCGCGCTGGATGTCAAAGTTGGCGAACTCCAGGACGTTGCAGAGGGAGTCTCCCAGGGCGGCCCAGCGACCATGTCCGACGTGGAGCGGCCCCGTGGGGTTGGCAGAGACGAACTCGACCTGGGTGCGCAGGCCGTTGCCGACGTTGACGCGGCCCCAGTCGTCGCCCTTCTGGCGAACCTCGCGGAAGACGTCGTTGTTGGCGGACGTGCTCATGTAGAAGTTGATGAAGCCGGGTCCCGCGACCTCTACCTTGGCGACAGAGGGGTCGGAGGGTAGGTTGTCGACGATGGCCTGGGCAATCTTCGCGGGAGCCATGTGCGCGAGACGAGCGGAACGCATGGCCACGGTCGAGGACCAGTCGCCATTCGTGGTGTCAGCAGGTCGCTCGATGCCGCAATCCTCGATCTCGAACTCTGGCAGAGTGCCTGCGGACTGCGCGGCAGCGATAGCTTGCTTGACAAGCTCTTCGATGGTCTCGGGCATACTAACTCCTTCTTTTTTCCTAACCGGGATGCTCCCCGGATTTCTCACGACGAAAAGTCTAGCAGAGCGGGTATCAAGCGAAACCCAACTCCGAAAAAAGTGACATCAGCTCCTTAGCTTTAATCACAAAGGTGATTACTTGGAGCTGCGTCCCGAACCGAGTCGCTCGCGACGCGTCAGGTCGGACCTGAGCGCGGCGAGTCCCATCTCGAGACCCACGGGATAGGTCTGGGGGTTCAGGAAGCGACGGTGGGCGACGTCGAGACTCGAGAGCGCCTCGCGGCAGCGGCTCTTGGCGCGCTCGATGTCCTCGTCGGGGCCAAGGCGACGGCCCCTCTCGACCAGCTGGACGAGCAGCTCGCGCGACTCCGCGCCCGAGACGTCGTAGGAGGTGAGGTCGTCGACAACGTCCACGATCGTGCTCGCGTCCCCACGCGCGACGGAGTCGTCAACGATCATGTCGGCGACCGGAGCGCCCGAGCCGTCGAAGTAGCGCATGACGTGCTGGATGCCGGGAACGGTGCGCTTGTAGGCCACCTCGGAGAGCTTGATGACCGGCTCCCAGGGCGCATCGGGCGTGGCACGCGTGGCCGAGAGCTTGTAGACGCCGCCGAGGGAGGGCTGCTGGTCGCAGGTCGCGAGCTTGGTGCCCACGCCGAACGAGTCGATGGGCGCACCCTGGGCGAGAAGGGACTGGATGGTGTACTCGTCCAGGTCGTTCGAGACCGAGATCTTCACGTACCCGAGACCCTCGGCGTCAAACGCCCTCCTGGTCTCCTTGGACAGCTTGGCGAGGTCACCCGAATCGATGCGAATCGCGGCAAGGCGCTCGCCGCGCCCCTCCATCTCCTTCGCAACGACGATGGCATTCTTGATGCCCTGGTGGACATCGTAGGTATCGAGAAGAAGAACGCAGTTCTTGGGGCTGGACTCCGCGAAGGCGCGAAACGCCTCGAGCTCGGAGGGGAACGCCATGACCCAAGAGTGCGCATGGGTCCCGAACACGGGGATGCCGTAGATCTTTCCCGCCAGGACGTTGGAGGTCGAGTTGCAGCCGCCGATGTAGGAGGCGCGCGCAACCGCAAGGCCGCCGTCGGGACCCTGTGCGCGGCGCAGGCCGAAGTCAGACACAGCTCGACCCCGCGCGGCCTGGACGACGCGGGCGGCCTTGGTGGCCACGAGGGTCTGGAAGTTCACGAGATTGAGTAGGGCCGTCTCGAGCAGCTGGCAGTCGATGAGCGGGCCCTCGACGCGCACCATGGGCTCGCGCGGAAACACAAGATCGCCCTCGGGAACCGCCCAGACGCTCACGCGCATGCGAAAGTCTCCGAGGTAGTCGAGGAAGCCCTCTTTGAACATCGGACCGCCGCCGGGGGCCTGTACCCCACGCAGGTACTCGATCGCATCGTCGTCGAACCTGAAGTTCTCGACCAGCTGGGCGATCTGCCCCATGCCGCAGGCGATGGCGTAGCCCCCGCCAAAGGGGTTCTCCCTAAAGAACACGTTGAAGCAGCCCTCGACGTCCACCAGGCCGGACTCCCAGAAGCCCTGGGCCATCGTGAGCTCGTAAAGGTCGGTGTTGAGTGCGACGTCGGTCGCTTTGGCGCAATCGGTCAGAGCCATTTGTTCTTCTCCCCTAGCCGCCTCGTGGGCAGCGGACACGAAAGAGGGGCGCCCGAGTCACTCTTGGGCATCGGTCGAGAAGGGCGTCTCCCCTCGCGTGAAGCCCAAGGGACTCGCGGGGCGCTACCTTCCCAGATTCATTGCGATGACGATGATGACTACAAGAGCGAGGACGGCGAGGAGGACTATCTTCTGGCCCACGGGCATGCGAAGGTCGTCGTCGGGCTCCATGAGCTTGGCGTTGCGCTCTCGAATCCTGCGCGTGCGCTCGTCGGCAGCGGCGCGCTCGTCAACCCGGCGCTGCTCGCGCTTGAGACGCTCGAGCTCGGCGCGCTCGCTCTGTGCGCGGGCGGCCGCGTCACGCTTGGCCTTCTCGGCGCGAAGCTGCTCGAGCTCCGCACGCTCTTCGTCGCTCAGACCCTGGGGGTCGTCAGCCATCTCTTCTCCAATCGAAGGCGGGTCATCCCGCTGGTTTTGCGTCCTAACTATATGTCAAAACGCGCCATTTCGATGCGACGGAGGCAAGCGCTCGGCTACGGTCGCCCAACCGAGACCTCGGGACCTTCGACGCCGGTCGCGTCGAAGCCGGGGACGAAGCTCTCGGACACCGTTCCGCCCTGCTGCCACCAGAGGTTTTCAAAGCCAAGGTCATCGGCGTGGTCGAGGACCATTTCGTACTCGACGTTGCTCAGGGCGCGCGCAAGGTTGCCGCCCGCCTTACGGCAGCGCTCGTTGGGCGTGTACTGATTCATGACGGAAAGGTCGCACTCGTTTCCACAGATCTGCCACACGTGGTCGAGAACGCGCAGGGAGTCGCTCACATGGCCCGGCAGGACGAGATGCCTCACAATGATTCCATGCCGCATGACGCCCTCGTCGTCGACCTTTCGCCCTCCCGCGCGACGAAGCGATGCCAGCATCTCGGCAAGCGCGCCCGCGGCGACCTGTGGATAGTCCTTCACGGCAGAAAGCGACCCCGCGACCTTGGGATCCTCGTACTTCCAATCCGTAAGCCAGATGTCGACGAGGTCGGCCATCGCACGCACCGACTCGACAGTCTCGTATCCAGAGGTATTGCACACGATGGGAAGGCAGAGCCCCGCCGCACGCGCAAGAGACAGCGCCTCCCTGATGTGCGGGGCGAAGTGCAGGGGCGTCACCAGGTTGATGTTAAGGGCGCCTTGCTCCTGCAGCTCGATCATCATCTGTGCGAGGCGGGCGGTAGAGACCTCGAGGCCGAAGCCTTCCTGCGAAATCTCGTGGTTCTGGCAGAAGACGCACCTCAGAGGGCATCCCGTAAAGAAGATCGCACCGCTTCCGGCCTCGCCGGAGATTGGCGGCTCCTCCCAAAAGTGAAGGGCGCTGCGAGCGACCCTCAGTGTCGAGGTCGCACCGCAGAATCCCGCTTTGCCCTCGTTGCGCCTGGCGTGGCAGCGTCTGGGACAGAGCTCGCATGAATCGTACTCGGGATAGGTCACACAATCGCCTCTAATAAAAAAGCCCGAATGCTAGGCACCCGGGCGACGGTTTAAATGGTGGAGATGAAGGGATTCGAACCCTCGGCCTCTGCCTTGCGAAGGCAGCGCTCTCCCAACTGAGCTACATCCCCAAGAAAACGCGCAAGAAGCATTTTTGCAATTAGTCTGAACAATGTCAACAAGAATTTTGGGCTCACGTTATGTAAGAAAAAGTCGCCCCCTGCGGTTGCGAAATGAACCCACCTCCATAAGGTGGGTGCCCGCGTCGCCTTTTCCAGCTTCCTCATCAACGGAGGATGCCTGTAATGGGGACGATATATGGGCTCCCTCAAAACGCTTGTCGGTTCACCCAATTGTTTCCGCAGGGGGACGACACCTCAAACTATATCGAACTCTCCCGCAGATGCCAGTCTTGACTTATGGCATCAAATGGGCAACATTAGAAGATGTGCGCGGCGCTGCCGCGCTCTTTTTTCGTAGCCACCTCCGGCTCGTTTAGCAGCGGGGTCTCATCGAGTACTATTGAAACGTCATGTAGACCTACTTTCATGTTTGGAGGGCTCCCGAAAGCATGCCGATGCAGCCTTCACCATGGGTTCCCTACCTTTGCCTCTTTCTAGCAGCGCTCATCATGTCGCTCATGATGACTCCCGTCGCCCACAGGATCGCCTGGCAGCTCGGCGCCGTGGATCGCCCAGGCAAGCGCCGCATCAACAAGACTGCAATCCCCCGAATGGGTGGCATAGCGGTCTTCCTGGGCATCATCGCAGCCTTCGTCGTCCAGTACGTCGGCACCATGCATCTTGGCTGGCCCGTGATCCTCTCCCCCGCGCCCCACTTCCACTCCCTCAACTACCAGATGGTCGCCCTGGGCTTCTTCGCAATATTCGTCACCGGCGCGCTTGACGACGTGTTTCAGCTCACGCCGCTCCAGAAGTTCTTCGGACAGGTCGTCGCAGCATCCATTGCCGTTGCGAGTGGCGTGGTGATCGGTGTCATCGTCAACCCATTCACCGAGGGCGCGTTGCAGCTGGGACCACTCGCCTATCCCATCACCGTTCTTTACCTGGTGGCGTACGTAAACATCTTCAATCTCATCGACGGTCTCGACGGACTCGCCTCCGGAATCGCCTGCATCTCGGGCTTCACGATGTTCGTGCTCTCCGTCATGGCGCACCGCATGGACGCCGCGTCGCTCTCCATCGCGCTCGTCGGGGCGACCCTTGGCTTCCTCAGGTACAACTTCCACCCAGCGTCCATCTTCCTCGGCGACTCCGGCTCGCTGCTCCTCGGCTACACGCTCGGCATCGTATCGCTCCTTTCGGTCACGCGCGTCGCGGGCCTCACGACGATTATCGTCCCCCTCGTCATCGCCGGCATACCCATTATCGATACGTTCTCCGCCATCGTGAGACGCAAGCGCGCCCACGTCAGCATTGGGCAGGCCGACCGCGGCCACATTCACCACAGGCTCATCGACGAGGGTTTCGACCAGCGCCAGGCCGTACTTCTAATGTACGGATGGTCGGCACTTCTCTGCCTGGGGACTTTCGTAATGACTCAGGTAAGCGTCATTCCTCGCATCGTGATATTCACGTCGCTCTTTGTGGCTTCAGCCGTCATCGCGATGAAGCTCCACCTGTTCCGCCCGGTCCTTTTGCACCACATGAACCCTGAGACAGGAGACGATGAGCTGGTATCGCCTCAGGACCCCGAGTTCAAGCAGGAGGAAGAGAAGCTCCTCGAAGAGGAGGAGAAGCGCCACATGCACCACTTGGGATCCTAGTCTCCTGGTCGGCCCACTGCAGCAACCAACGGCACGCAACGCGCCCTTCTGCCCTGACTAAGGGAGGAGGGGCGCATTCTTTTGGAGATACTGGTACGTCGCAGGAAGGGCAGCCGTCCGCCCGACGCCATTAAGCGCCCCCATCGTCAGCGCGACGAGAAGCGGCCATGAACGATCGGGCGGACGAAGAGAGCATCAACCGCAAGTTGTTCAGACGCAAAGAACACCTCGCCGAATAGGCGTTGAGCCTTGAAAGCGCCGAAAGACGGCGAGTTCCACGAATCAGGACCCCGGTGGTACAAGGGCCATGGGAAAGGCATGCCATTCAAGCGCAAAAGAAATGGGACCTGCCACTTGTGGCGGGTCCCATGTAGCCAAAGCCTTAGGCCAAAGACTACTCGGCGTCGAGAGCCTTCTTGGCTACTGCGGCGAGATCGGCGAAAGCAGCCTCGTCCTCATAGGCGAGCTGAGCGAGAACCTTGCGGTCAAGCTCAACGCCAGCAAGCTTCAGGCCGTGCATGAACTTGCTGTAAGAGAGGTCGTTGATGCGAGCCGCAGCGTTGATGCGCTGAATCCAGAGTGCGCGGATGTCACGCTTCTTGTTGCGACGATCACGGTACTGATACTGACCAGAGTGCTGGGCCTGCTCCTTCATGCCGCGGAAGGTGCGGGAGGAAGTGCCGTAGTAACCCTTGGTGCGCTCGACGAGCGTCTGACGCTTCTTACGGCCGGCGACTGCGCGCTTAACACGTGCCATATCTAATCAACTCCTTGGAAAAATGCAAACGAAATGACGCGGCGCGCCTAGTTCTTGGAACCCATGCGCTGGGAGACAACCTGTGCGTCACCCTTGGTGAGGACGGCCTCCTTGCGGAAACCGCGAATGCGCTTCTGGGACTTCTTGGTCAGAATGTGGCTCTTGAAAGCCTTGGCACGCATAATCTTGCCAGTGCCGGTGCGGCGGAAACGCTTTGCCGAACCCTTGTGCGTCTTCATCTTGGGCATGCTAGTTCTCCTTCTCACTCTCGGCGTCGCCCTCATCTGCCTTCTCGTCGAAGGCACCCTTAATCGGGGCAACGAGCATGTGCATGTTACGACCTTCCATCTTGGGCTGCTGCTCGACCGTGGCATAAGGCCGCAGGTCTTCAGCAAGCCTTTCGAGGACGTTAAGACCCTGCTCAGGATGAGCCATCTCGCGGCCACGGAACATGATCGTGACCTTTACGCGAGCGCCCTTCTTGAGGAAACGCATGACGTGGTTCTTCTTGGTCGTATAGTCGCCCACGTCAATCTTGGGTCTGAACTTCATCTCTTTGACCTCGACCCTGACCTGCTTCTTGCGAGCGGCCTTGGCCTTGCGATCCTGCTCGTACTTGAACTTGCGATAATCCATTACCTTGCACACGGGAGGCTCGGCATTGGGAGCAATCTCGACAAGGTCAAGGTTCTGCTCGTCGGCGATGCGCTGGGCATCGCGAACACCGAACAGACCAAGCTGTGAACCATCAACACCAATCAGTCGGCAGGTGCGCGACGTGATTGCGCCGTTGATGCGAGGACCCTCGTTCTTGGCTATCTTGGACACCTTCCCTTCACGATGCGGCAGGGCCGCATAAAAAATATCCCCCGGCACAGTAGCATCCAGGAGACAGGCACCCGAGCGGGCGAGAAAAATTGTCTGACCAGACAGCTACCTGATGGCGCCGTTTAGGTGGGGATGAAATCCCGCTTTCAAATCGTACTTTGGATATGGTACACCGCCAGAGCGAAGACGCAAGCCCGATGCGAGGTATTTCTAGCGATTCACATTTTTCAGACACGGCCGAATAAAAAGAGAGGGGTCCATTGGCCCCCTCCCCTGATATCTCTGGTGCCTGAGGTGGGACTCGAACCCACACGCCGTTGCCGACAACAGATTTTGAGTCTGTCGTGTCTGCCAATTCCACCACTCAGGCAAAACGCAGGCCAAGGCCCGCTTCGAAGACTATAGCAGATTCCAAGCCAACTACTTGAGGTAAGCGTTGCTCTGGAGCTCGTCTTCCATCGTGGTCAGCTCACCGTGGCCGCAGAAAAGGTTGGTCTGCGCGGGAATCTCACGCTTGAGACGCTCGAGGGTCGCCTTGAGAGCCTCCGAGTCGCCACCGGCAAGGTCAGTCCTTCCACACGAACCCTGGAACAGGGTGTCACCTACGAAGCAGACGTGCTCGGCGGTCTCCTCGCCCAGGAGGACGACGCCGCCGGGCGTATGTCCAGGAGCCTCGATCACGCGAAACCTTGCCGTGCCCACCTCGAGCACGTCACCCTCAGAGAGCGTCATGTCGGGTTCGGGAGCGTTGTCGTCGTAGGAGCGCCCCTGCTCACTCGGCTCCCCCGCGTGCTGCGCAAGTTCGGCATCACGCGCGTTGATGCACCACGTTCCGCCCATAGCTTCACGCAGGGCCTTGACGCCGCCCACGTGGTCGCCATGGCCGTGCGTGGCGACAATGTACTTCAGGCGAATGCCCTCGGGAAGGTGCTCGGCGATGGCCGCGCCGGAATTGCCGGCGTCGACGACCATGCACTCGTCCTGTGACACGTAAGCATAGCAGTTGGTCTCAATCGGACCTACGACAAACATCGCAATCTGGTCACCGTGTCCGTGGCAGCAGCCTCCATGGCCGCCGCAGCACTCGTGGCCCTCGTCGTGGTGGTGGCCGCCGCAGCAGCCCTCGTGGCCCTCGTCGTGGTGGTGGCCGCCGCAGCAGCCCTCGTGGCCCTCGTCGTGGTGGTGGCCGCCGCAGCAGCCCTCGATCTCTTCAGCCATTTACTTGGCCCTCCTCTTCATCTGGTTTGCGCCCTCGCCAGGCATGATTCGGCGAGCATCGTAGACGGATGGTACACGACTGACGGTCGCAAGCAAGGTGCCAAGCAACGAAGCATCGGAAATGGCCACGAGGAAGCGGAGGCGCGCCATACCCATGGAGGAGGTTTGCGTGGCCGCCGAGAGGATGTTGGCGCCAGCGTCTCCAATCGCAATGGTAACGTCCTTCAGCAGGCCCATGCGGTCCGTCGCCTCGACGACGATCTCGACCTGAAACTCCGTCGCGCCGGTCGTGTCCCACTCGACGGCGATCATGCGCTCTGGATGTGCCATGAGCCCCTTGCAGTTGGGGCAGTTGGCTCGATGGACCGAGACACCTCGGCCACGTGTGATAAATCCAACGATGTCGTCTCCGGCCACCGGGTTGCAGCAGTGCGCGAGGTGAACCAGAAGGTCCGGATCACCCTTGACCACGACGCCGCAGTTGTTGCGGCGGCGCTTGCCGGAAGCGATCTTCCTCGCGTTGCTGACCAGGGGCATGTCCTCGCTCATGGCACGCTCGTGCTCGGCGGCCTTGGCGGCCGCGCGCTCGCGGGCGGCGATGCGCTCGGGAGAGTTCTTCTCGAGCTCGGCCTCGACCTTGTTGGCCACCTGCTTGGCCGAGATCTTGTTCGTGCCGACCGCGGCGAACAGGTCGTCGACGCGAACGTAGTCGAGCTGGTGCATTACCTCGTCGAGCGCCTTGGTAGTACGCTGCGTGGAGATGCCGTAGCCGCGCTTCCTGAGCTCGTGAGCGACGTCGCTCCTGCCCTGCTCGGCATCGTCGCTCTTGGAGACCGCGGTGAAGTACTTGCGAATCTTCGCCTTTGCCGAGGGCGTCGCGACAATGTTCAGCCAGTCGCGGCTGGGCTTGGCGTTTTTGTTCGTCAGAATCTCAACGCGGTCGCCACTTTGGAGCCTGTTGGTCAGGGGGGCAACGGCACCGTTGACCTTGGCACCGACGCAGTGGTTGCCCACCTCGGTGTGAACCGCGTACGCGAAGTCGAGAGGTGTCGAGTCTCGCCTGAGGCTCATCACTTCTCCCTTGGGCGTGAACACGAAGATCTCGTCCTCGAACAAGTCGACGCGCAGGCTGTTGAGGTACTCGTGCGGATCGCCCATCTCGTCGTCAGTCGCCCAGTCCAGGCTTCGCCTGATCCAGTTGATCTGGCTGTCGATGTCCCTGTCGTCGGCCGACATGTTGCCGCTCGAGTTGCCGGCCTTCTTGTAGAGCCAGTGGGCGGCGATACCATATTCGGCCTGTTCGTGCATGTCGTACGTGCGGATCTGGATCTCGATGGGACGTGCGTCGGAGCCAATGACCGTCGTATGGAGCGACTGGTAGCCATTGGGCTTCGGCATGGCGATGTAGTCCTTGAAGCGTCCGGGCAGCGGGTGCCAGAGCGCGTGGACGGCACCCAGCGTCGAGTAGCAGTCGCCGACCGTGCCGGTAAGAACGCGAAGGGCAATCAGGTCGTAGATGTCAGAGAACTCCTTGCCCTTTCTTGTCATCTTCTGATAGATGGACCAGAGGTGCTTCGGGCGGCCGGTGATCTGGTAGCCCGAGAGTCCCACGCGCTTGAGCTCGTTGTCGATTATCTTGATGGCCTCGGAGGTGTTCCGCTCGCGCTGCGCACGAGAGTCTTGCACCATGCGGGCGATCCTCTCGTACTCGTCAGGCTCGAGATAGAAGAAAGCCAGGTCCTCGAGCTCCCACTTGATCGAGCTGATGCCCAGTCGGTCGGCAAGCGGCGCGTAGACGTCCATGGTCTCGCGAGCCTTGAACTTGCGGCGCTCTGCGGGAAGTGCCGCGAGCGTCCTCATGTTGTGCAGACGGTCAGCAAGCTTGATGATGACGACGCGGATATCCTTCGACATCGCCAGGAACATCTTCCTGAGGTTGAGAGCCTGCTTCTCGTCCATTGAGTTGACCTCGATGGACGTCAGCTTTGTGACGCCGTCGACGAGCTCTGACACGGTGGCACCAAAGCGATCGGTCAGGTCATCGAGCGTCGCGTCGGTATCCTCGACCGTATCGTGGAGAAGGGCGGCGCAGATGGGGTCCGCATCCATGTGCAGGTCCTTTGCCAGAATGAACGCGACCTCCACGGGATGGTTGATGTACGGCTCGCCCGAACGCCTCTTCTGGTCACGATGGCAGTTGGCCGCGAACTCATAGGCGTCCACGACCTTCTGGACCGACTCCCCGTCCAAGTATTCAGAGCAGGCGACCTGAAGCACGCGCCAGTTGTCGGCCTGCGGAATGCAACGTCGTCGAGAAGGGCCCTTCTCCGTTGCTGACTCGCTCATAACATCCTCCTTAGCTCACCAATACGCCAAAGGCAGGCGTGATGGGCTTGTTGATCCTATCGAGGAGTTCCTCCCCACTACAGGAGAGTACCCAATCACGGAATTCGGAAAACTCATTTCTGGAACGCATACCCTCAAGATAGCGGATTGAATCCTCCAGCCTCATGCGGCCGGGCGCGTCCACCATATGAATGCGCCTGGCGCTGCCGTAGCCCGAGGTCCGCAGGAAACCCAGCTCGCCGAAGACCGAGACGCCGCAAGAGACCGAGTGGTCGTCAAGCGAGCAGCGCGGGTTCGCCAAGACGGCACGCCGGGCGATGTCGGCGTTGGACATACCGAACGAGTCCGACCCGTCGGCCTCGCGCGCCTCGTCGGAAAGGGAGCGCAGGCAGCGGTAGAGGCACACGAGGTCGCTGCGATCAGGGGCCGAGGCGCCGATGATCCTCTCGTTGATGCGCGCGTCGCGCGCACCGAACAGGAGGTAGACGTCGGCAAGGCCACCGTCTCGACCGGCGCGCCCGCTCATCTGGTTGAACTCCACCGACCCGAAGGGCATGTGGTAGAGCATGACGTTCCTGATGTCGGGAAGGTTGACGCCCTCGCCGAAGGCGCTCGTGCTGACAATGCAGATCAGCTCGCCGCTTCGGAACGCCTCCTCGACGCGAGAGCGCTCCGTGCGAGTGAGCCCCGCGTTATAGAAGGCGATCCTGTGCGCCAGCTCGGGAATGTTGCGCCTGAGCATGCGCGCGAGCGAGACCGACTGCTCGCGCGAATTGACGTAGACGACGGTCTTCATGCCATGTGCGACGACGGAGACGAGCGCGGCCTCGCGGTCGCGGAGCTCGCGGTAGTCGCGCACGCGAAGGTTTTCTCGAACGCTCGCGTCAACGACCACGTCATCCTCGTCGATGGAGAGCAAGTTGCAGATCTCGTGCGCGACGGCGTCCTCGGCAGTTGCCGTGACCGCAAGCGCGACGGGATTGCCCAGAGTCGTCAGGACCTGAGGCAGCGAGAGGTAGGCGCTCCTGTTGCCGCCCTTTGCACCGCCGGCGTGATGGGCCTCGTCGACCACGAGGAACGAGATGCGGCCCGACTGGGCGAAGCGGTCCACGTGGATGCTGAGGAACTCAGGCGTGGTGAGAAGGACGTCCACCCCTCCCTCGGAGAGCTCTCGGAAGATGTCGTCCCTGTCCTGCTGGGAGGTCTCGCCGGTAAGCACGCGCACACTCATGCCAAGCTTGCCGAACGATTCGGAGAGGTGGAAGGCCTGATCCGAGACGAGGGCGCGCAGCGGGTACACGAACACGCTCGCACGGTGCTTGAGTATGGCCTCGCGGGCCGCATGAATGTGAAAGACGAGGGACTTGCCCCTGCCCGTCGCCATGACGCAGAGCGTCGACCTGCCCCGCGCAAGTCGGTCGACGGCCGCCTGTTGCGCGGGAAGCAGCGAGTGCTCACCAATCATCTGGCCGCGCAGCTCGTCGGTAAGCTCAGAGAGGCTCATGTGCGAGAGGCGCTCGCGTTCCCTGTTCGCGACGCTCTCGGGCGAATCCTCTTCGGGCTCGCCCGACACCTTGGTCACCTCGATGTTCACGCCAAGCGAGCGCTTGTCGCCCTCGCCGCCGGTGACCTCGACGACCCTTGCCTGGTATGCGACTCCGGCATCCATGGCGGGAGCGAGTGACGCGGCAATCTGCCTGCGCAGATAGCCAATCTGCGCTCCGGACGCGCAGACGCGCACAGCGTTGGGGTCCGCCTCGTTGTCCGCATCACGCTCGACGCCGAGCTCATCTCCCTCGGAGAGCGACTCCACGACCGCCTGACGGCCCTCGAAGCTAACCCCGACGACCTTTGTCATGAAGCGGTCGGCCTGCGCGATGTCGGCGTAGGCGTCGCGCGAGATGATTGACTCGGCGCGGTCGAAGAGCTCGTCGGCGAGCGTGGCAGGGCTCTTCTCCCCCTCGCTGGCAGGGACGGACGTCACGCGGTCCTCGTCGCGGTAGATGATGTCCTTCACCATGAGCTTCGGCTTGGTCTTTCCCTGCCAGGTCTCGCTGACCGGCTCAAACACGACGTCGACGACGCTCTCGCAGCCAACGGCACGCTCGATGTCCGGCGCGCGGAACATGATGGCCGGGACGCTGCTGAAGCCATCTGTTGCCACGAACCTGAAGTGGTTGCCGTTGGCGCCGACGCTCGCGCGGTTGCGCATGGTCACGCCGCAGACCGCGAAGAGGGGCTTCTTGTTGCCCTGACCAAACGGCTGGAGGACCTCGAGCGAGTCGATGCCCGCAACCGTCATCTCATCCAAGCCGACCACAGCCGTGACCTCGCCGCAGTCCTCGAAATCCTCGGCAGGAAGCTGTGCCATGACCGCGCCCAGGCGACGCCTGAACTCGTCGAGCTTATCGGCCTCGCAGGTTACGCCAACGGCACCCGAGTGTCCACCGAAGCGGACCAAGAGGTCGGAGCATTGCTCGACGGCCCTGAAGAGGTCGACGGAGCCCACGGACCTGCCCGAGCCGCGCGCGACGCCGTCCTTTACGGAAAAGACGATGGACGGCACGTGGTAGCGGTTGGTGATGCGGCTCGCGACGATGCCCTTGACGCCCTCGTGCCAGCCCTCTCCCGCGACGACGATCACGCGGCTGCCGTCATAGATCCGCTGCACCTGCTCCATAGCTGCATCGGTCAGCGCCGACTCGGTATCACGACGCTCGTGGTTCGTCTCCTCAAGGCTGGCCGCAAGTATGGCGGCCTGGGCATGGTCATCGGCGATGAGAAGGTCAAACGCCGTGTCCGTGGAACCCATCCTGCCCGCGGCGTTTAGCCTGGGGACGAGGGAGAAGGGAAGCTCGTCTGCACTTATGGACGATATGTCGACACCCGCCGTGGCGGCGAGCGCGAGCAGGCCGGGCCTTCTGGTGTGTCGCATGCTGGCAATGCCGTCGCACACCAGGGCGCGGTTCTCCCCCGTCAGAAGCATCATGTCAGAGACGGTTCCGAGCGTGGCGACCTCGGTGTAGTCGCGCCACAGTTCGGGTCTGCCCTTCCTTCGGCCCAGCTCGTGGACCATCTTGAGCGCGACGCCAGCGCCTGCGAGCTCCCTCGAGACGCAGCCGGGCTCGAGTTTGGGATCGGTTACCGGCACGCCTTCGGGGACGAGCTCGGCTGGCTCGTGGTGGTCGGTCACCACGACGTCTATGCCGTGCCCGCGAAGCCACGCAACCTCGCCCCTCGCGGCGATACCGTTGTCGACGGTGATGATCAGCTCGGGGTCGCAACCCTCGATGACGCGCGAGAGCGCCTCGAGCGAAAGGCCGTAGCCCTCACCGAAGCGATGCGGTATGAAGGGGTAGACATCGCCGCCCAGCTCGCGCAGGGCAAGCGTGAGAAGGCAGGTCGCAGACATGCCGTCCACGTCAAAGTCGCCGAAGACCGCGATACGCTGTCCCTGGTCAAGCGCACTCTCGACGCGATCGCAGGCCTCGCCCATGCCCGGTATCACCAAGGGGTCGGCCCAGTCCCTCTCGAGAGAGGGGGTCAGGAACCTGCGGGCCTCGTCCACGGACGTGATGCCACGGGCGGCCATCGTCCTCGCCACGATGGCCGAAACCCCGCACTCGCGCTGGAGGACCTTCTCCGCCTCGGGATCCTGCGGAAGCAGCTCCCAGCGCCTGCTTGTTTCAATTCCCGTCAATCCTACTCAGCGCCCTTTCCGGCCGCGACCGGCTTGGGCGCCTTGGGGGCGTACTTTTCCTCCAGGCGAGCCCACTTCTTCTCGCGAGTCTTCCAGATGGCGAGGAGCGGACTGGCGACGGCGAAGCTCGAGTAGGAACCAAGGAGCTCGCCGACGAGCATGGCGAAAGCGAAGTCCTTGAGGGTTGCGCCACCGAGCAAGAGCATGCAGATGACGGGCACCACCGTGGTGATGGTGGTATTGATGGTACGAACGATTACCTCGTTGATTGAGAAGTTGCAAATTTCGTAGTACGTGTGGTGGACGCCGTCCTTGAGGTTCTTGGCGTTCTCGTCGGTGCGGTTGAACTCAACGACGGTGTCGTAGAGTGAGTAGCCCATGATGGTCAGGAGCGCCGCGACGACGTTAGGGGTGATCGCGGTCTGGGACCAGGCATACACGCCAAGCGTGACGATGAGGTCGTGGAGAAGGGCGATGACCGCCGTGATGGACATCTTGAACTCATAGCGAATGGACACGTACGCGATGATGAGCAGGATGGCGACGCCAAAGGCCGTAGCCGAAGAACGCGTGACGTCGGCGCCCCAGTCCGGACCGATGGTGGTCACGGTGTAGTGGTCCTCGTTCAGCCCGAGGGACTCGGCGGCGGCCTGAGCGTGCTGGTTGGACGTGGTGGGGTCAGTCGTCGTCGTGCGGACGAGGAAGCCGTTGGCTCCGTCGCTCACGGTGGTCTGGACGGTGGGATCACTCTCGCCAGTCGCAACGAGCGCATCGCGCATCTGCTCGATGGTCACAGAGCCGGTATCGGTGAAGTCGATCTCGGTGCCGCCCTGAAACTCGATGCCAAACACGAGGCCACGCGTAAGGAGTCCAACGATGGCAAGAATGACCAGGGTCGCGGATACGGAGAGAAGCTTCCTCCTGTGCTTCATAAAGGGAATCTCATGAGCGAAGTGGCTACGCATGGGCGACACCTCCCTTCACGGCACGCTCGCTTGCGACAGCCTCGGCCTCCTTCAGATCCTGGTCGACGCCCCAGAACATGGGGTGGCGGGAAATGGGACCAAGGGCCAGCAGGCGAAGGGCCGGCGCCTTGAAGCAGAACATGGTAACGACGTCGCACACGATGCCGAGGGCCAGCGTGAGGCCAAAGCCCTTGACCGAACCGACGGCGACGAAAAAGAGCGCGAGGGCCGTCACCAGCTGCACCGCGTCGGCGTCAAGCGACGTCGTAATGCCATGGCGAGCGCCGGAGACCGACGCGTTCTTGACCGAGCGACCCATGCGGATCTCCTCGCGGAACCTCTCGAGAACAAGGATCGACGAGTCAGCGGCGGAGCCCGTAGTCAAAACGACGCCGGCAAGCCCCGGAAGGGTGAGCGCGAACGCGCCGAAGTGGGACAGCAAGGCAAGCAGCCCGAGGTACAGGATGCCGAACACTGCCAGGGAGCCCATGGTGAGCAGGCCGAGGCCGCGATAGAAGAAGAAAAGGAACACGACAACGATGGCAACGCCGATGGCGATGGCGAAGACGCCCTGGTTAAGCGAGTCCTGTCCCAGGGTTGGTCCGACAACGCGACTCTCGGAGTACGTGAGGGTAACCGGAAGCGAGCCGGAGTCGAGGACGGTCTTGAGGCTCTGGGCCTTCTCGAGCGTAAAGTTGCCCGTGATCGAAACCTCGCCGCCCGTAATCTCGGACTGGACGGAGGGAGCGGAGCTCACGACGCCGTCGAGGACGATTGCGATCTGGCCCTTGGTAGGAGCGAGCTCCTTGGTGACGTCGGCGAAGATCTTGGACCCCTCGTCATCGAGGGTGACGTTGACGGAATAGGCGCCAGTCGCAGAGTTGCTCGCCTGCGAGACGGTGACGCGAGAGATATGCGAGCCGTCCATGAAGGAGGTGTAAGTTCCCTCCTTCAACTTTACGTCAGTGGTGCCCGCAGAAATCTTGGCAAGCGCATCGGCGTCGCCGATCTCGTCCAGGCGGACGAACTCGAGCAGACCAGTCTGGCCGATGGTCTGGATGGCCTGGTCCGCATTGGTCGCGCCGGGAATCTGAATCAAGATGGAGTCGGTTCCCTGCTGCTGGACCGTGGTCTCGGAGGCGCCGAGGGAGTTGACGCGGTTCTGGACGATAGCCGTGGCCGTCGCCATGTCCTCACCGGTCGGCTGGGAACCGTCGGTCTTGCTAGCCTTCATGATGACCGACACGCCACCCTGGATGTCCAGGCCCTGCGTGATCTTCTGGCCGATGGGAGTGAAGCCGAAGACGCAGACCGCACAGGTAACCACAAGGATGACCAGCGTGGCCGCCCACCTGCGGGCCGTGGGGTTCAGGCGGGAGCCGCCAGTTCGCTTCCCACCATTCTTGAAACTCGACTTCTTGGGACGCTTCGATGCGTCCGCGGACGAACCCTCAGTGGCACTCCAGCTTGCGAGGCCGCTCTTGGGCTCCGAGGACCGTTTGTCTCGTGCCATGTATGCACCTTCTGTATGGGGAGCCAGGGGCTCCGGCTGATAATCAAGGGCACATTATAGAACACTTTGCGGACATAAAATGCCGCCTACCAGCACACACAGGCCGAACGTGGCTCATCATTGGTCCTACGTCCCACGCATAGCGCAAGCCCGCCGGCGCACCCTAGTAGTCACCTGCGGCCGGCGAGCCCATCCAGTCGCTCAAGAAGGCTCCGTAGCGTCCCTCGATGATCGCCTGACGGGCACGGCGCATGAGGTCGAGAAGGTAGTAGACGTTGTGCAGCGAGAGGAGTATGGAACCGACCATCTCCCTCTGCTTGACGAGGTGGTGGATGTAGGCGCGCGTGTAGCCGCCGGTGCAGACGGGGCAGCCGCACTCGGGGTCGATGGGGCGGTGATCGCGCTTGTGGCAGGCATTCTTGAAGTTAAGGCGCCCCTCGCTCGAGAAGGCCGTTCCCATGCGCGCGGTCCTGGTGGGAAGCACGCAGTCGAACATGTCGACTCCGCAGGACACGCCACGCACCAGAGTCGTGGGGTTGCCGACCCCCATGAGGTAGCGCGGCTTGCCCTCGGGCATGTACTCGCTCGCCAGCGGCGCAAGAGTCTCGAACATGGTCTCGTGGTCTTCTCCCACGGAGTAGCCGCCGATGCCGTAGCCCGGGAAGTCGCCCATGCTCTCGAGCCTCTCGAGCGAGCGCAGGCGAAGGTCAAGGTGCATGCCGCCCTGGACGATGCCGAAGAGCGCCTGGTCCTCTCGGGTGTGGGCCTTGCAGCAGCGCTCGGCCCACATGCTCGACAGGTCGACCGCACGCTCCACAAATGAGCGAGGCGAGGGGTAGCCCGGGCACTGGTCGAGCTGCATGACGATGTCGGCGCCGAGCTTCTGGGCGATGTCCATGTTGGTCTCGGGCGTCCAGTGAACGTAGGTCCCGTCGTAGTCGACGGTCCTGAAGGTGACGCCGTCGTCGGTGAGCTTCGTGAAGTCGCCGTGGCTGAACACCTGGAACCCGCCGGAGTCAGTCAGGATGGGACCGTGCCACTGCATGAAGTCGTGAAGGCCGCCCATCTCGGCGACAAGGTCGGCACCCGGCCTGTTGGCAAGGTGGTAGGTGTTGGCCAGAAGGATCTTGGTCCCGAGCTCCTCGAGCTGTCTGGGAAGGATGCCCTTGACCGTTGCCTTGGTCCCGACGGGCATGAAGATGGGCGTGGGGACGTCGCCGTGCGGCGTGTGGAGCACGCCGGCACGCGCATGCGTGGTCGGGTCTTCTGCAACTATGTCGTAGGTGAACCACAGGTCGCGGGGGTTCTTGTACTCGCTCATCTTTCGTACTCCTGACTGCAAGGCGCGCCGGCACAAGGGGGCGCGGTGGTTGTGGGCGGGGCTAGAGGTCGTGCTCGTCAAGCCATGCGTTGAGCCATTGGGCGACGCCGTCGTCGGACACGGCGGGACAGACGTCGTCAGCCTGAGCCTTGACCTGCTTGTCCGCGTTTCCCATGGCGACGAAGCACCCGATCGCCGAGGTAAGGGGAAGGTCGTTGGCACCGTCGCCGAAAGCGACCATGCGTTCCTTCCCCACCCCAAGGTGACGGCCCAGCCAAGCCGCGCCGCTTCCCTTGTCGACGCCGGACGTCGTGATCTCGAGCTCGCGGGCATTCATGCGGGCGACCTCGGCGAGGCCCGACTCCAGCAGAATTCGTTGTGCCTCGTCGGCCCGCCCTGACGAGGAGAACGAGCAGCCGAGCTTGTCCACGCGCTTAGCGCGCGACACCACGCGGCGGATGGAGAGCACGTCCCTGAAGCCCGTCCCCGTAAGGCCGGAGAGCACGAACCGCAGGAACACCATGAGAGACACACCCGAAGAGCGCATGTCTCCCGAGGAGATCGCGCCAAGCATGTAGCTGTGGTTGCGGAACTCGGCGTAGCCGCGGTCGTTCACGAAGGCGTTCCAGCCCGGTTGCAGATGGGCGACGAGCCCCATGATCTTGAGCGCGAGCTCGGGGGTCATGCCTTGCGAGAAGATCCTGCGCCCACTGCCGTCGCTCACGGCCGACCCATTGGTGCAGACGTAGTAGTCCATCGCTCCGAGCCTGCGAATGACGCGCGGCACCATGCGATAGGGCCGTCCGCTCGAAACGGCCAAGGCGATTCCTGCGTTGTGGCAGCGGAGAAGTGCATCCCGCACGGGTCGCGAGACCATCGACGAGCCGCGCAGGACGGTTCCGTCGAGGTCAAGCAAAACAAGCCCGATGCCGTCGGGGCATCGGGCTTGCGAAGTCACTTCTTGAGAGTGAGGTGCCAAATGGCCTACTCGGAGAAGAGGTTGGCGTCGCCGTCCTGGATGGTGAGGAGAGCGTTGAGGGCGTCCTGCTCATCGGGACCGTCACAGGAAATCTCGACCTTGGAACCGGTGCCGAGGCCGGCAGCAAGGATCATCATAATCGACTTGGCGTTGACGGGAGCGGTGCCCTTGTCGACGTCCTTGATGGTGACAGCGGACTGGTACTCCTTGGCAACCTGAACGAACTGGGAAGCCGGACGAGCGTGAAGACCGGTTGCGCTGACGATGGTCACTTGCTTCGAAACCATGGTGCACTCCTTTGATTTAACTAGGGGGTAACCCCCTCGCCACATGCATTGTGGTGCCATTCTAACAAACAATCGAGGAAATTGAGCCAAAGCCACCATTTTTATGAGAAGCATCTCACCGAACATATATGGATTGTTGCCAGAGGGTCCTTCCTTTGGGGCAAAATGGACAAGGTAGACTGTAGGTTTTTGCAGCATCATCGCGGCATATACGCATCCTCAGGAGGAATCAGCATGAGCGATAGCCAAGAGAGCAGCGAGCCCCTCGTGGACGAGGACTTCGCGACCCCCGAGGAGATTGCGACTGCCCAGGAAGAGAACGTAGAGGAACTTGAGGCCCTGCCGGTCATCTCAGCAAAGGACGGCACGACCACGCCCAGACGCATGCAGACGGGGGCACTTGACTCGCTCAAGAGCGGCTTGGACGCCGTCGCGGCGGTTCGTGCCGCCGCAAAGCAGCATTCGGACGCCCGTGCGCAGGCAAAGCAGCTCAAGAAGGAGCTCGATAAGAGCAAGGAAACCCTTGCCCACCGACTTGACGTTGACAGGAACTACGACAAAATCCTTGCCGAGCAGAAGGCCGTAATCCAGAAGGGCAACGAGGGCATCGCCCGCGCAGAGGCTGCCATCGAGGAGCTCGAGACCAAGAAGTCCGAGCTCGACGCCACGCTCGCGCAGAAGAAGGCCGACGACGAGGCGGCAATCCGCCCCTATCGCGAACTCATGGAGTCCACCAAGGGCCGCTCCGATGACGCCGCCCGAGCGCTCGCGGAGATTCGTCGCGCGGTCAAGACCGCAGACCAACAGGTGGCAGACACGGCCAAGCGCCGCGAGCAGCGCATCGCCGCCGCGAACCGCGCCGTGGACAACGCACAGGATCGTCTGCGCAAGGTGGAGAGCGACCTTAACTCTCTCAAGGGATCGAGCACCGCGTCTCCCAACGCACTCTCGAAGATGCAGAGCGAGCTCGTCGCCGAGCGCGCACACCTGGACGCGGCACGCGAGGACGTCGGCCGCGTGACCGCCGAGTGCCAGCAGCTCGTGGACAACGCCCAGACGCACCTCTGGACGCAAAAGCAGTCCCTCGAGACCGCAGAGCGCGCTGCCGACGACGCCAAGCGCGAGGCCGATGGCCGTCGCGAGGAGTACGAGAGCCTCTACAACAAGGCCATGGGCGGGCAGAAGGAGATCGAGGCCCGGATCGCCGAAGTCGAGAAGGACATCGATGCCCGGCAGACGGAGCGCGCCGAGCAGGCCCAGGTGGTCTTTGACGCCCAGGCCCTCGTCGACGAGGCAGACGACATCCACTCCACCCCCGAGGTGACCAAGAACCTTCAGGACGCAATAGCCACCGGGAAGGTCGAGCTCGAGAAGCGCCAGCGCGAGGTCGACGCCCTCGCCGCCGAGGAGCGACAGCTGCGTGAGTCCACGCGCGCCCAGCGCTTCCTCTTCATCGGCGTGGCCGCCGTTGCCATCGTGATCATCGTTTTGATCGTCTCCTTCTTCGCGCTTCCACACTAGCCTGGGAGAGCAGTGCAAGAGACACGAACGGACCCGTCGCGAAGTCGATCGCGGCGGGTCCTGAGTTATTGTCGGACCGTTTGGAAGAGGCAGGCCCCCAGGCGCAATCCCCTAGACGATGAGCATTGCGTCTCCAAACGAGAAGAACCTGTAGCGCTTCTCGATCGCGGCCTGGTACGCGGCCATGATCTGCTCTCGCGTGGCGAACGCGGAGACAAGCATCATCAGGGTCGAGCGCGGGACGTGAAAGTTGGTAATCATCGCGTCGACGACGTGGAAGGTGGAGCCAGGCATGAGGTAGAGGCTGGTCTTGGCATCACGCCTCTCGACAATGTCCCCCCTGCCCAGGCTGTCGGCGGAGTCGTCCCTGCCCTCGAAGCGTCGCGCGACGCAGGGGCTCTCCCAGGCGACAGCCTCGGGGTCAAAGGCGCTCTCGAGCGAGCGCACGGAGGTCGTGCCCACCGCGACGACGCGGTGACCCGCTGCCTTCGTGGCATGCACGGCATCAACCACGTCCTGGTTCACGTGGTAGCGCTCTGTGTGCATCACGTGCTGCGTGGGGTCGTCCTCCTCCACGAGGCGGAAGGTGTCGATGCCCACCTCGAGCTCCACGGTCTTGAACTGAATGCCCTTCTCCTCCAGGCGCTCGATGAGCTCTGGTGTGAAGTGGAGGCCGGCGGTCGGCGCGGCGGCCGAGTGCTCCTCGTCCATCGCGTAGACGGTCTGGTACTTCTCGGGATCGCCCTCGTAGTCGGTGATGTAGGGAGGCAGAGGCACACGTCCGGCCTCGTGAATCGCCTCGTCGAGCTCCATGCCGTCGGCCGGAGTGAAGCGCACCAGGCGACCGCCGCGGTTGTCGTCGACGTAGTCGATAACCTCAGCAGTGAGACAGACCGGCGCGCTCATGGGGGCGTGGGCCCCACCGGGGCGATACTCGATGACGGCGCCCTGCTTGAGACGCTTCCCGGGCTTCACGAGGCACTCCCAGACGTGACCGAGGGCATCGATGTCCTCGCGGCGCTTGAGCAGCAGCGTCTCTGCGACGCCGCCCGTGCCCTTCTTGTGACCCATGAGGCGCGCAGGCATGACGCGGGTCTTGTTGGCAACCAGCAGGTCGTCGGGTTCGAGATAGTCGATGATGTCGAAGAAGTGCTTGTGCTCGACCGATCCGTCCTCGCGGTGGAGCACGAGCATATTGCAGGCGTCGCGCGGCTCGGCAGGCGCCTGGGCGATCAGCTCCTCGGGGAGCGTGTAGTCAAAGTCATCGGTGCGCATGGTGGACATGAACCTCTCCTCTTACCACGCTTTGTCTGTATCCAGCGCACGATTGTAGGACAAGAGCAGCAATGCTCGCCCCGTGTCGCAGAGAGGTCAGAAAAGGAGCAAGCTCCAGGCGCCGCAACCCGCTATCCGGGAAGGAAGTCTGGGCGAGGCGGCACCTCGCGTCCCTCGCTCCGGGCCCGCTTTGCGGCCTTGCGCCAGTCGCGGGCCAGATGCCGCTCGACCGCAGCCTCGGCTGCCGAGAAGCGGCATCCGCAGTAGTTCTGCCTATACATGCCCAATTCACGGGAGTCCGTGACGGACTCAGGATAATGAGGGCGGAAGTCGCGCCAGACGGGAGTGAGCCCCCATGCACGCGCAAGCCCCACAAGGGCGTCCTCGCATGCGTCGAAGAGCTGGTAGGGCGAGACGGCAAGGGTCGTAGAGACGTACTCAAAGCCTCGCTCGCGCGCAACGCGGCAGCCCTCCGCGAGGCGCAGGGCATAGCAGGCCTTGCAGCGACGCTTGCGGTCGAAGCACGCCGGGGCGACGAGTCGCTCCCACCCGTCGCGGTCGTCACCGGCAACGATGACCTCGACGTGGGCGACGTCGGCGGCCCACGCCTTCAGCACCTCGAGTCGGCGGTCGTGCTCCTCAAGAGGCTGGATGTTGGGGTTCGTCCAGCATATGGTCGGCTCGAAGCCCTCCTCGCGCAGGTACTTTACCGGCTCAAGAGAGCAGGGTCCGCAGCACGCGTGCAAGAGCAGAGGCACGCGGCCGGCAGCTTCGGCCGGAGCCTGTCCCAAGGGAACGTCGGGCCATGGCGAAGAGCCACTCATGGCACCTCCACCGCCTCGCGTACGACCGAATAGGCGTCGATAAGGCGGTCGAGGCTCCACGCCGCATTGGCCGGACTCGTTGAGGGCAGCTTGGTCGCAGACACGCCCAGCTCGGGCTCGATGAGGCGCCGGTACAGACGGTGCGACGTCGCACCGGTGCAGAAGATCTTCCTGATGGGAGCATGGGAGAGAACGCGCCCTCGAAGGTCGTTGGGCACGGGGTCGCTGATGGAGGCGTCAGAGGCGCCCTCGATGACGCAGCTCTCCAGGACGTCGTCCAGGGCAATCTGGTGCCGGCGGCAGAAGGAGCGCCTCTCGACGTCGCTGGCCGGGACCTTCTCGCCCCAGAGCGCCGCCATGACGCGCCAAAAACGGTTCTGGGGATTTCCGTAGTGAAAGCCCCTCTCGCGGGACTTCGGACTCGGCATGGTTCCCAGAATCAGCACGCGGCTTCCCTCGTCGAAGACGGGGGCGAGCGGAGAAGAGATGCGCTCGGCCACGCTACTCACCCTCAAGCACGGGCTCGTAGAACTCCTGCATGTCGTCGAGGCGGAGCATGAGCAACTGCCCGAAGCTGGAGCCACCCGCGGCTCCGCAGTCGATATCGATTCTGTCGGCGACGTCGCCGGTCGCGGAGCAGGCACCAACCTCGACCATGCGGCACAGGCCATCCTCGCCCACCGGACGACGGTTCGGACGATCGGCCATGCCCTCGAGGTAGGCGGTCGGCGTGTGACCGGCGACGACCACGGGACCCTCCCCGCTCATGTCAAGCAGGTCGGTGGGAACGCCCCAAAAGTCGTCGCGGATCCAGAGCAGGTCCTCGGGAGCCTGCGCCTCGAGCATGGCCATGAGGTCGTCCTCGCTCCAGCCCGCGGCGCGCGGCTCGAGAGCACGGTCGAAGGGAACGTGGGGCCTGATGCCGGCGTGAGTCATGACGTAGGGCCGTGAGCCGACGAACTCGTACGCAAAGAGAGGCAGCTCGCCGATCCAGTTGAGAAGGTCGATGCACTCGTGCTCGGGAAGCGTGGCCAGACCGTCGCGCGTCGTTTCTCCCCCGTTGCCCTGCCAGTTGATGAGATTGAGAGGATCGTCGGGAACCTCGAGGTAGTTGAGCATGAGGTCCTCGTGGTTGCCCATGAGGACGCAGCCGCCGTGCTCCGTGAGATTGCGACACAGCCTGAGCACGCCGACGGGATCGGGGCCGCGGTCGATCATGTCGCCCAGCATGTAGACATGGTCCTCGTCTGCAGGGGCAACGCGATTCAGCAGCCTGTCCAAGGTTGCTGCGTGCCCATGAACATCCGAGAAAACGTATGTCGCCATGCGGGACCTTCCCTTTCGAGCGGCACCATCGCCGCGTCTGCCTAAGTCTAGCGCCTATTGCGCCTTCGCGCACGGACGCGACGCTCGCGGAGCTTCCAGGGCGCGGTCGCGCCCACTTCGATAACGCGCGCCTGCGTCCGCGCCCCGGGCGCGGACGCACGTCGGATCTGGCGGATCAGGTCGGACATGGTGGCGTCGAAGCGGCCCTTCTTGAGCCGGCATTCCCAGATGACCAGTACCGTCCAGCCGTCCTGGGCCAGAAGCAGCCGGTCGCGCTCGTCACGCGAGACGTTGCGCTCGAACTTGGCCACCCAGAAGTCGACGTTGGACTTGGGCAGCGCGAGGTTGCAGTGGGGGCAGCGATGCCAGAAGCAACCGTTCACGAAGATGGCGATCTTGCGACCGGGAAAGCAGATGTCGGGCTTGCCTGGCGCCTTCTTCCAATGGAGGCGGTAACCGGTAAGGCCGGCGGCGCGCAGCGCGGCACGCACCTTGAGCTCGGGCTTGGTGTTCTTGCTCTTGTTCGCCTGCATCACGTGGCGCGTGGCCAGACTCACCATCGACCTAGCCTCGCATCTGCGGCTTGGGCTCCTCGGGAGCGTCGAGGTCGTTCATTGAGGTGGGTTGTCCGCTGAAGTTGAGGTTGTGCGTAAGGCGCTCGGCGTCCGCAAGGTCGAAGCTCGGCACGAAGAAGCGGTTCACGGCCTCGAACACCTGGTCGAGGGCCTCCTCGTACAAATCCCAGAAGCTGTCGGTCAAGACCTCCCCGGTGAACGGATTCTCCCAGGGACGATGCTCGTCGTTTCCGAAATCCGAGACGCTTTCCGCGCGGTCGCGATGGGCCATCGCGCGGTAGAGCGAGTAGCGCTTGTGGCCGAAGGCCTTCTCGACGGGCGCGAGGATGCGCGCCTTCGCGAGGCTCGGAGTATAGAACAGACGCTGGACTCGCCTAAACGACTTGACCGCGCGCGTGTAGCAATCAAGGTCAAGCGTACAGCTGTAGGTCCAGAGACCCATATAGAAGTAAAGCTTGTCGATCGTGGCGAGCACCTCGTCGCTTCCGCAGAGCACCTCGCGGTATGGGCGATACGTGCGCACGGTCTGGTGGCACTTCATGTAGAGCACCATCTCGTCGATGTCACGCTCGATCTCGGCGTGGACCTCGCTGCCGTCGCGGCGGTCAAGGCCGTCGACACCGGCGTCGCAGATTCCGTACTCGCTCGAGAACACGAGCGGGTGCACGGAGCGGTCAAGCAGGTAGTGACAGAGGAATCCCGCCGCATACGCCTCGCCGACCTTGCGCTCCGAGCTTCCAAGCATCGAGAGCGCGTCACGCAGGGCGCAGATCAGACGGGCGGGCCGCACGTGATGCATGACGTTGCCGATCCGGTTCTGCTCCCCCACGCGCGGGTCCGCGACGAGGTAGAACAGCGGGTCAGGCCCCTGGTTGCCCAGAAGGAAGGCATCGCGTTCCTCGGGCGTGCTCAAGAGCAGCTGGGCCGACACCCCGGAATAGGCATCCCTGCCGAAGAAGTCATGGGTCATGATGGCGGGCATGAATCGCTCCTTTTACCGCTTCGTTTTGCCCTACCGAGTATGGCAGATGGTCGCGGCGACGGAGTCCCTCAATCGCAAGGGCGTGAAGACGCAGAGGAGAAGTGCCTTCTCCCAAAAAATGACAGTTGACGCATCAACACGCTCCAGCATACTTTTCGCTTGCGTTGCTATTGCACGATGAGGCCGGAGGGAAACTATCATCGTCTCTGGCTGCCCGCGCCCCACGGCAGGCGGGCCTTCACTTCTGGAGAGGAACACTATGGCAAAACAGCGTATGAGCAAGGCCGAGAAGAGCTGGATCATGTACGACGTGGGAAACTCGGCCCTCGTACTTCTTGCGACCAGCATCATTCCCATCTACTTCAAGTCACTGGCTGACGGCCCCGCCCTGGTGGCGTGGAGCTACGGAGAGACCATCGCCTCTTTGGTGGTCGCGCTTCTCATGCCCGTCCTCGGCTCCATCGCCGACATGCGCGGCATGAAGAAGAAGTTCATCGTCGGCACCGTGGCCACCGGAGTGGTCGCGACGGTAGCGCTGGGCCTCCCCACCGAGCCGATTGCGTTTCTGGTCATCTACATTGTCTCGTCGGTGATGCTCAACAGCTCCATGGTCTTTTACGACGCACTGCTGGTCGACGCGACGAGCGACGAGCGAATGGACGAGATCTCGAGCCAGGGCTATGCCTGGGGCTACATCGGAAGCGTGGTGCCCTTCGTCGTGTGCCTCGCGGTCGTCCTGATGAGGGACAGCCTCGGCCTCGCACTTCAGACCGCAATGCAGATCGCTTTCGTCATCACCGCGGCATGGTGGGTTGGCTTCACGATTCCCATGCTCAGGAACGTCGAGCAGACGCACTACAAGCCCCTGCAGGAGCGCGCCGTCGCCAAGGCCGTCGGCGGTATCGGCTCCACGCTCAAGCGCATCTGGGCCGACAGGCAGCTGCGATTCTTCATCCTCTCGTACTTCTTCTACATCGACGGCGTGCACACCATCATCAAGCTCTCGACCAGCTACGGGTCGGACCTGGGAATCGATGGCACGCAGCTCGTGCTCGCCCTTCTCGTCACGCAGTTTGTCGCCTTCCCCTCCGCAATCGCCTACGGCAAGCTGGGAACCAGGCTGGGGACCAAGACCATGCTGCAGGTAGGAATCGCAGGCTACACCTTCATCACGTTCTTCGCGGCGTTCTTCCTGCACACCGCTGCGGAGTTCTGGTTCCTCGCCATCATGGTCGGCCTGTTCCAGGGCGGCATCCAGGCGCTGTCGCGCTCCGAGTTCGGAAAGCTCTGCCCAAAGGACCACGCGAACGAGTACTTCGGCTTCTTCGACATCTTCGGCAAGTACGCGGCCATCATGGGCACCTTCATCGTGGGTACCATGACGGCGCTCACAGGCAACGGATCGCTCGGCGTCGCCTCGCTCGCCGTCCTCTTCGCAATCGGCTTCGTGTTCATGGCACGCGTACCAGGCGCAAAGCAGGAGGCCTAACCGCGACCGGAGGCAGACGAAGTCGCTCAATCGAACGCCAGGGCGCCGCACGGCTCAGCCGGCGGCGCCCCTCTTTGTAGGCCCCAGGGCCAATAGTCCCCAAACGAGCAGGTCGCTCACAAGCCTACCCGCGCGGCTTGCGCCTCCCGCCGTCCTTGCGAGCCTTGCGGGCATCTCGGCGCTGCCCCAGGCCAAGGTAGAACAGGGCCACGCCCGCAAGGAGGCCCACCACGAGCACGAACATGCTTGGCAAGGTCTCCAGCTGTCCGGTGACGTACACCCTGACGCTGGCGAGGGTCACGAGCACGCCGCACAGCATGTTCAAGAGGTAGTGCGTCCTGGGCGCAGGCGCCACGGACTCGTCGCCCAGCTGGGCGCCTCCCCTTGCATCCTTGTCGCCGCGCTTCATGAACGCAGGCACTTCTCCCCAGGAAACCGCCCGTGCGATCTGGAACAGGGCCTGTCCCACGGCGTCCTCGTCGCAGCTGCCGATGTGGTAGCGCGCGGCCGCACGAACGCGCTCGTTCGCGTTGGAGACCGACACCGAGTTGGGGAAGGCTTGGAGCATCGCAAGGTCGTTGTCGGAATCGCCGAACACGACGACCTCATCGGGCGAGATCCCCAAAAGCTCGCAGAGCTGGCGAGCGCCGACAGCCTTGCTGAACCCGCTGGGAACGACGTCGAACATGCGGGTGCCGGGCGAGAGGAAGTCGAACTCCGGGCATGCCGCACGCGCCTTGCGCGCCACCTCGTCGACGTCGACGCCCTCGCTTCCCTCCTCGAAGTGAAGGGCAAGCGTGACGAGCTCCGCCTGGGGCAGGTCCGCGCGAAGCTCTCCCATGCGGCTTGCGCCCCAGTGGCAGCGGGCAAGCTGGTCTGCCGTGATGCCCAGCACGAAGCCTGTGCCCTCGACGTCACGACCCGCGACGTAGCAGCCGGGATACTGCGCGATGAGCTCGGCAAGACGGAGGGTCGCGGCGCGGTCCATGGTCGTGACGCGGACGAGGCGCCCGTCCAGGTACACTTTCTTGCCATTCGACAGCAGGGCCGTCTGGACGCACGAAAGGTCACCCGAGAACGAATCGAGGATGGAAGCATAGTCCCTACCGCTGGCGGGGCCAAAGAGGACCCCCGCCTGAAGAAGCTCGTGGATCTCCTCCATCGTCCTTTTGGGGACAACGTAACTGCCATGAGGCAGTAGGGTGCGATCCATGTCACTCAGAACTAGCTTTATCAAGGCAGGCTCCTCTTGCCGATTGAAGTGTCCTTGGCACATTATCCCAGCGCAGGGCTGTCGCGGGCGATACCATACAGACTCTGCGCAAACCGTCTTCCCCGGGTGGAGGCAAGTTGGTCAAGCATCCTCGCAGTCGCGCCCGAGCACGGACAGGTCGACTATCGACGAGAGCGCGATGCTCTCCCCCGCGATCAGAACCTCGCCCCTCGCCTGGTCAAGGGAGCCGAAGCTTCCCAATGTTCGCCGTGAGTATCCATCGGAGAAGTGCGCAACGACAACCTCGTCGCCCCGCGAGAGCGACGCCAGCTCACGCGATATCTCGTCGCAGCGCTCCTCCATGAGCTCAGGCGCGTCTGAGGCCATGACCTTGCGCTCGCGGCGCTCGAGCTCCTCCCGAAAGCCCTTGAGGGCGTCGAACGGGATGAAGATCTTGGCGCGCTCGGACATCGACATGTGGGGCCGCGCCACGACCCTGCGCCTAGAGTCATACTCCACTGCGGTGGCCTCCAATCTGGCCGTTGCGCTCCACCTGCGTTGCCTCAGGGAGAAGATCCATGCCCTTGAGCAGCGCGTTCTTCCCAAACTTGTGCTTGACGGCGCTGATGGCCTCCTGCCTCCTCCGCTCGCGCGCAAGTCCCTCGGCGTCGTCGAAGAGCCCCAGCTGCTGGCCCCGCCCCTCCGGACGGGCGTCGTTTGCCGTGACCGTAAGCCTGGCGACGGTCCGATCCCTGAGGGCGACCTGCCCATAGAGCCGGCAGACGCCGCGAAGCATGGTCGCGCGCGAGTTGGTGGGCACGTCAAAGCGGACGGTGCCGCCCTGCATGAACTGCCCCCAACGCGACCGGACGCCGTGCTCGCCGGCTCGGCCGGGAAGCGATTGCTCCATCAGGGCCTGGCGCTCCTCAGCCGACAGGCGATAGCCGACGGACAAGGATAGCGAGCCAGCAACGAGCCGCTGCTCGACGAGCTGCAGGGCGAGCTCGTCGGTCATCTCCTTGGTGACGAGCAGACCCCCGGCATAGTCCTTTCCGCAGCCAAGGACCTGGCCGTTGGTGAGGGACTTGCTGCGTGAGCGATACGCCTTGATGTCCGCAATGGTGACTGGTTCCCGGCCCCAGGCATGGTCAATCAGGATCTCTGCGTCGACGCCGAAGAGGTGGTAGATGGGATCCTGCGGATGAACGGCGAGCTGGCCCATGGTATGGATGCCCAGCCCCGCAAGTCGCCTTGCGGTGCCGGGGCCCACGCGCCAGAAGTCGGTTATCGGAGTATGGGACCAAAGGGTTTCTCGGTAGGACTGCTCGTCCAGGATGCCGAAGAAGTCGGGGCTGTGCTTTGCGGTTATGTCGAGCGCCACCTTGGCAAGGTACAGGTTCGTGCCCAGGCCGCACGTCGCGGGGATGCCCGTGGTGGCCACGACGTCCGCACGTATGCGCTCGCCCAGCTCGCGCGCTGAGCATCCGTAGAGCGTGAGGTATCCGGTCACGTCCAGGAAGGCCTCGTCGATTGAATAGACGTGGATGTCGTCGGGCGAGACGTACTTGAGGTAGACCTCGTAGATGTCGGCGGAGACCTCAATGTAGCGGACCATGCGCGGGGGCGCGACGATGTAGTCGAGCCCGGACGGAATCTCGAAGAGGCGACAGCGGTTCCGGACCCCCTTTGCCTTGAGGGATGGTGAAACGGCAAGGCAGATGGTCTTGCTGGTGCGCGACGCGTCGGCCACCACGAGGTCGGTCGTCATGGGGTCAAGGCCCCGCTCCACACACTCGACCGAGGCGTAGAAGCTCTTGAGGTCGATCACAAGGTACTGTCGCGCACTGCCCATACTCCCCCCGCAGGCCTAGCGCATGTAGACGATCTTGTCCTTGCATGTCTCGGCCGCTTCCTCGCCGAGAATGCGACGGACAAGGGCAAGGCCCAGCTCGACGCAGGTCCCGAGACCCTGGCTCGTGATGAGGTTGCCGTCCTCCACAACGGGGTCTTGGCTCACGATGGCGCCGTTCTGGGCGAGAACGTCCTGGAAGTTTGGATTGCTCGTAGCATTCCTGCCGTCGAGAAGACCAAGCTTTGCCAGCACCGAGGGTGCGGCGCAGACCGCGGCGACATCACGGCCGGCAGCCGCGTGCGCACGCACGGCGTCGCAGAGCTCCTGGGACTCCCCAAGGTTGGTGGTCCCGGGCATGCCGCCGGGCAGGAACAGCACGTCGTAGTCGTCGTACGAGAAGTCGTCGTCCGACGTCGCGCGGTCGCAGACCACGGTGACGTCGTGGCTCGAGACGACGGCAAGGTTGTCGCCAAGCGCGACCTTGTCGCAGGGGATGCCAGAGCGATACAGGAGGTCGCACACGACGAGCGCTTCGCACTCCTCGAGCCCGTTCGCGAAGAAGGCCGCAACGCGCTTGTCAGTTGCCTGTTTGAACATGATTCACTCCCGCCACTTGAAGCGCCGTCAGAGGTCGACGCGCTCGTACGATAGAAATTAGAACAATTGTACGACAGTTTTTCCGACTGCCGCAAAAAGCCTCCCCGCATATCATGCAGGGAGGCAGGGCATGCCTACGGACAGACGAAAACTCCAGAAAGCCAGATTGGCTACTCGCTTCTGAGCGCCTCGACGGGGTCGCGGCGAGACGCGTTGGCGGCGGGCATGATGCCCGCGACGAAGGTCAGAAAGACGGATATCGCAATCAGCGCCAATGCGCTGCCAAGGGGCAAGGACATGATTCCCTCGATCCCCTGGGTCTCGTAGACGATCGCGTTCACGCCGGCGGAGACGAGATACACGAAGGCGACGGCAAACACGCCCGAGATGAACCCCTCGATGACGGTCTCGGCATTGAACACGTTGGCCACGTTGAGCCGCGAGGCACCCATGGCGCGCAGGATGCCAATCTCCTTCTTGCGCTCGAGCACCGAGATGTAGGTGATGATGCCAATCATGATCGAGCTGACGACGAGCGAGATGGACACGAAGGCTATGAGGACAAGCGAGATCATGTTGACGATGTCGGTGACCGAGCTCATGAGCACCCCAGCGATGTCCGAGTACTGGATGGTCTCGTCTTCGCGCCCCTCGTCCTTCCGCATACCGTTGTAGCCGTCGATGATGGAGAGGACCGACTCCTTGGCGGCAAAGTCCTTGGGGTAGATACTGATGGACTTCGGCTCGCTCTCGTCCGCATAGCCCAACTTGTCGAGGTTGCCCGTATACGAGAGGTCACCCGCGTTCATGTAGTTCGTAAGCAGGGACGTAAGGTCGTTCTGGTCCATGTTGAGGTGAATGGCGCTGGCGAATGCGTTGGGATCGACCCTGAAGCCATTCTTCAGGGCGCCAGAGAGCTGGGCCATTTGTCCCTGGAGCTGGCCGGAGATGGCCGCAGAGAGCTGCGAGCCGAGCTGCGCGGTCGCGACGGACATCTGCGTCTGCATCTGCTGGGCGAGCTGGAGCGCCATGATCTGGGCCGCAGACTGCATGAGCGCCTGCATCTGCTTGGAAAGGTACGGAGCGAACTGCTCGCTCATGTACTTCTGGAGCGCAACGTTCATGATGTCGTTCATGCTCGTCCCCAGCTCCTCCGAGAGCTGGCCGGTGATCGCCGTCGCCTCGGGGGTGGCCAGGTACTTGCTCATAGAGTCGTCGGCCTTTGCCGCCTCGGGGTTCTGGATGGCCCAGGCGGCATAGCCGGCCGCCAGGCGCGTGGACGCGTCGTTTATCGCCTTGCGTTGTTCATCCGTGAGGCCGCTCGCCGCATCGGTTATGCCAGCGGACTCAAGGTCAAACTTGGGCGCCCCCGCCATGATCTGGCGAAGGGAGTCCTCACTGAATACGCCCTGCATGGCCGACGGGTCGACCTTCATGACACTCGGGTCGAAGGCTGACGAGTCGAGACCGATTCCCGAAAGGTCGAGACCGGAGCCCGAGGACGCCACGCTCGAGAGCGCGGAAGTGTCGAACGAGAAGGCCTTTCTGAGCGCGTCTGTGTCAACCGTGAACAGGTTGCTCATGTCAAACGAGGCTCCCTGCTCGCTCTGCAGCTCCTCGAAGGTCTTGCCGGTAAATACGTCCACGTCGGGGTTGGCCAGCTGATCCTTCACCACCTGGGACTCCTGCGCGCGGCGCATGAGCTCCCGGGTGAGCTTGGGGCTGTAGCCGATTCCCTCCATCAGGCGAACCGAAGAGTCCTTGGGCCGGACGATGCCCACGACCTTGAGTCGGATGCCCTTCTCGATGGCGGACTTCATGTACCCGGTGTCACCCGTCATGTCGCTCCAGGTACCCTGTCCCCCGTTTTTCTGGTAGAGGTCACAGGCGGGGACCACGGTGAAGGTCATGCCGAGGGCTTTCTCCTTCGTGAAGTCGCAGGCGGTCTCGGGCGCGCTCACCTCCTCCCCCTTTAGGGCGTTCTGGGTCATCTCGTTCATGATCTCGGGGTCGTAGTAGCCGATGCTGTAGAGCGTGTAGTCGCTTACCTGGCCGCGACTGTCGAGGATGAGAACGACCTCGTCGTAGTTCGTGGGCCAGCTTCCCTCCACAAGGTCTGCCTGGGAGCGCAGCATGTCCGCGTCGTCAACGAGTTCGGTGAACGATGAGCTGGTCGCGGTCCCTCCCATGAGCGCCGATCCCATGACGCCGCTCGTGAGAGTCGACTCCATCTTCGAGGGACTCAGGCGGACCACCCCGCCGGAGGTGTCCGTGCGATAGACCTGGGGCCTGATGCCGTAGGAGTACTGGATGGTGTTCACGTAGGGCTCGATGCCCGAGTCGCCGCTGTCCAGGTACTTCTTGAACGAGCCGAGGTCGTTGTTCTTGACGTTCGCGAACATGTCGGTCATGACCGTGTACTCGGGAATGGAGTCGGGGTCCTGGTCCGAACCTGCGCCCTGGGCCTCGCCCGAGCTGCCGCCGATGCCTCCCATAACGCCAGACGAGAGGAGCGACGAGACGTCAAAGCTGCTTTTGGTCACGGTAAGCGGGTAGGACGTGAGCGCGTCCTCCTCGGTCCTGGCGATGTAGTCGTTGACACCGTTGGATAGTGCCAGGATGGCCGCGATGCCGATGATGCCGATGGAGCCGGCGAACGCCGTGAGCGCAGTGCGCCCCTTCTTGGTCATGAGGTTGTTGAACGAGAGCGCGAGCGCGGTCGCGAACGACATCGAGGCGCGCTCGCGGTCGCGCGAGCGCTTCTTGGGACGGGCGTCAAGCACCTTGGTCGCGACGCCGTCGGCAATCTCCGACACGAACGGGTCGGTGTCGTCGGTGAGCCTGCCGTCATGCAGGCGAACGACGCGCGTCGCATAGCTCTCGGCGAGCTCGGGGTTGTGCGTGACCATAATGACCAGGCGATCGCGGGCGACCTCCTTGAGAAGGTCCATGATCTGGATGCCGGTCTCGGTGTCGAGCGCTCCCGTGGGCTCGTCGGCAAGCACGATGTCGGGGTCGTTCACCAGGGCTCGCGCGATGGCGACGCGCTGCATCTGACCGCCGGATAGCTGGCTCGGGCGCTTCCCGACGTGATCGCCCAGGCCGACGCGCTCGAGCGCCGTCCGGGCACGCGCCCGCCTTTCGGCCAGCCCGACGCCCGCAAGCGTGAGGGCCAGCTCTACGTTGGAGAGAATCGACTGGTGGGGAATGAGGTTGTAGCTCTGGAAGACGAAGCCTATGCGATGGTTGCGATAGGAGTCCCAGTCCTTGGCAGAGTAGTCCGTGGTCGAGACGCCGTTGATGACGATTTCACCGGAGTCGGCGTGGTCTAGTCCGCCAAGAATGTTGAGCATGGTGGTCTTGCCCGATCCGGACGGCCCCAGGACCGCCACGAACTCGTTGTCCCTGAACGTGACCGAGACGCCGTCAAGGGCCATCTGCTCGTAGGAGTCCGTCACGTAAGCCTTGCGAATGTCCTTAAGCTGCAGCATGCGTTGCCTTTCAAGCGTTTGCGACACTTGTAGCGTACCCAGAAATGCGGGCACAAAGGCCACGTATCAGCTTGCGTTCACTTTGAGTTCACGACGGAGGTGCCGAGTGACATGAGCAGGAGGCTCGAACAGTCTTTCAGGTTTGTGTTCGCCTTCTTCACTTGTCGCCGATAGCCGTGCCTTTTCCAAACGACTGTGGACAATTTCCCACCCTCGCCGTGGCGGCGAAGCTGCAGGCCACGGGGGCATAAAATCGTAAACAGCAATTGTTCGCAGCTACCGTGAGGGATGATCATGGCTGAAATGCTCTTGATGTTCGTACTAGCCCTAATGCCAATCATTTGGCTCGTGTCCGCACTCTGCGGCCTCAAGATGGAGGCCTACAAGGCGAGCTTCGGCGCCTTCGTCGTCGCGGCCGTCCTGTCCATGCTCGTGTGGCACATGGCCGTCGTCAACACGGCAACCGCAGCGCTCGAGGGCGTGGCAATGGCCATCTGGCCCATCGTTATCGTTATCATCGCCGCCGTCTTCACTTACAACCTCACCGTTCACACGGGCGCCATGGAGAAGATCAAGGGCATGCTGACCTCGGTGTCTTCCGACAAGCGCGTGCTCGCCCTTCTCATCGGCTGGTGCTTCGGAGGCTTCCTCGAGGGCATGGCCGGCTTCGGCACCGCGGTCGCGATTCCCGCGTCCATGCTGATGGCTCTGGGTTTCAACCCCATGCTCGCCATCCTGTCCTGCCTGCTGGCCAACGGCGTTCCCACCATGTTCGGCTCCATCGGCATCCCCACGACGACGCTCGCCGGCATCACCGGCCTTGACCCGGTCCGCCTCGCCGTCATGCAGGCCCTGCAGGTCGCCCCGTTCGTCATCGTCACCCCGATCCTCATGGTCGTGATGGTCGGCGGCGGCTTCAAGGCGCTCAAGGGCGTGCTTCCCATCACCCTGGCCTCCGGCATCTCGGTGGTCGTCGCCGAGGTCGCCTCGGCCCAGTTCATCGGCGCCGACCTCCCCATGGTCGTCGCTGCAGTCGTCTCGCTCCTGGTGACCTTCGCCATGGCCCTCGGCATGAGGGGCGAGGTCCCCGCCGAGTACGCGCTCGAGGTCAAGTCCGACGAGAAGGACGACGAGCCGCTGGGCGCGGCCGAGGCCCTCAACGCCTGGTGCCCCTTTATCCTGATTTTCGTCGTGCTCGTCCTCACCTCCAAGCTCGTGCCCTTCATTCACGAGCCGCTCTCCGCAATCAAGAGCACCGTCAACATCTACAGCGGTGATCCGAACGCGACCCTGACCTTCTCGTGGATCAACACGCCGGGCGTTCTCATCCTCATCTGCGGCATGGCGGGCGGACTCGTCCAGGGCTGCTCGTTCCCCGAGATGCTCAAGGTCCTGGGCGCCACGGTCAAGCAAATGTCGAAGACCATCCTCACGATGCTCTCCATCCTCGCCTGTGCGAAGATTATGGGCTACTCCGGCATGATCGCGAGCGTCGCGGCCTTCTTCGTCGGCACGCTCGGTGCCTTCTACCCGCTCATCTCCCCCATCCTGGGCGGCCTGGGCACCTTCGTCACCGGTTCCGGCACCTCCTCGGAGGTCCTCTTCGGCGCGGTCCAGCAGCAGGCGGCGGGCTCCATCAACGCCGACTCCTACTGGCTGTGCGCGGCCAACTCGCTGGGCGTCTCGGCCGGCAAGATGATCTCGCCCCAGAACATCGCCATCGGAACCGCGGCCTGCGGCCTGGTCGGCAAGGACGGCGAGATCATGGGCAAGATCTCGAAGTACGCCTTCGGGTTCGCCGCGGCAATGGCCGTCATGGTCTACGTTGGCGTCCTCCTGGGCCTCTAGCCCTCGCGGAACATCTTGCCCGCACATCACAAAGAGGCGGCGCGTTCCCAGGGACGCGCCGCCTCTTTGTTCGTATACGGGAGTGCCGGGCGAGCCGTCAGCTCAGGACGACGCCAAGCTCCGAAGACGCCGTCACCTGGAACCCAATGTCGACCACGCTCGCCCCCTGTGGTACGCGGCCGTTGTAGGCAACGCTCGAAACTGAAAGCGCGCTTCCGTTCGCCTCGAAGGACGCGTTCCATCCGTCGGTCAGCTCGACGTCCTCCGAGAAGGGAATCGAGATACGCCAGCCCTCTACGGGCTCGCCGGGATTGGTAACGGAAAGCGAGTACTGGTAGCAGGTCCTCTCGCCCGCCTGCCAGCTGCCCTTGACCTTGAGCTCGCAGCTAAGGCCTCCCGACTCGAAGGTTGCGACCTTCCCATCCGCGGCTCGCGCGACGACCGCCTGGCCCGCTGGCCCGCCGCCCGCCCGCTCGTCGCCCGCCGGCTCGTCGCCCGCCGGCGTTGAGGACTCCCCCTGAACGGAACCCTGGACATAATAGGAGAGGCGCTCCTTGAGCCAGACGCCCGCAGGCGCAAGGTCTTCCGCCGCGAACCCCGAGGTCTTGGCGCAGCCGGGAACTATGCAGGACGCCGCCTCGTCCTTGTTGCTGAGACTCCACATGCAGCGGCTTACTCCCAGCTCGTCGAGCTCGTCCAACCAGGCGTCGGCCGAGGCGGTGTCCAGACGGCCGCTGCCGCTCGCCTCGCAGACGCCATACTCGCTCACGAACACGGGAACCTGCTCGGCCACAGCATCGCTCAGGCGCTGGCGAAGCTGCTGGCCGTGCGTAGCCGCATAGAAGTGCAGGGTGTACATGACGTTGTCGTCGTCTATGGGGTCGTGCACGACCTCGTCAATGCGCTGGCACCACTCGGGCGTCCCCACCAGAACGAGAGCGTCGGGGTCGTTCTTCCTGATCACGCGAATGACCTGCTGGGCATACGCCTTGACGTCCGCCCAGGTCGTCGATCCGTTCGGCTCGTTGCAGATCTCGTAGATGACGTTGTCGTGGTCTGAGAGCTGCCCGGAGAGGTCGCCGAAGAGCTCCTTCGCCTCTTCGACGTGCTCGAGCGGGTTCGAGTCAGAGAGCGTGTGCCAGTCGACGATGACGTAGAGGTCCGCCGCGGTCGCGCGGTCGACGCCGTCGAGCACCAGCTGACGCAGGCTCGAGCGGTCACCACCCGTGCAGTACCCGCCGTCTCCGGCACTGTACAGGGCGAGCCTGACGACGTTTGCGTTCCAGTCGTCAGACAGCTCCGAGAAGAGCTCGGCTTTCACGTACTGCGGATACCATGCGAGGCCATGGGTGCTCACGCCCTGGAGCACCACGTCATGGCCGTTCTGGCCCACGAGCCTGGTGCCTTCCACGCGCAGCGCGCCCGCCTGGGAGGGGTGGTCCGTGTAGTAGCCGCTTCCCGCCGTGATGTCCGGGCCGGACGACTCGCTCGGCTGCTCCTGCAGCTCCTGGCAACCGGAGCCTCCGTCCGCCCGCGAACCCGCGCCCACGGCGCAGGCAGAAAGGGTGGCGGCCATGGCGACCGTCAGCGTTGCGATGGCCAGGGCCAGGCACGGGCGCAGGCACTTCTCGCCCAGGAAAAGCCGATTTGTGGATGTTGGCGCAAACTTGCGCATGATTCCTCCCCAAAGCCGACCGCAGGGGTCCCGCGGCACGGATAAATGTCGTGCCAACGGCTAGTATACAAAGGGAAACATTTGCAAACGGCCATGTAGTTGGCCGAATCGATTGGAGGCAGCATGCCCTGCACCACCCTGCTCGTCGGCAAGAAAGCGAGCTATGACGGGTCCACGATCATCGCGCGCAACGAGGACTCCCCCAGCACCGTCTTCACCCCCAAGAAGTTCGTCGTGATCCAGCCCGACGAGCAGCCGCGCCGCTACCGCTCGGTCCTTTCGCACGTCGAGATCGACCTTCCCGACAACCCCATGCGCTATAGCTCTGTCCCCGACGCCACCCCCAAGGACGGCATCTGGGCCGAGGCCGGCGTGAACCAGAAGAACGTCGCCATGAGCGCCACCGAGACCTTGACCTCGAACGAGCGCGTCCTGGGCGCGGACCCGCTGGTGTGCCTGAAGAAGGCCAGGGGCACCGAGGGCCAGCCGGGCTACGAGCCCGAGGTGGCTGGCGGAATCGGCGAGGAGGACATGACCACCATCGTCCTACCCTACATCTCGTCCGCGCGCGAGGGTGTCGAGCTTCTGGGCTCCTACCTCGAGAGGTACGGCACCTACGAGATGAACGGCATCGCCTTTAGCGACGTCGACGAGATCTGGTGGCTCGAGACCGTGGGCGGCCACCACTGGATCGCCGCGCGCGTGCCCGACGACGCCTACGTGGTCATGCCGAACCAGCTGGGCATCGACTCCTTTGACCTCGACGACGCCATGGGCCAGAAGCGCAACTACATGTGCTCCGCCGATCTTCGCGAGTGGATGGAGGAGAATCACCTCGACCTCACGATCGCAGGCGAGGACGCCCAGGAGGGCATCCACTTCTTCAACCCGCGCGAGGCCTTCGGGAGCCACAGCGACGCCGACCACGTCTACAACACCCCGCGCGCCTGGGCAATCCACCGCTTCCTCAACCCCCACAGCGGCTTCGCCGTCGGCTCCGACGGATGGGGCCCGGAGGACGACGACCTGCCCTGGAGCCTCGCGCCGCAGCGCAAGGTAACCATCGAGGACGTCAAGTACGCGCTCTCGCTGCACTACCAGGGAACCCCGTTTGACCCCTACGGCGCTGCGGGCACCGAGGCGACGCGCAACGCCTACCGTCCCATCGGCATCAACCGCAACGGTCAGCTCGCCGTCATCCAGCTGCGCCCCTACGCCCCCGAGGCCTGCCGCGCAATCCAGTGGATGGCCTTCGGCTCCAACGCCTTCAACGCGCTGGCACCGTTCTACGCCAACGTCAACAGGACGCCCGAGTACCTCGCCAACACCTGCCCGCACGTCACGACCGAGAGCTTCTACTGGACGAACCGCCTGATCGCGGCGATGGCCGACGCGCACTTCAACAGCTGCTCGATCCACATCGAGCGCTACCAGGAGGCCGTGGGCTCCTGCGGTCACCAGATTCTGAGGGAGACCGACGCGAAGCTCTGCGAGCAGTCCGATGATCCGGACTACGACCAGGCCGCGCCCGCGCTCGAGGAGGCAAACGAGCGCGTCGCCGCCATGCTGCGCGAGAAGACCGACGAGTGCCTCTCGAGCGTCCTTCTTACCGCCAGCTTCGGCATGAAGAACGGCTTCGCGCGAAGCGACGGATAGCGACGCCCAAGGCGCCACGGCACCACCGGGCAGCCACTGCTCCCGCCACTTTGGCCCGAGCAGTGGCTGCCCCTCGCAAAATGACAGCATTTGATGGAAAATAGCACGGTGTCCAAAGCATCAGACAGGGAGAGGTTCGCATGGCACAGAACGCCGCAACCCTAGGGTCCGAGCGCAGGTACTCCATTGGAGAAGAGATCGCCAACGCGGTCTCGCACGGCGTAGGTGCGCTGCTGTCGGTTGCCGCCCTCGTCGTAATGATCGTCTTCGCCTGCATCCACGGCGGAGGGACCCACCTTGCCGCCGCGCTCCTGATGGGCATCTCGCTCGTGCTGGAGTTCCTGTTCTCGACGCTCTACCACGCACTCACCCACCCCGGCGCAAAGCGCGTCTTCCGCATCTTCGACCACAGTGCCATCTACCTGCTCATCGCAGGCAGCTACGCCCCCTTCGCGCTCATCACGCTCGCCGGTCGCGGTGGCATGGGGCTCGCCGTGCTCGTGTGGTCCATCGCGGCTGCAGGCATCGTCCTCGAGTGCCTCCTGCGCGAGCGACAGCCGCACTGGGTCAGCGTCGCCATCTATCTGGCGCTGGGGTGGCTCGTCCTCTTCCACATAGGCGACATCGTCGAGCTGCTTGACCCCGCGGCCTTCGGCCTTCTTCTGGCGGGTGGCCTCTGCTACACCATCGGATGCGCGTTCTACCTCGCCAAGAAGGTTCCCTTCCTGCACTTCGTGTGGCACCTCTTCGTCCTCGCGGGCGCCACGTGCATCACTCTTTCCGCCCTCATCTTCATCATCTAGCTAGGACAGCCACCGCATGGACTTCAACGTCATCGACCAGAGTATTCGCCGGCTTATAGTGCGCGCGCAGTACCAGCGCTATGAGGCGGGGGCAGACTACCTCAAGACCGCGCGGGAACTCGTGCGTCAGGGGACCGCACGTCAGGATGACGCCATACTCTCGTTTGGCTACTACTTTCTGGCCGAGGCGCTCTACAACCTGCATCCCTGCACCGGCGAGTACGCGGAGGTGCTCCTGAAGGCCATAGCCAGCCAGAAGCGCGCTGACGAGAACATCATGCTCGGTCGCTCCTACATCTTCCTCGCAGCCGACGCCGCAAACCACAACGACAAGGCACTCTCGTTCGACTACCTTCTTGAGGCTCAGCACTGCTGCATCGACGCCGACAGCTTCGAGGGCGCCATGCTCTCGGGCGCCATCAGCTACAACACGGGCTATCTCTACGGCGAGCTTGGTGAATATCGTCACGCACTGGAGCACATGGTCATGGCCGAGAGCTTCTACCGCGGATACGAGGAGAAGGGCGTACCCACCAACACGCTCTCGACCATAGTGATGGAAGGCGTCTACCACCTGAATCTGGGCGAGAAGGACGCCGCGCGACGAGATCTGGAGAGGGCGAGTAGCTTCGAGCGCTCCCTTGGTCGGAATGCCGCACTGGCGGACCGCACCATGATGAGCCTGCTCAAGATCAAGCTCTGCCTGAGCGATGGCACGAGGACCGAGGCGAAGGCGGAGGCACGCGAGGTCACGCAGGACATCAAGAGAAACGGGCTCTCCCCCGACCTGGTCGGGGACGTCTGCGTCATCGCATCAGACCTGATTGACGCCCGTCTTGCCGAAAGCGCCGAGGGGCTCCTCGTGGCAGCCGAGCCCCTGGTCAAGAAGATCGACATACCCTTCCTTACCCTCGTGCTCATCAAGCAGCAGATTCGCCACGCCCGGCTCGTGGGCGACGTCCAAACCCTCTGCCCGCTCATGAACGACTACTTCGACCTCAACGAGCGCCTCGACGAGGACCACAAGCGCTCGACGGCATACGCGATCGAGCTCCGCAAGTCCATGGAGGAGATGCGCGACAAGGAGGAGCACTTCCTCAGGGAGAACGCGAGACTCGCCCGCGAGGCGGAATACGACGCGCTCACGAAGCTTCCCAACAGATACCTTCTGACCAACGTCTCGAACGACGAGTTCGAGCTCGCCTACCACGCAAAGACGAAGCTCGGCCTCGAGATCTTCGACATCGACGACTTCAAGCGCTTCAACGACACGCACGGCCACCAAATGGGCGACGTCGTCCTCACGCGCGTCGCCGACGTCCTGAGAAACGTCGTGGCAGACAACGAGAACGTCTTCGCGGCGCGCTACGGCGGCGACGAGTTCGTCATGCTCTACCGGGACAAGACCGATGAGGAGGTCATCAAGATCGCGGAGCGCATCCGGGACGACGTCGCGTCGATCACCTGCAGGGGAATCGATCCCGGCGACATCAAGATCACGCAGGGCATCAGGAACTCCCTGCCCATCAGCAGCAACAAGGTCTGGGACTACCTCTCGGTGGCCGACTACGCGCTCTACGAGGCAAAGCGGAAGGACAAGGGCGGCATCGCACTGACCGACCGCCCTGCACCGGCCGACAAGGACTTCCTCCTGAGCGGAGTCAGGCTCCTCTCCTAGGAAGGCCTCGTCCCTCTCGCCCAATCAAACGGCCATCGCAAGCGAGAACGAGCCCCGCGGTCCCAAGACCACGAGGCTCGTGACGTATGTCGGCTTGGCTTGCTTGCGTCGGGCTTCCTACGCGAGCGCGATTCCCATGAGCCAGCCCCAGCGCGGGGTGACGGTGGTGCTGTAGTAGCTGATCCAGCTGTCCAGGCTGATGGTGCGGATGTAGCCGACGTTGTCCATCATCATGCCGCCGCCAATGTAGATGCCGATGTGGCCGTAGATACGCCCGGCCGTCGTGTGCGCGTGCGTCGAGACGGCCACGATCATGCCTGGCTTGATGGCCGACTTGTCGGAGCTGTGGCAGTACGAGTTGTACATGTCGTTGGCATTGCCCGAGGCATAGCCAAAGCCCGCGTTCGAGAACACCTGCGAGACCCACATGGCGCAGAGGCCGGGACCGGGAGACGGCGTAGAGGCGCAGGCGTTCAGCACCGCCGCCTGCGAGCCGGTGGTCGACCCCGGGTCGACGATCCTGCCGGTGACGTCGACCGCCTTAGAACCCGACGACGCGGCTGCCGCCCGCTGGGCGGCTCGCTCCTGGGCCATGGTGGCAAGCTCGGAGTCGCGCTGCGCCATGAGGTCCTTAACCTCCTGGCTCAGACCATCGATGGTGCTCTGGGCCTCGGCCTGCTTGGCCTGCATCTGGTCCAGCTGCTCCTGCTGCTGGGCACTCAGGGCCTCGAGGTCAGCTTTCTCCTGCTCGAGCTGCCGCTTCTGGTCCTCGAGCTGCTGCTTGAGCAACTTGACGGACTCGATCATCTCGCGGTCGTTCTCGCTGATCTTGTCCATGTAGTAGATGTTCGACGCGAGCTCCTCGAGCGATGTGGAGGACAGCAAAACCGAGAGGAAGTCGTTTCCGCCGGCCTTGTACGCCGCGCTGATGCGCTTGGAGAGGATCTCCTGCTTCTTCTCGAGCTCCTCCTGCTTCTTGTCGATGCCGGCCTGGACCTCGTCGATTTGCTTCTGCTTGTCCTCGATCTGGCCGAGGGTCTTCGACTGCTCCTCCGAGAGCCTCTCGTAGTCGGCGGCGATGGCGTCAAGCGTGGCCTGAGCCGAGTCAAGCTGCGCCTGTGCGTCGGAAAGGCTGCTGTTGGCGGCGTCGATGTCATCCTGGGTGACGCCCCAGGCAAGACTCGGTACGCTGAGCGCGGCACCGGTACCCAACAAAAGCCTGAGCGCGTCTCTCCTGCTAAAGTTCCTGGAATCCAAAATCAGTCCCCTTGTTCGATTGAGCTGCGTTCAGAAGGTCGATCTCGGTTACGGGATATGATACTCCCCCGCGCCCAAAACGCACCATGTCCATCGCACAAGTTCCACGACGGGTCGGACGCTTTCGGACGCTTTCGGACGCGGGGGAGAAGGACGCGCGCGGCACCTTGCGGCGCATGGCGCGGCGCAAGGCGGCTCGCTCTAGATGCTTGCCAGCGCCTGCTCGAGGTCGGCGATGATGTCGTCGGTCCCCTCGAGACCGCAGGAAAGGCGCACCATGGCGGGGCTGATGCCAGCGGCGACGAGCTCCTCGTCGCTCATCTGGCGATGCGTGGCACTCGCAGGGTGCAGGCAGCAGGTGCGCGAGTCCGCCACGTGCGTCTCGATGTTGCAGATCTTGAGCGCGCCCATGAAGCGCTCGGCCGCCGCGCGGCCGCCGGCCACGTCGAACGAGACGACGCCGCAGGTCCCGTTCGGCATGTACTTCTGGGCGAGGTCATAGTAGCGGTCGCCCTTGAGGCCGGGGTAGCGGACGGACGCGACCTTGGGGTGCGTCGCCAGGAACTCCGCCGCAGCCTGGCCGTTCTTGCAGTGCTGGGGCACGCGCACGTGGAGGCTCTCGAGGCCAAGGTTAAGGTAGTAGGCGTTCTGCGGGCTCTGGATGGACCCGAAGTCGCGCATCAGCTGAGAGGTGGCCTTGGTGATGAAGGCACCCTGCTGGCCAAACTTCTGTGCATAGACGATTCCGTGGTACGACTCGTCAGGAGTCGTCAGGCCGGGGAACTTGTCGGCATGGGCCATCCAGTCGAAGTTGCCCGAGTCGACGATGGCGCCGCCGACCGCGCTGCCATGGCCGTCCATGTACTTGGTGGTCGAGTGCGTGACGATGTCCGCGCCCCACTCGATCGGCCTGCAGTTGACCGGCGTCGGGAAGGTGTTGTCCACGATCAGGGGCACCCCGTGGGCGTGCGCCGCCTCCGCAAACATCTGGATGTCGAGCACGGCCAGCGCCGGGTTGGCAATGGACTCACCGAACACGGCCTTGGTGTTGGGCCTGAAGGCGGCCTCGAGCTCCTCGCGAGAGCACGTGGGCGACACGAAGGTGGACTCGACTCCCATCTTGGCCATGGTGTGGGCCAGGAGGTTGTACGAGCCGCCGTAGATCGCGGAACTGGCGACCACGTGCCCGCCATTCTCGCAGATGTTGAACAGCGAGAAGAACGTGGCAGCCTGGCCCGATGAGGTCAGCATGGCGGCAGAGCCACCCTCGAGCTGGCAGATCTTCTTCGCGACCGCGTCGTTGGTCGGGTTCTGAAGGCGCGTGTAGAAGTAGCCCTCGGCCTCGAGGTCGAAGAGCTTGCCCATGTCCTCGGAGCTGTCGTACTTGAATGTCGTCGACTGGACGATGGGAACCTGGCGCGGCTCCCCGTTGCCCGCGACGTAGCCACCCTGCACACAGCGAGTCTCAATAGAGCTCATTCTTGCTCCAATCCCAGGCACAACGCCTGCGTATCAGCTCGTTTGATTCCTAACATGCTCTCATAGCGTCAGACCATACTACCCGATGTTTAACTTCATTGACGCAAAGGGCAATCCGTCCAGACTGGCCACGCCCTTCTCAACCGCTCTTTTTCAGGTTCCCAAAAGTTGATTTACAGTTTCCCTCAAACGTCATGCTTCCCTCGTAGCATCGGACCCGGTAGGAGTCTTGAGTGGCGTCGAAGTTGGTACTTTGACATCAAGGAAGCGACGAGAGGAGACTCCGATGACCACTTCAGGACGGCCAACGCAGGACAAAACGAACATGGACGTCAGGGCGGCCCAGCGCATGCTCGGCGAGGGATGCCTCAGGAGCCGAGGCCATGCGGGACGACAGCAGGCCCTGACGCGCATGGGAGTCCTCGTCACGACCGGAGCGCTCGTGCTGTCGCCCTTCCCCGCGCCAGCGATTGCATTGGAGTCCGACGGAAGCTCGGCGGGCTCTGCGACGGCCGCGGAGGGGCAGTGCGCCCAGCCGGACGAGGGCGCGCCTCCCGCAAAGCCCGAAGGCGACTCACCCGACGGAGCGGGCGCAAGCAGCACCCCCGGCGTTCCTCCCTCTGACGCGCCGGACGCGCAGGCCCCCGGCGGCACGGGACGGACAGACGCGCAGTCGTTTGACTACCAGGGAAGCTATGCGGGCACGCTCACGGCCGACGGCGAGAGCGTGAGTTCCGAGGACCAGATCGCGACGTCCACGGCGTCGGACCTTGTGGCCGCGCTCGTCCAGAACGGCGGCACCCTCACTGTCTCGGGCTCGACGCTGGGCAAGACGGGCGACGACGGCGACGGCGACAGGTGCAACTTCTACGGCGTCAACTCAATCCTGCTCTCCGTGGGCGAAGGCTCGCTCGCGAAGGTCTCCAACAGCACGCTGACCTCGGACTCCACAGGCTCGAACGCGCTGTTCGCCACGGACTCGGGAACCATCTGGGCGAACGGCGTGACGATACGCACCAGTGCGGACAACTCACGCGGGCTCGATGCAACCTACGGCGGGACCATCGTGGCAAACGGCCTCTCGATCGAGACCGCGGGCGCGCACTGCGCAGCCTGCGCGACGGACCGCGGAGGCGGAAGCGTCAGCGTCACGAACTCCACCCTCCGAACGGCCGGCGTCGGCTCTCCCCTGGTGTACTCGACCGGCGACATCGAGCTGAACGGGTGCGCGGGCACCGCCACGGGAAGCCAGCTCGTTGCAATGGAGGGACTAAACACTGTCTTGATCGGCAACTCGACGCTCGAGGGCACGCTCGAGGGCAAGAGCGCGTCCGACCCCATCGCCGACGGCATCATCATCTATCAGTCCACCTCGGGCGACGCCGAGGCTTCGACCGGAAAGACGGCGACCTTCCAGGCCAAGGACTCGACGCTGAGAAGTGCGATCGCATCTGGGTCGATGTTCTACCTCACCAACACGTCGGCAGACATCGTGCTCTCTAACACCACGCTCGACTTCGACTCAAGCGCCGCGAGCCTCCTGATTGCCGCGGGAAACGACTCGAACGGCTGGGGCACCGCAGGCAAGAACGGCGCGACCGCCAGGCTCACGGGCATAGGCCAGACGCTCGGGGGCAACATCGAGTCAGACACCATCAGCCAGGTGGACGTCTTCCTGACAGAGGGAACAACCTGGACGGGAGCGGCAGAGATCAGCGAGAACGCCACAGCGTCCACCAGCGACAGCCCCCTGAGCGTAAGCGTCGACTCCAGCTCGAGCTGGGTCGTGGCGGCCGACTCGACTGTATCGAACTTGACGGTCGAGAGCGGAGGAAGGGTGGTCGACACAAACGGCAAGACGGTCACGATCATGGCCGGCGGCAAAACGGTCGTGCAGGGAGACTCCGGCATCACCGTCACCGTTTCGGGTAGCTACTCCACGGACTACGACGCCTCGGCGGCCGGGTCCCTTGCCAGCGAGGCCATCGATCGCAGCACGTTCGACGAGGAGTACGGAACGCAGACGGCATTCTCCATGGATGGAAGCGCCGCGTCAGGCCAACGAGAGGCGACGGAGTCCCAAGGCGGATCGGACAACTGGTGGGACGGCTTCCTGAGCTTCTGGAGGGGCGTCTTCGGGATGGGCGGCTAGGACCGCGTCTACAGCGCAAACAATCCCAGGTACATGCCAACGAGCTGCTCGCCGAAGAGCATGCAGAACCAGCAAGCAAGGGCGATGGAGGGCCCCCAGGGGAAGGCGTGGGGGTCCACCCGCTCGGGGGCTTCCTCATCCACGGCTTCCGAATCCACGGTCTCCGCGTCGTCGGCCTCGTCGCCCGAGCCCATCCGCGCGAGCCCGAAGACGATGCCCAACACGCAGGAGACGAACACCACAAGCAGCAGCTGGCTGCCGCCAAAGTAGAGGGCGGCAGCCGCAAGGAGCTTGACGTCTCCTCCGCCGATACTGTCGCGGCCAAGCACGCGGTCCATAACGAGTGCGAGCGCGATAAGCGCGACCAGAACCCCGACGGCAGTGCCCACGTAGTAACCAACGGCCGAGACGATGTCAAAGCCCGCGGGAAGGGAGCCAGTCGCAAGGAGGGCCAGCCCGTAGAGGGCGCGCGCGGCGACGGCAACGGCAACGCAGGAGTTGGGGATGATGCACTCGTCAAGGTCCGTGAGCGAGAGGACAAGAAGCGTACTCGCGAAGACCAGCATCTCGACGGTCTCGAGCGTGAGGTCGTAGCGCACGACGACGGACAGGTACAGGGCCGCACACAAGAGCTCGGTCAGGGGGTAGCGAGCGGGAATGCGCTCGTGGCAGTAGCGGCACCTCCCCCTCGTGAAAAGCCAGCTGAGCACCGGCACGAGGTCGCGCGCGGCAAGCACGTGCCCACACGAGATGCAGTGGCTCCTTCCGCGCAGCACGCTCTCACCGTGCGTGAGCCGCCACGCGAGGCAGTTCAGAAAGCTGCCCATCACCAAGCCGAAAAGGCCGGTAACGAGCAGCGAGTACCCGGTTATGAGAGGAGTCGAGAAGAGCATGGCGGCCTAGCCAAGGGAATTCGAGAGGTCGTTTCCGCCGCTTGCAGACCCCGTCGCCTGGGCCACGTCGGCGGGAACGGAGTCGTTGCCCTTCTCATAGAACGTCAGATGGACGTCAACCGAGAAGGGCTGCTGCTTTGTGCCCGAGCCCGAGCCGGCGTTGCGGGCGTTACCCGATCGCTGCGCCTCGTTGTCCGTGATGGTGTACTCGTCCACAGAGCAGGGAAAGCCGCTGTTCACGAGCGCGTCGAGGACGGAGCGCGCCTGCTCGTAGGAGCCGCACTCAAACGAGAGCTGGACGCCTCGCTGCACGAGTCCCGATTCGTTGACAGCGACGTCCTCGAAGGTCATGTCGTAGTCAGCGGTTCCCGAAAGGACCGCGTTCAGGCTCGCCATGAGCGCCTGGACGTTGTCGTACTCGGGGACAACGGCAGGAACGGTGCCCTCAGCCTTGTACTTTGCGATTGCGTCCTCCATCTCGTCGATCTTCTTGATCTTGAGCGTGTCGGTGACTATCTGGTCGTTCGCGGCATCGATCTGCGACGTCAGGTCGGCAAGCTGCTCCTGCGTCGCGGTGAACACGAACTGGTACCAGACGACGAGGATGAGAAAGATGGCCAGAAAGACCATCAGAACCTTCTCGCGGCGAGAGAATGTGTACGTAAGCATCTACTTCTCCCCCGTTTCGCTCGAGCTGCCAGATACCTTGAGTCTGACGGTCACGGTCGCGACGACGCCCGTCGACTCGTCGCTCGACTGGGCCGTCGAGACCGAGACGCTGTCGACGCCCTCCTGCTGGCCAAGCTCCTTGGCGATGGAGCCGACGCTTTCCAGCGAGACGTTGGAGAGCGTGATGGTCAGCTTGGTGTCCTCGAGGGACACCTGGTTGACGGTGCAGTTGGGCCTGACCTTTGACTCGACCATGTCGAGCACGCCCATTGCGTCCACTCCGGATGAGCTGCTAATGGGGGCATATGCCTCGTACTCGCTCAGGATGTCGTCGTATTCCTGGACGCGTTGCTGGACAGGCTCGAGATCAGCGCGAACCTTCGCAAGCTCCGACTGCTTCTTGGCGACGTTCGCCAGGGGGCCGAACACGGCGAAGTTCAGGAAGAGTATGGCCGCGACCGCAATTCCCACGGCAGTCACTATGACGCGACGCCGAACGGCACCGGAGCCCTCCACCTGATAGAGGTTCATCGTCCTCTTGGTGGGGTACTCCACCTTGTTGCGGCCCCTCTTCGTCAGGAGGTCAAGGCTTATCTTTTTGCCAAGATCAAGCGCCACGAGAAGCCTCCTCTCCAGCCACGAGCGCCGCGTAGGCCAGCGAGCACACGATGTTGTCGGTTCTGGTGCGCACCTCGTCAGGCATGAACGCGTTGACGTACCAGACGGGATAGTCGAAGTCCATGCCCATGGCGCTCACGAGCTGCGGGATGGCCGCTCCGCCTCCGGAGAGGTAGATGCCTTTGATGTCCTTGTCGGGGTTGCTGAAGTTGTAGAAGTTGACGACCTTGCTGACCTCGAACACAAGACGGTCGAATACGGAGCGGCAGCGGTCCGTGTCCAGAACGCCCTCGAAGTTCGAGTCGCGATAGGTTCCCGCCACGTGGAGGTCGACGTCCCTCATCTCGGCAATGGCAGAGTCGACGTCGACGCATCCCGAGTCGACCACGCGCGATCCCATGAACCGGTCGTCCTCGAACAGCGAGATGTTCATCTGGTTGTAGCCAATGTCCACCACGACGATGTCGCGGCCGGCGTCCTCGGGATGCTCGACGTTGTGGGCGTGCATCAGGTGCATGTACGCCATCGAGGAGGGCGTCACGACGCGAAGCCTAAACCCCGCGTGCTTGAGGATGTCGGCGTAGGTGTCCATGACACTGCGCCTGACCGCAGAGGCGTAGAGCTCCATGCGCACCAGCCTGCCATCTTCGTCGCAGACCATGTCATCAACGGCATAGTCGTAGGCGTAGGCGTCCGGGTCCTCGGTGATAAAGTCGCGGAACTCGTACGGGAGGTTGATCTTGAGCTCGGACGTGGTCATCGGTGGCAGCGAGACATGCCTGAAGTACGAGCGCTGCTCGGTCAGGACGATGGCGCAGTCCCTGTCACGGATGCCCTCCTCGACGCGAAGCTTCTTGAGGAATTCCGCCATGACCTGAGGAGAGACGATTCCCTCCTCGTTCATCACGTTCTCGGGCAGGCGCCTGGAAAGGAAGCGAAGGCCGCGGTCGCGGAAGGCGACCTTGACGTTGTCCGTCCCTATATCGAATCCAACGAATGAGCGAGCCATGATGTCCCCTGGTTCGTATGAGCTGTGTTAGTGCGGCGTAGCGTCGCATAGCTGATGAAATTGTACGTCATCGAGCTTCATTATCAGCGCTTGTTCTCCGCCACAGGAGCAGTTGAGGGTCAAATTTATCGGAGAAGGGCATAAAAAAGCCCCGCGAATCGCTTCGCGGGGCCAGAACCAATGCCGAGAGTCTTGGTTCTACGCGGCTAGTTCCTAGCCAAACGTGATCTTAATCGAAGACCCGTTGTAGGTGTAGGTGACGCTCTGGTCGGCGTTCCATTTCAGGGGCTGACCGGCGACGTCCTGATCCTCGGAAGCAGTGCCCTGGGTCTTGAAGTCGCCCTCGCTCTGGGTCTGGGTAACGGTACCGTCTTTCTTCAGGTAGTAGGTGTCACCCGAAGCAGCATCCTTGTTGCCCGCAACGTCAGCCGTGGCTGCAGCATAGCCGCCACGGATGTTCGCCGCATCGGCAGCGACCTTGGCGTTGTTGAGCTGAGCCGAGAACACGGGGATCGCGATTGCCACGAGGACAGCGATGATAGCGACGACGATGAGCATCTCCATCAGGGTAAAGCCCTTGTAGCCACGCTTCTTGAGGTCGTTCTTTGCCATGATAATCTTCTCCATGCAGTGCCTCCCATTCCATTATTGGCGTTCCTTCCGTTGAAGAATACGACACGGAGGAGGCCATGTTCAACCATACGTACGTAGTATTATAAAGCACCAAATGTAGTTTTGTCACTAATCTAGTATCTTTTTTGGAATACGTTAAGTTTTGTCCGCCGAACGCGATGCCAGGGCGCCCGCTACGAGCTGTAGCTCCCGTAGATGCTGAACATGGGAAGGTAGACCGCAAGCAGGATCATGACCACGATCAGGGCGAGAAACACGATCGTGGCAGGTTCGAGCAGCGCGACCGCCCGCGCGGTCTGGGTAGCCACTTCGTTGTCGTAGTAGTCCGAGATGACGTCCAGGGTCCTCTCAAGCGTTCCCGTCTCCTCGCCAACGCCCGTCATCTCGACGGCCAAGTCCGGAAAGGCCTCCGTCTTGGCAAGCGATGCCGCAACGGGCTTGCCTGATTCGACGGCAGGCTCAATGCTTGCGAGAGCATGGGCCATGTAGCGGTTGGAAATCGTTCGCGCGGTGGCCTCGACGGCCTGCACGACCGGAAGTCCGGCCGCCATCATGACTGACATCGTGCCCGCGTACTGTGCCGCCGAGCTCATGACGTTGATCTTTCCCAGGACGGGAAGCCGCGTGCCAAGCCTCGACCACCACAACATGAAGTCTTCGTTGTAGCGCTTGAGCATCTTGATGGCTACGACGATTCCCACGATGACGCCCAATATGACCGCAAAGTAGCGCGTCATGAAATCTGACACGGCAATCATGACGAGGGTGGGAAGCGGCAACTCGACGCCCATCGACTCAAAGGTCTTCTTAAAGGTGGGGACGGCCATCACCATGATGACGACCACGACGATGACCGCAACGCCCATCACGAAGGAGGGGTAGATCATCGCGCTCTTGACCTTTGAGCGGGACTTCGAGCGCTTGTCGTAGTACGTGGAGAGGCGCGAAAAGACCACGTCGAGGTTGCCCGAGTTCTCACCGGCGCGCACCGTCTCGATAAAGGTGACGGGAAGTCCACCGGCATGCTTCTCGAAGGCATCAGCCAGGCCATGGCCGGCCGCCACCTCGTCCGCGACGTCGAGCAGAATTGCCTTAAGGGCCCCGTCCTCGGTCTGCTCCGCAACCAGCGCGATCGTACGCACAATGGGCAGGCCCGCACGCAAGACGATGGCAAACTGGTTGCACATGATGGCCAGCGACTTCTCCTTCGCGCGGCGCGGTCCCAGGCGCAGGTTGATGTCGTGGGAGGGCTGTATCTCCTCGATGTCCGAGACGATCAGTCCCTGATCCTTGAGCTGGCTGATTGCCTCGTCCTGGGTGTTGGCCTCCGCCACGCCCTCCTGGACGCCCTCCGACGCGAGACGCCGTGCCGTGTACTTAAAGGTCTTCACGTTCGTATGCCCTTCCTCGGTGAATCAATGCTATCTGCCCTGGCGCAAAAACGCATCGGAATCGCGTGCGGCGCTCGCAGCCGTACGGGCGTCTATCAGGCGGCTGCGCAGGAGCCTCGATATCGAGGCGTCCATGGTCACGTTGCCCAGGGCGGCGGTCGTGGCGATGGAATTCTCTATCTGCGGGGTCTTGCCCTCGCGGATGAGGTTGCGGATGGCAGCGTTCACCACCATAACCTCGCAGGCGAGGACGCGGCCGTTGCCTCCCAGGCGCGGCAGGAGTTGCTGCGAGACGACTGCCTTGAGCGTCATGGACAGCTGCGTGCGGATTTGCCTCTGGCGGTCCTCGGGGAACGACCCAATGAGGCGGTCGACGGAGTCGGCGGCGGACTGGGTGTGCAGGGTCGCGAAGACCAGATGGCCGGTCTCCGCGGCAACCAGGGCGGTCTCGATGGTATCGAGGTCGCGCATCTCACCGACCAGGATAACGTCAGGATCCTCGCGCAGGATGGCGCGAAGGCCCGCCGAGAAGCTTTGCGTGTCTCTCCCCACCTCGCGCTGGGTCACGAGGCCTCGCGCCGACTCGTACACGTATTCGATGGGGTCTTCGAGCGTGATGATGTGGTCTGGCCGCGTGAGGTTGATCTCGTTGATGATCGACGCGAGCGTGGTCGACTTTCCCGACCCCGTCTCGCCTGTCACGAGGACGATGCCCTTCTGATACGCTGGGAAGTCCGCGACAACGGGCGGTAGTCCCAGCTCGGACATAGCGGGGATGCGCTCCGAAAGCAGTCGGAGGGCCATTGCATAGCCACCGTCCACACGATACGCGTTCAGCCTCACACGGACGCCAGCGATGTCGGAGGCGCAGTCGTACTCGCCCGTATGCGCCAGGTCGTCGAAGCGCCCTCCCAGCGCCGTGCGCGCCAGCCCCTCGCACTCCTCCGCGCTCAGGGGCGCATCGCCGCGGGACTCGAGGCTCCCGTGGATACGGAAGCGCAGGAAGGCGCCGGGCGAGAGGTGCACGTCCGAGGCTGAGGCCTCACGCGCAGCCAGTACGATCTCTTCGAGTTCGTTCACGTCACTCCCCTTCCCGTCAAAGCCAACCGATGAAAGCTCCTGCCAGTAGTGCCCCCGTCCGAGCTAGTCGGACACGTAGACCGCCCTCAGCACCTCGTTGACGGTCGTCTTGCCCGAAAGGACGAGTTCGCGCGCGTTCACGTTGATGGGCTCGAAGTCCGTCCGCCTGACGGCCTCGAGTATCAGGTTGCGGTCCCCCTCGTGGATGGCCGCGCGCACGTCGCCAGTCACGCGCAGCACCTCGGCCACGACCGTGCGCCCACGATAGCCCGTGCCGTAGCACTCCGGGCAGCCACGCCCGCGATAGAACTTGATGTCCTCACCCACAACCGCAGGGTCAATGCCAATTGAGCGCATCTCGTCCGCGTCGGGCACGTAAGCCTCCTTGCAGTGGGGGCAGATGCAGCGGACCAGGCGCTGGCTGACGATTCCGCGAAGTGCCGTTGCCTGCATGTACGGCTCGACGCCGATGTCGCTCAGGCGGTCGAGGGTCGAGATGGCGTCGTTCGCGTGAATGGTCGAGAGGACCAAGTGCCCCGTGACTGCCGCACGCATGGCGATGTCGGCGGTCTCGGAGTCGCGAATCTCTCCCACCGAGATGATGTCGGGGTCCTGTCTCAGTGCAGAGCGCAGACCGTCGGCGAAAGTGGTCCCGGCCTTGTCGTTGACCTGGACCTGGGTGACTCCTTCGATGCTGTACTCGACCGGGTCCTCCAGGGTGATGATATTGACTCCCTCGGTGTTGAGGCGACCGATAATGGTGAAGAGGGTCGAGGACTTGCCCGAGCCCGTGGGGCCAACAAGGAGGATGACCCCCTGCCTATACGAGACGAGCCTGTTGTACTCCTCCAGGTTGTGTCCGTAGAACCCCAGCTCCTCGGCAGTGTCGAGCTTGTTGTCACGGTCGAGAATACGGATGACGATCTTCTCGCCATGTACCGTGGGAAGGGTCGACACGCGAAGGTCGGCCTCCTTGCCGTGCAGGCTGACGATGGCCCTTCCGTCCTGGGGCACGCGCCTCTCGGTCACGTCCATTCCGCACATGACCTTGATTCGGCTCGTGAGAGACTGCTGGAGCTCCTTCGGGATCTGGAACTCCTCGTGGAGGACTCCGTCGATGCGCATGCGGACGCGCACGCCCCCGTCCTGCGGCTCGACGTGGATGTCGGAGGCCCTGTCGGTGATGCCACGCTCGATGATGTTGTCCACAAGGCGAATGGACGGCGCCGACGACCCACGGCCGTTGTCGAGATCGTTGGTGTGGAGGCCGAGGCTGTAGGCCCCGTTCACGTCGGACTGCTCGGCCTCCTGCTGCATCTCTCGGATGGCGCGCTTGGCGCCGACGGTTCCGTACAGAACCGAAATGGCGTGATCGATGCCGCTCTGCGTGGCAATCATGGGGACGATGCGCTTGCGCGAGGCGGCGCGTGCCTCCTCGGTCGCGATGAAGTTGAGGGGGTCGGACATGGCAAGGTAAAGCTCGTCGCCGCGCGTGCGAACCGGAACGATCGAGTTCTTCTTGGCAAGGTTCCTTGGGACGAGCTTGGTCATCTCGGGATCGATCTCGATTTCGGAGAGGTCGATGTAGTCGATTCCCAGCTGCACCTGAAGAGCCTCGATGAGCTGGCGACGCGTGATGACGCCGGTCGAGATGAGCGTCTCTCCCAGGCGCTGGTGCGTCTCTTTCTGCGCAGCGAGCGCCTTCGACAGCTGCTCCTCGTCGATGACGCCCGCGTCAATCAGAAGGTCTCCGAGACGTGTGTACTTCATTTCAAACTCCTAAGCGTTGACGTCGTGGTCGGCTGGCGGCGCGGGCCTTCGCGCGCGCCGCTACGACGTGGGAATGGGAAGCTCGCGCGTGTAGCTCTCTCCCAGAGGCGTGTAGTAGAAGCGATAGGTCCTGCTGAGCGACGGGTCGCTCGCGTCGGTGATCCGGTAGGCCCCCTTGACGCAAACGGACGTGCAAGAGTAGTCGTCCTCGGGATCCGTGGGATCGTCGACCAGCTCGATCTTGCAGTTACCGTAGGCGCTCCCGTTGAGCAGGGGGAAGTCGCCCTGGTCGCCCTGCAGGTACAGCTGGCCGTCAATAGAGACGAGCCGCACGCCCCCAGCCGCCGAGATGGTCTGACGGTGGAAGACGACCGTGTCGACCTCCTGACCGTCCTCGGCAAGCGTCGAGGTCATGAACCTGAACGGGTCGGCCAGCGAGCTGTCCACCGTCCCGGAAAGCATCTGGGCCTGAGAGGCAAACTGCTCGCGTCGGTACACGTCCAGCGCGCCGGACGTGCCAACCGCGACCACGCTCGTCAGCAGCGTGAGCACGAGGAGTGCGGCCAGAAGCTCGACCAGCGTGAAGCCGGAGCACGACCTTGGGAGACGCCGTGGCGCAATGTGACGCGCGATCATGGCTCCTCCCCCGTGAGTCGATACGACACGATGTCATCCCCGCCGGAGATCAGCATCGTGTGGCTGCGGCCGTCGACCTGCACCGTCGCTCGGTCGCTCCCCCGGCTTCCCACGTAGCGGTCCGACTCGGCCGCCTGGCGCTGCTCCCACAGGTCACCCTCGCGGTCCTCCGCCTGCCTGCTGAGCCTTGCGGCGGTCGCCGATGCCGCAAGGAGCATGACGGACGCGAGAGTGCAGATCAAGATGGCAACCAGAGTCTCCGCAAGGGTTTCTCCCCGCTCGCCCCTTCCGACGCGGCATCGCGGTGCGTGGTGGACAGGAGGCCCGCCCTGAGTTTTGCGTTGAAGTCGCATCACGCCACCTCCACCCACTGGACGCCGAAGTTCCTCTTTCCGGTCAGCTGCGAGTCATCGTCGTCGCCGCCAACCGTCTTGGCGCGGCGCTGGCACGAATACGTGTCGTCGGCGGGCATCGCGGTCAGGCTGCCCTCGTAGTTGCCGCTACCAAGCTTGACTGCCATGTCCCAGCCATAGTAGTCGTAGCGCAGCGTAATGACGATGATGGTTATGCCCGTGTGGGTGGTGCATACGGGAACGTAGTACTTGCCCTGGTAGTAAACCATGCAGATGTAGTGACTCGAGTCGGACAGGACCATGAGCTCGCTGTTGGCCGTTGCCTTCCAGGTGCATTTTGCCCACTGGTTCGTATACCAGCTGTCCTGCGTGGTCCCCCAGACGTTGCACTGGGCCTGAAGCTCCGTAGAGAGCCTCATGCCAGCAACGGGTCCGGTGTACTCCACGGGAATCTCAGTCGAATTGGGTCCCCAGTGGATGACGAGCCCGCCCTCGGTCGTACTTCCCTCGAGCATCGCGGGCACGGTGGTCGAGAGCGTGTAGGCGTAGTCGCCGCCATCCGCAAGCTCGGCCTTGATGGTGATGTAGTACTGCTCGGCGCCCTCGGTCTTCATGCTATAGGTGAGCTTGACCTCGGGGACCGTGGCCCCCTCCACCGTGAAAGAGTCGATCTTGGTGACCATCTCCTGCGGAGAAGTGCTTCCCGACGCAATCGACCGGGCAGCCTGGGTCGCCCAGTTCGCCAGGGCCGATCCGTCAGAGGTCGTCCCGGGATCAAGCTGGTCGGCAGGCTTCGCGCGCGTGAGGATGAGGTTGGCGATGGAGCCGCGCTCGCAGGCAAGGGAGCGCGCGGTCTGGATGCCCGAGGAGACCGCAAAGTATGCCTGCTGCTCCTTGGTCGTCTTCTTGCTCCGCTCGACGCTCACAGAGGACGAGGCGATGACCACGGTGGCAACCATGGTGCAGACCAAGAGGAAGACCAGGGCGACGATGAAGGAGGCACCGCGGTCGGCGCGCAGGAGCGCGCGGGCTCCAGCGAACCTGCCTTTGCACTTCTCGCATGCGTACGTCATCGCTCGCCCCCTATCCCACGATCGGCCAGTCGCCATAGTACGGTAGCAGAGACCCGTTCGCCCAGACTCCGCCGAACGGGAAGGCGCGACCGACGAGCGAGGAGGAATAGGGATGGGTGTCCGCGACCGAGAGCCTCGGCTGCGTCTGCGCGGCCATCTGGTCGTAGCTCAGACGGCACGAGAGCTCCCAGGAGTTGTTGTGGTCGTTGTAGCCCGAGTTCCACACGTAGTGGACGTTGGCACCCGGCTGGTAGGCATGCCCGCTGCCGACGCCGCCAGCAAGCGCGCCCACGTGGTTCCAGCCCTGGGACATGCCCAGGACCGTGCAGTTCTGGATGCCCCAGTCGTTCTGAAGCTCGTCGTAGCCGGCGATGCCGCCCACGTAGTCGGCGCCCGAGGTGTTGACGGCCGCGATGTTCTGGTTCCAGTAGCCGCCCTTACGGTAGCCCGCGAGGCCTCCCACGAATGACCAACCGCCCACGTCGCCGGTGGCGTAGCAGTTGTCGATGCCGCCGTCGTTGTGGTAGCCCACGAGTCCGCCGAAGCAGTTGCCGTTGTTGTCCCCGTCGCGGACGTAGACCGCGGCAAAGCTTCCGCTGATGTTCTGCGAGTCGCGGTAGCCCACGAGGCCGCCGACGCTGTTGCCGCTGGAGGTCACGCGTGTGTACTCGATCGTGCCGCCGGAGCCGGGGTTCTGGTGCACGGAGCACGCGTTTATGGCGCCCGAGGACCAGCCCGAGAGGCCGCCCACGTTATCGGCGCCGCCGACGACGTCGACCGCCGAGGTGACGCCGTTGGCGGAGCCGGCCTGGCGGCCGAACGCGCCACCCACGTTGTAGCCAGAGCCTCGCACGACCTCGCGGCCATCATACGAGATGCCCGAGCGGCAGGCGACACGAGAGTTGCTGAACGAGCCGGACGAGAGGTCACCCACGAGGCCGCCAACGTTGCTGGCGCCCGAGACCGAGGCCAGAACGACGTCGCCCGTGCCCTCACCCGGGGTCGAGCCCGCAAGGCCGCCTACGTTGTCCCCCTGGCCGGCCACGGTGACCGCCGTGTTGCTGGCCGTGTTGCCCACCGTGGTGTTGGAGATGGCGCTGTAGCTGCGCACCTCGCCTGTGACGCCGCCGACGTGGCTGGCGCCCGAGACGTTGGCCATCGAGGCGCAGCCGTTGATGCCCTGGGAGTTGCTGCCCGCAAGGCCACCGACGCAGTTGCCGGTGCCCACGACGCTCACCACCCTGGACGCGTCCTTCTCGCCCACCATGGAGCCGTTGATAGAGCCGTTGTCGCCCAGGTAGCCGCAGAGGCCGCCAACGTAGTTGGCGCCCGAGACGTCGGCGAGGGAGCGGTTGCCATCGAGCGAGGACCCGTTGCGACCGGCTATGCCTCCGACGCAGTCGCCCGTGCCCGTCACGGTGACGTGCCAGCTGCGGCCGAAGTCGTTCTTGTAGTAGCCGACATTGCAGTTCTCGAGCGAGACGCTGTTGGGATTGTCGCCCACCAAACCGCCGACGTAGCCCGCGCCCAAGACGTTGACCGCGCTCGAGCAGTTCTCGATGTTGTTCCAGCCCTCGATTCTTCCCACGAGGCCGCCCACGCAGTCGCCCGTGCCCGAGACCTGGCCCTTGCCGTCAGCGGTCTCGAATACGTGGCAGTCGCGCACGGAGCCGGTCCTGTGCACGCCCACGAGCGTTCCGACGTCGCCCTTGCCGCTGACGACGGGGTCCTCGAAGTTGAGGGAGTCGACCGTGCAGAAGAGGTCACCGAACAGGCCGGTCTCGTTCGAGTCGCTGGAGATCCTGAAGTTCTTGAGCACGTGGCCGTTGCCGTTGATGACGTTGGAAGGCGTCGCCTCCATCTCCTTCGAGGCGGAGATGGGCGAGAAGGACGCCAGCGGGTTGAAGCCGTTTCCGCTCGATTCGTTCCTACTCTGGATAGAGACGCACTCGGGATGCTGCTCCCACGTCGTCCCGTCGAAATCGATGTCGCCCGTCACCTCGGCATCCGTATAGCGCGCGAAGCCATAGGTGAACGCGTCGAGGTTGTCGATGTTGGCCGAGGCGCAGGCGGCCCGCAGGTCGAGGTTGCGCAGGTGGCGCAGGGTCGAGACGCTGACCTTGGGCGCCTCGGAGTTCGACGTGTCCCTGCTCTCGTAGAGGCTGTTCGTCTGGAACTCCTGCGTACGGATGGGCTGCGAGGGGTCGTCCTGGCCCACGTCGCAGAAGAGCGAGACGGTCACCGTGATGTCGGATCCGGGCATGACGTCCTTCACGATGTCCGAGAACCTCAGGCCGTCGCGCATACTGTCCAGGATGAAGTCGAGCTCGCCGTCGCCGTTGGAGAGCGCGATGCGCGTGCTGGGGTCAGCGCTGACGGGCGAGTATGAGCGCGACCAGACCTCCTTGGCACCCCAGTTGCGGCACGACTCTCCCTCGACGGTGACGTCGATGCGCAGCGAGGCCAGCCTCTGGCTGTCGCCCGCGACCTTGCCGAGGCCCTTGGTCTTGACGCTTGCGTAAAGCTCCTCGGAGTTGACCAGCGAGAGGTCAAGGTCCGAGAAGAGCTCGCGCTGCTCCTCCTCGGCGGTACGCGCGCGCTTGGTGAGCTTTGACCCGCCGTAGTACCCGATCAGATAGGGCGAGCGTTCCTCTCGGGAGCGCAGGCCGCTGATGGACGAGTAGTCGACGTCTCCCCCGCTGGGGCATTTCGCATCGCCCTCCCAATAGTAGACGGAGTAGACCTCGCCGGTCGCGGGGCTTACCTCGACGACGAAGCTCCCCGAAAGCAGTGCAGACGTGATGGGGTTGGCCTCGCTCGTGACGAGATAGGCCGTCGTCTCCTCATCGGAGGACGAGAGCTGGAATAGCCCGTAGTCCTCCCACGAGGCGGACTTGTCGGGGTAGTCCGCGGGCATCGCCACCACCTTGCTGCCAGGCTTCGACGAGAGGCTGCCCGCGAGGATGTCCGCCTGTCCGGTGGACGAGAGCGCCGAGAGGCGGCTCTGCACGGCATTGTAGACAACCTGGGCCTCGGCATCCAGCTGCATCATGCGCAGGCTGCGCTGGATCGCCATGAGGTTGGGTATCGCGATGGCCATCATGACGGCGAGTATCGAGACGGCAGCCATCATCTCGGCCATGGTGAAGCCGAGCGTCGCCCTTGTCCTGTCCTTGCGCCGCGTCATGACCCTCCGTTCGCGCGGTTAGTCCAGCATGCATAGATACTGAAAATAATAGCACCGCACCGGGGACACATTCGCAGAATCGCAGGTTCTGGGGGCATCCATCCCGTCAAGCGTGGGGGGAACCGGGGCCTTGGACTCGACGACGGGTCAGTCGAGGCGGCGCTCGACGCCCAGCGACTTGTACAGGAGCCCCTTTCGCTCCATCAACATCTGGTCCGCGCGCGCGAACGCCCCGGCCGGGGTCTCGTCCGAGGCGACGATCCTCGTGTACCCGCAGGTGGCGTGGAGCGCCACGGGAAGCTCCCCCCGAAGCACCTGGACGTTGAGGACGGCGTGGAAGTACTTCTCGACCGCCTCGGGACCGCCCTCGCGAAGAGAGGCGTCGTCAATCACGAGCAAGAACTCGTCCCCTCCCCAGCGCGCGGCAAAGCCGCCGAAGCGGCCGACCGTCTGACGCGCCGCGGTGGCCGCGCAGCACAGCGCGACGTCGCCCACGGCATGGCCGTACACGTCGTTCACCTGTTTGAAGCGGTCGATATCGAACAGGAAGAGGCTTTGCTCGACGCCGTCGTCGCGAGCGAACAGCTGGGCCAGGTACTTGTCGGCCCGCCGGCGGTTGTTGAGGCCGGTCAGGGGGTCGTTGAGGACAAGGCGCTCCTGCATCGTGGCGAAGCCTATGACGAACGAGCACAGCAGGGCGAGCGGATAGGCGGGCGTGCCGGGAAAGACGGAGTCGAACATGGCCGCGACCAGGGGCGGGACGGCAAAGCGCAGGACCACGGCAAAGAGGGCGCGCCTCTCCTGGAGGGCGTCGGTCGCCAGCCCCCAGATCGCGCGGACGGAAAGCACCAGAGCGTAGGCGCTGCCCAGGAGCATGGCGAGCCAGAACCAGCGGCCGCGCGAATAGGCGCCGCTGGAGTCGAGCGTGAACACGAGTCCGGTCGACATGGAGGACAGGACCAGGACGATCAGGGCAAGAAGAGGCACCGCGAGCAGGGCGATCGAGGAAGCGCGCCCGATGCGCACGGAGCTCAGGCGCGTCGTGAGGCCGACGGCCCACCAGAAGTTGATGAGGCAAATCAGAACGAGGATGACGCAGGTGAGAAGGGAGTACAAAACGGGCTCGGCCGTCCACTTCCCCGCATAGATGAGATTCCAGCAGGTGTCCAGGAGACAGTACGCGACGTAGCAGAGGAGCATCGTGCGGACCGATCTGACCTCGAACATGGAGCCCATGTCACTCGACACGTTCACGGCCATGAACAGTGCGCCCAGGGCGCAGAAGACCTCGGTCGATACCAATGCGGCAAGGTGTACGGAGGAGACGTCCATCACTTCTCGCCCTCCTTGCTGAAGGCGCTCCTCTTGCGAAAGAGCATCTTGCGGTCATAAAGGACCTTGTCGGCACGGGCAACCGCCTCGTCGAGGGAGGTGCGGGAATCGCATACGTCGGTGCTGCCCATGCAAAGCGTGAGCGTGAAATCGAGCCCGTCGCGCTCGCAGGCCGCTTTGAGCGCATCGTTCGCCAGACTCTCGGCCACCACGGTCCCCGCGGTCGGCCCCGTTCGGATCAGGACGAACTCGTCGCCACCCCAGCGGGCGACGAGACCCCCCACGTCTTCGACGACCATCCTGAGGGCGGAGGCGACCGAAAGGAGGGCCTTGTCCCCCGCAGCGTAGCCGAACTCGTCGTTGATCCTCTTGAAGTGGTTGAGGTCGCAGATGTACACGTGGATGGGATTGTCGACCGACACCTCCAACGAGAGGCTCTCGAAGTAGTCGTCCGCACGACTTCGGTTATTGAGTCCCGTCAGGGCGTCGAGGTAGATGTCCGCTCTCTGGCGCGAGAGAAAAGCCATGACGACGGCCCAGAGCATGCCCAGAGACCCAATGCCGGACACGCCGGCCACGACGAGGGAGAAGCCCGCGACGAGCGGCCCCAGGCCGCAGAGCATGAGGTTGAGGCAGCGGAGGGAGCGGATGCGGGAGCGCACCCTCGCGATGCACGCCAGGATGCTCGCAAACGAGACGGTGACGAAGAGGAGCGAGGGGGCCAGGACCAGCATGTAGTAGGGACCGTGCTGGAAGAGCCCAGCTTCGTCGACATAGAACACGGCCCCCGTCCACCAAGAGTCCACGAGTGCCACGACGCAGGACAAAAGCGCGAGGTGGCAGGCGATGCGGACCGCCCTTGACTGCAGCAGGCGCGACTCGAGCATCACCTCGACGTAGACGAACCATCGATAGTACATGTACGCCAATAGGAAGAGGCTGAGCGCAGAGACGGCGAAAGCGACCGAGGCGGGAACGGGAACGAGCGCGTATCCGGTAAAGAACCACAGGAAGTCCACTACGAGGTAGGAGAGGTAGGCGCACGCCACGCAGCGAAGCGCCTCTCCGTCCGGACTATGCCCCAAATCGGACGACATGCGGACGAGCAAAGCCAGGCTCAAGGCAAGGCACGTGACGTCAGTCAGCAGGTATGTGAGGGTGTAGGCCAGCGTGACGATCTCCCCCAAGGCCGCGTTGGTATACAGGGCCAACAGTAGCATCGCCCAGCTGGTACCAGGCAGGCATTTTTCTAAATGGTACCCCTGAGGTGCCAGCCGCAGAACGCGACTGCATAAAATGTCATCTCCCTGGATACACTTCTACACAAGAACCGTCGAGGGGAGTCAGCATGGGCGCCTACGACCTAACCCTGCAAGAGAAGCTCGACGACCTAAAGCGCTACATCCAGTCGCTGGGGAGCGTCGCCGTTGCGTTTTCGGGCGGAGTTGACTCTGCCTTGCTTGTAAAGGTCGCAAGCGAGACGCTTGGCGGAAACACGATAGCGATCACCGCGCGGCCCCCTGGCGCCGAGGCCCCCGGCCAGGAAGAGGCGCGCCGCCACTGCAAGGACCTTGGCGTCCCTCACGTCTTCGTCCTGCTCGACGAACCCGAGGCAACGTGTGCGATGAGCGCGGAGGAGCGCTGCTACGACTGCAAGAGCGCGCTCTTCTCGCAGATGAAGTGCGTGGCGAACGCGCAGGGGTTCACATTTTTGGCGGAGGGTTCGAACCTGAGTGACCTCGAGAGGAACCGCCAGGGCCTGCGGGCGCTCTCCCAGCTGGGAGTGAAGAGCCCGCTCAGGCACGCGCGGCTCGACCGCCGGGAGGTGCGCGAGCTCTCGCGCAGGCTTGGGATACCGACATGGGAGCGCAGCTCGAGCCTCTGCGAGACGCAGGTCGCGCCGCGGCCGCGCGACAGGGACCGAGCACTCGCGACGGGTGCGAGCGCGGCCGAGGCATACCTTCGCGCGCTGGGATTCGGCTGTGTCCGCGTCAGCCCGCAAGATGCGGGCGGCGCCCTAGCGCGGATAGAAGTCCCCGAGGAGGACCTGCCGCGACTCCTGGAGTCGAAGACGAGGGCAGCCATCGAGAAGCGCCTGCGCGAGCTTGGCTTCGAGCGCGTAGCCTGCGACCTGGGCGGGTACCGCGCCGCAGAGGCGCGCGCCGAGCCCTAGAGCCCGAACGACGCGGCTATGGTCTGAATTACGGAGTCCACCGTCAGCTGGGCCCCGTCGAGCACCACGGCCTTCCCCACAAGAATCAGTGCGAGGGCAAGCAGGAACAGGAATAGCCCCACAAGGAACCTGAGGACTCCCCTGCCCTCGGAGGGGCTCGAGCCCATGGTCGCATGGGCATCGCCGCGCAAGCGCGAGCCGTCGAAGGCCGAGGACGTGTCGGCGGAGGCATACGGCCTGAAGCCCACCGCGCCTTCGGTATGCCGTCCCTCTGCCGTGCCGCGCCCTGGTGACCCACTCGCCATGTGACCTCCCTTGCCGCCAACCCATTTAGTCTAGCCCCGCGCGAAAGCGCGACGCGACCACCCTCGGGAGAAACACGGCAAGCGGTACTGCCACGGGAGCCGCGAGGCTAGCGAGCGAGGAAGAGCTCGAGCACGAACACCAGCGAGCAGCAGCCCACGGCGACCTGGAAGAGGCTCGCCCCATACCACGAAGCGACTATGCCGGCCACAAGCGCGAGCGCGCCCGCAACGGGAGAGTTCGTCGCCTCGATGATGGCGGGAAAGGTCATGACCGCAAGCGTGATGTAGGGGACGTAGAACAAAAACGACTGGAGGAAGCGGCTCTTGATCTGCCCCTTCACGAGCGTGAGGGGGAGCACGCGGACGGCAATCGTGACCGCAGCCATGATCGCGATGTAGACGTAGGGGTTGTTCCTCATGCCACGTCCCCCAAAGCCTCGGGCACGCCCTGCCCGATGGCCTCGGAATCGGAGGCGAGGAGACGTCCCCGCTCGCGCGACTCATCCTGCGAAGGCTCCTCGGCCTCGCCGTCCTTGACGGGAAAGAGAAGGGCCGCAAGCGAGGAGAGCGAAACGGTCAGGACGATGGTGCGCGTGCCTGCGGAGAGCCCAGAGACGAGCGGGGCGAACTCAAAGAGCGCGCTCGCGGCAAAGCTGGCGATCACGAAGCCGCGCACGACGGGATTCTTGCGAGAGGGCGGCACGATGACGGCGAGGAACATGCCAAAGAGCGCGACGGAAAGCGCGCTCACGATGCGAGCCGGCATGACGTTGCCGACGACGATGCCGAGAGCCGTGCCCAGGGACCACGCGGGGAGGGCGGGAATCATGGCTCCATAGGAGTAGTACGGGTCGATGTTGCCGGGACGGGCGATCGCGATTCCGAAGATCTCGTCCGTAAGGTCAAAGCCCACGAGGAAGCGCTGGACGAGACTCGCCTCTGGGTCGAGGCGCTGCGAGATGGCGAAGCTCATGAGGAGATAGCGCGCGTTCGCGATAAGCGTGACGATGGCCATCTCGAAGTAGGTGCCACCGGCCCCCATGAGCGCGAAGGCGGCATACTCCCCCGCCGAGGCGTTGTTGAGCAGGCTGGCAAGAAAGCCCTGGATGGGGTCGAGTCCGACGCTACGCGCCGCTATGCCGAGCGAGAACGAGACGGCAAGATAGCCCAATGCGATGGGAAGACCGTCGTGAGCTCCCTCGCGAAGCGCCCTTCCGTGGCGGTTGATGAACTCTCTAAGCATGCGCCCTCGTCTTCCCCTCGTTTTGCGGGCTAATTATCGACGAGTGTACAAACTCGAATCACCTTGTTAACGTTCCTGAAAAGCAAACGCCAAATCTTCGCAAAGAGCACAATTTACGAGATGACCGACGACACCAACGCACGCCCGCGGGCGGAGGCGCCTACTTGTTTTCGATCTTGCCGACGTTCTTGATGACGATGGACACGTATCCATCGGCGTCGGTCGTGAACTCGATGTAGTTGTCGTCGGCGGCGTACTGGGACGGGAAGGTGATTTCGATTCCCGTGTCCGTCTTGATCTTGTGGTTCTTGGCAAGGCGGTTGGCGACGCCGCGCTTGACGGGCACCTCCTCGGGCAGGTCCTGCTGGCGAGAGACCTCCTCGAAGCGCTCCTTCATCTGGGGGCGGTCCTCGAAGACCTGGCGGCCGACCTCCTCGGGCGTGAAGGACTCCTCGCGGTCGGCACTGGAGCGGACGACTGCCTTTGCCTGGGCCACGGCCTCCGTGACGTTGGCGCCGTACTCCTCGGCGACGTCGGCCACGATCTTCTCGACCGCCTCGACGACCTCCTTGCTGGACGCCTGGACGGAGCACTGGAGCAGGCCGTCGGGGATGACCATGCGCTCCTGGGAGCCGACCGTGCGGACCTTGTCGTGGAAGTCGATGGAGAAGTCGGACAGGTCGACGACGACGTAGCTGTCGACCTTCTGGGTCGGGTTGGGAAGCGTGGAGTCATGCCTGAGGATGCCGTTGGAGGGAGCCCCGACGGCGTCGGAACCGAGCTCGTGGACGAAGGCCTGGCGACGCGGCAGCAGGACGGCCGCAAAGAACTCTTGCGAGAGGTCCTCGAACCCATCCTCGCCCTCGTTTGCGGCCTCGACCATGGCCTCCGCCACGACGCCGTTTCCGGCCTCCTCGGCGCGGACCTTCATGTCCTTGGTGTCGGTGAAGTCGCACACCAGCAGGTCGCACTCCTCCAGGTCGTCGCAGCGGCGCAGCTCCTCCCACAGGTACTGCGCGACCTGCTGGGAGATCTCGACGAAGTCGATCTGCCCGCCTACGTAGCCGTGGAGCGCGTCGGCGAACCCGCTGCCCTCCGAGAACTGACCGTGCTTGTTCTCGACGCTCGAGCTGATCTTGCGCATATGCCTCTGGACGTACGACTTGATGGCGCGCTCGGATACGTCGAGCTCGCGCTGCGAGAAGGAATAACTTCCGCTCTCGAAGTCGAAGGCGTGCAGAATGGCATGACTGATTCGCATCATGGGAGACTCACCGTCAATCCTTTGGCGCGCAGGGCGCCCGTCCGTACGTGCTTGCGTGGCGCCCGCGCAGGCGAGCGCTCGAAAAGTCTACCGCACCCAGGGGCCCGCGGAGGGCCAAGGAGTGCGCGCTCCACATGTTGAGGGCATGTCGCGAAGCGGACGCCGGGCGGCTCCGAACTTCGACCTGACACCGACGATGACCTGCCGTGATTCAAGCGTTGAATACGCGCCCAGAGAGATATGTATTTAACATGTCCGCAGGTGCGAACTAGGATTTGCCACATGCCCGGCGCGGCTGGGCACTCCGTCCGGGCGCCATGCGCCACAGCAAAAAAGGAGAGCAACATGATAGCCGGACTCGGCGTACCAGAGATGATCGTCATTCTGTTTGTGGCCCTGCTGATCTTTGGGCCCCAGAACCTTCCCAAGCTCGGAAGCGCCCTTGGAAAGACCGTGAAGAACATCCGCGAGGGCATGGAGGAGGAGGGCGAGAAGGACACGGCCCCAAAGTCCTCGCAAGAGAGCGAGGACTAGTCCTCACCCGTCGGCTCGCCGCCGCCCGCCCCCTGCGCGTCGGCCTCGAACAGCTCGACGAATCGCTCCACCAGCGGCGAGACGTAGCGTCCGCGGCGCCACACCACGGCCATGCGCGTGACGAGCTTCTCGCAGTCGACGACCTTGACCGAGGCGCGCTCGACGCGCGTGGTGGAGAGGAACGACTCCGGAACCAGCCCTATGCCCATGCCCCTCGACGCCCACACGCAGGTCGTGCGGGCGTCATCGCTTACGCAGGAGGGGGTCAGCCGCAGCCCCCTCTCTTCCATCAGCTCTGAGATAACCTTCTCGAAGCGGCGGTAGATAGCCAGTGGCTTGCCCGAGAGGTCCTCGAGCGCCACACGCTTGGGGTCGCGTCCGCAGCTCATCTGCTCGGGAATAATCGCGACCATGTTCTCGGGCTTGGCGTAGCGGCACTCGAGGTCGCCGACAAGAAACGGCGTGCGCACCACGCCCACGTCGACCACACCGCGCTCGAGCATGTCGAGCACCTCGTAGGTGTTCCCCTCGCGCAGCTCGAAGCTCACGTCGGGGTAGTCCTCGGCGAAGCTGCGCATGCTCGGCGTGGGGAACAGCCCTCCGGACGACGAGATGATGCCGATGGAGAGCGTGCCACGCGAGCCCTTGCCGAAGCTCTTCACCTCGCGCGTGGCGGAAGTGGTCGCGTCGATGATCTGCGCGGCCCTGATGTAGAGCAGCTTTCCCGCGTCGGTGAGCTCCGCCATGCGGGGCCCGCGGTTCACGAGCCGGACTCCCAGCTCCTTCTCGAGCTGCTGGAGCTCGTAGGAAAGCGGCGGCTGGGTGATGTGAAGGCGCTTCGCGGCAGCGGTCAGCTGGTGCTCCTCGGCGATGGCCATAAAGTACTCGAGTTGTTTCAGGTTCATGAGGCCCCTCCACGACGCCGACGTGCCATGCGACGCAACTATAATGGGAACTTGCTGCCGCTGCCGGCAGCCTGGCGTCTGTCTTTATACCCGAGGGAGAAGAACGTGAGAAGCCTCCACGCCGACATAACACTTTCCCGCCGCGCCTTCGTCGCTATTCCCGGCACCATCGCCCTTGCGGGTCTCGTGGGCTGCGCGGGCGGATCCCAGAAGCCCACCTCAGGCAAGAACGTCCAGATAACACTTCCCAACGGCGCCGGGACCGGGTACAACTGGATGTGCGAGACGGACAACTCCATCCTGGAGCTCATAACGCAGGAGACCGTCGACAAGTCCGACAAGGACGTGGACGGAGGGAGCCTCGAGGACACCTTCCACTTCTCGACCGTGAAGAAGGGCAACGTCACGGTCAAGTTCACCCTGGCCCGTGCCTGGCAGGAAGACGCCGTGCGCAAGACCTGCTCGTACAGCTTCACGGTGGACGAGAACAAGAACGCCACGCTAACGGGCTACGAGGGTCCCGACGACTGCAAGGACCGTGCCACCATCTCGTAGCACCCCACGGGCCGTGCGGCTCACGCAAGGCCGCATCCGCACAGGCACAAGACCGCACCTGGGCCCCGGCTGTCGTCGGGGCCCAGGTTTAGTATGCGCTTCTCCTCAAGTGATATCGCATATATTTTGATAAGTTTTGGATATTTGAACGACAACCCATCCGCTTACCGATGTATCAATTCCGTTTGCAAGCGCATGAGATCCCCAACCTCGCCATTTTTCTCGTGGCCTGTAAGCAAGGTGCTAAAGTAGACATGAAACAACTGATGCCTATGTCTGGATGCGGAATGAGGATTCTATATTATGAGGGGTCTGAGGATGACCCAAATATCCAATTTATAGACGCTTCGCTTGAGGGGCTGGGTGAGAGCGCCCACATCGAGGTCAACAGTGAGCGCGTAGAGCTGAGCGAGGTCGAGAGCGTCGGAATCTCCTCTCTCGCGGACATGCGCTCCGTCGCCAGGGTTGCGCTGACCAGCGGAAGAACCATTTGGCTGTATGTTCCGCGCGTGTTCCCCGGCGGCATCACGGACGTCATGATCAACAACATCCCCGCCACCGAGCGCGTCGTGAGGCAGCTGGACGAGCTCGCTGGGTCGAGGGACGGGGCCGAGTAGGCCGACCCCGGACGCGTCCGCGTGGACGCCACAAGAGGCCGCGCGCCGGCACCGGAGCGCGGCGGCCGTCACGGCAGGCCCGAAGCTCAGTCCTCGGGCATATGGCGAAAGTCGTCCTAGTGGCTGAAGGCTGCGACGACGAACGCGAGGCCACTGGCAAGCCAGAGGGCGAGCACCAGGAGGGCGGCACGATAGAGCCAGGGAGCCCTCGTGGCACGCTTAGAAACGCTGTGGGGTGCTGGCATGCGAATACCTGCTTCGTTTTAGGCGCGTGTGGATACGTACAAACATGCATATAGATAATTTAACATATCGCACGGCATGTCACCAGCTCGGACGCGAGCGGCAAGCGCTCAGGAGCAAGCGGTAGCCCCAAGCGCAAGGCCAGCGTACCAGACAGGCATGCCAGGCTAGCGCCCCCTACTCCACCCGCTCGAGCGGTACGCGGAAGGTGATGGTCCGCATGGTCCCCATGTCGTCGAACTTGACGAGGTAGGCGCGGCGTCCCTCGTCGACCTCGCGCACGCTCCCGACCCCGAAGACGCGGTGCCGGATGCGCTCCCCCACCTTGAAGCGCGGAGCCGACCTCAGACGTTCTGCGGCGGCGATTTTGCTGTCAGAGAGCCTGTAGTAGTCGCGTGCCTCAGCCACGAGCGAGTCGGGCAGTGGCTCGTCGAACTCCACGAGGCCTGGCTTCAGGTCGAGCATGAAGCGCGACGGATAGCGGGGTATCCCCTCCTGCGCGGCACCCTCGGCGTCCACTAGGTAGAGCCCCTTACAGGCGCGCGTCATCGCGACGAAAGCGAGCCTTCGCTCCTCCTCCATCCCCTCTCGCGAGCGCACCTTGCGCGAGGGAAAGACACCCTCGTTGAGCGCCGCCACGAAAACATGGGGAAACTCGAGCCCCTTGGCGGCATGCACGGTCATGAGCCTGACTTTGTCGCGCTCCATCCCCTGGTCGATGTTGGAGAAGAGCGCGACGTGCGTCAGGTAGCGCTCGAGTGTGGCCTCCTCGCCGCAGCTGGTCTCGTACTCGTATATGGACTGGCGAAGTTCGGCCAGATTGTCGAGCCTCTCCTGACTGCCCTCGGTCCTGAGCGCGAGCTCGTAGCCGCTCTCGTCCAGAAGACGTGCCAGGAGCTCGGAGACCGTCCTGTGGCTGGCGTCGGCCGAGTACCTGTCGACCATCTGGACGAACTCGCGCGCGGACGTGCCCCTGAAGAAGGGGTCGTCCAGGCTTCGCCGCAGCGCCTCGAGCAGGCTGATGCGCTGCCCCGCCGCGAACTCGCGCAGAAACCTCATGCGCTGCTCGCCGACGTTTCGCTTGGGGCGGTTCACGATGCGCATGAACGAGAGGTCGTCGCGGTAGCAGACCATGCGCAGGTAGCTGAGGGCATCCTTCACCTCGCTGCGTTCGAAGAACTGCACGCCAGAGTAGATGACGTAGGGAATCTTCCTCTTGACGAGAGCCTCCTCTATCGCGCGGGTCACGTAGTGCGCACGATAGAGGATGGTGATGTCGCGATAGTCGACGGGGTTTCTTCCCTCCTCGAGGCTTCCCGCGTGGAGCTCCGCTATCCGCTCGGCGATCCAGGCGGCCTCGTCGGCGGAGCTGTGGGCGTGGTGCCCCCTCACCGCAAGGCCGGACGGAGCAACGGCGCTCAGGGTCTTCCTGTAGCGGATGGTGTTCTTCGAGATGAGGTCGTTGGCCACCGAGACGATCTGCGGCGTCGATCGGTAGTTGCGCTTCAGCTCGATGGTCTTGCAAGGAGAGAACCTGTCGGCAAACTCGAGCAGAAAGCGGATGTCTGCGCCGCGCCAGGTGTAGATGGTCTGGTCGGGGTCGCCCACGACGAACAGGTTGCGGTGGTGTGCCTGGAGGACCTCCATCAGCTCGTACTGCAAGGGGTCGATGTCCTGGAACTCGTCGACCATGATGTACTCTAGGCGGCCCTGCCACTTGCCGCGCACCTCCGCGTTGCTCGCGAACACGTGCAGAGTGAAGACGATGAGGTCGTTGTAGTCCAGCCCGAAGCACTTCTTCTGCTGGTAGAGGTAGCCGTAGAACAGGATGTCCTCGACCTTGGTCGCCGAGAGGTAGCGCTCGTGGAGCTCGTCGGCGCTGGGTCCGACCATCAGTCTGAAGTAGTCGCGCTCGCTCACGCACTTGCGCATCTCGAACATGTCGCGTGCGCGGGAGAAGGTCATGTCGCGCAGGCTGAGACCGCGCTCCTCGTAGATGATGCGCAGCATGGCGTCGATGTCCGAGTTGTCGAGCACCAGAAAGTTCTTGGGGTAGCCAACGGCGTACGAGTCCTCCTGCAGGACGCTCACGCAGAAGCCGTGGAAGGTGTTGACGTATCCGGTGTCGTCGTCGCCCGTGAGTCGATGTATGCGCTGGCGCATCTCGTTGGCGGCCTTGTTGGTGAAGGTGACGCACAGGATGTTGCCGGGAAAGATGCCAAGCTCGTTCACGAGGTAGGCGAAGCGGTGGCTCAGGGTTCGCGTCTTGCCCGTCCCGGCGCCAGCGATCACGCGCACGTAGCCCTCGGTGGTCGTGACCGCCTCGAGCTGCTCGGCGTTGAGCCCGCGAAGTGCGTCCTCGCCCATGGGCCCCAAGTCCTTCTCCATAGCAAACCCCCCTGCAAACTAGAACACGCGTTCTATTTTGCAGGGGGATATCGATTTGGTCAAGTGCCCGACGGCGACGTTCGCCGGGGCCGCACTGGAAGGCATCGGGGAGAAGGGCTACAGCCTTCGCCCGTACAGGTAGATCGACCCCTTGTCGCTCTTGCGCGAGGGACCCTCCTTCTTCTGGATGAGGTCGAGGCCGCGGTGCTCGACGAAGTCAAAGTTGGGGACGTCGGAGATCATAGTGAAGAAGCCATGGGCGCCGTGCTCGCAGAAGTTCATGACGGCGGCCTCGAACAGCCTGCTTCCGATGCCCTTTCCCTGGTCGGCCGGGTTGACCACCAGAAGGTTGAGCTCGGCCTCGGCGTTGGAGTAGCCGCGAGAGATGAAGACGTCGGCCGTGGTGTACATGCGCAGGCGGCGGAAGAGCATCTCCTCCACGTCGGGCCCGCCCAGCTTCGCGCGCTTGCGTGCGGCCTCCATGAGCCTGGCATAGGTCTCGTCCATGCTGTGGTCGTGGATGATGGATCCGTCCTTGGCAAAGCCGCCCAGACAGGCACCCACGACGTGCAGGCCGCGGACCGCGACCATGGCGAACTGGGAGCGCTTGAGCGAGCCGGCGGTCATGACGCGGCCGAAGGTGATGCGGTCGAAGTAGCCCTCGACGTTGGGGACCCATATGCGTGCGCAGATCTTCGCCACGTCGTCGAAGTCCGCGTCCTGGTACGGACGAAACGTTATGGCGGGGTCGACCTCATACTCATTTGCAGCAATCTGCATAATCTGGTCCGTCATTGTCACATCCCTGATTCGTTAACAATACTGGGACACTTTAACGCATAAAGTCACATAGCCACGGCAACAATTGGGCACGCAGCAGCATGTGGCCCCCTATGGTGCATCGAACGATCCAAGCACACCAAATCGCCACGTCCTCACGCGACCGCCGACGCTGGCCGACGGCCCTAGGCGATGTGCTCGGACGAGGGACCTCCGAGGCTGAACTCGCGCGCCCCCAGACGCTCGACGTCCAGGCGATCGTGCGTCGCGACCACGAGCGTGCGGCCGCGGCGGTGCTCGAGCAGGAACGAGACCGCGCACAGGTGGCTGGCCTCGTCGAGCGCGGAGAACGGCTCGTCCAGGAGGAGCGCGTCCCCCTCTGCCGCGACGGCACGCGCGAGCTCGACCCGGCGGCGCTCCCCTCCCGAGAGCCTGCGGACCGGGACGTCCAGGCACTTCTCGTCCAAAAGATCGCGGAGAAGGGCGCGCGCACGGGGTCGCAGGCGGGCACCTCCCATGACGAGCGCGACGTTGTCGACGGCACCCATGTCCTCTATGAGCCGAGCCTCCTGGAAGACCACGCAAGGCGCCTGCGCGGGAAGGACCTCGCCCGCAACAGGCGGCAAGAGGCCCGCGAGCGTGTGGAGGAGCGTCGTCTTTCCGGCGCCGGACTCATCGCAACACGCCAGGGCACGTCCATCGGCGAGCCCGAGCGAGAGGTGGGCGCGAACGACAGACCGGCCGTGGCCGAGGCTCACGTCCGAAAGGGCAAGGTGCGCGGGTCCCTTGGGAGCCGGGCGGGCGGACGCGAGGTGAGGCGCCAGGAGGGTTGTCCAGCGGCCGGAGCGCTCGAGCAGGAAGACGAAGGCGGCCCCGCAGGCCCAGGAGCACGCGACGATGACTGCCGTCCAGGCAAGGAGGTCGGCAGTCTCGAGCGTGACCTTCGCCTGGTAGATGCGCTCGCCGATCGATCCCACGGGACTTCCGATGAGCTCCGCCGCCACGGCAGCCTTCCAGGCCATGCCGCAGACGTTTCTGCTGACGCCCACCAGCGCGGGCAGCACCTCGGGCCACGTATGGGCCAGAAAGCGCGTCCTCCTTGGCACGTCAAACGAGCGAAGCATCTCCCCCACCTTGGCGTCAACACTGTCCAGGGCCTCGAGGTATGCGTGGTAGATGGCCGGAAACACGGCCAGAAACACGGCTATGCCGGAGACGCCCCGAGAGCCGACCCGCATCAGCAGCAGCACGATCACGCAGACGATCGGCACGCTCCGAAGCACCGAGACCGCGGGGCCAACGAGCGCGCGAGCGAGATCGCTCTCGTGGGCCAGGCAGGCGAGGCCTATGGCCAGTGCAAATCCGGCGACGAATCCGCAGGCGATGCGCGAGAGCGAGAACCAGACGACGCCAGGCGTGGCCGAGTCGGTCAGGAGCAATAAGAGGCGCGCGAGGGCCTCCGCAGGACCCGCCAGCAAAATGGCGTTTCCGACAGCTATGCTGGCAAGCTGCCACGCGGCTAGCCAGAAGAGCACGGCGACCGCGCAGCGCAGGGCGGATGAAGCTCGCTCAGACAACCTACTCACCCAGATAGTAGAAGTCGTCCGCGGGCATGTACCCGCCGACAGAAGTGGGGTCGGCATCGAACAGGACCTGCAGGTAGCCCTCGAGGGCGTCCTTCATCTGGGTTCCGGTCAGGCACACCACGTTGCAACCGGGAATGGCCTTCTTGGCAATGGGCTCCTTCGCGACGATTCCCGCCTTCACCACGAGCTTCGCGGCGGCTTCGGGGTCGTCGTTCACGGCGTCGACCGAGGCGGCATGCCTCTGGAGGAAGTCTCTCACCACCTCGGGGTGGTCCTTCGCGAAGTCGGAACGCACGACCGTGACGCCCATGACGAACTGGCTCCCGTCGTCCACGTAGCGCTTCCAGACGTCAGTCAGGCTCACGACGGACGAGACAACGGGATTCTTGGCGATGGTGGCCGTGGCGAAGGGCTCGGGCAGGATGCCGACAGCGTTGGCATCGTTCGCCAACACGGCCGCGACCTCCTCGTGCTCGCTCTTCCACTCGACGCTCACCTTGTCCGAGATGCCGGCCTTGCCCAAGAGGTAGTTCAGGGTGTACTCGGGACTCGCGCCCTTGCCCGAGACGTACACGGTCTTGCCCGCAAGTGCCTCGAAGTCCGTGACGGAGGCGTCTCCCGTCACGACGGACAGCACGCCAAGAGTGTTGACGTCGATCGTCTGGACGCCGCCCTTCGTCTTGTTGTAGAGCACCGCGGCCGCGTTGGAGGGAACGAGTGCAATGTCGACCGATCCCGAGATGACCTGGGGCAGGACCTCGTCCGGAGAGGCCGAAATTGCGTACTGGTAGCTAACACCATCCCCTGCGGAGCTATCCGACTTCTCGTCGTCCTGCGAGGAGTCCGCCTCGGGAATGCCGGAGGTCTGGTCCATCATCGACACCAGCCCGATAGTCGTGGGCCCCTTGAGGGACGCGACACGCACGGTGACGTCCTCCGGCTCCGCCGAAGGTGCGGGGTCGCTCGAGGCGGGCGAGCAGGCGGCAAGTGCAAACGCCCCTCCCAACCCAAGGCCTGCGGCAAAAAGTTGACGGCGAGTGAGGTTCATCGTGCTCATGTGGTGCGTCCTCCCATTCGTGCTACGGCATTGCAATTCAAAAATTCAGTCAATGGTACCAGTGTCCGAGGCCTTCGTTCCGCACATCGGCCAACGTGCGGCAAACGGCCGTCCCCGCGGCACAAAAAACGGGCGGCCCGAAGGCCGCCCGTGCCGGGTAACTCGTTATGTACCCTTTGGACTCTCCCCCTTAAGTCGGGTAGTCCTCGCGTGAGGTAGAACCCATCCTATAGATACGGAGAACGAAAACGGCGCCTTATCGATTGGCGCCCACGGTCCGCTGTGGCATGTCACCGGTACTTCCATCTGTCTTCTCGGAGACTTGTACGGCGCTTGTGCCGCTTACCTGGCCTCTAGGTCTATGGCCTGCGGGAGTAGACGGGACTCGCGATGCCTGCCACAGCGGACTTGGTAGCTGAATCTATGCGGTTCTAAAGGTTTGCCCTGAGAAGAACCAGTGCTTCTTCTGTTGACTCAATCCTACCCGATTGCGTCCGGCGATTGCACGCAAATGTACACGAGATAGTAGTCCTTTGAGTAAGCGGTATATATGTGAGCGCGAACGGCACAATTTGTTTTTAAACATTCGACATTTCGATATCGTACTAGCCTCACATTTGAAACCAGACGGCGCGAGGGGGCGACGCGAGCGAGCCACACGCGAGCAGAGCACGGGCTCGAGCGCGAGGGAACGCAGGTCAAGCCCCATGTCACTTCATAAAAGTCCCATGTGAATACCGCCAGAAGGCATTCCCAAAGCATTGCCGGCCAAGGTACCATCTGTACATATTTTGCAACCATCGTCAGCCGGAGGACCCATGCAGATTGGCTTCGACAACGACAAGTACATCGAGATGCAGGCAAGGCACATCCGCGAGCGCATCGCGCAGTTCGGCGGAAAGCTCTACCTGGAGTTTGGCGGCAAGCTCTTCGACGACTACCACGCGAGCCGAGTCCTGCCCGGGTTCGCCCCCGACTCCAAGGCCCGCATGCTCGAGCAGCTGGCCTGCGACGCCGAGGTCGTCTTCGCCATCAACGCAAACGACATCGAGCAGGGCAAGCGCCGCTCGGACATCGGCATCACCTATGGCGAGGACGTCCTTCGCCTGATGGACGTCTTCCGCGGCATGGGCCTCGCCATCGGTGGCGTCGTCATCACCCGCTTTGCGGGCCAGCCCAAGGCGGTCGCGTACGAGAGCCGCCTTTCCCAGATGGGCATCAGCGTCTACCGCCACTACCCCATCGCAGGCTATCCGACGGCCGTCGACCTGATCGTCTCGGACGAGGGATTCGGCAAGAACGACTACGTCAAGACCAAGAAGTCCCTTGTCGTCGTGACGGCACCGGGCCCCGGCTCGGGCAAGCTCGCCGTCTGCCTGTCGCAGCTCTTCAACGAGCACAAGCACGGCGTCAAGGCGGGCTACGCCAAGTTCGAGACCTTCCCGGTGTGGAACCTCCCCCTCAAGCACCCAGTCAACGTCGCCTACGAGGCGGCGACCGCCGACCTGGACGACAACAACATCATCGACCCCTACCATCTGGAGGCCCACGGCGAAGTCACGGTCAACTACAACCGCGACGTCGAGACCTTCCCCGTCCTGAAGGCCATGATGGAGAGCATCCTGGGCGAGAGCCCCTACCAGTCCCCCACCGACATGGGCGTCAACATGGTCGGCAACTGCATCTGCGACGACGAGGTCTGCCAGGAGGCCAGCAAGAACGAGATCATTCGCCGCTACTTTCAGGCCGCCGAGAAGATCGAGCGCGGCGGGCAGTGCGAGGGCGAGCTCGCGAAGATCGGCCTTCTCATGCGCGAGGTCGGAGTGGACGAGAACTACAACCCCGCGCATGCGGCCGCCCTCCTCAAGGAGGAGGCGTCCGGCCTGCCCGCCGGTGCCATGATGCTCCCGGACGGGTCGATCGTCACCGGCAAGACCACCGAGCTGCTCGGCGCGGCCTCGTCGCTCCTGCTCAACGCACTCAAGCGCGTGGCCGGCGTCGCGGACGAGACCTACGTCGTCTCCGACGAGGCCCTCTCGCCCATCGGCCACCTCAAGACCTCGTACCTGCGCAGCCGCAACCCACGCCTGCACTCCGACGAGACCCTGCTGGCGCTCTCCATCAGCTCCGCCACCAACCCCCTGGCCCAGAGGGTCATCGCCGCCACCAAGGAGCTCAGGGGCTGCGACGCGTACTTCTCGGTCATCATCTCGCGCACCGACGAGGCCGTCTACAAGAAGCTCGGCATCAACGTGTGCTGCGAGCCCAAGTTCGAGCGCGGAAGCTTCTACCACAGGTAGGCCCCACGACACCCAGGCGGAATCGAGGTCCCATGAGGGAGCCGAACCACCCAGAGACCGCGGAGTCCCTGCGCCGCAGGCTCTTCGTGGCGCTGACCCTTGACGGGTCGACGCGCGACGAGCTCGAACGCGTGCAGGGGCTCCTTTTGCCCGACCTTGCGCACCCCCACCTGACGTCGCGGCACAACCTGCACCTGACGCTTGTCTTCCTGGGCGAGCAGACACTCCGGCAGGAGGCGGACGCGACGAGGGCAATGCGCGCGGCCACGCGGGCGTTCGCGGACGCCGGAGGGACGAGCTTCCGGCTGAGCCTGGGCGACCTGGGCTGCTTCGAGAGGCGCAGCCGCTCCGTGGTCTGGATGGGCCTCAGGCGCACGGGCAGCGCACGGGCGGGCTACGGAAGCCTCATGAAGCTTCAGGCTCTACTTGAGGCTGAGCTTGTCCTGACAGGACTCAAGACCGAAAGACGCCCGTTCAGACCCCACATCACGCTGGCACGAGGCTGTCGTGTGGCGCCGGGGACGGGCGAGAAGAGCATGGAGGACCTTCTCCTTAGGAGGAGCCGCGAGTTCGGCCTTGCCGCAGAGGTGGGCGCGGACGAGAAGTGCCCGTCGTTTGGCGTAGACGGGATCTCGCTCATGTGGAGCCACCATCCGGCGGGCGGCGCCCTCGCCTACTCCGAGCTGTCGCGCTGCTCGCTGTAGCCGCCCAGCATGGTGTAGTCGGCGGACGCCGCAGCGAGCCGACCGACCGAATTCCAGAAGCGCTGCCCCTCTGGGGCATGTCCCTCGTCCCCCTCGACGGGAACGTGCAAGGCGGCCGTGGCGATGACGCGCTCGCGCCGCGCGGACTCGAGTTCGGGATCCGCTTGGCCGGCGATGCCCTGGAGGACGCCCTCCTGGGCAAGAATGGCATGCGCCGCGAGGGAGAGCTCGTCTTGTGCGCGCAGGACGGATGCGGCCGCCTCCCGGGCGCTCTCGTGCTCACCGAGGGTCGAGCCCTCGGCGCGCTGGACCTTGGTCTCGCGGCGGCGGAGCTCGTCGGCGTTGGCCTCGACCGGCATTACGGGAGCACCGGTCGCCGCGGCTGCCACCAGGGCGCCTGCGGCGACGGCACCGCCAAGGCGAAGCCCCGCCTCGCCGGCCGCCTGTGCCGGCGTTTCGGCGGGTGCCTTCGCCCGAGGTTCCTCTGTGCCGCTGCGCTCAGCCATATCCTGAGGATAGCAGGAACGGCAGGGGCCTCGCGACTTCTGGGTCCACCCTACTTGTGGAAATAGGCCAGCGCAATCGCGCCGGGGCCCACGTGTGTGCCGATGGCGGCACCCACGCTCACGCACAGGAGGGCGTCGGTGTAGTCCTCCCAGAGGTAGCGGCTGTCCTCGACGTACTTGTCGAGCAGCTTGGTCGACAGTCCGGTGTATCCCAGGGACAGGGGCATGTCGAAGTCGATGCCGCCGCTTTTCTCGACCGCTTGGTTGAGCAGGTTCTTGCCGTTCTTGGACCCGCGGGCCTTGCCCAGGATCGCGACGGCACCGTCGTCGATGGTGATGACGGGCTTGATGGAGAGCATTGCGCCCACGGCGCCGGCCGCCGACGAGATGCGGCCGCCCTTGCGTAGGTACTCGAGCGTGTCGAGAAGCGCGACCAGGCAGATGTCGCCCTTGCGGCGATCGAGCTCCTCGGCGATCTGGGCGGCGGACTTGCCCTCGTCGACGAGGCGCAGGGCAAGCTCGACCAGGCAGCGCTCGCCGACCGTCGCGTTGAGGCTGTCGACCACGTGCACATTGCCCCTCGCGGCGTCTGCCGCCATGCAGGCGCTCTGGTAGGTTCCGGAGAGCTTGGACGAGATCGTGATGACGACAACCTCGTCGCCCGCACCCTGGGCTTCCTCGATGGCCTGCGAGAACTCATAGGGCGTTGCCTGGCCCGTCGTGGGCAGGCCGTCGCTCTCGATGAGCATCTCGTAGAAGCGGTCGTGGTCGAGGTCCACGCCATCGAGGTAGACCTTGCTTCCGAAGGTGATGGAAAGCGGCACGACCGTGAGGTTTGCGGGACACTCCTCGGGCGTGATGTCCGACGCGGAGTCGGTGATGATGCGAACTGACATGCTTGCTCTTCTCCTCTGGCTGATCGTTGGGGCCGCACGGCGAGCGATGGCCGCGGGCGGCATCGGAATCTAGATGTGAGACAGGTTCTTGTTGATGATCGAAAGGGCAAAGTACATGGCGTCGCGCGTCTCGAAGTCGAGACCCTTGCCGGCGCTCTTGACGACGTTGCCCAGGAAGTCGTCGCACTCTTGGATGACCTGGTCGCCCTTGTCGGTCAGCAGGATGGGCTTTCCGCCGCGCGCGCCGCCGACGGGATCGACGGTCACGAAGCCGCCCGAGCTGAGACGCGAGATCGAGCGCGAGACGACCGCGCGGTCGACGCTCATCATGCGCGCGAGCTGGGCCGAGGTGACGCCCGCGGGCTCCTTCTGGAGGTAGTAGAGGGCGATGCCGTCGGTGCCGTGGAGGCCGTAGCGACGCATCTCGTCGGTCTTGATGCGGGTGACCTCCTTGTTGATGGCCGAGATCAGTCCCACGAAGTTCTCGAAGCGCTGGCTCATACGATGATTCTCCAAGGTGAGTCGGGCACGCGCGGATGCGTGCGGTCGCCAAGAAACGGGAATCAGTGTACGGCAATATGTTGACGTGTCAACACTGAGATGAAAAATACTGGCGATTTGTCAACTTGAATTCGAGCAACGGACGCGATTGCTTCGTGTGCGAGGGAAAACGGGCGTTTTTTCGGCGGCCCCGTATGCCGACGGGAGGGCGCCACGCGGGACCGCCCCCTACGCTCGGCTCCCCCACAGCCAGCGCGCGACCATGGGACACGCCGTGACGAACCACGCTGTGTAGCGCCTGGGATGCAGGCGAAGGTCCTCGAGGACCTCGTCGAGCAAGACCCAGGCGACGGACTCGGCCTCGTGGGGGTCGGGCCTGACCGGGCCGTCGTAGCGCCCCACGAACACGTGGTCGTACTCGTACTCGACAAGGTGGTTGGGGAGAGCCGCCCGGTACACGAAGGAGCCGACCTCGGCGCACTCGGCCCCGCTGACGCCGAGCTCCTGCTGCAGGCGTCTGGCCACCGCTGCGCCGAGCTCTTCGCCTGCACGCGGGTGGGAGCACACCGAGTTGGTGAGAAGCCCGCCCGAGTGGTACTTCTCGCGCGCGCGGCGCTGAAGCAGGACCTCGACCCCGAGCTCCCCGCTCCGTACGAGGAACACCGAGAACGCGCGATGCAGGAGGCCCTCCTCGTGCACCGCAAGCTTGGGCATGGTGCCGACCTCGCGGTCGAGCATGTCGACGAGGACGAGCGAATCCTCCTCCTGATTTGACAGCAGCTCAGCGAGCGATGCCATGGGGCCTCCCAACAGCCGATCAAACGACGCGGTCTCGATTGTACCTGGGAAGGGCCCGCGTCAGCCAAGGCCCAGCAGGACCCCGGCCACGTGGACGAGAAGGGCGACGACATACGCCACGACGCACTGGAACGCCACGATGCCCACCGCCCACCTGCCGCTGAGCTCGCGCCTGATGGCTGCGATGGCCGCGACGCAGGGCGTGTACAGGAGGCAGAAGACCATGAGCGTGAAGGCGCCCAGCGGGGTCAGGACGGCCAGCAGCTCTGCCGTGGTGCCGAAGAGCACCGTGAGCATGGCGACCACGACCTCCTTGGCCATGAAGCCCGCGATGAGCGCCGTGGCGATGCGCCAGTCCCCAAAGCCAAGGGGCGAGAACAACGGGGCAAGCCCGGAGGCGACGAGGGCGAGGATCGAGTCGCCGGCGGAGTCGACCAGCTGGAGCGAGGGGCTGAAGCTCTTGAGGAACCAGACGGCCACGGCGGCCACGAAGACCACGGTGAAGGCCCGGGTCAGGAAGTCCTTGGTCTTCTCCCACACGAGCATGAGGACGGACTTGGCGCTGGGCAGGCGATAGTTGGGAAGCTCCATCACGAAGGGCACGGCCTCGGACCTGTCGACGGACTTGTGGACGACGAGCGCGACCAGGACGCCCACGAGGATTCCCAGGAGGTAGAGGGCGCACATGACGAGCCCGCCGCACCCCGGGAAGAAGGTCGCGACGAAGTAGCCGTAGATGGTGATCTTGGTCGAGCAGCTCATGAAGGGCGTGAGGGCGATGGTCAGCTTGCGGTCGCGCTCGGAGGGCAGGGTGCGCGCGCTCATGACCGCGGGAACGGTGCAGCCGAAGCCCACGAGCATGGGGACGATGGAGCGACCTGACAGGCCGATCTTGCGCAGGAGCTTGTCCATCACGAAAGCGACGCGCGCCATGTAGCCTGTGTCCTCCAAAAGCGACAGGAAGAAGAACATGGTGACGATGATCGGCGCGATGGGAAGCACCGTGCCGACGGCGTTGAGGACGCCGTCGACGATAAGGGAGTGTACCACGGGGTTGGCACCAACCGCCGTGAGCCCCTCGTCCGACGCCACCGTGAAGAGGTCGACGCCGCTGGATACCAGGCCCTGGAGGAACGCGCCGATGACGTTGAAGGTCAGCAGGAACACGCCGAGCATGATGAGGGCGAACGTCGGAATGGCCGTCCACTTGCCCGTGAGAACCCTGTCGACCGCGCGGCTGCGCTCGCGCTCGCGACTCTCGCGCGGCTTCACCACGGTAGCGGCGACGATACGCTTGATGAACGAGAAACGCATGTCGGCGATGGCCGCTGAGCGGTCAAGGCCGCGCTCCTCCTCCATCTGGGAGACGATGTGCTCGACCATCTCGAGCTCGTTGGCGTCAAGCTCGAGGGCGGCCGAGACACGCTCGTCTCCCTCGATGAGCTTGGTCGCCGCAAAGCGCGTGGGGATGCCCGCGCGCTGGGCGTGGTCCTCGATCAGGTGCATGGTGGCGTGCAGGCAGCGGTGGACCGCCCCGCCGTTGTCGTCGGGAGCGCAGAAGTCCTGGCGAGCGGGAGCCTCGCGGTAACGTGCGACGTGCATCGCGTGCTCGACGAGCTCGGCGACGCCCTCGTTCTGGACGGCCGAGATGGGAACGACCGGGATTCCCAGGATGTCCTCGAGGGCATTGACGTCGATGGTCCCGCCGTTGCCCTGGACCTCGTCCATCATGTTGAGGGCGAGCACCATGGGAACGCCCAGCTCCATGAGTTGCATCGTCAGATAGAGGTTTCGCTCGATGTTGGTGGCGTCGACGATGTTGATGATGCCGTGGGGGTGCTCCTCCAGGATGAACTCGCGGCTCACAATCTCTTCGGGGCTGTAGGGAGACAGCGAGTAGATTCCCGGCAGGTCGGTCACGTCGGTGTCGGGATGGCCCTTGATGGGACCGCTCTTGCGGTCGACCGTGACGCCCGGGAAGTTGCCGACGTGCTGGCTGGCGCCGGTAAGGTCGTTGAAGAGCGTGGTCTTTCCGCAGTTCTGGTTGCCGGCAAGCGCGAAGGTGAGCACTTCTCCCTTGGGAACGGGATTGGAGTGGTCGCTGGTGCGCGCGTCTGCGGCCGCCTGCGGCGAGTCCGTCTCGCCGAGGCCAGGGTGGTGGGTGACGCGCTGCGAGGGCGCGTCAGGATAGGCGTGGCGACCGACCGCGGGCCTGGTGGCAATCTTCTGCGCGTCGGCGACGCGCAGGGTCAGCTGGTAACCATGCACGCGAAACTCCATGGGGTCACCCATGGGCGCGTATTTCTCGAGCGTGATGTGGGCGCCGGGGATGACGCCCATGTCCAAGAAGTGCTGGCGAAGCGCGCCGTCGCCACCCACCCGGGCGACCTCTACGGTCTCGCCGATCTCAGCCTGCGCAAGTGTCATGTCCGCCATGCGATTCTCGGTTTCTCTAACGGGGTCTCGCCCCATGGCTAGTGTCGGGTCTCAATAATCGCGCCGAGAAGGGCTCGCCGTTGCGGGATGGCAGGAAAAAACCATCACCGCACATCGGGCGCGGGGCACGCCCTCAGGCGTCGTCCTCGCCGGTGTAGCACGAGGAGACGATGCGGCTCTTGCCGGCACCCTTTGCCTCGTACAGGCGTGCGTCGGCCGCGCGCAGGAAGTCGCGGAGGTCCTCCGCGGACGAGCAGAGGCCATAGACGTAACCCATGCTGCATGTGACGCGTGCCCCCTCGCAGTCCCCGCTTTGGGCGCAGAACTCTTCCAGGACGCGGTGGGCGCGCTCGTCGAAGTCGCCCGAGTCGATCTTCGAGATGACGAGGAACTCGTCGCCGCCGTAGCGGTAGCAGCAGGAGTCACCAAAGTGCAGGCGCATGAGGTCGGCAAGCGCCACCAGGAGGTGGTCTCCCGACTCGTGTCCCGAGGTGTCGTTCACGCGCTTGAACTCGTCGATGTCGGCAAGCATCACGCAGATTTCGAAACCCTCGTAGCCCTCGAAGTCCCTGCGCAGCGAGTAGCGGTTCAAGAGGCCCGTGAGCGCGTCGCGCCTCGAGGTCATCTCGAGCTTGCGGTTAAGCATTCCGAGCTCGTCGTTGGCTATGCGAAGCTGCTTCTCGGTGCTGAAGAACTGCAGCGTGGTCATGTAGCGGATCATGGAGGCGATTGAGACGCAGGTGCCAAGAATGGCCATGCTGCTGACGCGCACCTCGTCAAAGACCCCGGTTTCCGCGAAGTGAATGCAGCTCGAATAGATAAACGCAATGGAGGGGACCGCGAGGACGGGAGGGACGAGGAATATGCAGTAGGCCCAGACGGTCATTGCGATCAGCACCATGAAGTGATCGCCCTCGCCCGTCCTCACGATGGAGAAGAAGATGCCGTACATGACGCTCGCGCTGATGTAGAGCGCAAGCGCGGCAGTGCAGAGACCCAGGCGCTTGCGCGTCTGGCGATAGTAGACGGACGCGACGATGAGGGCGATGCCCGTGACGGACGTCAGGAGGTAGATGGTATGCCCCTCGAGCGGAAAGAACAGGGCGCCGACAACCGAAGCCACCGTGGTAAAGATGGCCATGAGGGCGCCCACGCCCAGGTTTTGCTCGGACATCCCGCGCGCGACGTACTCCTCGCGCCTTCCCAAGCCAAGGTACAACGCGATTTTTCGAGCCTGACTGGAATCCAATTCCCGACCCATCGAAAGTGACCGACAGTTTCATTAAGTATAAATGTTCTAAGGGACATTAATTCCATTCCGCTCCTCTGGTTAACGAATACGCAGCAAGAGCATGCCGTAGTGACACTTTGGATAATCTGTGATGTAGAATCTTGCCTTAGGCACAAAGCCACAGCGAGCAAACACCATGCACATCGGAGAAGACATTGTCACAAACGCAGCAGATGGACCGAATCGCCACCGCAGCCCTCACCCCCGAAACCGACAAGACCGGCGCGGGCAAGCCCGATCCCAGGGGTGACGCCCAGGCCACGAAGCGCCCCAAGGGGAAGGCCCCGCGCATCTATCTGGCCGTCGCCGCGGCGCTCGTTGCCGTCTGGGGCATGGGATGCGCGTACTTCTCGTCGCACTTCGTGCCCGGAACGACCGTCAACGGGCGCGACGTCTCGAACATGTCGGTAGAGGACCTCGCGAAGGCCGTCGACGGGGACGCGACGACGTGGAAGGCCAGCGTCTCGGGGGACGGCATGAGCCTCGAGCTCAGTGCCACGGACATCGGCCTGAAGGCCGACGGCGACACGCTGGCGCAGGACGCCCTCGAGGCCACCGACGCGCGCGCCTGGCCCATCAACCTGATAAGCCACCAGCAGATTCGCACGGAAAGCGGCATGAGCGTGGACGACGGGAAGCTGCTGGAAGCCATCGCGGCCGCGGTCGACGTGCACAACGCGGATGCGACCGGGCCAATTAACGCCACGGGTGCCTACAACGGAGACACCAGGCAGTTCGAGGTCGTGGAGCAGAAACTGGGAACCGCGGTGGACGCCGAGCGTACGGCGAGCAAGGTCGCGGCTGAGGCGAAGGCGCTCTCCCCCTCCGTCACGCTGGGAGACGACGAGCTGGTGCAACCGACCGTAAGCGCAGACAGCCCGGAGCTCGCCAGCGCCATCGAGAAGGCAAACGCCATGCTTGCCGTCGAGATTCCGCTGACCAAGGACGGCACCGAGGTCGCGCGCGTCACGAGGGACAGCTCTAGCTCGTGGATCTGCATCGGCGAGGACCTCTCCGTCAGCGTCAGCCAGGAGTCCGTCGCACAGTGGGCCAACGACTCGCTCGCCGCCGAGGTGGCGAAGTCGGACGAGGTGAACGACTACGCGCTCGACGCCGCCGGCATCGCGCAGTCCGTTGCCGCAGGCATAAGGGACCTCAAGTCGGACTCCATCGAGATTCCCCTGGCCATCGTGAACTCGCGCCCTCCCGAGTCCGAGGGGCACGAGACGCGCGGACGCCACATCGACGTGAACCTCACCACCCAGTACGCGCGCTTCTACGACAGCGACGGCACGGTCATCTGGCGCAGCTACCTGGTGTCAGGCAAGGTCAGCGAGGGCAGGTCAACGCCCACCGGAACCTACCGGATCAACGCGAAGCGCCAGAACGAGACACTCGTCGGCGCAGACGAGGACGGGGACGGCGAGCCAGACTACCGCAGCCACGTCACGTACTGGATGCCCTTCATCGGCAACGCCGTGGGCCTCCACGACGCGAGCTGGCGCAGCAAGTTCGGCGGCACGATCTACGTCTACGGCGGAAGCCACGGCTGCGTCAACCTGCCGACGGACGCGGCCGCCCAGCTCTACTCGCTGGTCAAGGTCGGCGACACCGTGTACGTGCACAAGTAGGACGCGCCTCGCGCAAAGCGACAAGCGGTAACGACGAAGGCGGGGTCACCGGATGCGCCCAAGAGCGCCCGGTGGCCCCGCGTCCTTTCGTTCGGGAACGCCCTGGAGAAGTGCCTACACCTCGGATTGCGCGAGCACCCTGAAGCCGGCCTCCTCGAGCTTCTGGACCGCCCTGTCGGCCTCGGAGGAGACCTTGACCTTGAGGATGTCCACGGCCCGATCGCCCTTGGTCGAGAAGCAGTAGCCGTACTCGACGGGAATGTCGAGGTCGTCGAGTACGCCCAGGAGGTCGGCGAGACCGCCGGGGCGGTTCGCCACCTCGATGGCAGCAACCTTCGTGACCATGGCGCGCCAGCCCTTCTCTTGCAGCTCGTCGCGCGCGCGGGCAGGGTCGTCGCAGATGATGCGCACCACGCCGTACTCTGCGGTGTCGGCGATGGTGAGCGCCTTCATGTTCACATCGGCATCGGCGAGCGCGCGGCACAGCTTTGCCAGGCGCCCCTCGGTGTTTTCCAGAAACACGGTCAGCTGGTCAATCATGTGGCTACCCCCTCAGATCGATGACGCGCTTCGCCTTGCCCTCGGAGCGCGAGATGCTCATGGGCTCGACAAGCCTCACGCGGACGCCCACGGAGAGTGCCGTCTTGAGCCTGGCCTGGATGGACTTCTGAAGCTGGTCGATAGCGCCGGTTGAGTCGAAGTCGAACCTGGGGTCGACCTCGGCCTTGAGCGTTACGACGTCGAGCGAGTTGCTGGTGGTGAGCTCGATCTGGTACCAGCTGGACACCTGGTCGAACTCGCGCATGACGTTCTCGATCTGGCTCGGGAACACGTTGACGCCGCGGATGATCAGCATGTCGTCGGTGCGGCCATGGAGCCGGTCGATGCGGCGGTGGGTCCTTCCGCAGGCGCAGGTGCCCGGAACAATGCGCGTGATGTCGCGCGTGCGGTAGCGCACGACCGGACTGGCCTCGCGGTCGAGCGTGGTGACCACGAGCTCGCCCCACTCCCCGTCGGGAAGGGGCTCTCCGGTCTCGGGGTCGACGATCTCGCAGTAGAAGTGGTCCTCGGCAATGTGGAGGCCATCCTGCTCGAGGCACTCGACCGCGACGCCAGGCCCCATGGTCTCCGTGAGGCCATAGACGTCGAGCACCTTGTAGCCGAACTTCTGCTCGAGCTGCGCCCTGAAGCCGTCCGAGAACGCCTCGGCGCCGTGAATGCCGACCTTGAGGTTGAAGTCCCGCACGGGGTCGAGCCCCATGGCGATGGCGGAGTCGGCGATGTGCATGGCATAGCTGGGCGTGCAGCACAGGATGGTGGAGCCCATCTCGCGCAGGACGCGTATCTGGCGCTCCGTGTTGCCCGCGCTGATGGGAATCGTGGTCGCCCCCGAGGCCAGCGATCCGTAGTGGGCGCCCAGGCCACCCGTGAAGAGGCCGTAGCCGTAGCAAATCTGGCAGACGTCGCCCCTGCCGCAGCCCGCGTAGCTGATGCCGCGCGCGAAGCAGTCTCCCCAGAAGTCGAGGTCGTGGTCAGTGTAGGCGCCCACCGTGGCCACGCCGGTGGTGCCGGAGGACATGTGGATCTCCCTCACGTCCTCCATCGGGACGGCGAGCATCCCATAGGGATAGTTGTCCCTCAGGTCCTGCTTCGTGACGAAGGGAGCCTTCCTAAGGTCATCAAGCGACTTGACCCCATAGGGGTCGAAGCCGGCCTCATCAAAGCTCCTCTTGTAGAACGGAACGTTCTCGTAGCAGCAGATGACTGTCTTCTTGATGCCCTCGAGCTGAAGCGCCGCAATCTGGTCGCGCCCCATCGTAAGGACGTCGTCTTTCCTTGCCATGGACCACCCCTTTCGCGAGGTCCGAGCCTCGCACGAATCGTGGGGCCATGGTAACAACCAAAGCGTTTCTACACAGTTACCGCCTCGAAGGCCGGCGGCGAACGGTCGGCACAAGAAAGGCCCCGCGGCATTGCCGCGGGGCCAGGGTCGCAAGGGAGCCGAACAGGGAGGACTTCTCGCCCTCGTCGCAAGACTAGGCCATGCCCAGGATGCGACCGATGAAGAAGGCGCTCAGGCCACCCAGCAGGATGGTGATCGGCAGCGTGATGAACCAGGCCGCAATGATCTTGCGCGCCGCGCCCCAGCGAACGGAGCTGCGACGGCGGGCAGAGCCTGCGCCCATGATAGAGGTAGTGACGACCTGCGTCGTCGAGACGGGAGCGCCGAGCGCGGTCATGAGCTCGATGGCGACGGTCGAGGAGGTCTGCGCGACGAAGCCGATGACCGGGGTCAGCTTGGTGACGCCGTCTCCGACGGTACGCATGATGCGCTGGCCGCCGATAGAGGTTCCGATGGCCATGGTGACGGCGCAGGTGATCTTGACCCACAGGGGAACGCCGAGCGCTGGGTCAGCCAGGCCGGCCGAGACGAGCGCGAGCGTGATGATGCCCATGGTCTTCTGTGCGTCGTTGTTGCCATGGCTGTAAGCCATGAACGCGGACGAGACGATCTCGAGCTTGTGGAAGAGGCCGTTGGCCTTGTGGGGCGTCCAGTTGGCGAAGAGCTCGAACACGAGCTTCATGATCAGGAAGCCCAAGGCCATGCCGATGAGCGGCGAGGTGAACAGGGGGATGACGACCTTGCCCACGACGCCGTCCCAGATAACGTGCTGCGTGGTGCCGGTGTGCACGATCGTCGCGCCAATGAGGCTGCCGATGAGCGCGTGCGACGAGGAGCTGGGGATAGAGCGCCACCAGGTGAAGAAGTCCCAGACGATAGCGCCGATGAGAGCCGCCAGGATGACGTAGAGGTCAAGCTGGATGTCCACGAGGCCCTTCGAGATGGTGAGGGCAACCTTCTCGCTGGTGAGCGCGCCGACGAAGTTCATGACGGCGGACATGGCGATTGCCGTCCTGACGGGAAGCGCCTTGGTGTAGACCGTCGTGGCGATGGCGTTTGCCGTGTCGTGGAAGCCGTTGATGAACTCGAAGACGAGGGCGGCGACCAGAACACAGACGAGAAGTGCGCTAACCATTTTTCACGATGACATTCCGGATGTCGTTGGCGACATCCTTGCAGGCGTCGAGGGTGTCCTCGATCTTGTCGAGAAGCGACTTCCACTTGACGACCTCGATGGTGTCGCCGTGCTCACGAAAGAGCCTCGCGAGGGCGTCGCGGTAGACGATGTCGCCCTCGTCCTCGACGTCGTTGGCGGCCTTGGTGTGCTTCAGGATCGAGGCGTCCTTCTTGAAGTCAGGGAACTTCTCAAACGCGATGTCCAAGTGCTTGGTCGCGTTGACGATCAGACGGGCCATGTCGACCGCCTCGGGTCGGATGGCGTCGATGTCGTAGAGCTTGAAGCGGGCGGCAACGTTCTCGAGGCCATCGACGATCTCGTCCATCTGAAGTGCGAGCGCCGAGATGTCCTCTCGGTCGAACGGCGTGATGAAGGAAGAGTTGAGAGTGGTCATGATCTTCCCGACCTCTTCGTCCCCCTTGGTCTCGTACTCCTTGACCTCGGGAATCAGGTCGGCCTTTTCGGAGTAGTTCTCGACGATGTCGAGGAACAGCTCTGCGGCTGAAACGGTAAGCTCGCTGAACTCCTTGAACTGGGTGAAGAAGATGTCTTCCTTACGCTTTACTCGACTCATATGCCATGCCCTTCCAAAGCATCTATGGCCATAGTTGAACAACAGAGGTCGGCAAAGGCCTGTTTAAGCTACGTTAAAGCCGCCACGCCCATGTTAGCAGTTTGTTAAGACGCAGCCACAAGCAGTTTTACCGTTCGCAGAATACCACGAATAAACGGGCGAGAAGTGCATTCCTTCTCGCCCGTTCTCCTACTTTTATCTGCGATTCTTCGACGGTTTGAGCGTGCCGTCAACAACCTGCGCCCATCGGCTCCGCAAGGACTCCGTCGCGGGCGTGCGGCCGTCGAGAATCCTAGCGTGCCCACCCCAGAGGAGGCGTGGGGAGGCCGGAGCTTGCGGCGTCCGGATGCACCTGGGGCGGCACGGGCGGCTGCGGGCGCACGAACGCCACGGGCGCGGGTGCCTGCGTCGCGGCGACCCGAGTCGGATTGGGGACATACCCCTCCGGGGGAACGGGCATGACGCGCATGGGCTGGCCAGCAGGCGCGACAGGAGCCTGATGTGCCGGATGGGCAGACGAGACCTGCTGGGGCTGCGCCGGCCAGGCCTGCCGCGCCGCCGGAGCCTGCTGTGCAGCCCAAGCCTGCTGGCCCTGGTACGCCTCGAGGGACTTGTAGTAGGCGACCCACTGGTCAAAGAAGGACCTGGCCACCGCGCGGTCCGCAGAGCGCGCGTCGACGACGGCGCGATAGGCGACCTCGAGCTCCCTGGCGGGAAGGGCCCCCTCGCCGTAGAGGCCGCCCCTGCGGGGAAGCGGCATGATGATCAGCGCGCGCAGCGCCTTGATGAACGAGGGGAGGTAGAGCAGGACGAGCACGACGTACATGCCGATCATCAGCGCGCCGTCCTCGCCCGACGAGACATAGTTGGTGTCCTGCTCGACGCCGAACAGAACGTACGGGCCGAACATGACCAGGAAGTCGTCAAGCCCGTGGAAGAAGGCCGCGCCGGAAAGGCGGTTGCTCTCCAGGATGGCGGCGCTCAGACAGACGCTGTACATGCCCGTCTGGGTCATCTTCAGAAGCGCCTGCGCGAGCTGGGAGGCGCTCGAGAAGTCAAGGGCGCCCCACGAGATGTGAAGCGAGCCGAAGAACACGGCGGTCGCGAGGACCGAGCCCATGAACCCCGCGCGCGTCCTGCCGAACGCGCTCAGGAGCCCGCCCAGGGCGATGCCGCGGCAGTAGGACTCCTCGTAGAAGCCGATGCCGAGGCACAGCATGGTATACAGCGCGAGCTTCGAGAGCCAGTAGGGCGAGACCTCCGTACCTGACGAGACGTACTCGAAGATCGAGAGCGCGCCCAGGACCAGGGAGACGACCATGATGGGGCCGGTGTACTTCCACACGCGGGCGAAGTCGCCCCTCTCGTAGTCGAGCATGTGCGTCCCGCCCAGGAGACACAGGGCCCCGACCGACATGGAGGCGACAATGAGCTCTACCAGGAGGCTGAGCGAGTCGCTGTCGTTGGCGTAGTCGACGAGCGGAAAGATCACGAGGCTCGGAAGGACGTAGAGGGCGGCCAGCGCTACTACGGCGCCCACGAGCTTGCCGACGCCCGAGCGTTCGGTGGTGCCAGAAACCATGTAACTCCTCCATCGGACAGGGCCTCGCGGGCGAGGCGCCAACCATTTCCGGCCAATTGTAACAGCACATGACAGATTGACGTGGTCGCCAAATGGCGCCTGGCAACCGACCGATAGCATCTACCTCGGCAGATTTCGATACACGCTCTTCTCCCCTGCCTAAACGTTGCGGCTATGTAAGGTGGGGGTAAACAACGACAGGCAAGGGGCGAGCCACCGGCAAAGGTGGGATATGCTGCGCTTGTCCTGTAGTACCGACAGAAGAGGAGTGGGAACATGATCAGTATCCCCGACGGGTACGTATCGCAGCTCGATACGTATGACACTCAGCGCGCCATCGAGCGCATCAAACACATCTTCCTTGCAAAGCTTTGCGCCGCACTGCACCTTGTGCGTGTGACGGCCCCGCTTGCAGTCGACCCCGCTACAGGAATCAATGACAATCTCAATGGCGTCGAGCGTCCCGTCGGCTTCGACGTCCCTGCGATTGGCAAGGATGCCGAAGTAGTTCACTCGCTCGCCAAGTGGAAGCGCCTCGCTCTCAAGCGCTACGACTTCAAGGTGGGCAAGGGCATCGTCACCGACATGAACGCAATCCGTCGTGACGAGGAGCTCGATAACCTGCACTCCATCTACGTGGACCAGTGGGACTGGGAGAAGGTCATCTCGCTGGAGGACCGCAAGATCGAGTACCTGCAGGATACCGTCCGTCGCATCGTGACCGCCATCTGCGGCACCCTCGACGAGCTCAAGTGGACCTATCCGCAGCTCGACGTCGACCTTGACCGCGACGTGACCTTCATCACCACGCAGGAGCTCGAGGACCTCTATCCCGAGCTTGCCCCGAAGGAGCGCGAGAACCGCTTCGTCGCCGACCACCACACGACGTTCATCATGGGCGTCGGCGCCCCGCTTGCCAGCGGCGAGCCCCACGACGGCCGTGCTCCCGACTATGACGATTGGGGCCTCAACGGCGACCTGCTGTTCTGGAACGAGACCCTCGGCTGCGCCTTCGAGGTGAGCTCCATGGGCATCCGCGTCAGCCCCGAGTCGCTCGACAAGCAGCTCACCATGGCCGGCTGCGACGACCGTCGCGAGCTCCCCTTCCACAAGGCCCTGCTCGCCGGCGAGCTCCCCTACACCATCGGCGGCGGCATCGGCCAGAGCCGCATCTGCATGCTGCTGCTCGCAAAGGCCCACATCGGCGAGGTCCAGGCATCCCTCTGGGACGAGGAGACCACCGAGGCCTGCGAGAAGGCCGGCATCATGCTCCTCTAGTTCCCGACGGGAACGCGAGGCGGCAGGAACAAGCGCTCGCAAACATGAGGGGTGGTGCATCGTTGATGCACCACCCCTTTTCTTGTGCGTCTAGGAGTCAGGCACCGGGCCCACCCTGTGGCGACGGGCCCACGCGGCCGCCTAGATCTGAGCAGACTCGAATCCGTCGATCAGCAGGTTGGTCGAGAAGAACGCAGCAAGCGCGTTGATGGCGTAGGCCGTGTCGAGCGCGCCCGCCGTCTCGAAGCTCGAGTGCATGGCGAGCTGAGCCAGCCCCATGTCCACGGCATGGACGCTCACCTGGGTGTTCGAGAGGTTGCCGAGCGTGGAGCCACCCGCGGAGTCGCTGCGGTTAGCGAAGGTCTGGACGGGGACGCCGGCATCGGTGCACACGGCCGAGAAGAGCGCGCGACTGAAGGCGTCGGTCGTGTACTTCTGGTTGGCGGCCTCCTTGATGACGACTCCCCCGTTGAGCACCGAGCAGTTGACGTCGTCGGTCTTCTCGCCATGGTTGGGGTGGACCGCATGGGCATTGTCACAGCTGACCAGGAACGAGCCCGCGACCGCGCGGTAGTAGTCCTGCACGTCCTTACCCAGGGATAGGTTCAGGCGCACCAGCGCGTCATGCAGGAACGTGGACATGGCGCCCTGCTTGGTGTTCGAGCCGACCTCCTCGTTGTCGAAGCACGCGAAGACGTTGACAGCATGCTCGTTGCGGGCCGCGAGGAAGCCCTTGAGCGACGAGAACGCGCACTGGAGGTCGTCGAGCTTGGGGGCGGAAACGAACTCGTCCTCCCAGCCCCAGACGCGGCCCTCCTGGCGGTTGACCAGGAAGAGGTCCTTGGCAATGACCTGCTCGGGCTCGACGCCGAGCTCCTGGGCGACCATGGCGTCGAAGGCGCCGCGCTTGAGCCTCCCCGCCGAGAACAGCGGGCACAGGTCAACCTGGCGGTTGAGCTCGATGCCCTTGTTGACGTCGCGGTTCATGTGGATGGAGACGTTGGGGATGACGAGGATGTCGCGGTCGATGTAGAGCAGGCGGCCCTGGATGCGCGAGCCCTCGCGCACCAGGACGCGGCCAGCCACGCTCAGCGGGCGGTCGAGCCAGGTGTTGTCAATCATGCCGCCGTAGCCCTCGACGTCCAGGCGAAGGTACTCGCCGGGTCCCTCGAGCTCGGGCACGCTCTTGACCTTGTACGTGGGAGAGTCCGAGTGCGACGCGGCAATCTGGAAGTGGTAGTCGTCGAGCTCGGTGCCGACGGTGAAGGCGACGATGCTCGAGCCGTTTCGCACGGTGTAGTACGAGCCGCCACGCTCGACGCTCCAGGGCTCGCCCTCGGGCAGGAAGGCGAAGCCCTTCTCGTCCAGGTACGCGCGAACGGTAGCAATCGTATGGAACATGCTGGGGCTCCTGCCGATGAAGTCGACAAGCTCCCGCGAGGCCTCAACGCCCACGGTTTCTGACATGTGGTATCTCCCGACGTTCGGATTCCATTGGTGTGGCCGCCGCGACGCAGCGGCGCCCCCAAGAGTGTAGCGCCGGGGCGCGTCGGACCCCGCCCCATCAGCAAACGCACGCAGACCTCACCCTTTCCGCTTGGAGCGCAGGACCGGCGGCAGGTGCTCGCTCGGGCAAGCGCCCACGGGGAGAAGTGCGCGCCATGCGGCTCGCCGACGCGTCAGCGGGCGCGGTGCCACGTTGCTAAATAATCCTAAATGGATTTACTAGACCGGGTTCTCGCACGTATAACCAGTCGTCTGACGCGGCGTGTCGAAGATACTGTTAGGCAAGACACCAACCGGGGCGGAGCGTCCCGAAACATACGCGAGGGAGACAACGATGAAGACGATCACCCATGTGCTGAAAGACCCCAGCGGGCTTCACGCGCGCATCGCATCGACGATCACGGCCGAGGCCAACAGGTGGAAGAGCAACGTGACCATCGTCACGCGTGGCGTCCGCTCCAACGCGACGGACATGATGGGCCTCATGCTGCTCGACGTCCGCGAGGGCGAGAGGATCGAGATCGTGGTCGAGGGAGAGGACGAGGACCGGGCCGCCAAGGCGTTCGAGGGGCTCGTCATTGGGCTGTAGAGCAGGCCAAACCCAACGCCCATACGAGGTGGGCATTTACTAGACGAAGGTTTAGTAAATTTCGAACTCGCAGCTAAACGCCCACGCCGGACCGACAATGGTGGAAAACGCGACGGCGATTGGATATGCCCATGAACAGCAAGAAGGCACGCGCCATCTTCACCAACGATGGCGAATGCGACGACATGAACTCCTTTGTCCACCTGCTTCTCTACGCGAACGACATCGACATCGAAGGGCTCGTCTCGTCGAGCTCGATCTTCCACTACGCAGGCGACCCCAAGCAGGGTATCGCCCCCAAGCGCTGGGCCAACCCCCAGTGGATGCTCGACGACATCGACGCCTACGGGAAGGTCTACCCCAACCTCGTGGCGCACGACCCCAGCTACCCCACGCCGGAATACCTCCGGAGCGTGACCGCGGTCGGCAACGTCAAGACGATCGGCGAGATGTCGGAGGACACCAAGGGCTCCGAGCTCATCAGGAAGGCACTCCTGACCAGCGACCCCAGACCCCTGTGGCTCCTGGCCGGAGGCGGCACGAACACCATCGCCCGCGCCCTCAAGCACATCGAACTTGACTTCCGCGGAACCGACCAGTGGGACAGTGTCTATCGCCAGGTCTGTCAAAAGGGCATCATCTTCATGATCGTCACGCAGGACGACACCTACCGCGACTACATCTGCCGCACCTGGCCTGACCTGCGCATGCTGCACTGCACGTCGATCCAGGGCATTGCCTTCATGTTCGACGAGACCGTGATCCCGCCCGCCGACCTGAGGATGTTCCGGGGCAGCTGGATCAAGCCCAACCTGCTGGAGAAGGGGCCGCTGCTCGCGCGCTACCACACCTGGGGCGACGGCCACGTCTACCCCGGCGAGGAGGACCGCTCGCAGTTCGGCTCGAACGCCGAGCTCATGGGCGGCAACTGGTGGGGCAAGCAGCCGCGCAACCGCTACGACATGATCTCGGAGGGCGACTCGCCGTCGTTCTTGTACCTGATCGACAAGGGCCTGCGCAGCCTGGAGGACCCGACCTTCGGCGGCTGGGGCGGACGCTTCGTCCGCAACGCCGAAAACGAGTTCAACCCCGATGCCGACTACTGGCAAAACGCCACCGACGCGGCGCAGGGCCCCACCAAGGGAGACGCCCTGCAGCTCACGCGCTGGATCGGCGACTGGATGAACGACTTCGCCTCGCGCGCGACCTGGTGCACGACGCCGGACGAGAAGAGCGTGAACCACGCCCCCGAGGTCAGCGTGGAGGAGGGCGTCGACGTGGTCGCAGCCCCCGGTCAGGAGGTCACGCTGCACGCTCTCGCGACCGACCCCGACGGCGACGAGGTGTGCGTCACCTGGACGCGCTACGCCGATGCCGACGGATACGAGGGAGAGCTCGTCCTCGACGTCGAACGACGGGAGGACGGCGCGTGCGTCAGCCTCACCGTCCCCGCAGACGCCAAGCCCGGCGACACCATCCACCTCGTCGCCCGCGCGTCCGACGAGCCGAGCAGGACTCCCTACATGGTCAACTACCGCCGCGTCATCATCACCGTGGGCGCATAGGACAACCAAGCGACAAGCGCCCCGCCACGTGCGGGGCGCACTCTTGAGAGGCAGACATCGCATGAGGATTCGCACCTGCAGGGTCAACCACATGACAGAGTCCCTGGGCTTCGACCTGGGATCGCCGACCTTCTCGTGGGTAGTCGACGACGTGGGCGAGGCCGCACGGGGCCGCATCGAGTCGCGCCTCGTCGTGCGATCCGGGGCGGGCGTCGCCTGCGACACCGGCTGGGCCGAGCTTGACTGCGCCGCCACGAGGCCGGGGGTCGCCCTTCTCCCCCGCACGCGTTACACCTGGCAGGTCAGCGTGCGCGACGAGGCGGGCCATGTTGCCGAGGGCGTGGAGCACTCCTTCGAGACCGGCAAGATGGGCGAGCCGTGGCAGGCCGCGTGGATCGGCTGCGACGAGGCCGACGGGCGCCACCCCACCCTCTCGCGGACCATCACGACGCGGCCGGGCGCGCCCCTCGCGGCGGCGCGCGCCTACGTGTGCGGCCTTGGCCTCTACGAGGTCGAGGTCGACGGGCGACTCGCCTCGACCGAGCACCTCGCGCCCGGCACCTGCGCCTACGACAAGTGGCTCCAGGTAGCGACGATCGACCTGACCGGCGCGCTTGCGGCGCCCGGCGAGCACGACCTCCGCGTCACGCTGGGCGACGGCTGGTACAAGGGGCGCTTCGGGTTCATTCCCACCAGGGGCGGCTACTACGGCGACGACTGGTCGCTCATCGCGGAGGTCCACCTGACCTACGCTGACGGCTCGCACGAGGTCGTCGCGACCGACGAGTCGTGGCAGGTCGGCCGCTCCAACGTCACGTTCTCGAACATCTACGACGGCGAGCACGTCGACGCGACCCTGCCTGCCGTCGAGCCTATGCCTGCGCGGCTGCTCGATCCCGAGGAGGCCGCGGCGCGCACCGCGAGACTCCGCGACCGGCTCTCCCCCGCCGTCTCAGACCATGAGCTCTTCTCGCCCACGCTGGTCGAGACGCCGGCAGGCGAGAAGGTCCTCGACCTCGGGCAGAACATCGCCGGCGGCTTCAGGATGCGCGTGCACGAGCCGGCCGGCGCGACCGTGCGCCTGCAGTTCGGCGAGGTGCTGCAGGACGGCAACTTCTATCGCGACAACCTGCGGAGCGCACAGGCCGCCTACACCTTCGTGAGCGACGGGGAGCCGCACGTGCTGCGGCCGCGCTTCACCTACTACGGCTACCGCTACGTCAAGGTGGAGGGCGTGGCCGACCTCAGGCCCTCCGACTTCGAGGGCGTGGCCTGGTACAGCGACGTGGAGACCACCGCGGGGCAGATTCGCACCGCCAACCCGCTCGTCAACCGGCTCGTGGAAAACGCGCGCTGGGGCATGCGCGACAACTTCGTGGACACGCCGACCGACTGCCCACAGCGCGACGAGCGCATGGGCTGGACCGGCGACGCGCAGATCTTCAGCCCAACGGCCTGCTACCTGGGCAAGCCCTACGCGTTCTATCGCAAGTACCTGCACGACATGGCCCTCGAGCAGGAGGGCCTCGGCGGTGCCATGCCCATGGTGGTCCCGAGCTTCGGGCTCGTGGGCGCGGGCTCGGTCTGGGGCGACGCGACCGTGGTGATCCCCTGGAACCTCTACCTGTTCTCGGGAGACGACGCGGTGCTGCGCGAGCACTGGGGCGCCATGCGAGCGTGGATGGACCACGTGGCCGCGCTCGACGGCGACGACCACAGCTGGCCCAGCGCCGCCGCGCACCTGGGCGACTGGCTCGCGCTCGACTCGCGGCCCGGTAAGGACGAGCGCTTCGGCGCCACCGACGAGGGCTTCGTCGCCTACGTCGCCTACTTGCAGAGCGCCCGCATCATGGCGCGGGCGGCCGCGGTGCTCGGCGAGGGTGCTGACAAGGCGCGGTTCGAGGCGCTGGCCGAGGCTCTTCTCAGCTGGATCCGCAGCGAGTACTTCTCGCCCAACGGCCGCTGCTGCATCGATACGCAGACGGCCCACGCCCTCACGATCGTGCACGGCCTTGCCGACGCGCGCCGCGCCGGGCGCGCCCTCCACGACCTCGTTCAGGCCATGGGAGGCCAGCTCACCTGCGGGTTCGTGGGAACACCCGTCATCTGCGAGGCCCTCTGCCGCACCGGCTACGAGCGCGACGCCTACCAACTGCTGCTGCGCGAGCGCCAGCCCGGCTGGCTCAACCCCGTCATCCAGGGCGCCACGACCATCTGGGAGCGCTGGGACTCCCTCGACGAGGACGGCCGCATCACCGGCACGAGCATGAACAGCCTCAACCACTACGCCTACGGCTCGATCTGCGCCTGGCTCTTCGGCTGGACCGCCGGCCTGCGCCCCGACGCCGCAGCCCCCGGCTTCGCGCGCGCCACCGTCGCGCCTCACGTGGACTGGCGTCTGGGCAAGCTCGAGGCTACCTTCGACTCGCCCCGCGGCACCTGGCGCGTCGCCTGGTCCGTCTCGGGCGAGAGGAGCGTGCGCCTGGAGCTCACGGTCCCCCTTGGCTGCACCGCGCGCGTGACGCTGCCGCACGCCCCGAAGAGCGCCTGGCTCGCCTTGGCCGGCGACGCGAGTGACGACCGAGGCGCTCGGGGCTACGTCGAGCTGGAAGGCGGCACCTACGCCGTCGCCTACGAGGCCACGGTCGCGCTGCGCCGCACGCTCTCCCTGGACACGCGTCTCTCCGACGTGCTCGCCGACAGCGCCGCCGTCGCCGCGATCGAGGGCATCGTTCCCCACCTCCACCTGGCCATGACGCCGACGGAACTCCACGCCACGCCCCTGCGCGAACTGCCATGGCAGGACCTCTGCCACCGTCCGCTCTCGGCCGAGCAGCAAAGGGCGATCGAGGCGGCGCTCGAGGGCCTCTCCGACAGGCGCTACGGCGAAGAGGACTAGGGCCGTCGCAGGCGAATCCTCGCAATAATCGACCTGAGAGCGAATAGATCGGTTTCCTTGCAATACATGAGATGTACTCTGCATTACAAGGAGGTTGTCATGGGCACCATTACCACAAGCATCAGGACGGACGCAGCACTCAAGCGCGAGGCAGATCGGCTTTTTGCCGACCTCGGCATGAACTTCTCTACCGCCGTCAACACGTTTCTCCGCCAGGCCGTACGCGAGCAGGGCCTTCCCTTCAAGCCCTCTCGCAATGTCCCCAATGCGGATACGCGTGCGGCGATGATCGAAGCAGACCACATTGCCACAGACCCCAACGCCCACGGCTATCACAGCGCCGACGAGCTCTTTGAAGACCTGGACGCATAGCGACCTGTTTGACGAGTAGGCGCCCGGGGCCCACCCGCTAGCCCTATCCCCTCGCGCGGGCCACGAGCGCCCAGTCCTCCATGTCGGGCCTCTCGGGCAGCTCGAGCACGCCGTCGACCGCCTCGAGCGAGAAGGGCTCGCCGTAGCGCCCCTCGCGCGGGTCGAACCAGCGTGCCTCCCAGGCCCCCGGCTCGACGCCCTCCACAGACAGACGCTTGCGCACGTTCGACGCATAGTAGGCCACCACCTCTCGGCCGTCGGGGGCGACCGTCACCAGGGGACGGTGCCTGCCCAGAAGCGCCGACCCACCGGAGCCGTAGGGCCGCATCCGCCACCAGCCCACGTCCTCGCACAGGCGCCGCAGATGACCCATCTGCTCGGCGCCCGGCGCGTCGATCGCCTCGTCCCAGGTCACGCCAAAGCGATTGAAGACCTGCGCCACCATGCGGGCCATGGGGTCGGCGGGCAGGCCCTTCTCCCAGGCGTTGTCCCAGATGCCCTGCGCCCCGTAGGTGTAGCCGGCGCAGCCGCACTGGATCGCCATGTAGGCCACGCGGCGCACCATGGCCGCGTCGATCTTGCGCGGCCCCATCTCCTCGAGCGACGAGCACAGCTCGTAGAGGGCCTCCCCCTCCACCAGCGGCTTGCCCGCATGGCACGCGAGCCACGCGCGGTAGTCGCCCTCGGCCACCACATAGTCGCCGTGTCCCGCCTGGTTGAGCGCGAAGTCGAACCACGGCTCGTCGAAGTAGTAGTCGGCAAAGGGGCGCTCGTTGGTATAGTGCACGGTGGCGAGCTGCCCGTAGCCGTCGCGTCGCTCGACCTCGCGGGCGACCTCGCGCCACCCCGCGATCAGCTCGTCGCGCGCGGCGTCGTCGTAGCCGGCCACCTCGCCGGCGAGCGTCCACACCACGGGGAGCGCCCCGTAGCGCGCAACCACGTAGCGCGCCAGCTCGCGCATGTTGTCCACGGTCGTGAGGCCGCGCCCCAGGTTGAACCCCCACGCGATGCCGAGCGCGTTCACGAGGCCGGCGTCGGCCACGTAGGCCATGCGCCGGTCGAGCTCGTCCGCAAAGAACTCCACGTTGGGCACCGGGCCGCGCGCCCCGTCGAGCTCCCGCCAGAAGCGCGACTCGCCGGCCAGGTCCGCGCGCAGGTTGGTCTGGTACACGGTGAAGCCCTGCGCCACGCGCCGGTCCACCATGCCGCGAAACTGGCTCGCCATGCCCGGATGGCTCGACTCGTCCCAGCGCTCGCCCCACGCGAACTCCCAATGGGTGTCGCCCAGCCAGAAGAACGGCGTCCCGTCCGCGTGCTCGAAGTGGCGACCGCCGGCGCCCACGCGCAGGAACCCATGGCGAAAGACGCCCAGCTCACCCTCGTACGCCGCCGAGAAGAGCCTGCCCTCGCGCCCACGCAGGCCCGAGTCCGCGGGCGCCTCGACCTCCCAGCGCCAGATGCCGTCGGCGGTGGGCGCGAAGCTCACGCGATAGGTTGCCCCGCCGTCCCAGTAGGCCTCTCGCACGACGCGCGCGCCGCCCTCGTGCTCGAAGGTCACGCTGATGAGGCAGTCCCTCACGGGGTCGGGGTAGGCGTGCGCGGCCTCGAGGTCGATGGTCGTCGCGCGCCAGGTCACGGCTCTCTGGCACATGGGTGGCTCCTCTCGTCGATGTGATAGAGAAAAAGGGGCGGTCGAGGTCTCCCCCGGCCGCCCATGCAGTGTAGGCACTGCTGGATGCATGTCCAAGCCGCTTGACGTGGCAGGAACTACTTGTTGTCGAGCTCGGCGAGCTCCTCCTTGCTGAAGCCGAAGAGGAAGGTGACGATCGTCGAGACGATCATGGCCACGACCATGCCGATGATGGCGTTGATGGTGTTGCCCATGCCGCCCTGCATGTAGCCGAGGAAGATCAGGAAGTTGGTCGCCATGGCGCCCGGGTAGAGGGTGACGCCGAGGACGTAGGAGACCAGCGCGCCGGCGGCGCCGCCGCAGATCATGCCGAGCATGGTGCGACGGAAGCGGAGCACGGTGCCGAAGAGCGCGGGCTCGGTGACGCCGCCCACCAGGGCGGAGACGACGTAGCCGGCAGCCATGCCCTTCTCCTGCTTGTTGCGGATGCGCAGGAAGGCGCCGAGCGCGCAGCCCCAGACGGCGGTCATGGCGCAGTTGGTGGAGACGAAGAGGAACGGGTCGTAGCCGACCTGGAGGATCTGGACCTGGGCGAGCATGATGACGGGCATGTGCATGCCGGCCACAACGAACAGCTGCCAGAAGGCGCCGAGGAGGGCCATGGCGATGCCGGTGCCGAAGAGGCCGAGGCTCTGAAGGCCGAAGAGGAGCTGCGCGATGCCCTGGCCGAGGAGGTTACCGAGCGGCGCGAGCACGACGAGCATGATGGGGACGACGATGATCATCGTGAAGAACGGCGCGAAGAGCGTGGAGAGGACGTCGGGGACGTGCTTCCTCATAAACATCTCGACCACGGCGAGCACCGGGATCGTGAGGATGATCGGCAGGACGCTCTGCGAGTAGTTGGCCGCGGCGATCTGGATGCCATAGACGCTGATCTGGGCACCGTCGGCGGCTGCAGACACGATCGAGGGCGCCACGAGGATGCCGCCGCAGAGCATGCCGAGAAGCGGGCTGCACTTGAGCTTCTTGGCGGCGCAGTAGCCGAGGTAGATCGGCAGGAAGTAGAAGCCGGCCTCGTAGAGCGTCGTATTGAAGAACGTGTAGGTGGGGTCGGTGTCGGAGACGAGGTGGAAGACCTCCGGCCCGAGCAGGACGGCGAAGGTGCGGAAGAGGCCCGCGGCCATGACGACCGGGATCAGCTGCACCATGGAGCCCGATAGGTAGTCGAGGATCGCGTTGCCGACCTTGGCGGGCGTCAGCTTCTCCTTGGGCAGGTCCTCGTCGAGGTTCTCGTCGATAGAGCCCGCGCCCGAGACGCCCAGGGCGACGATCGCGTCGTAGACCTTGGGCACGTTCTGGCCGATGATGACCTGAAGCTGCTCGCCGGCCCAGTTGATGCCCAGGACGCCGGTGATCTTCTTGATCGAGTCGCCGTCGACCTTCTCCTTGTCGGAGATCGTGAGGCGCAGTCGAGTCATACAGTGGGTCGCAGACGCGATGTTCTGGTCGCCACCGACGAACTCGAGCACCTCCTTGGCGATCTTCTCGTTATCCACTGCCATGCCTTCCTCCTTGTTGTCCAGAACACTTATATACGAATCTGTCTTGTGGTGCCTCTCAAGGCGTCATGCCCGGTGCCTTGTCTTGCTGAGAAGAGAATAGAATCGTCACATTTGGAAAACCGTGCGATGGGGGTTTAATAAATCCTTAAGTCCCGTCTAGTTTCGAGTCCTTCTCCGGATGCCGGAACACCGCTCACGAGCAGGCATTCCGACATGTTCGCGTACACGCGGGCGCCCGCGCGGCGGTTTAGTCGCGTAAAGCGTGGCCATCGCTAGGCGCGAGACGACCGAACCCTCGAGAGCGCGTCGTGCCAGCCGTCCAGGCGCCGGGAGCGCTCCGCGTCGCCCATCTCGCGCGAGTAGGACCCATGCGAGACGCGCTCGTAGATCGCGTTGCCCTCGTACAGGCCGCACGAGAGGCCTGCCACGTAGGCGGCGCCTGCCGCGGAGAGCTCCTCCAGGCTCGACGTGACGACCGTAAGGTCCGCGGCGTCCGCCTGCAGCTGCATGAGGTAGCGGTTCCTGGTGACGCCGCCGTCGGCCCGAAGCTCCCCTATCGCAAGCCCCGAGTCCTCACGCAGTGCCTCGATGACGTCGGCGGTCTGGTACGGGATGCACTCGGCGCAGGCCTTGACCATCTCGGCGCGACCCGTGGTGCGCGTGACGCCCGTGAGCATGCCGGTGGCGTCCGCGTCCCACCAGGGTGCGCCGAGGCCCGTGAACGCCGGCACGAAGTACGCGCGGTCGTCCGGGTTGGCGCGCGCGATGACGCCCTCGACCTCGCCCGGGTCCGAGATGAGCCCCATGTCGTCCTTCAGCCAGCTGATCACGGCGCCCGTGTAGTTGAGGTTGCCCTCGAGCACGTAGGAGCGCCTGCCGCCGATCTCCCAGGCGATCGAGGAGACCAGCCCGTGCGAGCTCTCGCGCGGGCTCTCCCCCACCTGCATCATGACCGACGAGCCGGTGCCGTAGGTCGCCTTGAGGTCGCCGGGCGCAAGGCAGTTCTGCGCCGCGAGCGCGGCCTGCGAGTCGCCCAAGATGCCGCAGACGGGCACCGCCTGGGAGAAGAGCCCGCCCATGGTCGTGTGGCCGAACACGGAATCCGAGGGCCAGACCTCGGGCAGGCAGTCGATGGGCACGCCGAACAGGTCGCAGAGCTCCTGGCTCCAACGGGCGTCCCTCAGGTCGAGCAGCTGCGTGCGGCAGGCGTTCGAGGGCTCCGTCGCGAAGGCGTGCTCCTCGGTGAGCTTGAACGTGAGCCACGAGTCGATCGTGCCCAGGCAGAGCGTGCCGCGCTCGAGTGACGCGGCGACCTTGGGCTCGTTTTCAAGGAGCCAGGCGAGCTTGGGTGCCGAGAAGTACGGCGAGAGCGCGAGCCCGGAGAGCTCCCTCACGCGCTCGGCCATGCCGGCGTGCCGTGCGGCGAGCTCCTCCAAAAGGCCCTTGGCGCGGCCGCACTGCCAGACGACTGCGTCGGCAAGAGGCTCGCGCGTCTCGCGGTCCCAGGCGAGGCAGGTCTCGCGCTGGTTGGAGATGCCCACGGCGACGACCTCGCCCGAGACCACCCCGGCACGCTTGCACGCGTCGCGGGCGACCGCGAGCACGTTGGTCATGATCTCCTCGCCGTCATGGCTGACCCAGCCCTGCTCGTTCACAATCTGGGTGTGTGGACGTGCGCACTTCTCGACCGCGTTTCCCTCGGCGTCGAAGAGGACGGCCTTAGTGCCCTGCGTGGACTGGTCGATCGCGAGGACGAGGGAGCGCTTGGCGGCGCCCATGCTAGTCGACCGCCTTCTGGAGCAGCTCGAGCGCGGAGGCGGCGATGCCGTCGGCGTCGAGGCCGTAGTGTGCGAAGACCTCCTTGGAGGTGCCCGTCACGACCGGGGCGTCCGGGAGCGCGAGATTCCTCACGAGGCGGGGGCAGGACTCGCCCACGATCTGGGCGACCTGGGAGCCGAGGCCGCCGAAGGGGCTGTGCTCCTCGACCGTGAGGACGACCTTGCAGCGGGCGGCCGCGTCGCGCACGGCGTCCGCGTCGATAGGCTTGACGCAGTACATGTCGAGCACCGTGGCGGAGACGCCCTTGTCCTCGAGGGACTTGGCGGCCGCGAGCGCCGGGGCGACCATCTCGCCGCAGGCGATGATGGCGACGTCGTCGCCCTCGGCGAGGGTGGTCGCCTTGCCCATCTCGAAGGGGCAGCCGTCGGCCGCGTAGACATCCTCGACGGGGTTGCGGCCCACGCGGACGTAGGCGGGCTTCTCGTCGGCAAGGAGTGCGTCGATGAGGCACGCGGTCTGGAAGCGGTCGCTCGGCAGGTAGACGCGCATGTTGGGGATCGCGCTCATGGCGGCGATGTCCTGCGCGGAGTGGTGGCTCATGCCGAGGGCGCCGTAGGAGACGCCGCCGGAGATGCCGATGAGGGTGACGTTGGTGTCGGAGTAGGCGCAGTCGACCTTGGCCTGCTCGTAGGAGCGGGTGGTGACGAAGGAGGCGGGGCTGGCCGCGAAAACCTTCTTGCCGCACGAGGCGAGGCCGGCGGCGATGCCCACGAGGTCCTGCTCGGCGATGCCGACCTCGACGGACTGCTCGGGGAAGGTCTCGAAGAAGGGCGTGAGCGACGCCGAGCCGCGCGAGTCGGAGCAGAGGACGACGATGTCGCGGTCGGACTGTGCCCTCTCGAGCAGGACGTCGCAGATCGCCTTGCGGTTTGCGATGGTGTTAGGCATTGCGCTCAGCCTCCTTGTGGGCCGCGAAGTCGGCCGAGATCTGCTTGTACTCCTCGTCGTTGGGGAGGTGGTGGTGCCAGGACGCCTTGTTCTCCATGAGGGAGGAGCCGAGGCCCTTGGTGGTGTTGAGGATGATGACCGTGGGCTTGCCCGAGGTCTGCTCGGCGAGGGTCAGCGCGGAGTCGATGGCGCGGACGTCGTTGCCGGGGATGGAGATGACGTTCCAGCCGAAGGCGGCCCAGCGCTCCTCCTGCGAGTCCTGCGCCATGACGTCCTCGGTGCCGCCGGAGATCTGCAGGCGGTTGCGGTCGACGAGGGCGCAGAGGTTGTCGAGCTTGTAGTTGGCCGCGCTCATCGCGCCCTCCCAAACGGAGCCCTCGGCGAGCTCGCCGTCGCCCATGATGGCGTAGGTGCGGTAGCTCCTGGAGTCCATGCGGGCGGCGAGCGCCATGCCCACCGCGACGGGGAGGCCGTGGCCGAGCGAGCCGGAGTTCATCTCGATGCCGGCGAGCTTGTTGTTGGGGTGGCCGATGTAGGGGCTGCCGAACTTGGAGAAGCGGTCGCGCACGTCCTCGTAGTCGAGGAAGCCCTGCTCGCAGAGGACCGCGTAGTAGGCCTCCATGGCGTGGCCCTTCGACAGCACAAAGCGGTCGCGGTCGGGGTCGTCGACCTTCTCGGGGGACACGTTGAGGTGGTTCTTGTACAGGACCATCAGCGCGTCGATGACGGACATGTCGCCTCCGATGTGGCCGCCGCCACCCGCCATGATGATGTCGACGCAGCGCTGGCGAAGGTCCCAGCGCAGGGACTCGAGCTCCTCAATGCTAGTCATTCTCTACTCTCCCCTCAGGTATGCCTTGACGTCTTCCTCGATCGGGTCGTAGAGGTCGGGCTGAATGCCCAGGTACTTGCAGGCCTCGTACAGCACGGGGACGACGCTAGCGTGGATTGCCGCGCAGTGGTGGATGTAGGGCCCCTCGACGACCTTGGCCTCGAGGCGCTTGATGTTGTCGACCTTGATCCAGAGGTAGGTGCCCATTCCCTTGGGGCCCTCGATGCCCTCGGCGTTGCCGAGCAGGAGCGAGTAGTCGCCGTTGTCGCCGTCGAAGCGGGCGATGGTGACGTCGCCGTGCTTGGCCTCGGCCGTGACCGCGCCATTGTGGTCGAAGGCCAGGGGCACGCAAATCTTGGGACGCTGGCAGGCAACGCTGCAGGGCCACGGCCCGCAGTGCTGGAGCAGCTCGCCGTTGGGCTCGTCGGGGTGGCGGATGGTCCAGTCGGCGAACATGGCGCGCTTCTCGCCCATCGTCGCGGCCTCAACCATGAGGGTCGTGATGGCGCCGTGGACGTCGGTCTCGCAGATGATCGGCGTGCCCTCCTCGTTGAGGATGGAGTTGGCGGCGCAGGGCATGATGCCGAGCTCGCTCTGGAGCTCGTTCCAGCACTGGATGACGCCGGCGGTGCAGTGGTACTTCTTGAGCATGCGGCGGATGGAGACGGCCATGGCGGCGACGGTCTTGACCTGCTCGCGGGTGCAGTCGATGTCGTAGCGCTCCTCGATCCAGGCGAGCTGGCGCTCGACGTCGGAGGTGCCCTCACCGGTGGCCTCGGCCTTCGCGTCGGCGACGCCGCGCGTCAGCTCGGGCAGCGGCACGGGGACGCACTCGATGTTGAAGCGCTCGAGCAGCTCGCCCTCGTTGAACATGGTGGAGTAGAACTCGTAGGGCCTGGGGCCGATCTGCAGGATGCGGGCTGCGCGTAAGGTCTTGACGACGTTGCAGACCGCGATGAAGTCGCGCAGGCCGCGCTCGAAGACGGGGTCGTCGACGCGGCAGTTGGTCATGTAGGTGAAGGGCACCTGGAAGCGGCGCAGGACCTTGCCGGTCGCGAACAGGCCGCACTGGGTGTCGCGCAGGCGGGTGCCGTCGGGCTCGGGGCGCTCGTCGAGCGGGCCCCAGAGCAGGACCGGCTTGCCGAGGTCCTTGGCGAGGCGTGCGCAGATGAACTCGGTGCCGAAGTTGCAGTGCGGCAGGAAGAGGCCGTCGACGCCCGCGGCGCGGAACTTCTCGAGCGCCTTGACGCGGTCGTCCTCGTCGAAGAGGAGGCCCTCCTCGTTGATGTCGTCGATGTCGACGAACTCGATGCCGAGCTCGACGAGCTTGTCGGCGATGATCTTGCGGTACTTGCGCGCGTCGGGCGCCGAGAAGATGCTGCGGCGCGTGGGCGCATAGCCGATCTTGATGGTGTCCATCCCTCTCTCCTAACTAAACTTTCCGACCTGCGATTCCGTTCGTTTAACGGCTGTTCGCAGACTTTGTTTTGCCTGTCTACGTTGCGTTTCCGATAATAGGAAGAGAGCAGGGCCCGACCGTCGCCAATCGGATTTACTAAATCTTTCGAACTAAATCGAACGGCGTTTTACAATCGGGCTAGAACACGAGGGAAAGGATTGGGCTCATGAAGGTGACGGCACGCGACGTGGCACGCGAGGCAGGGGTCTCCCCCGCCACCGTCTCGCTCGTCTTCAGGAACAAGCCCGGCGTCGGGCGCGAGACCCGCAACCGAGTCATGAAGTGCGCACAGCGCCTTGGGTTCGAGTACGACGCACCCGACCAGATGCGCTCGACGAGCACGATTCTCTTGATCGTTTACAAGCGCCACGGCGAGGTCGTCGGCGACACGCCGTTCTTCGAGACGCTCATCAAGGGCGTCTCAGACGCGACCTACAAGCACGGCTACCACCGCCTCTCGGTCTCGTACTTCTACGCGCACGAGAACGAGCGGGAGCAGATCAAGGCGCTGCGTTCGGTCAAGTGCGCGGGCATCATCCTACTCGCCACCGAGGCCCTGGCGCCCGACATCTCCCAGTTCGAGCGTCTGGGGGTGCCCGTCGTCCTTCTCGACAGCTGGTTCCCGACCAAGCGCCTCGACTCCGTCGTCATCGACAACACGCGCGCGGCCTGGGAGGCCGTCCGCTACCTCTCCGCCCGCGGCCACCGCTCGATCGGCTACCTGCACGCAGGCGTCTCGATCCGCAACTTCCTCGAGCGCCAGGAGGGCTTCTACTCCGCCGTGCGCTCGATGGAGGTCGAGGACAACGCGCCCATGCACGTGGTACGCGTCGGCGCGAGCACCGAGAGCGCCTACGACGGCATGAACGCCTACCTCGACACCAACCCCGAGCTCTGCACGGCCTACTTCGCCGACAACGACATCATCGCGGTCGGCTGCATGCGCGCCCTGCAGGAGCACGGCATCCGCATCCCCGAGGACGTCTCGATCATCGGCTTCGACGACACCATCCACTGCACCATGGTCACCCCGCACCTCTCGACCATGGGCGTGTCGAAGGAGGCCATGGGCGAGCTCGCCGTGAAGCGCCTGGTTGACCGCATCAAGGGCAACATGCTGGGCGAGGTCATCCGCGTCGCGGTGCTGCCGACCATCGTCGAGCGCGAGAGCGTCTGCACCCTAGCCGAGTAACCACCGGGGCCGCGCCCGGCGAAGCATACGAGAGAAGGAGACAGGAGAACATGGGATTCATCAGCAACCTGCTTGAGCGCCGCAAGGCTCCCGAGCGCCCGGCCGCGCTCGACGTCGAGCCCGGCGAGAACATCGTGCTCGCGCCCGTCAGCGGCCGCGTCGAGGGAGTCGAGACGCTGCCCGACCCGGTGTTCGCGGGCGAGGTCATGGGGCGCACTCTGGCCATCTGGCCGAGCGAGGGCAGGCTCTTCTCGCCCGTTTCGGGCACCGTGGTGAGCGCCATGCCGCACGCCGTGGGCATCGCGGGCGACGACGGCGTCGAGGTCCTCATCCACGTGGGCATCGACACCGTCGAGATGGCCGGCGACGGCTTCACTCTGTTCGCGGGCAAGGGCGACCACGTGCGCGCCGGCGAGCCCCTCATGTGCTTCGACCGCGAGAAGATCCAGGCGGCCGGCCACCACGACGTCATCATGACGATCGTGACCAACTCCGACGAGTACCCCGAGGCCGCCGTAGTCGCCACCGACACCGTGACGGCGGGCTCCGCGGGCATCAAGACCAAGTAGACGGACGAAAGGGACACGACAGATGGGATTTCCCAAGGGATTCTATTGGGGCGGCGCGACGGCCGCCAACCAGTACGAGGGCGCATGGAACGTGGACGGCAAGGGCGACAGCCTGCCCGACCACATGAGGGGCGGCAGCTTCGAGACGCCGCGCCAAATCGACGCCACACTTGACGCCGGTGCGCTCTACCCGAGCCACGAGGCCACCGACTTCTACCACCACTATGAGGAGGACATCGCGCTCTTCGCCGAGATGGGCTGGAACATCTTCCGCATGTCGATCAACTGGACGCGCATCTTCCCGACCGGCGAGGAGACCGAGCCCAACGAGGAGGGCCTCGCGTTCTACGAGCGCGTGTTCGACTGCTGCCTCGCGCACGGCATCACGCCGCTCGTGACCATCTCGCACTACGAGCTGCCCTACCACCTCGTCGAGAAGTACAACGGCTGGGCCAGCCGCGAGCTCATCGACCTCTACTTCCGCTATGGCAAGGCCCTTCTCGACCGCTTCGCGGGCAAGGTCAAGCACTGGCTCACCTTCAACGAGATCAACGTCGCGGGCGCGCCCTTCGGCGCGGCGCTGTCGCTCGGCACCGTGCAGGGCTACACGGGCACGATGGCCAACCTGCCCGATGACATCAACCTGCGCATGAACGCCCTGCACAACCAGCTGGTCGCCTCGGCCAAGCTCGTCAAGTACGCGCACGAGGCGCACCCCGGCACCATGATGGGCAACATGGACTGCTTCATCCTGAGCTACCCCGAGACCTGCGACCCGGCCGACCAGTGGGCCAACCTCGAGGGCATGCGCTACTTCAACTGGTACTCCTCCGACGTCCAGGCGCGCGGCGCCTACCCCACGTGGGCGAGGCGCATGTGGGCCGAGCGCGGCATCGAGATCGAGATGCAGCCCGGCGACGAGGAGCTGCTGCGCGAGGGCACGATCGACTTCTACACGCTCTCGTACTACATGAGCAACGTCGTGGGCACTCACGACACGCTTGAGGAGTCGGCCGGCAACATGACCCAGGGTGGCAAGAACCCCTACCTCGAGAGCTCCGAGTGGGGTTGGCAGATCGACCCGACGGGCCTGCGCATCGCCCTCAACGAGATCTGGGACCGCTACCAGCTGCCGATCATGGTGGTGGAGAACGGCTTCGGCGCCAAGGACGAGGTCGAGCCCGACGGCTCGATCCACGACGACTACCGCATCAGCTACCTGCGCAAGCACGTGGCCGCCATGCACGAGGCCGTCGACGACGGCGTGGGGCTCATCGGCTACACCTGGTGGGGCCCGATCGACGTGGTGAGCGCAGGAACCGGCGAGATGCGCAAGCGCTACGGCTTCATCTACGTCGACAAGCACGACGACGGCACGGGCACGCTGGCCCGCAGCCGCAAGGATAGCTTCTTCTACTACCAGAAGGTCATCGCGCGCAACGGCGAGGACCTGGACTAGCGTCGCCGAGAAGAGCGCGCGCCCATGCTGGGGGCCGGCCCGTGGGTCGGCCCCCTATCTCATGCGTCAAGCGCATTAGACCGTGACGTGTGCAAATAAGCTCGAGTTATTTGGCAATTCAGCCCTTGCTTCTCAAATGAAACAAATGCATTACTGATATCATCAAAGATGACACGATTCGCTGAGACAAAGCAGTGATGGAGGCTCCAGAATCAGCAATAATGCTCACATCCACAGACTGAAATGGTCAAGCTGATCGACCAATGAGATGTAACGATTTCTTCTGAGGCTATTCTTAGCTCTCAATCTCATGGATAGATGAAAGGCTCAACATGTGTTCTCTGGATAAGTCTTACATGGGCAATCGAATCTATCCGAAGCAACTCATTAAGCTTGATGAATTGCAGGGCAACGAGAATGCATTCTGCACCAAGCTCTTTGAGACACTAAAGAATGACGTTGATGTAAGCGATATCGCAATTGAACAGCGATGTGCTGACTATCGCACCGTTGTCTATGGGGACTGGAACAACGATTTCTTACGATATCACTTCGGAGATGACGGCTTTTGGATCTCCGTGAGGATGTATCCCGGCATTATTGCTGACTACGAATTCAGTCCGCTGTTCCGAGCCCAGGCAAATAAGCGCCAATTACACTGGAGAGCGTCGATCGAGCCAAATGAAATCGGCAAGCTCCATGATGCGCTGGTTAGATCCTGTAAAGCATTCTTTGGTGGGCCCGATTGTAAAAAGCAAAAGTCATCAACCGATGCGGAACTGCCGAAGCGCAGGATGACCATGCGAATTAAAGAACTTGCCGAGACGTCAAGCGATCTCACTGAGGTTCTTAAAGATCGATATACCCTGCTTTCGCAACGAGATGTCATACTAGCTGGCTCAAATTACCATCCTGCTTCGGAAAAGCTACGGGATGGCAGCGTGCTGACATGCGTGCATGAGAAAGACAATCCATATGACGCAGATGCTGTCGCTTTATTCGATATGAATCAGGAAATAGTTGGCTATCTACCCAAAAACAATAAGTCAAAGAATGCGGTATTGAAGGCCGTTGACAGTGGCATGCCAGTGAAAGCAGTAGTCATTAATAATGGAACCGATGGAGGCACGAGACGAAAGCGCAAACGAATACATCTGGCTTTAGTTTGCCGCGAGCCCAACAAATAGAGTGTGACAATAGCACCACGGAAAAAAGGAGCGAATTATGGGAACGTGTGAAGACTGCATCTTTTGGAAGAAACACCACACCATCGAGATAACGTCTAACGGCTGTTGCATTTGGCACTTTATCCAGAATGAAAATAGTGTCCCTGAAGGCTACGAATTTGGCTCCAAGGGCAACAGTTGCAGTCACTATGTATTCGATGACGGAAGTCACGCCCACTCTCCGCGGTGCTTTGACTGCACAAACTGGGAAGGAGACAGGTCAACGATCCTGGTCGATTGTGGTTGCGGCTGTTGGAGTAGCGTCGAAGCGTTGCTAGAGCGAATCGATTCTTTGGACAAACTGCTGCAGCACCATACATTTAGCGGCAACAGTCTTGCCAACGAAGAAAACGAAGTATGCCCACTGTTCAAATATGCAGACTAATCACTGAGAGAAAGCTCGCATAACGCCTTCCTAAAAGAGGACGGCGGCGCCACCGGGAGGAAGGTGGCGCCGCCGAGAGGTGGAGGGCGATATTGTGAGCGCGGTCGTGCCAGACGCTATGGTCGCTACTGCGACCTGCGCTGGAGGCCGCACCACTGCCAGACGGTGACGGGGCGACCGTCGACCATGACGCGCGAGCCGTCGAGTTCGGTCTTGGGATAGTCGTCGTAGAGCGGAACCCAGACCATGTGCCCCATATGGCGCAGGTGGCAGCCGTCGTCGTCGGTGTAGCGGCCGGAGAGGTCCTCGACGTGGTCGTAGTAGGTGAGGTGGACGTCAGTCGCGCCGGCGGCCTTGAGGCGGTGGTAGATGGGAAGGGCCGTCTGCGTGGGATCGACGATCTCGTCGTCGTCGCTGTGGACGAACCAGATGTGCTGGCCCTTGAGGCGGTCGAGGTACTCGTCGGTGACGTTGCGGCTGTAGAACGGCGAGCACGCGGGCACGGCCGCGGCGTAGAAGTCCGGGTAGTCGATGATCTGGCGCATGGTCATGAAGCCGCCGTTGGAGTCGCCGCCGACGTAGATGCGGTCGGGGTCGATGTCGTGCGAGGCCACCACCGCGTCGACGCAGGCCTTGACCGCCTTGGTGTAGATGGAAACGTTCGTCTGGGCGATGGGCGTCACGCCGTCGTCCATCCAGTACGTGGGACAGGTCGGCGCCAGCACGTAGGCGGCCCCGCCCATGACGTCCTGCACGTGCTCGGACGAGAGGCCCGTGACCTTGTTGCCGCAGATGGTGACGAACGGGTCGTCGCCACCCTCCCCCGCGCCGTGAAGCCACACGATGAGCGGGAGCTTCTGGGGAAGCGGCTCCTTGGCGCCGAAGGGCGAGGCCGTGCGACGCGCGTTGACCTTCTGCACGTCGGGCGAGAAGAGCGCGTAGTGCATGTCGATGCCGTCGAAGGTGCCGAAGCCGGTGGTATCCCAGCCTTCGAGCTCGGGGAAGATGTCGCCCGCGCACTCGTCGAACACGAGACCGACGACCTTCTCGCCGGGCTCGCTTCCCGGCAGGGCCTTGAGCTGCGTGATGCGGTAGTTGGCAATCCTGCGCTTGGTGCCCATCACGTTGCCGTCGAAGCGCTTGGAGAGGCGCTCCTCGATCAGGTCGAAGGCCACGTGCGAACCCCTGTCCGCGGGCCTTCCCGCCTCGTCGCACACGTAGGCGGCCTCGACGGTGGGATATCCCTTGGAGGGTCGGGCCACCGGGTCGCCGTGATGCTCCCTCGAGAGGGCGACCTCGCCGGTCTCGGGGTCGATGCGCTCCACGTAGACCCCGAAGCTCGCGTCGTCGACGTCGTTCGCGCCGACCTCGACGGGCAGGTCGACGATGACCTTCCTGATCCACGCACCCATGTCTCCCGCAACGCTCAGCGTCTTGTATGTCGCGCCCATGCATGCCTCCGTATCCGCGCGCCTTGGCGGCGCCCGCTCGATGTGACCCTTTAGGAACAGCCCCTACACTACGGGAAGGAAAGCCCTTCTCAAGCGTCTGCTTAAGTTAAGACTGCATTTTAGTAAACGTCGTAGTGACACGTGCGGGATGTTCGGCGCAGTATCGCGTGCGCGGGGTGCGAGCCACCGGAAGTGCCCTAAACTGTTGTCCCTAAGACAACACCGGCCTTACGGCCGCACACGATAGGACCAGCATGAACCTCGCACAGGCACTCGAACACGCAAACGCCCTCGCCTTCCCCGGCTTCCTCATGGATGACGGCGCGCTCACCGACGAGCGCAGGAAGAACGAAGAGGCCATCACCGCGCTTCTGGACGCCTGGTGGAGCGCGCCAGCGGGACAGGAGCCCTTCTCGTTCGACATCGTCCAGAACCTCGCAGACCAGAACCGCATCATCTGCGACAAGTACGGCGCCAGCCGCCTGCGTGACACCAACGGCTCGAACCTCGCCCGCAAGCTCTCCGACGAGGACCTCATCCGCTCCGTGGCGACCATGCAGCACCGCAGCATGGATGAGGTCGCCGCGACCGCCGGCCCCATGGTGCAGGACCTCGGCATCGCCTACACCGAGGCGCCCGTCTCGGGAACCATCATGGGCATCGACATCGAGACCACCGACCGCTACCCCGACCGCGGCTACATCATCAACCTGGGCATGGAGTTCATGGACCTCACCCCCAAGGCAAAGCCGCACGACGGCCACACGGCCTACTTCGGCATTCCCGCCCAGTACGAGCAGGAGGGCGTGCCCCTGTCCGACATCCACCAGATCACCTGGTCGGACCTCAAGGGCAAGCGGCCCTTCCGCGAAGCCAAGCGCGAGCAGGAGGCGCTTCTCACCGCGTTCAAGGCGTTCCCCATCATGGCGCACAACGCCGCGTTCGAGGACTCCTGGCTCTGCATGCACCTCAACGGCTACGCAGAGGCGCGCAAGTCCGGCCAGATCGTGATCATCGACTCACGTGACATCTGCCGCCGCTGCGACCCCGAGTACAAGACCCTGCCTCACGACTCCCGACCGGCGGCGCTCGAGAGCTGGGCCAAGAGGCGCGGCGTCCTGGGAGCCGACGAGGCCGAGCGCCACTTGGGCCTTGACGACGTCGACCTCATGTTCAAGACGGTACAGGCCGAGTTCAAGGAGAGGAACATGTTCCTCTAGGGTCAGGCATCCTCCGATACCAGAGAGAACCGCAGCTTGAGGGCGATTATGCGGCGCACGGACTCGTCCAGGCGCTCCTGCGAGAGCTCGCCCGAGTCAAGAGCGTCGAGCACGCCCCGGTAGGCCTCGTCGAAGTCGACAGGGGTCAGGATGAGGTCACATCCCGCCGCCAGCGCGGCTACGCCCTGGCAGTCCTTCCTGACCCACGTCGCAACGGCACCCATGTCGAGCGAGTCGGTAATGACGACGCCCTCGTATCCCATCTGGGACCTCAGGAGGCCCTGCACCATGACCGAAGAGAGCGATGCGGGCGTCTTGTCCCCCACGACCGCGGGACAGCTGAGGTGGCCCACCATCACCATGGGGACGTCGCTCTCGATGGCGGCGGCGAACGGCCTCAGCTCGAGCGCCTTGAGCTCGTCGAGGTCCTTGTCCAAGGAGATCATCTGCTCGTGGGAGTCGCCCTGGGCGTTGCCGATGCCGGGAAAGTGCTTGGCGCAGCAGCAGATGCCACCCTCGCAGAAGGCCTCGATCTGCGCCGAGGCCATCGCCGACACCACGTCCGGGTCCGACCCGAAGGAGCGCAGCGCCATGCTCGAGTTCGCCGGGTCACTCACCACGTCACACACCGGGGCGAAGTCGACCCCGAAGCCGTAGCCGCCCAGGTAGGCGGCGATCGTGGCCGCCGCGTCGCGCGCGCGGGCGGGATCTCCCGTCTGCCCGACGTCGCTCATGTTGCCGACGTTGGCGATGTCGAAGGCCGGGTTCGAGGCAACGCGTGAGACCGTGCCTCCCTCCTCGTCCACGGCGACGAGCGGCACCAGACCGGCGGCAGCCTCGCGCCCCAGGGACTTGAGGCGCGCGACCAACTCCTCGGTCTGTGCGGGATCGACAAGGTTCGAGGCCGAGAGAATCAGGCCTCCCACGGGATGGGCGCCCAGTGCCTCGCGCGTCGCGTCGCCGGCGGAGGTCTGCGTGCCCACGCCCGTGAGCGCCTCGGGATGGACCACGAACAGCTGCGCGACCTTCTGCTCGCGCGAGAGAGAAGAGAGGAGCCGCCCGACCTTCTGGTCGAGAGGCTCCCCCACCTCGCCGCCCTCACGGGCGTCCTCGGCGTCATTCGCATTCTGTCCGCAGGCGCTCAGACCGCAGGTCGCAGCCGTGGACGCAGCAAGCGCGGATGCCGCCACGAAGCTCCTGCGGGATAGTGACCATGACGTGGCGCTGTACTGCATGACCTGCCTCCTGACGGACGCGGCGGCCCGTCCGGCCGCCACGACCACCAGTCTAGCAAACGATCTTCGCCCTACATGAGCTCGCTGACCTCGCGCGCGAACTCGACGGGGTCGTCAATCGGCATGCCCTCGACCAGCAGCGCCTGGTTGTAGAGGATGTCGCCGTAGAGCTTGAGGCGGTTCTCGTCGCCCGCGTCCTTGGCGGCGACGAGCTTGCCGAAGACGGGGTGAGCGGCGTTGAGCTCGAGCACGCGCTGGGCCTTGGGAGCCTTGCCGGCATCGGGACCCTGCTCGAGGACGCGCTCCATCTCGAGCGAGACGGGGCCCTCGGACGAGATGCGGGCGGGCGCGTCGCCCAGCTGGGCGGCAACCTTGACGCTGGAGACCTTGTCCCCCAGGTCCTTGGCCATCTGCTCGAAGAGGTCCTTGTTCTTCTCGCTGGCCTCCTCGGCCTCCTTCTTCTCCTCGTCGGTCGCGAGGTCGAGGTCCGCGGCGCTCACGTTGGCGAACTCGACGTCACGGGCGTCGGTGCCCTTGTTCTCGGAGTCGCCGGCGACGGCGTCCACGTGGTAGCTGCGCATGAACTGGAACATGAACTCGTCCACGTCCTGTGTGCACAGCAGGACGTCGTAGCCGTGGTCGAGCGCGGTCTTGACGATGGGCATCTTCGAGAGGCGCTCGCGGTCGTCGCCGGCGGCGTAGTAGACCTTGTCCTGGCCGTCTGCCATGGCGGCGGCGTACTCCTTGAGCGTCACCATCTTCTGCTTGCGCGCGGACCAGAAGAGAAGCAGGTCGGCAAGGTCAGACGCCTTCGAGCCGTAGCTGCTGTAGATGCCGAACTTGAGGCCGCGACCGAAGTTGTCAAAGAACTTCTCGTATGCCTCGCGGTCGTTGTCGCGCATGGACTCGAGCTCGGAGTGGATCTTCTTCTCGACGCGACGGGCGATGGCACGCAGCTGGGAGTTCTGCTGCAGGGTCTCGCGGCTGATGTTGAGGGTCACGTCGGGGCTGTCAACGATGCCGCGGACGAAGTTGTAGTAGTCGGGCAGGAGGTCTGCGCACCTCTCCTGGATCAGGACGTTGGAGGTGTAGAGCGCCAGGCCCTTCTCGTAGTCCTTGCTGTAGAGGTCGAACGGGGCCTCGGACGGGATGAAGAGCAGCGCGTCATAGCTCAGCGCGCCCTCGGCGTGGAACGAGACCGTGCGCGCGGGGTCGCTCCACTCGTGGAAGGTCGACTTGTAGAACTCGTTGTAGTCCTTCTGCTCGACGTCGGAGGAGCGCTTCTTCCAGATCGGGGTCATCGAGTTGATGGTCTCGAGTTCCTCGTAGCTCTCGTACTGGGGCTTGTAGTCGTCGCCGGCATCCTCGGGCTTGGGCAGCTCGCGGGACTTCTGGACCATCATCTGGACCGGGTAGCGCACGTAGTTGGAGTACTGCTTGACCAGCTCGCGGAGCTTCCACTCGCTCAGGTACTGGTCGGTGTCGTCCTCGTCGGTCGACAGACGCAGATACAGGGTGATGACGGTGCCGTGGGCACCCTCGCCGGAGAGGTCCTCGGGCAGCTGGTCGGCAGCAACCTCCTCGATGGTGTAGCCCTTCACGCCGTCAGACTCCCAAGCGTGGGCGACGTCCTCGCCATAGGCGCGGCTGACGACGCGCACCTTGTCGGCGACCATGAAGCTGGAGTAGAAGCCGACGCCGAACTGGCCGATGATGTCGACGTCCTCGCCCTGGTGGTCGGAGTTCTCCTCCTTGAACTGCTCAGATCCGGAGTGCGCGATGGTGCCCAGGTTCTTGTCGAGCTCGGCCTCGGTCATGCCGATGCCGTTGTCGCTCACGCTGATGGTGCGGGCGTCCTTGTCAAACGCCAGGCGCACGGCCAGCTCACCCTCGACGTTGACGTCCTTCTGGGTGAGGCTCTCGAACGAGAGCTTGTCCAGCGCGTCGGACGCGTTGGAGATGAGCTCCCTCAGGAAGATCTCCTTGTTGGTGTAGATCGAGTTGATCATGAGGTCGAGGAGCTTCTTGCTCTCGGTCTTGAACTGCTTCATGCCGCACTACTTCCCTTCAACAGCGATTCCAAGTACGCGCAGCCCCTGGCATGGGCGGCGCGAGGCGTATACGCAATGACAAATACCCCACTTGGAAAATCGTATACAGAGGAGAAGATAAAATCTATGTCACTTGCACTTAGGTCTGCAACGCGCGAGCGTCGGGCACGCGGTCGCGAGGCGCGGGCTGCGACCTAGCGCGGCAGGACGGGAGGACGACGCAGATCCTCGGGGGCAAGCCCGATCATCTTGAGGAAGGCCGCGCCGCTGACGATGGCGGTGCCGTACTGGCGCGCCTTGCGGACCTTCGCGCTCTCGCGGCCCTCGAGGTCAACCAGGAGGGTCACGCGCTTGGTCACGCCGTTGTGCAGCTTGCCGCCGTGCTCGAGGGCCAATATCTCGCAGTCGCGCTTGGGAAACTCGAAGGTGTTGCCCGTGAAGCAGAGCAGCTGCCCGTCGAGCTCGTGGGCTATGGGCTCGGCCGAGAGGTCGCGCGCGTCGACGGAGCGCGAGGCCGCGTCGCGGATGATTGCCTGGTAGCAGTCGCTGGTGGCGCGGGCGTCGGCCCACGCGCGGTGCGCCTCCTCGTTCTGGATGCCGTAGTACGCGCAGATGGCGTTGAGGTTTGAGGGCCGTCCCACGAGCCTTCGGTAGAGCACCATGGTGTCATGCGAGCCGTTCTGGGTCACGCGCGGCATGCCCAGGCGCTCGGCCGCGCGGTCCATGAACGGGTTGTCGAACGAGACGATGTTCTGCCCCACGAGAGGAAGCTCGCCCACGAAGTCCAGAAACGCCGCGTACACCTCGGCTTCCGTCGGGGCGCCCACGAGCATCTGGTCCGAGATGTGGTTGACGGCGTAGGCGCCCGGGGATACGCACATGCCCTCGGGCAGCGCCACGAAGCTCGAGAAGACCTCGTCCTCGTAGCCGTCGATCACGCGGACCGCGCCGACCTCGATGATGCGGCAGTCCGAGCCGAGTCCCGTGGTCTCGAGGTCATAGCAGACGTACGAGCGCGGAAGCGAGCGCGCGTTGACGGTCTCGTACCGTCGGATGCTGTAGGGCATGGGACTCCTCCTGTCGTCTTCTGGGCACATTCTGCCACAAGGGGCCGACATAAAAGGAGTGCGCCCGTGCGGGGTGTTGGCACGGGCGCAAGCGATGCTAGTTTACGGCGCGCTTCAACGACGGAATCGGACAATTCCTTTAGGCGGCAGAACATGCCCCTTACGCGGCAACGTGACGCGGCGAGTGGCAGGCCCCTATAATGCAACAGGAACCACGACCCGAAAGGACATTAATATGGCAACCATCGAAGACGTATACGACTTCCTCAGGAACGAGTCCCCCACCTACTTCCTGGCAACCGCCGACGGCTCGCAGCCGCGCGTGCGTCCCTTTGGCACGGTCGACCTGTTTGAGGGGCACCTGTACATCCAGACCGGCAAGTCCAAGGACGTCTACAAGCAGATCCTCGCGAACCCCAAGGTCGAGCTCTGCGCCTGGAAGGGCCCCAAGTGGCTGCGCGTCTCGGGCGAGCTCGTGCCCGACGACCGCGTAGCGGCCAAGCGCCACATGCTCGACGCCTACCCCAGCCTGCGCGACATGTACGACGAGAACGACGAGAACACCATCGTCCTGTACTTCAAGGACGCGTGTGCGACTTTCAGCACGTTCGGCCCCGAGCCGAACGAGGTCGCAAGGTTCTAGCCTCGCGATCCACGGACGCGAACGGACGACGGGGGCGGCTCTCGCAAGGAGCCGTCCCCGTCTTGCTTGCACGGGGCATGCGAGGGGATGCTTCCCCAAGAGGCGCGACCGTCCTGGCCCGCGCTAGGCGACGCCCTCCACGCAGATCCAGTCGGTCCCGGGCCTCACGTGTACAGTGACGTCGGAGAACCCGGCGGCCACGAACAGGTCGCGATACTCCTGAGGCGTCAGCACGGTAAGGTGGTACTTCTCGATGTTGTCGAGCACCTGGCGGGACAGGCCCTCCTTGCGGTAGACGTCCGCGACCAGCATGAAGCTTCCCTCCCGCTTGAGCACGCGGCGCACCTCGCGGAGGCTCTCGAGGGGGTCAGGCCAGAAATAGAAGCTCTCGACGGTCGTGATGAGGTCGAAGCTCGCGTCGTCGAATGGCAGGTCCTCGACGGAGGCCTGGACCACGCGCATGCTGCCCGCCTCGATCATGTCCGCGTTGAGGCGGCGGGACTCCTCGCAGGAGACCTCGCTGTAGTCGACGCCCACGACGACCCCGCTGCCCGGCCCCATCCTGTCGAGGATGCGGCGCATGGTGGCGCCACCGCCGCAGCCGATGTCCAGGGCGGTCGCGCTCGAGTCGAAGTCGAGGTAGTCAAGGGCCCAGTTGGTCACGTCCGCATGGCTCCTGTTCATGCGCTGGAGCATCATCGAGCCGCTCTCCCCCGTGGGGCGGGCGGGGTTGCCCTCGTCGGTAACGCGACGTTCCTCGGCGGTGCGAAGCGCGTCGAGCTCGGCGGATCCCGCCCGCTTGCGGGCCTCGGGTTCCTGTGAAGTCATCTGGGTCATGCCACTCCTTTCAGGGTAGACAACGTGATTCTATACGACGCGCCATCCCAAGTCGCCAGCATTCGCAGGGAAGGCGCGAAGCCGCCGAGGTCCACGACGGAACCCGCGTCGCCTTGCAGGCAGCCCTCCGCGACGGCCTCGCGCCAGACTGGCGCCCCAGTTTTGAGAGCAACCCACAAGGTCACCGTGCAAGAATCACCTCTCCGCAACGACGAAGGGAGCAGAGATGATTCTGTACAAGAGCGAGCAGCGAGTGCTGGGCAGGAGCGACTGCCTGCAAATTCTTTCGCAAGCCGAGAAGGACCATCCCGACGCCTTCGAGCGTGCTCGTGACCACTTCGTGGCCTTCGTCGACCCCGCGGCGTACTACAAGCCCTACCCCACCGTCGCGGAGATAAACGCCGTGAACTCCGCCTTCACCGAATGGGTTCTGTTCGACTTCGACTTCGCGCAGGCCACAGCCGCTGAGCGCGCGGGCGAGCCTCTCCCGGAGGCGCCCCAGACGCTCGTCGAGGCGTACGCGCAGGGCGACGCCACGGTGGAGGAGCTGGCCAGGACGCAGTTCTTCTCGACGTTCTGGGTCATCGCCCAAGACCCCAAGCGCAAGCTGAGCGTCATGAGGGAGACGCGGACCTGCCGCGACTTCGAGGTCTCGTGCGACCTGATCTCGACGAGGCGCAACTGGACCTCGGGGACGGTCAACGCCCGCATCGCCAGCGTGGGAGGGCGCTGGGTCTCGTGCGGGCGCTGCCTCTCGCACGACAGCGCCCCCTCCGAGCCGCAGCCGGCGTGCATGACGCAGACCGATCCCGAGCGCGAAAGCTCGCGCTTCATCGAGCTCGTGCGGGAGCTCGAGGGCGTGAACGGCCGATTCGTGGCAACGGCGCGCGCAGAGTCCTTCTGGCCCGCTTAACGCGCGGCACGAAAGGGCCCGGCGGCCGCCGCGGGGCGTACCGTCGGGCCTGGGACCCTGCCTATGTCAGCGTGTCCGCCTGGGGACGCCCCTACAGGTTGCCCGCGTTCACCACGGGCTGAGCCTCGGACTCGCCGCAGAGGACGACCATGAGGTTGGTCACGAACTGCGCCCTGCGCTCGTTGTCGAGCTCGACGACGCTCTCCTCAGACAGCCTCTCGATGGCCATGTCGACCATGGAGACGGCGCCCTCGACAATCTTCTTGCGCGCGGCGATGACGGCCTCGGCCTGCTGGCGGCGCAGCATGGCCTGGGCGATCTCGGGCGCGTAGGCAAGGTGCGTCAGGCGGGCGTCGTCGACGGCGACGCCCGCGGGGGCGAAGCGGATGCTCAGCTCCTCCTTGAGTGCGGCGGAGACCTCCTCGATGTTGCTCCTCAGCGTGATGGAGTCGGCGTTCTCGTCGTCGTCCTCCATGTGGTCGTAGGCGTACACGCTGGCGACGTGGCGAAGGGCCGTCTCGGTCTGCATCGCAACGAAGCTCTCGTAGTCGTCGACGTCGAACAGGGCCTTGGCAGTGTCCTGGACGCGCCAGACCACGACGGTCGCGATCTCGATGGGGTTGCCCATCTTGTCGTTTACCTTGAGGGGCTCGCCGTTGAGCGTGCGGGCGCGCGTCGAGACCTTGGAGCTCCCGTTTGCGCCCAGGCTCTTGGCGTAGAACGGGTTGGCCCAGCGCAAGCCCTCGTCACGCACGGTGCCCACGTACTCGCCAAACAGGACGCAGGCGCGCGCCTGGCCAGGCTGCAGCGTGAAGAAGCCGTTCGACACCAGGAAGGACGCAACGAGGAACGCCAGGAATAACAGGAGGTAGAGGAAGTCGTCCCCGTCCGAGGCGATGAACCTGAGGAAGCTCACCACCGTCGCGAGGAACAGGACGACGTTCGCGAAGAGCATGAGCCATCCGCTCTCGCTGTCGAGGTGCCTTTCATTACTCATGTCAAATCACTCCTTTTGGCCGGCTCCCGAACCGCCTCGTGCGGAGGGGCGACCGGCTTAGGTCAGACAAGGATTCTAGCGAAGCGGCAATCCGCGCGCCATATGACTTTTGTCACAGAAGCCTTCCGGGCTCCCGCACGCCCACCGGCTCGCCCGTGTTAGTCGGCGGGAAAGACGATACCGGCCGACTGGCGCGCCCTGGTCTGCACCCTGCTGACCGCAAGCGAGAGCTCAAGAGCCTCGCGCGAGCGAGAAAGGCCCGCATTCCCGGCCGCGTAGTCTTCCGCGAATTCGAGGAACTCCGACTCCCACTGGATCTGGGGGTTGCGGTCGACGGTCTCCTCGCGGCCGTCGTTGAGGCGCAGCGTCACGGGGCCCACCTGGCTGGGAGGCGTCCGGAGGCTCAGGTAGCCGTCGTCGCCCTGGATGGTCTGGACGAGCGGGGCGGCGCTGTCCTTCGCGCAGGCGCAGACCGCCTTGAAATCACCGTAGTCGAGCAGCGCAACGCCCGAGGTGTCTATCCCCCGCTGGACGTTGGCTTCGTAGCAAACGCCAGATGGCTCGCCGAACAGCCCTACGGCAAACGCGAGGCAGTACAGTCCCAGGTCCATCAGCGCACCGCCGGACTTCTTCGGGTCGAAGACGGGAAGCACTTCTCCCCTGCGGAAGGCGTCGTAGCGGCTGGAGTACTGGCTGTAGTTCAGGAGGGCCAGGCGCACGCTGCCGATGCGTGGGAGCAGCTCGCGCAGCGCCTTGAAGTTGGGCTGGTGGTAGACGGTGGTCGCCTCCCACAGGAAGAGCCCGCGCTCGCGGGCCTCGCGGGCGAGGTCCTCGGCCTCCCGGGCGTTGGACGCGAGAGGCTTCTCGACGATGACGCTCTTGCCAGCGCGCAGGCAGCGAAGGACGTGCTCGTGGTGAAGGTGGTTGGGCGTGGCCACGTAGACGACCTCGGCGCAGGTCAGCGCGAGCATCCGTCCGAGGTCGACGTGCGGCTCTCCCCCGAGCTCCTGGGTGACCGCCTGCGCCTTTTGGAGGGACGTGCCCGCGACGTCGGACACCTCCCATCCCCACGAGGCCAGGTGCGGCCCGACCATGCGGACGATCATTCCCGTTCCTACGACGGCGACCTTCATGGGGACTCCTCTCGACTGAGCTGCGTGGTGATCATGCGACGATTATCCCATGGCCGGCGGCGCGACAAAGCAAGAAGGACACGGAAGAGCGGCCCCGGCGGCAACTGGAATGAATTCGCCGCCGGGGCCGTGGATGCCTCGCGCCGAGCTGCGGCACGAGGCGAAGAAAGAGGGGGCTCTCTCTAGAACTCCAGGTTTGTTCCGCTTTGCTTGTCGAAGAGGTGAATGGCGTTGCCGGAGAACGCGTAGTTGACGGACTCGCCCACGTTGTGGCGATGCGCGACGGTGGGGTCGGTCGCGTCCATGGTGTTGACCACGGCGACGACGTCCTGTCCGAGCGAGGACATGTGCAGGTGCACCGAGGAGCCCATCATCTCGGACACGTCGACGGTACCGGTGAGCGAGGGCATGTCGGGCGTGGCGAGCGTGATGTGCTCGGGACGCACGCCCAGGGTAACCTTCTGGGAGCCGACGCCCTTGGCCCTGAGATTGCCCTGCTTCTCCTCGCTGGGCGCGACCTCGAAGCCACCGAGCCTGACGACATAGGAGTCGCCCGTGCGGACCAGGTCCGCGTCGAAGAAGTTCATCTGCGGGACGCCGATAAAGCCTGCGACGAAGAGGTTCGCGGGGTGGTCGAACACCTCGTGCGGGGTGCCGATCTGCTGGGCAATGCCGTCCTTCATGATGACGATGCGGTCGCCCAGGGTCATGGCCTCGGTCTGGTCGTGCGTGACGTAGATGAAGGTGGTGTCGATCTTCTGGCGCAGCTTGATGATCTCGGCGCGCATCTGGTTGCGCAGCTTGGCGTCGAGGTTCGAGAGCGGCTCGTCCATCAGCAGGACCTTGGGCTCGCGGACGATGGCGCGGCCGATGGCGACGCGCTGGCGCTGGCCGCCCGAGAGCGCCTTGGGCTTGCGATCGAGGTACTCGGTGATGCCCAGGGTCTCCGCCGCCTCGCGCACCTTGCGGTCGATCTCGTCCTTGGGGAGCTTGCGCAGCTTGAGTGGGAACGCCATGTTCTCGTAGACGGACATGTGGGGATAGAGGGCATAGCTCTGGAAGACCATGGCAATGTCGCGGTCCTTGGGGGCGATGTCGTTCACGACCTTGCCGCCAATGGCGATCTCGCCCGCCGTGATGTCCTCCAGGCCGGCGATCATGCGCAGCGTGGTCGACTTGCCGCAGCCGGAAGGTCCGACCAGCACGATGAACTCGCGGTCGGCGACGTCCAGGTTGAAGTCCTTGACGACCAGGACGCCCTCGTCGGTGACGTTCGCGGGCCTCTCGGCCTTGGCGCCCCTGCCCTTGCGGCTCTTGCGCTCGTTGTTCGGATAGACCTTCTTGATGTGCTTGAAGCTCACCTCTGCCATGGCTAGCTCGCGCTCCTTCCATACATGCGAGTCATCGAGGCAATGCGCTCGCTGAGCTCTGACGTTATCTGACCCGGCAGCAGTCTCCACTGCCAGTTTCCCCCAAGCGTGCCGGGGGTGTTGGTTCTGGCCTCGGTGCCAAGACCGAGGTAGTCCTGCATCTGCGCGACGAAGAGCGTGGCGACGCTCGACATGCCGCCCCTCACGAAGCCCCAGACAAAGCCCTCTTCGGCGTTGAGCCCCAGATACCTCTGGGCACGCTCGACGTCGGCGGGGTCGGCCTCCTCCCTCCAGCCCATGAGCGTCTGGTTGTCGTGCGTGCCGACATAGCAGGTGCTGTTGCGCTCGTAGCTGTGGGGAAGAAAGAGGCTCTGGTCGCGCGAGTCGAAGGCGAACTCGAGCACCTTCATGCCGGGGAAGCCGGAGTCCTCCAGAAGTCGCTCGACCTCGGGCGTGTGGTAACCCAGGTCCTCGGCGATGAACTCGACCTTGGGAAACGCCCTCTTGAGCGTCCCGACCAGGCCCATTCCGGGCCCCTTCACCCAACGGCCCCCGCGCGCCGTCTTCTGGCCGTAGGGCACGGCGTAGTACGACTCGAAGCCGCGGAAGTGGTCGATGCGGATCACGTCGTAGAGCCTGGAGGCACCTTCGATGCGACGCTTCCACCAGCCGTAGCCGTCGGCCTCCATCGCGTCGTAGTCGTACAGCGGGTTGCCCCAGAGTTGCCCGTCGGCGCTGAAGCTGTCGGGCGGCACGCCCGCGACCTCCACGGGGATGTTCTTCCGGTCGAGCTGGAACCACTGGGGCTCGGCCCAGACGTCGGAGGAGTCAAGCGCCACGTAGATGGGAAGGTCGCCGATGATGCCGACGCCCTTCTCGCCCGCGTAGGAGCGCAGCGCCTCCCACTGGCGGAAAAACAGGTACTGGACGTACACGTTGAAGTCCACCTGGTCGGCGAGCTTCGCGCGGTAGCCCGCGACGGCCTCGGGCTCGCGCATGCGGATGGCCTCGTCGGGCCACTCGAGCCACGAGACCATGCCGAAGTGGCGCTTGATGGCCATGAACAGGGCGTAGTCCTCGAGCCACGACACGTTCTTCGAGCGGAAGCGCGTCACGTCCCCCCGGTCACGCTCGAAGCCGCGCTCGAAGGCAAGCCTCAGGACGGAGGCGCGGCTCTTGTAGAGAAGGGCGTAGTCGACGCTGCTGGGGTCGTCTCCCCAGTCGGGGGCGTCTGCCTCCTGCCGGGTCAGCAGGCCGTCCTCCACGAGCATGTCAAGGTCGATGAGGTAGGGGTTTCCCGCGAAGGCCGAGGGGCTCTGGTAGGGGGAGTCGCCGAAGCTCGTGGGGCCAACCGGAAGCAGCTGCCACCAGGCCTGGTGTGCGTCGGACAGGAAGTCCACGAAGTCGTAGGCGGCCCGACCCAGGGTGCCGATGCCGTGGGGAGACGGCAGGGCGTAGATTGGCAGGATGATTGCGCTGGATCTTCTCATCTCTACCCCTTAACTGCGCCGGCGGCGACACCCTTGATGATGTGCTTTTGGCAGGCCAGATAGAAGATGATGACAGGGATGATGCTCATCAGGATGAGCGCCATGGTCGCCCCGAGGTCGACGGTGCCGTACGAGCCCTTGAGGTACTGGATGTGGATGGGGATGGTGCGGTACTCGTTGATGTCGAGCACGAGGTACGGCAGGAGGTAGTCATTCCAGACCCACATGATCTCGAGGATGCCGACGGAGATGAGCGTGGGCTTGAGCATAGGAAGCACGACGCAGAAGAAGGTGCGGACGGGCCCGCAGCCGTCGATTGCGGCAGCCTCCTCTATCTCGAGGGGGATGGACTTCACGAAGCCCACGAACATGAAGATTGCGAGCCCGGCGCCGAATCCAAGGTACACGATGGGAATCGTCCACGGGGTGTTGAGGTCGAGCGTGTCGGCGGTCTTCGAGAGCGTGAACATGACCATCTGGAAGGGCACAACCATCGAGAACACGCAGAGGAAGTAGACGACCTTGCAGAACTTGGAGTTCACGCGGGCGATGTACCACGCCGCCATGGAGCAGCACAGCAGAATCAGGAAGGTCGAGGAGACCGTGATGATGACGCTGTAGAGGGCGGACTTCCAGAACGGGTAGTTGCCGAAGGTCATGCCGTTGACAAAGTTGTCCCAGCCGGCGAAGCTCTCGCTCGTGGGGAGCGCGAAAGTGTCGGTCTTGACGAAGGTGTTCAGCTTGAACGAGTTGATGACGACCGCGACGACCGGCAGGACGTAGATGACGCAGATGACGGCCAGCACGACGGACATGATGGTCTTGCGACGCTTCTCGGAGGCGAGCGTCTCTTCCTTGGTTGCCATTACTGCTGCACCTCCCTCTTGCGGGTGTAGGCGAGCTGCGCAAGGCCGAGACCGGCGACGAGGATGAAGAACAGGACCGCCTTGGCCTGGGCGACGCCGCGCACGGCCGCACCCGTGGTGTAGAACGTGTTGTAGATGTTGAGGGCGAGCATCTCGGTCGTGTTGATGGTGCTGCCGTTGGGCTGGATGATGTAGGGCAGGCCTCCCGTAAGCGCCAGGTTCTGGTCAAACAGCTTGAAGCCGTTGGTGAGCGAGAGGAACGTGCAGATGGTAATCGAGGGCATGACGTTCGGGATGATCACCTTGAACAGGACCTGCCACTTGTTCGCGCCGTCGATCTTGGCGGCCTCGATCATGTCCTCGGGCACGGCCTGGAGGCCGGCGATGTAGATGATCATCATGTAGCCGATCTGCTGCCAGCACATAAGGATGATCAGGCCCCAGAAGCCGAGCGTGGTGTCAAGCAGAATCGAGGTGCTGTAGGCCTGGAGGATGCCGTCAAAGATCATCGACCAGATGTATCCCAGGACGATGCCGCCGATGAGGTTCGGCATGAAGAACACGGTGCGGAAGATATGCGAGCCCTTGATGTTCTGGGTGAGGACGTAGGCGACGGAGAACGCGATCACGTTGATAAGGACCAGGCTGACGATCGTGGTGGCCGCCGTGTACCAGAACGAGTGGGCGAAGCTTGCATCTGAGAGGGCCGCGACGTAGTTGTCGAGCCCGACGAACGTGGCCTTGGAGACCAGCTTGAAGTTGCAGAACGAGAGATAGATTCCCTGGATGAAGGGCCAGACGAAGCCGATGCAGAACGCCACGAAGACCGGGCAGATGAACAGGCCCGCCCATCTGCGGATGGAGTTCTGCCGGATGCTGCCTCCCTTTGCTTTCTTACTCATGGTTGCCCCTAACGAGCCTTTTGAAAGGAGGCCGGGAGGGCGGACGCCCACCCGGCCTCTCCTGCGTGCGAAGGTACTGCAAAAGTGCGAGGTAGTACGAATGGTTTGAAAGGAAGCCGGCGCGCGCTACTCGCTGGACTTGCCGTAGTTCTGGGCCCAGCCGTCGACAAAGGCCGTCTTGAAGGCATCCCAGTTCGCGTCAGAGGGATCGGCGGTGTAGGAGTTGAGGGCGGAGACCAGGGCGGCGCGGTAGGTGTTGACGTTGGGCTGGTAGTTGGTGGCCCAATCCATCGTGTAGCAGCCGTTCTTCTCGTACTCCGCGGCGTCGTTCAGGTACGGGTTCGAGCCCTCGGGTGCGTCGTTGAAGGGAAGGATGCCGAGCTCGTCGACCATGGTCTTGGAGGCCTCGGGGTCGGTGACGAGCCAGAGCGCGAAGTCCAGGGTCGCCTGCTTGTCCTCGTCGGAGGCATTGTCGTTGACGGCCCAGCAGTTCTCGGTGCCGCAGTTGAGGCCGGCCTTCTCCTCGCCGTCGACGCCGCAGTAGTACGGGATGCAGGAGGTCTTGGAGACGCCGTCCTTCACGTCGGCGTAGCCGAAGGAGCCCGAGAAGATGAACGCGGCCTTGCCGGTGGAGAACTCAGTGACGGGGTCGTGGCCGCCGGTCGCGAGCGTGTTGGGAGCGACGGTGCTGTTGTTGATAGCGAGGTCGAGCAGGTTCTTGTACTGCGGCAGGAACTCGCCGGTGATGGTCTTGGGGCACTCGTCCCAGGCGCTGCCGGACTTCTTCTCCTCATAGAAGTACTCAAGGTTGGCAAGGTGGCCGGTGACGCGCCAGGAGGAAGCGTCGTCGAGGTCGGTCGCGACGAAGGCGTCGAAGCCGAGCTCGGAGGCGCGGCTGTGGATGTCCTCGACAACGGACTTGAGGGACGCGAAGTCCTTGATGTCGTCCTTGCTGTGGCCGGCCTTCTCGAGCAGCTCGTCGTTCACGCAGATGCCATAGCACTCGTAGCAGTAGCCTGCCGCGACGACCTTGTCTCCGTCCTTCAGGTTGTACTCGTCGGTGCTCTGGGCCTTGACGAGGTCTGTGTCCTTGAGGTCCATGGCGTAGCTGCCCCACTCCTTCACGGCAGCCTTGTTGCCGATGACGAACAGCGTCGGGGCGGCGTCCTTGTCCATCTCGGAGGTGAGCGTCTGCTCGTAGGTGCCCGAGGCGGCGGTGACGACCTTCACCTTGACGTCGGGGTACTTCTCGGTGTACTTCTTGCCGAGCTCCTGGGCGGCCTCGTCCAGCTCAGGCTTGAAGTTGAGCCAGTAAACGCTGCCCTTGCGAGAGTCGCCAGAAGAAGCCTGGCTGCCAGAGCCGCCGCTGCATGCGGTGAGACCGGCAATGGCGGCCGCAGAGGCGGCGCCACCGAGGAAAGACCTACGCGTAATTGCCTTCATAATCAAAACCTCTTCTCTTTCTTCGCTTACCTTCAGCGAAACCGCTACCTACTCCCTACGGTCCCTCCGACACGCAGGGTAGTTTCCAACCTGAGGTGCTCGTTTTGGGCACCGTCGTTCAAGACGCCCATCAGCACCTGAACCGCAGTCTTTCCGAAGGTCTGCTGCGGCTGGCAGAGCGTGGTGAGCGTTGGAACCGTGTAGAGAGAAGACTCGATGCCGTCGATGGCGATGACCGAGACGTCCTCGGGCACGCGGCGGCCAAGGTCAGAGATGGCCTTCATCGCGGCGACGGCCATGGAGTCGGAGATCGAGAAGATCGCGCTCACGTCCGGACGCCTGCCCAGGAGCGCGAGGGTCTCGTCGTAGGCGGAGGACATGGAGAACCCGCCCGTCTGGACCACAAGGTCGCAGTCGACGGGGACGCCCGCATCCTTGAGGGCGGCGCAGTAGCCGCTGTAGCGCAGCGCGCCGACGGAGTTGGAGTCGACGGAGTCCAGCAGGATGGCAATCTTGCGGTGCCCGTGCTCCAAAAGGAACTCGGTTGCCTTGAGGGCCTCCGCCGCATCGTCGATGGAAACCGACGAGAAGGACGACTCGTCCAGGTCGCCGAACTGGTTGTCGAAGGTGCAGCAGACGAAGGGGACGCCGATGCTGGCGACCTCGTCTTGTGTGTAGTCGAAGCGACCGCCCAGGAAGATGATGCCCTTGAGGCGCTTGGAGCGCACGAACTCCGCCGCGGCCGATATCTCGTTGTCGCGGTCGGAGATGAGCTCGGAGATCAGGGTGCAGTCGTGCTTGTCAGCCTCCTCGTCCATCGCGTTGATGATGGGGGTGAAGAAGGGGTTGCCGCTGCCGCGGATGACGACGCCGATGGCGTTCATGGGGGCGGCGACGAGGTCGCGGGCGCTCTTGTTGGGAACGTAGTGCAGGGTCGCGATGGCCTCCTGGACCCTGGCGCGAACCTCCTTGCTCACGTCCGGGTGGTTGTTGAGGACGCGGGAGACCGTGCTGACGGAAACGCCACAGTAGCGAGCGACATCCTTGATGGTCATCCCGTCTCCCCTTTCGTTATTGAAATTGGCTATAGCGGCGAAAACGATTCTGGAAACGTTACTGGAAACGTTTCCGGCTTCCCGCTGACATCGTTATAGCCCGCCTCGGAATCGTCTGGAAACGTTTCCGAGACTTTTTGCCGTGAGCGAAGCGAATTTGGCCGCGAGCGGTATCTCGCCGACGGGATGCGTTGCCAAGGTGCTCGGCTATGCGATAAAACCGCCGCGGACACCACCCCGCACGCCGGGGCACGCCAACCGTCAAGAAAGGACTGTCATGCCGCATACCTGCAGAGATACAATATCGAGCCAGGTCATCTACTCTGTCTTCGTGCGAAACCACACGCAGGAGGGAACCTTCCGCGCACTCGAGGGCGACCTTGGGCGCATACGCTCGCTCGGCGCCGACTGGGTCTGGCTCATGCCGATCCACCCCATCGGAGAGGTGAGCCGGAAGGGGACGCTTGGCAGCCCGTACGCCATTCGCGACTACCGCGCCGTCAACCCCGAGTACGGCGACCTCGACGACCTCAGGCACCTCGTGAACGCGATTCATCAGGCTGGAATGCGCTGCATGATAGACGTTGTCTATAACCACACCAGCCCCGATTCTGTCCTCTTCGAGGAGCACCCGGGCTTCTTCTGGCACACCGCCACGGGCAAGCCGGGCAACCACGTGGGCGACTGGACCGACATAATCGACCTCGACTACAACGTCGGTGCCCTGTGGGACTACCAAGTCGAGACGCTCTGCTCGTGGGCCCGCATCGTCGACGGCTTCCGCTGCGACGTCGCCTCGTTCGTGCCCGTCGACTTCTGGAGGCGCGCCCGCACGGAGGTTGAGCGCGTCCACCCCGGCTTCGTCTGGCTGGCCGAAACCGTGCATCGCTCGTTCGCCCAGGCCGCGCGTGCCCGGGGCATGTACTGCGCGCGCGACAGCGAGATGTTCGACGCCTTCGACATCGAGTACTCCTACGACGTTCAGGAGGCCTTCGACGACTACCTGGACGGCAAGGCGACCCTCGCGCACTTTCTTGACCTCTTGGACTACCAGGACTTCGTCTTCCCCGAGGGCGCGAGCAAGATGCGCTACCTCGAGAACCACGACCTGCCGCGCATCGCCTCGCGCCTTGGCGGCCACTCGCTGGGCAACCTGACGGCGCTCGCCTTCGTGCTGAAGGGCACGACCCTGCTCTACGCCGGACAAGAGCTCTGCGCGACCCACCAGCCCAGCCTCTTCGACAAGGACCCGATCGACTGGGAAGCGAAAGACGACATCTCAGGCCTGCTCGCGCTTCTCGCCCGCATAAAGCACGAGACGCTCGCGGGCCTCGAGACGCAGACGCTTTCGGCCGAGAAGGACGTGGCCGTCGTGGGTCGCGGCCGCGTCGGGGACCAGCATCCCTCGGTGGTGGCGGTCCTCTCGCTCACGGGCGAGGCGGCGGAGGTCAAGGTCAGCCTTCCCGACGGACGCTACCGCGACCTGGTCTCGGGAGGGCGAGCCGAGGTAAGTGACGGCGTCGTGCGCAGCGCGGGCGAGCCGCTCATCCTCCAGGCGCAGCCTTAGGCGCGGGTTCGGCCGCGGCTGCCGCCCACCTCTTGCGGTAGGCGAGCGGCGCGCAGCCGTAGGCGGCCCTGAAGCTGCGGGTGAAGTACGGCACGCTGTCGAACCCGCAGCCCTCGGCCACCGCCGAGATCGGCTCGGAGGTGCGGCGCAACATGGCCTCGGCCTCCGACAGGCGGTATGCCCTGAGGTAGCTCACGAAGGTCTGGCCCGTCTCGCGACGGAAGACCCGCATGAAGTGCGCGGCGCTGTAGCCGGCGAGCCCCGCCGCTTCGCGCACGCTGATGGGCTTGTCAAAATGGAGCTTGACCTCGCGCAGCACCGGCTTCAGGCGCTCGGCCACCGCGTTGGGCGCAACAGCGGCGCCACGCTCCGCGTGCGCGTAGAGCGCACGAAAGAACAGGTAGACGCTCCCCTTGACCGCAAGGGTGTAGCCCGGCCCGCGCTCGGCGGATGCGGCATCGGCCGCGTCCAGGGCACGGGCCGCCTCGTCGTGCAGGGCGCCGCCGGGCCTGAGCACGCAGTCGAACGAGAGCGTCCCCTCGCGCAGGGGCACCAGGACGTTGTCGCGGCACCAGTCGTCCTCCATGCGCGAGTCGAAGGCCTCCAGCGAGAAGATGATGTTCTCGTACTCCATGCGCTCGCCGGGGACGCCCTCGATCGCGTGGACGCGCCCGGGGCACACCACCACGATGGTCCCGGCCCCCACCTCATGGCGCTCGAAGTCCAGCGAGACCACGCCGCGGCCCGCCTTGACGTAGATGACCTCCATCTGGTCGTGCCAGTGCTCGGGCACGCGGTCGAAGTCGAGGGGGATGGTGCAGAGGTAGGTGACGTAGGCGAAGCCGGGGCGCTCGTGCAGCTTGCGTTCGCGAAAGCGCTCGTAGTCGGTCCCGGCGGCAAGCCTGGCGGACCTCGCGGGACCCTCGATCGCGGCGGATTCGGCCACGTGCGGCCTCCCCTTCCGGGCGAGCGGACGGCGCGAACGCCGCGCACTTCTCCCCTTTTTCTGCTTGTAGCTGCGAAATGATAGCTTAGTGCAAATTCTTGCTGCTATCTGGCAGCATAATAGCGCTTCGACGCAACTATAGTGCCATTAGTTCCGACGAGCGAAAGGAAGAACCATGGCAGATGCAGTAACCCAGACGCGGGACGCCGGCACGGGCATCGCGCGCTACGCGGGCAAGCCCATCGCGAACTGCACGAACCTCGAGCTGTTCAACGCGCTGCTGCGCATGGTGCGCGACGCTGCCCAGGCGCGAGGAACGAACCAGGGCAAGAAGCGCCTGTACTACGTCTCGGCGGAGTTCCTCATTGGCAAGCTGCTCAGCAACAACCTTATCAACCTGGGCCTCTACGAGCAGGTTCGCGCAGAGCTCGCGGCGGCGGGGCGCAGCCTGGCGGAGCTCGAGGAGCTCGAGAGCGAGCCCTCCCTGGGCAACGGTGGCCTGGGCCGTCTGGCCGCATGCTTCCTGGACTCGTGCGCAACGCTCGGCCTTCCCGCCGACGGGATCGGCCTTGCCTACCACTGCGGCCTGTTCAGGCAGAGCTTCCTGGGCAACAAGCAGTGCGAGACGCCCGATGGCTGGCTTACCTGGGGTCAGGAGAGTTGGATGAGAAGGGCATCGCTCCACCAGACCGTGAGCTTCGGCGACTTCGACGTCACCAGCACCCTGTACGACATCGACGTCACCGGCTACGGCAGCAAGTGCGCGCGCCTTCGCCTGTTCGACGTCGACAGTGCGGACGAGCGCCTGATCAAGGACGGCATCGCCTTCGACAAGAGGCGCGTCGCCCAGGGCCTGACCCTCTTCCTCTACCCCGACGACTCAGACGACGAAGGCCGCATCCTGCGCGTCTACCAGGAGTACTTCATGTGCAGCAACGCGGCCCAGCTGATTCTGGCCGAGTGCGAGGAGCGCGGCAGCAACCTGCGCGACCTGGCCGATTACGCGGCGGTCCAGATCAACGACACGCATCCCTCGATGATCATCCCCGAGCTCATCAGGCTCCTGGTCCAGAGGGGCATCGCGTTCGACGAGGCCAGAGGCATCGTACGCGACGTCTGCGCCTACACCAACCACACCATCCTGGCAGAGGCCCTCGAGTGCTGGCCCAAGTCCTTCCTGCAGAGGGTGGCGCCGCAGATCGTTCCGATCATCGAGCGCCTCGACGCGGACGTGCGCAAGTCCTGCAAGGAGCCCTTCGTGCAGATCGTGGACGAGCACGACAACGTGCACATGGCCAACATGGACATCCACCTGTCGCACTCCACCAACGGCGTCGCGGCCCTGCACACCAAGATCCTCGAGGACGTCGAGCTCGCACCCTTCCGCAGGCTCTACCCCGAGCGTTTCAACAACAAGACCAACGGCATCACCTTCCGTCGCTGGTGCATCGCCTGCAACCCCGAGCTCGCGGCGCTTGTCGACAGGACCATCGGCGACGGCTGGAGGCACGACGCCACGCAGCTGGAGCGCCTCCTCGAGCACGAGGACGACGCCCTCCTGGGCGAGCTTGCGGCCATCAAGCGCCGCAACAAGGAGCGCTTCGCGACGTGGATCGAGCGGCACCAGGGCGCCAAGGTCGACCCCGAATCCGTCTTCGACGTGCAGTCCAAGCGACTGCACGAGTACAAGCGCCAGCAGCTCAACCTGCTCTGGGCCATTGACGCCTACCTGGGCATCAAGGCCGGCAAGCTACCCCGCCGCAAGGTGACGGTCATCTTCGGCGCCAAGGCCGCGCCCGCCTACACCATCGCGAAGGACGTCATCCACGCCATACTCTGCCTGAGCCAGGTCGTCGCGGCGGACCCCGTCGCCAACAAGTGGCTGCAGATCGTCATGATAGAGAACTACAACGTGACCGCGGCCGAGAGGCTCATCCCCGCAGCCGACATCTCGGAGCAGATCTCGCTCGCCTCGAAGGAGGCCTCGGGCACGGGCAACATGAAGTTCATGCTCAACGGCGCGCTCACGCTCGGCACCATGGACGGCGCGAACGTCGAGATCGCAGGCCTTGTCGGCGCGGACAACATCTTCACCTTCGGCGAGAGCTCCGACGAGGTCATCGCCCGCTACCAGCGCGGAGACTACGACCCGATGTCCTACTACCAGGACGACGAGCGCATCAAGGCCGCGGTCGACTTCCTGCTGAGCCACGACATGCTCGCGGCCGGCGACGGCCACAGTCTGGACCGCCTGGCCCACGAGCTGATGTGCAAGGACTGGTTCATGACGTTCCCGGACTTCGACGCCTACCTCGCCGAGAAGGACCGCATGCTCGAGGCGGCGGAGGACGAGGCTACTTGGCAGTCCAAGTGCCTCGTCAACATCGCGAAGGCCGGGTTCTTCTCGTCCGACAGGACCATTGCCGAGTACAACCGTGACATCTGGCATCTGACTCCCGACGCAGACTAGCACGATCGGCGTCACTGCACCCCCGCCGATCCCCCTAGTCGACTCCCCTTAGGTGGCGCCGCCCTCATCCGCCCGGACGGCGCCACCGCCCCACATGCAGAGGCGCCTCGCCTTCAGGCGGGGCGCCTCGTTTACATATCGGCTGAAGCGCGGTCGGCTGCCGTGGGATATCCTCTTGGACAGACAACCGATGCGGCGAAGCGCAGGGTAAAGGGACTCCGCGGGCATGCCGCACAACCGAGGGAGGACCCATGGACATCCAGATGCAGCTCGAAGACGGTTACCTTTCCGAGCGCTACGCCAAGCGCAGCGACGTAATGGACCGCGAGGGCTGGGCCTGCCGCAGATCGTTCCCGTTCGCAGTCACCGGCATCCCCGAGGGCACGAGGGCCCTAGGCATCCTCTACATGGACTGGGACTCCATTCCCGTGTGTGGCTTCCCCTGGATCCACTGGTGCGCCGTCGCGACGCCCGCGCACGCGGACTTCGACGGCACCTGGGAGGCGCCCGACGACCTGAGCCGCGGCTGCGCCGCCCGCATCAAGCAGGGCTACAACTCTGCCTGCAAGTCCGAGCCGGAGATCGGTGTTGGCTACGTGGGCCCATGCCCGCCCGACGCGGACCACGGATATACCCTGACAATCTTCGCGCTCGACGAGGACCCGCAGCTGGGCGAGCCGTTCTGGGCCAGCGAGCTGGTCGACCTCGCCCGCGAGCACGCGCTCGAGGAAGTCAGTCTTACCATGATGGCCTCCTGCTAGAGACGTAGAAGATTGAGTGCGAGCCGCCGGCGACATCAGTCACATCGGCAGAGGCCAGGACATCCCGGCTGGGGATGAAAGCGATCCAAGAGCCGTCATCAAGCACGTACCACGTCAGGGGACGAGCCTCGCGCACATTAGAGGTCCCTTTTGTCACGGACTCGTTCCCGTATGCCACGTCGACCCCATAGAGTTGCGTCATCGCCTCCCCACAGGCAGGCAGCCGATTCCGAGAGGAGCAATTCCCGACGGCTGCGACAAGAACGCCTGAGGAAGCGGATCCTCCAGAAACGCGAAGGCTGGTTCGTACGCCAGATTCGACGATGAGGCAAATGGCATCGGAAAGAAAAAGGAGAAGCAGCAAGAGCGTTGCAAGAACGGCCATGCGTGGCATGGGAAGCGAGCCATCTGCGAAGATGTGTCTTTTCATCAGCAACCTCAACCCCACGCCAATTCCCCAGAGCGAATACTCCTGAAGAGGTGCGGGCCTTTAATAAACCGTGAGCGCGGGGTTCAACCGTTTCGCCACGATGGTCGAAAGAATAGGCAAACTGACTGGCGGGAAACTACTTGCGGCGACGCCTCCTCAAGACAAGAGCAACGTAGACCAGGAGAAGAGCGGATGCGGAAGCGCCGAGGGTCAAAACGGTAGAGGATGAATAATCGCCAGCCACATTTGGCTCTTCCGGTAACGCAATGCTGTCATCCACAGCGTTATCAACGGACGACACCAAAGTGGCGGAATCCACATCGTCCGCCTCAGCAATTGCTCGGACCGGAACTCCCGTGAGAATCAAGGACATCGAAACCGCCAACGAAGTCACCTTTGTAAACGTTCTTCCCAGAACGCCATCGTGCCTAGCGTCAAGTCCCATGGCCAACCCTTTCCCTTCGCAGCAATCCATATTGCATGCGGCTATTCGCAGCCTTCTTTGCCATGAGCTATATAAAACAAGGAAAGAGGTCACAGGAAAGAGTCGTTGTCACTATTTGAGAGTGTTATAGTTACATATATTCACTTCCAGCACGTACCAAAGAACGCATCGAGCCGCCTTCGGCCCGCGGCGTCGATGGCGTAGGTCTCCCTGACCGCGCCGCGCTCCATGCGCATGACATGGGAGCAGCACGCCTGCACAAAGTCGCGGTCGTGCGTCACCACGAAGACGCTCGCGCGGTCCTCGAGCGAGCGGATCAGGCGGGCCGTCGCCAGCATGTTGCGCAGGTCCTGCCCGCTCGTTGGCTCGTCGAACACCAGGATGTCCTTTCCGGCCAGAAGTGCCGAGGCGATGGCGACGCGCTGCCTCTGGCCGCCCGAGAGGCTCAGGGGATGGCGCTCCTCCAGTCCGCGCAGCCCCAGCTCGCCCAGGATGCGGCTCACGTCCGCTTCGCGCGAGGGGTCCATGCCCAGGCGGACCTCCTCCTCCACGCTCTCGCAGAACAGCTGGTGGTTAACGTCCTGCATAACAAGGTAGCAGCGCTTGAGCAGCTGGCGGGAACGCAGTCGCTCGCCGCCAAGGAGCACTTCTCCGCCAAAGCGGCGCATGAGCCCGCAGAGGCAGGCCGAGAAGGTCGACTTTCCCGCCCCGTTCTCGCCAATCACGGCAACAACCCGCCGTGCCGGGAGGCTCAGGTAGGGCACGTCGAGGGCTGGGCACGCATGGCCATAGGAGTACCTGAAGTTCCGCAGCTCGAGCGCGTCGCTGCCGGCCGTGGGCGGAGGGCACGGCCGCTCGCCCCCGTCGAGGGCGTCGGGCGAAAGCGGCCTCAGCCCGTGCGCGATCCTGAAGCCATCACCCAACGCGACGAAGTCATCCATTGGGCCGTCCCATGCTATGCGCCCGCCGTCCACGACAACCACGCGGTCGCAGACGTCCCGAAGCCACGCGAGCCTGTGCTCGGCCACCACGACGGACCGGCCCATCTGGCGCCAGCGCTCAATCACCTGACGGAGCATGCCTATGGTCGGCGGGTCGAAGTTCGAGCTCGGCTCGTCGAGCACGAAGACCCTGGACCCCATTGCGTCCACCGACGCGCAGGCCACCCTCTGCTTCTGGCCGCCGGAGAGCCCGAAGATGCTCTTGCCCATGATGTCGCCAAGCGCCATCTGGCGAGCGGTCCGCTCGACGCGGCGTCTGACCTCGTCGGCGGGCATGCCCATGTTCTCGCAGCCGAACGCCACCTCGCTTTCCACGTCCACGCAGAAGAACTGGCTGCGCGGGTTCTGGAAGACGTTCCCCACCACGCGGCCCGTCTGGCAGAGGGGTGCAATAAGGACGTCGGATCCGTCGACCGCAACGCTGCCTTGGACCGTGGCCTGGTCGAAGTGCGTGGCCAGCCCATTTATCAGGCGCGTGAGCGTGGTCTTGCCAGCTCCGGAGGCACCGCAGACCAGAACGGCCTGGCCATCGGGGATGGTCAGGCTGATGCCCTTGAGAACGGGGCTCGCGGCCCCCTTGTACGTAAGCGTAACGTTGTCGAAGACGATCACTTGAGCGCTCCCAGGAGCTCTGCGGCAGTCAGGACATAGGGTGTCGCGCACATCAGGAGCACCGCGGCGTCAAATGCCCCGAAACCGATCTGGCACACGTTGGTCCTCTTGGCCTCGCCTCCCAGGCCACGCGTCAGGGCCGCGGCGGAAAGCTCTTCTCCGATGCGGGCCGTGCACACGAGCAGAGGGACGAGGCGGTATTCCACGATGCGCGAGGGCCTGCCGCCGCCCAGGGCGACGCCCCTCATGCGCATCGCGGCGCTTATAGAACGGCGCTCGTCGGCGATGGTGGGAAACATGCGGAACATGACCGAGAGCGGAATCACGATCTTGTCGGTGACGTGCACGCGGCGCATGGCCGCGCAGAACTCGCTGACGCGCGTCGTGGACGTGAGGTAGGCTGCCGCGAAGGCGCTGGGCACCAGGCGCGCCGCGATGCCCCCAAACATGAGGGCGAAGAAGTAGGGTGCCCCGTCCAGGACGGGGACGAGGGCGAAGAGCGTCACACAGGCCAGCAGGTAGGCCAGGGCGTAGGCCACCACGCGGCGCCAGTTGCGCTGACTCAGCATGAGTACAAGCACGATAAGCGCCATACCGTGCTGCACGACGGGCTCGGGAGAGGCGCCCCCGAGCAGGAAGACGCTGAGCGTGAGCATCACGGCCATCTTCGTCCGGGGGTCAAGCGAGAGGGCGCGGGACTCGCTCCGCTCGGCCATGGCGCCCCCTGCCGCCGCGCACGTCGCCATGTTACAGAATCCCGGCCTTCTGGAAGTGCCTCCTGAGCACGGACCTGCCAATCAGGCCACCGACCAGGCCGGAGACGAAGCACGAGACGGCCTCGGCAGGAATCAGCCAGCCCTGGAGAAAGGGCCTGATGGCCTCGACGTAGCCCTGGCCGATCTTCTGGCCGGTGGAGCTCAGGTAGCTGGGATCCAGGAAGAACGGCAGGTAGTTGCCGACGATGAACACGCTGAGGACTGCGTAGGCCAGAACGGCTGCGACGGAGCTCCTGTAGCCGCCGGCGCGCCACACGAGCTCGGCTGCGATGCCAGTGGCGACGCTCACCAGGGGCGTGTAGAAGCCCATGCCGGTCAGCCACATGAAGAGGCCGGCGAGCACGTTGAAGATCAAGATCATGCCGGGTTTCTTGGCCCTCGTCATGAACATCATGAACGGGATGCCGCAGATCAGGGGACACAGGACGCTCAGCAGGAACATGACGATGGGAATGTAGCCGAATATGCCAACCACGGTCATCGCGACGCAGTAGAGAGCGGCGTAGATGCCGATGTTGATGAGGTCGCGACCACCCAACCTGCCGCCAGTCGCGGGAGCGGACCCCGTGGTCATCTGAGAGCCAGCCATTGCTTCACCTTTCGACTTCGCCCAATGCGGATCATTTTGTTAGCTTTGGTGAACAATAAGCATGGCCCGGCAGGCGGTCAAGCAGAGCAGCGAATAAGTCAAGAAACGCGCAACGCCCGACAAACAAACTTTGCCTAGCGTAGCGCCCGCACAAGGGAGAAGGGCAACCGCCCCAAGGCCGCCGCCCTTCTCGCATGCGCTCTGTGAATCTCGCTTGGAGGCAGAGGCCACGCGCCTCCCGCCCTAAGCCGTCTGGCGACTAGTCGTCGCGGCGACGGTTGCCGCCGCGAAAGCCGCCGCGGTCGTCGCGCCCGCCACGGTTGCCGCCGCGAAAGCCGCCGCGGTCGTCGCGCCCGCCACGGTCCTCGCGGAAGCCCCTGCCGCCGCGGTCGTCGCGCCCGCCACGGAACCCGCGGCCACCACGGTCGCGGTCGTCTCGGCCGCCACGGAACCCGCGGCCACCGCGGTCGCGGTCGTCTCGGCCGCCACGGAACCCGCGGCCACCGCGGTCGTCACGGCCACCGCGGTCGAAGCCCTTCTTCTGGAACTTCTTGGCCTTGCGCTCCTCCTCGCGCTCGCGCCAGTCGGCGCCGATCTCGCCGGTGAGCGACGTCTCGATGCGCTCGAGCAGCCCCATCAGGGCATCGACGTCCTCGTCGCCGAAGCCGTCCAGCGCCACATCGGAGAGCTCCTTGGCCTCGGCTTGGTAGTCGCGGCCCTTCTCGGTCAGCGTGACGGACTTGGGGCCCTCTCCCTCGGCCGCGGAGAGCTCGACCAGGCCGGAGGCGACCATGGACTCGAGCGTCGTGCCCATGGCCTCGCTGTCGACGCCCAGGACCATGCCCATCTCGCGCGTGGAGATGCCGTCCTTGATGCGCAGCATCGCCAGGATGCGGCCGACGTTCGCGTCAGCCGCGGCCTCCTGCTCGCGGCGCATGTGGCGGGCGATGCCCACCATGTGGTTGACGACGCCGATCTTCTCGACGACTTCCCTCTTGCTTGCCATGTGCACTCCTGTCTCTGCAGCCGAAGCCCGACCGACTCGATCGCCGCCACCTGCGGCCCAAACGGCCTTGTCCCCGACACGAATACCCTGTCTTGATAGCTGCGCAAGTATGTCATGCGTGCGTGTAGAAGCTGTCGGCTATCCGCACGTGCGCAATATGACCATCATTGCGCGCGGGCGCTACAGCCCCTTGGCCCACCCGATCACGCGGCGGGTGACCAGCGGGTAGCAGACGCACTCGACGGCGACCTTCACGACGGAGGCCACGACGATCATCTGGAAGATGACGTCCCAGGGCAGCACGCCGGCAAACGCCATGAGCGAGAAGACCGTCATGTCCAGGGTCTCGCCCACCACCGTGGACGCGATGCAGCGAAGCGCCAGCCTGCCCTCGCCATCGCGCACGTGCATGAGCTCCATCACCTTGGCGTTCGAAAGGCTGCCCACGACGTAGGCCGTGAAGCTTGCCACCAGGATGCGTGGGGTCGAGCCGAGCACCGTCTGGAAGGCGTCCTGGGCCGTGAAGGTCGCAAACTGGGGCGCGGCAAGCGTGAGAGTGAAGAAGGCCACGCACAGCAGGTCGCACAGAAACGCGATGATAGTCACGCGACGCGCCTCGCGGTAGCCGTACACCTCGGCCAGCACGTCCGAGACGATGTAGTCGATGGGGATGGTGAAGCTCCCACAGGTGATGGCGAAGCCCAGGATGTCGGTCTGCTTGTTGGTGATGATGTTGGACGCGACGAGCGAGGCAACCGAGAGCGCGGTGAGCGCCTGCAGAAGGTGGAAGCGCCTGCCGACGGCCTTGCCGTCGTCGGCGATGCCGTTGGCATCAGTCTGGTTGTTCATGCATTTCTCCTAGTTTTGTTTGGTTGAGGCTGGTTCTCTAGGACAGCCGTCTTGCTGGTATATCCGCTCGAAAGTCGGCGGGCGCGGGACGAGCGGACAGTCGGCGCGCTAGACGCGGTAGGGCACGGGGTCCTCGACGCCGTTTGCCGCAAAGGCCGCCTTGCGGTCCAGGCAGGTGCCGCACTCGCCGCACTGGACGTCTCCGCCCTCGTAGCAGCTCCAGGTGAGCTCGTAGGGAACGCCCAGTCTGAGGCCCCACTCGACGACGCCCGCCTTGGTGAGCTCGACGAAGGGCGCCCTCACGTGCACGAGCCCGCCGGTCCCCGCCTCGATGGCCTCGTACATGGCATCGGTGAAGCGCTTGGTGCAGTCGGGATAGGCGTCGCCGGCCGCATCGTCGGCGTGGGCGCCCAGGTACAGCTCGACCTCCTGGCCGGGATACTCCGACAGCGCCACGGCCGCGACGGACGAGAGCAGAAGGCCGTTGCGGAAGGGCACGTAGGTGTCGACCATGCCGCCGTGCTTCTCGTCCTTCTGACGCGCGTAGCTGCCATGCCGAATCTCGCCGTTGCCCTCGAGCAGCGTGCAGTTGGAGCCATCGAAGATGCGCGATGCCTCGAGGTCGATGACGCGGTGCCTCACGCCGTAGTACTGGGCTATCTTCTGCGCGCAGACGAGCTCCTTCTTGTGCTTCTGCCCGTACCACGCGCTCACGGTGGTGACGTTCTGAGCGCCGTACTTGTCGACGGCGATGCCGACGCAGGTGGTCGAGTCGACGCCGCCGCTGCTCAGGATGACGGCCCTCATTACTCGTGGCCCCCAAGCTGCTCGAACTGACGGCGCGTGACCAGGTCACCGTAGCCGAACTCGGGGTTCGCCCAGTTGGCGAACGGCAGGATCGAGATGCCGCCGCGCGGGCGGAACTTGCCGAACACCTCGATGTAGCGGGGCTCCATCAGCCTGACGAGGTCATCCATGATGATGTTGACGACGTCCTCGTGGAAGTCGCCGTGGTTGCGGAAGCTGAACAGGTACAGCTTGAGCGACTTGCTCTCGACCATGCGGACGTTGGGGATGTAGTTGATGTAGATGGTGCCGAAGTCGGGCTGGCCCGTCTTGGGGCACAGCGTGGTGAACTCCGGGCACTCGAAGGTGACCATGTAGTCGCGGTCCTGATGCTTGTTGACGAAGGTCTCCAGCACCTCGGGCGCATAGTCGTCGCGATACGTGGTGTTCTGGTTGCCCAGCAGCGTGACGCCATCGAGCTCGGTCTCGCTTCTTCCTGCCTCAGACATGGAGGTCCCTCCCCTTACTAAGATTTAACAGGAGAAAGCATACCGCCTAATAGAGGCACGTGCGAAGCTTCGCAATAGAACCACGATGCAAGAAGTTCATGCCGTCGCGACTGCAGGCTCACCTAGACCGGAATGGAACCCGAGTCGACGGCCATTCCCTTCCATCCGTGGCAGCCTTTCGCATACGGAGATACAAACACGACCCCGTCGGGTAGTTGGGGTATGCCGTCCGGCGTCAGCAACCTGCCTCCTTGGCCGCCCCTTCTCTGCGCGGCACCTACATAAAGGAGGAGATTGCCATGCGGAAGACCAGGGCATCCTCCACCCTAGCCGTCTGCCACAACGGCCGGCTTTGCGTGGGGACGTTCGAGCGCGTCGAGGACGGGCGGCTTTCGGCATGCCGAGCCGTCGAACGAGGAGGTTCAAGGGCTCATGCGCACAAGCTGGGACAAGCTAACGTTTACCCAGCCGATTGCCCACGAAGTGGCCCCGAATCGCTGCATAGGGCTAGTAGGGACTATGGCTATACGAAAAAACAGACCAGTAAGTGAAAGTTACTGGTCTGCATCAGGTCTATGGTCGCGGGGGCTGGATTTGAACCAACGACCTCCGGGTTATGAGCCCGGCGAGCTACCAGACTGCTCCACCCCGCAATGTCTGGGCGCACCCTGTGCGCAAGGAAGTAATATAGCGGCATGTCCAACATGAGTCAACGCAGAGATTGCCAGTTGTGAATTCTTCTTCACAATGCCAGTTGGATGCCGCGATCGCGGAACCAGGCACTTCTCGGCTGACTACGCCTCATCCACCGTTGAGTGCGCCGATGCCTCCGTTGCCGTCCCGGTCACCCCCCCTCTTGGGCTTCTCTCGGACTGCACTAGCCCCCCTGCCCCTCCCACCTTCCCTTATTTGGTGAACCGGCTCTCGCTGTTCCCAACCGTCCCATTTCTGGGCATAGTTAAGGGCAGACAGACACTGGGCGCGGCGGATGCGCGGCGGCCGACGAACAACCATGGGAGCGAAATGGCAGCAGACAGCGACGACCCCACCTTCATCGAGGAACAGAGACACCTGAGCGAGATCTACGCTCAGCTACGCGACATCTACGACGAGCTGACCGAAGAGATCGAGGTCAAGCACAAGAGCGCCGCTCAGGACCTGAGGGACCTCTCGGAGGAGGTCCGCATCGACTTTGGCGGCGCGGACGAGACGATGGAGACCCTCGCGGCCATCGAGACTCTCAACTCCGTCATCGACACCTACAACCAACACCACGACTTTGCCGTCGAGAAGCTGGGCCGCGTCATTATGCTGATGGGCCAGCCCTACTTTGCCAAGGTGCGCCTGAAGATGCGCCCCGGTCGCCCCGCACGCGACGTCTACATTGGCTCGGCGGGCATCACCGACAAGAACAAGATTCCCCTGATCGTCGACTGGCGCAACCCCGTGGCCGAGACCTACTACAACCAGGAGATGGGCCCGACCTCCTACACCGTGGACGGGCGCGTGCGCACCGTCAACCTTGAGCTGCGCCGCCAGTACGACATCGTGCGCGACAAGCTGAACGCCTACTTCGACACGACCATCGCCATCGAGGACTCGCTGCTGCTCAACGCCCTCAAGCGCCACCACACCGAGAAGCTCCAGGCCATCACCGCGACCATCCAGAAGGAGCAGAACCAGGTCGTGCGCCACGAGGACGTGCCCGTGATGCTGGTCAACGGCATCGCGGGGTCGGGCAAGACCTCGGTCCTTTTGCAGCGAATCGCCTTCCTCTTCTACCGCAACCGCGAGACGCTCAGCCCCGAGCAGGTCTACCTCTTCACCCCCAACCAGGTGTTCCAGAAGTACATCGACACGGTCCTGCCCACGCTGGGCGAGTCGAACCCGCAGACCTTCACCTGGAAGGAGTTCCTGGCGGGCCTGGGCCTGGGTGACCGCGGGACCGGCGCCGAGGAGGACCCGGCGGTTCTCGACGAGCTGGACGCGGCCTTCGGCGACGTGCAGGTCAAGATGGAGGACCTCCGCGACATCCGCGTGGGCGAGACCGCGCTCATCAAGGCCTCGCAGATCAAGAGCGCATTGGAGAAGTTCTCGCAGTTCCCCGTCGGGCCCCGCCTCATGGCGCTGGTGCGCGACGAGCTGCACGACCGCCTGGACAGGCGCATTGCCCAGATGGCCCACGGCGAGGAGGTGCTCGAGGAGGTGCTCGCGCTCGACGTGGACGAGCAGATGGAGCTCTTCGGCGAGGTGGCCAGCCCCTCCAACGACGACGATGCCTTCCGTTACGCCAAGAAGCTGCTCAAGAGCCGCTACGATTGCGCCCACGAGGACATCGAGAACCTGACGTGGCTGCGCCTTGACCGCATAGGCTGCCGCATGACCGGGAGGAAGGCCATCAGCGCGGCCGAGTGGCTCTACCTGAAGCTTCTGGTGACCGGCCATGGCGCCGACGACGCCCGCTTCGTCATGATCGACGAGGTACAGGACTACACGCTCACGCAGCTGACGGTTCTGGCCAAGTACTTCCCCCGCGCCCACTTCCTGCTTTTGGGCGACTCGCACCAGGCCATCCACGAGGGGACGGCTACCTTCGAACAGATTCGCGAGCTGTTCGCGCGCACCCACGGCAACGTGGAGGAATGCCGCCTGATGACCAGCTACCGCTCGAGCCCCGAGATCACCAGGCTGTTCGCGAGCCTGCTGCCCGAGGAGGAGCGCATCAACCTGAGCTCGGTGCACCGTCCCGGCATCGCCCCGCGCGTCGTCGAGGTGGCCGACGGCGAGACCAACACCCAGGCCTGGCTCGACGAGCTCCGCTCGGCCATCGACGCCGCGGCCCAGGACGAGGGCCTCACCGCGGTGGTCGCCGCGGACAAGCGCCGCGTGAGCTGGCTCTCGAAGCAGCTGGGGGAGCGTGTCGTCACCGTCAGGAACGGCAAGAAGCTGCCGGCCGAAGGCGTGGTCCTGATGGACCTCCCGCTGGCGAAGGGTCTCGAGTTCGACCACGTGATCGTCCCGGACGCACAGGAGACCGTCTACCCTGACACGCCGCTCGCGCGCCGCAGGCTCTACACCGCGATATCGCGCGCCATGCACAAGGTGGACCTCATCTCGCAGGGAGGCATTTCTCCCCTGCTTGCAGACTGGAAGTAGCGGCCACCGCATGCGCGGGCCGTCGTCCGTTCGGGCGGCGGCCCTTTCTTTTCCGACGCAAAGCTTGCTATTGTGGAACCGATTTCACAACGAACGGCATCTGGCGGCGGTGGCGGTCACGCCCAACGGCAGACGCCTCGCGCACGATTACGCACGATTGGGAGCTTCGACATGGACATCAACGAGATTGCCCGCATGGCCGGCGTTTCTCGCGCGACGGTTTCGCGCTACCTCAACGACGGCTACGTGTCGGAGGAGAAGCGCCACATGATCAAGAAGGTCATCGACGAGACCGGCTACGTCCCCTCTCAGCGTGCCCAGACCCTGCGCACCGGCAAGACCAAGCTCGTGGGCGTGATCATCCCCAAGATCAGCTCCGACTCGGTCAGCCGCATGGTGCAGGGCATGACCAAGCTCTTCCGCGAGAACGGCTACCAGATCATCCTGGCCAACACCGACAACGACGCGAAGGCCGAGGTCGACTACATCAAGCTGTTCTCGGGCCGCAACAAGGTGGACGGCATCATCCTGATAGCCACGGTCTTCTCGGCGGCGCACATTCGCGCGCTCGAGGCATGCAGCATCCCCACGGTGGTGCTCGGGCAGAAGCTCGAGGGGCAGTCGTGCGTCTTCCAGGACGACTTCCACGCGCTGTACGAGATCACGCTTTCGGCGCTCCAGCACGGCAGCAAGCCGGCGTTCCTGGGCGTGCGCGAGGACGACGTGTCCGCCGGCCACCAGAGGCACGAGGGCTTCATGGCGGCCTGCAAGGAGCTGGACATTAGGATCCCCCAGAAGAACGTCATCCTGGGCGGCAAGTTCAGCGTCGACGCGGGCTACAACATGACTGAGGAGCTCATCGAGTCGGGGGCCGACGTGGACACCATCGTCTGCGCGACCGACAACATCGCCTTCGGCGCGATCACCTGCCTGCGCGAGTACGGACGGCGCGTCCCGGAGGACGTCCAGGTGACCGGCGTCGGCGACGGCACGCTCTCGCAGGTGGTCAGCCCTACGCTCACCACCGTCCACCACTACTACCGCGAATCCGGCCTGGAGGCGGCAAAGATCCTGGTTGACGCCATGAACGGCGGCACCACCATCGCGCGCGAGGTGCGCATGGGCTACGAGGTCCGCAGGAGGCGCTCGACCCGCTAGGCGGCGCACGGACGCACGCGCACTCGGCACTCGGTATCGCCGGGGGCCTTTTTGCGCCGCGCGCCGCATGGCGTCGGGCACTGGCCGACGCCGCAGAATCCCCCATGGCCGCAGCTCGGTCGGCGAAACCTCCCGGCATCGAAGGCGACATCTGTCGGATACCGTTCGCCGTCCTATTCATACCGTTTGCCGCGAGCATAGTAAGGAAGTCGCGATTCTCCACAAACGGAGAGTATTTCTATTGTTGTGAGAACGATTTCACATCGTTTCACACTTGTTTATAATGCGTTTGTTAGTTTTGTTCTGCGTTTGTTTGTGAGAACGATTTCATTCTGCCTACGTTCTCACTGCCATCCGAAAAAGGGGGAAACATGGCACTAGACCACAAGCAGGCGGCTGAGGAGATCCTCAAGGCCGTCGGCGGCAAGGAGAACATCGTGTCCGCAGCCCACTGCGCCACGCGTCTCCGCCTTGTCATCGCCGACGACAGCAAGGTCGACAAGGACGCCGTCGACAACGCCACGGGCGCCAAGGGCAACTTCTCTGCCTCGGGCCAGCTCCAGGTCATCTACGGCACCGGCACCGTCGACAAGGTGTACGACGAGTTCGTCAAGATCGCCGGCGTCGAGGCCGCGACCAAGGACGAGGTCAAGCAGGCGGCTGCCGCCAAGGGCAACGCCTTCCAGCGTGCCATCAAGGTCCTGGCAGACGTCTTCGTCCCCATCATCCCGGCAATCGTCGCCTCCGGTATGCTCATGGGCATCATGGGCGCCCTCAGCTTCATGGGCACGCCCGTCGCAGACGGCGGCGCAGGCTTCTTCGCCCTTGACCAGACGACCGTCTGGTGGCGCATTGCCGCGCTGATCAACGCCTGCGCGCTCGCCAACCTCCAGATTCTCCTGGGCTTCTCGGCGGCCAAGGTCTTCGGCGGCAACCCCTACCTGGGTGCATCGCTCGGCGCGCTCCTGATCAGCGGTGACTTCATCAACGCCTACAGCGCCTCCGCCGCGATCGCCGACGGCTCCATGATCACCCTCCCGGTCATCCCGGGCGTCTACAGCATCGACTGGATCGGCTACCAGGGCCACGTCATCCCCATCCTCGTAGGTGTCTGGATCCTCTGCTTCTTTGAGAAGCGCCTCCACAAGATCGTCCCCGAGATGCTCGACCTGTTCCTCACTCCCCTTCTGTCCGTCTCGCTCGCTGCCTACATCACGATCCTGTTCATCGGCCCGGTCTTCGTCTGGCTCGAGAACAGCATCCTCAGCGTGCTCATGTTCCTGCTCACCGTGCCCCTGGGCCTTGGCTACATCGCAATCGGCCTGATCTACTCGCCTTCCGTCGTCACCGGCCTGCACCAGATGTACACCGCCATCGACGTCTCGATGCTCGCCCAGTACGGCGTCACCTACTGGCTGCCCATCGCCAGCGCCGCGAACATCGCCCAGGGCGGCGCCTGCCTCGCGGTCGCGCTCAAGACCAAGAGCGACAAGACCAAGGCGCTCGCGGTTCCCGCCGGCATCTCCTGCCTGCTGGGCATCACCGAGCCCGCAATCTTCGGCGTCAACCTGCCTAACCTCAAGCCCTTCGCCTGCGGCATGGCCGGCTCCGCCTGCGGCGCCCTGATGTGCTTCATCTTCCACCTCGCCGCCAGCGGCACCGGCGTCACGGGCATCTTCGGCATCCTGCTCTGCATTGCCCAGCCCGTCCAGTACGCCATCATGTTCGCCGTCGCCTTCGGCGTGGCATTCGGCCTCTCCATGGTCCTCTACAAGGACAAGGTCGCCGAATAAGGCTTCACCCCGAAACGCCAGGGGGAGCGGCCGCGGTCGCTCCCCCCTTTCGCGTTTCGCGCGCCCATCGGCTCACCAGCGCAGGCGCTGGGCGCACGCAACGCGAAGGCTTCGCGGGAACGCACGGGCGCCTCGCAGCCCTCCGCGAGATTCGAGATCACCAACACAGGAAGCAGGTAAACATGACCGACAAGACGTGGCGCATGGGCTTTCACCTTATGCCTCCCTCCGGCTGGATCAACGACCCCAACGGTCTGTGCCAGTTCAGGGGCGTCTACCACGCCTTCTTCCAGTACAGCCCCGACTGGCCCAACGGCGGAGAGCGCTGTTGGGGACACGCCACGAGCACCAACCTCGTGAGCTGGGACTACCACGACGTCGCGATCCACCAGGACACCCCCGAGGACGCCAACGGCGCCTACTCGGGCTCGACCTTCGTCGAGCGCGGCGCGGCAGCGGACGGCGGCGACCGCATGCGCATCTACTACACGGGCAACGTGAAGCACCCGGGCGACTACGACTACATCAACGAGGGTCGCGGCGCGAACGAGATCACCGTCACCAGCGACGACGGCATGCACTTCTCGCCCAAGCAGGTGCTGCTCAGGAATGCCGACTACCCCGCCTACTGCTCGTGCCACGTGCGCGACCCCAAGCTGTGGGAGCAGCGCGGCGAGCTCCACATGGCCCTGGGCGCGCGCGACCGCGACAGTCACGGCCTGGCGCTCATCTACAGCTCCACCGATGGCATCGACTGGCGGCTTCGAACCGCCATCCGCCCCACAGATGACTTCGGCTTCATGTGGGAGTGCCCCGACGTGATCCGCCTGGTTGAGGGTGTAGACGGCCAGAGGCACGAGTTCCTGGGCTTCTGCCCGCAAGGGATGCCCGCGAAGGACGACGACGGCAGGGGCACCTCGTGGGCCGGTTACCTGCCGCTCTCCGGCACCGCCATCGACGCCACGACGGCCGACCCCGCGCTCTGGCGCGAGTGGGACGGCGGCTTTGACTTCTATGCGCCCCAGACCTTCGTCGACGACGCAGGCCGCACTCTGCTGATTGCCTGGGTCGGCATGCCCGACGAGGACTTTATGGGCCAGCCGGAGCAGCTCGACTGGATCCACAGCCTGAGCGTCCCGCGCACGCTGGAGGTGGACCCCAAGGACCCCACCCGCATCATGCAGTGGCCCGTGGGCGAGGTCGACGCGCTGCGCCAGGAGGCCACCGAGGCCCAGGACGGGCAGCTCTCGCTCCCCTGTCACCGCGCGGACATAGAGGTCGAGGGCGTGCAGGGCGACTTCGCCCTCACGCTGGACGGAGCACTCGCCATCAGTGGCAGCGGGGACAGCGTCACGCTGTCGCTCGACGCGGCGACCGGCTGTGGCCGCGGCGCCCGCTCGATCGCCTGCGGCGGCATCGAGTCGCTGCGCGTGCTGGTTGACGAGTCCATCGTCGAGGTGTTCGTCAACGGCGGCCGCGCGACCTTCACCACGCGCTGGTTCCCCACGGCCGACAAGCTCGATGTGAGGCTCGAGGGCTCGTGCGCCTCGGCCCGCGCGTGGACCATGGCGAAGGCGGGTACAGACCCGTACGAGGGTTAGGCCTCACTGCCCGCCGGCCCGGCTCCTTGCATCCAGCTGGACCGGCGGACGCGAGATATGAGACCATGTGTCTCGACCAAGGCTGGGTCCGGCGCGCTCGCGTCGGACCCTTCTTGCGAAGAAGGGCGCGCCGCCTTGCCGGGTGAAGCGCCATGGGAGGAACGGAACTATGCTCATCGCCTGCCTGCTCGTCGGATACCTGCTGGGAAGCTTTCTGACCGCCGAGGTCGTCTGCCGCGTCGTCGCGCACCGAAGCGCGTTCGAAGTCGGCGAGGGCAACCCCGGCATGGCCAGCGTCGGCCGCGAGCTGGGCGCCAAGGCGGGAGCCTGCGTGCTTGCGGGAGACATCCTCAAGACCGTGGCCGCCTGGGCCGCGGCGCAGCTGCTGTGTCCCGCAGACGCGCAGATGGCCGGGCTGCTCGCGACGCTGGGTGCGACCGTGGGCCACAACCACCCCTTCTGGCACCGCTTCCGCGGCGGCAAGGGCGTGGCGACCACCTGCTCGGCCATCATCCTGGCCTCTCCCGCCCTGGGAGTCGCGGCAAGCCTTGCGGGCCTGGCGGTCGTGGTCCTCTCGGGCTACCTCTGCTGGGGCGCCTTGGCCATACCCGTGGCGTTCACGCTGCTGACGCTCGCGACCGGAGCCGCACCCGCGGTCGTGGTGGCGTCTGCGATACTCGCGGCGCTCATGGCAAAGGCGCACGCCAACGCCATGAGCGAGGCCCTGGCGGGCACGCGCCGCAGGGCCAGCATATCGACTAAGTTTTGGGACAGGGTCAGGCGCCGCTAGTTGCTGCCGCATGCGGGCGGCAGCGGGGTCGGGCGAGGTCGCCGCCGGCGGCGGGGCTAGTTCTCGAGCACCTCGAAGCGGTTGATGCGCATGAGGATCTGCTCGACGTCGAGGGTTCCCAGGATGGTGACGGGCTTCTTCTCGCCCACGTAGAACACCCTGACACTCTGGTAGCCCGCGGCGTTGCTGGGGCGAGCCCACTCCATGCGCAGGATGTTCTCGTAGCGGATGGTGCGCTCGGGACCCACGAACGGCGTGATCGTCATGTAGTCCTCGTAGGTGATCACGCGGTAGCGGCACATGGCCGCCCACAGCAGGAACGTCACGAGGACGAAGGTGCAGAAGAACGCCAGAACCACGACGGGATTGGCGCTGTAGACTCCCAGCTCGCACAGCCACGAGAGCAGAAGTCCCAGAAGCGACATGAAGACAATCACAAGAAGCAGCGCGCGGGTGAGCGCGATGGACACCAGGTAGGTGTCGTGGTGGCGATGGTGGCGCTCCGACATGCCCGTTCCCATCGAGAACTGCATGAACAGGGCAAGCAGGGGCACCATCGTCGTCACCGCGGCCAGGATGTTGTGGAGCATGTCGGCGTCACCTCCCCAGAGGAGCTCGTCGCCGCAGGGGCGAACCATATAAAAGCTTGGCTGATTTGAATATAGGGTACCGCGCACGGCCGGCCCGGAGCCCTGCAGCCCCCGCGCGCGGGGGCCATGCATCCGCAAGCGAGAAGGGCCTGCGGCCAAGGGTTGATTTTGCTACGCGAGCGGTAGCAGATTGGCCGGTCGCCGGCACGGCAGCCTCCCTACGCGACGGCGAACTTGGCCACGAGCCTCACCAGCATTTCGACGGTCAGCTCCATGCTGCGCACGGGAATGAACTCGCGTACGCTGTGGGCGTTGTAGCCGCCGGTCGCCAGGTTGGGGCAGGGCAGGCCGCGCAGCGAGAGCTGGGAGCCGTCGGTGCCGCCACGGACCGCGATAACGAACGGCTCGATGCCCGCCTCGCGATTCGCCTCGAGCGCGCGGTCAATCAGGAAGGGGCAGTCGTCGAAGGCCTCGACCATGTTGCGGTACTGCTCACGCAGCTCGACCTCGACGGTCCCCTCGCCGTAGAGAGCGTTGAGGAACGCGGCGATGTCGCGCAGCACCTGCTGGCGCGCCTCGAATTTGGCGGAGTCGTGGTCGCGGACGATGTAGCACAGCTCCACCTCGGACGCCGAGCCCTTGATCGAGATGGGGTGGTAGAAGCCCTCGCGGCCCTCGGTGTGCTCCGGGCGCTCGAAGGCCGGCACAAGGCTCTGGAACTCGCCGGCGACGGTGATAGCGTTGACCATGATGTCCTTCGCGGTGCCCGGGTGGACCATCATGCCGCGCACGCGGACCTTCGCCTCAGCCGCGTTGAAGGTCTCGTAGCAGAACTCGCCCAGGGCCTCGCCGTCAACGGTGTAGCACCAGGTGGCGCCGAACTCCTTCAGGTCCAGGAGCGACGCGCCGTGGCCGATTTCCTCGTCAGGCACGAAGGCAATCTTGAGCGCGGGATGGGGCAGACTGGGGTCGTCCCTCAGACGCTTGACGAGGGCGCAGATCTCGGCCACGCCGGCCTTGTCGTCAGCCGAGAGGAGCGTGCTGCCGTCGCTGCAGATGATGTCCTGGCCCTCGAGCTTCTTCAGGTCGGGAACCTGCTCGGGCGTGGTCGCGACGGTCACGCCGTCCACGACGCCAGCCACCAGGTCACCGCCCTCGTAGTGGACGATGTGCGGCTTCACGCCGGATGCGGGCGCGTCGACGACGGAGTCCAGATGCGCGCAGAGGCCCAGTGCGGGAAGTCCCTCGGCCCCCTCGGAGGCCGCGACGCTCGCGGTGACGTAGGCGTGCTCGTCGACGCGGACGTCGTCGCAGCCCAGGACGCGAAGCTCTTCTCCAAGGTAGGCGGCCATCTTGTGCTGCTCGGGCGTGGAGGGAGTCTGGTCCTCGTTGTCGGGGTTGGACTGGGAGTCAATCTGAACGTAGCGCATGAAGCGCTCGACGACGTCGGAAAGCTCGGCGTTTTCAGCCATGCGGTGCTCCTTTCGGACGGTTGCCCGTCCTCGCGTGATTTCTAGCGAACGATGGTAGCACGCAGCCGGCGCCGCACGGGCGCTTATGCCGAATGCACAGACAACGCAAGCGGGGTCGCCGCCCGAAGGCAACGACCCCGCGCAATGGCACTCACATGGCTTGCGCCTGCCTGGCGACTACCTCACGCCGGCCTTGCGCTTGGCCTCCTCGATGGCGTCCAGCTGCTCGGCAGACAGGTGGATCCTGCCCTCGCCGCGGCCGACCGTGACGCCGCCGTCCTCGTCGACCGGCGTGCCATAGGCGGCGTAGCCGCCCGAGACGGACGCGCCCTCGTTCACGACGTGGTCGTCGAGCTCTCCCTTGCGGCGCAGGTGCGCGCCGCGCGCGGTGGAGGAAAACGACGGCCTCTGCAGGTCATCGCCCTTGAGCGTGAAGGACCCTCCCCTCTTGTAGTTCTCCTTGGCAACCGAGATCATTAGCTTGATGCGATTGAGCTGGTTGACCTCCGAGGCGCCGGGGTCGTAGTCGACGGCGACGATGTTGCTCTCGGGGTGCATCTGGCGCAGGCGCTTGATGACCGACTTGCCCACGACGTGGTTGGGCAGGCAAGCAAACGGCGACGCGCAGACGATGTTGGGCGTGCCGCTCTCGATTAGCTCGACCATCTCGGCAGTCAGCAGCCAGCCCTCTCCCATGGTGTTGCACAGCGACAGGATGCTCTCGGCCTTCTTGCCCAGGTCCATGATGCCGCCGTAGGGCTCAAAGCGATCGGACTTCCTGAGCATCTTGTTGATGGGCTCTCGCATGCCTTCGATCAGCTTGATGCCGGCGGCGTGCGTCAGGCGGCTCGAGGCCTTGGTGCCCAGCTCGTCCTTCATGTTAATCTGGTTGGAGGTGCCGAAGAGGAAGAAGTCCACCAGACCGGGGACGTCGGCCTCGCAGCCCTCGCCCTCGATGACCTTGACGACCTCATTGTTGGCCGTCGGGTGGAACTTGACCAGGATCTCGCCGACGACGCCGACGCGCGGCTTGGTGCGGTCGGCCTCGAGCGGCAGCTGGTCGAAGCGGCGGACGGTATCCTCGCACAGCTCGTAGAACGACCTGCGGCTGGCGCGCGGGATCAGCGTCTTGGCGCGGCTCATGAGACTGTCGTACAGCCGGTCCGCCGAGCCCTTCTCGGCCTCGTAGGGACGCACGCGGTACAGGCACTTCATGATGAGGTCGCCGTACAGAAGCGCGTAGATCGCGCGCTTGACGAGCTTGGGCTGCAGGATGTTGAAGCCGGGGTTGTCCTCGTCCAGGCCGCCGGCGACCGACAGCGAGATGACGGGCACGTTCTCGTGGCCGGAGTCCTTCAGGGCCTTGCGGATGAGCGCGATGTAGTTGGTCGCGCGGCAGCCGCCGCCGGTTTGCGAGATCAGGACCGCGGTTCGGCTCAGGTCGTACTTACCCGAGAGGATGGCCTCCATGATCTGGCCGGTGACCAGAATCGACGGGTAGCAGATGTCGTTGTTCACGTACTTCAGGCCCGTGTCGACCGCGGCGTGGTCGACGGAGGGCAGCAGCACCACATTGTAGCCCGAGGACTTCAGGAGCGCCTCGACGATCTCGAAGTGGATGGGGCTCATCTGCGGCGCGAGGATGGTGTAGCCCTCGGCCTGCATCTCCTTGGTGTAGCGCACCTTCTTGAAGGCAGCGCTGGCGGCCTCACGGTAGACAGGCACGCGGCGGCTCAGATCGGTGCGGCGGGCCTTCTCGAGCGAGCCGTCAGCCATGCGCACATCGACCGGGATAGCCTCGACGGCGGTGCCCGCGGCGGTCTTGCGCTCGAGCTCGGCGCGCTCCTCCTTGAGAGCGGCCATCAGCGAGCGCACGCGGATGCGGGCGGCGCCAAGGTTGGACACCTCGTCGATCTTGAGGACGGTGTAGATCTTGCCGGACCCCTCGAGGATCTCCTGCACCTGGTCGGTGGTGAGAGCGTCCAGGCCACAGCCGAAGGACTGGAGCTGGATCAGGTCGAGGTCATTGCGGGCCGCGACGAAGCGGGCCGCGCGGTACAGGCGGCTGTGGTACATCCACTGGTCGACCACGCGGATGGGGCGCTCGGGCCCCATCTTGTGGGCGACGGAGTCCTCGGTCAGGACCGCGAAGCCGAACCCCTGCAGCATCTCGGGGATGGCGTGGTTGATCTCGCCGTCGTTGTGGTACGGGCGGCCTGCGAGCACGATGCCGTGGGCGTCGTTGTCCTCGATCCACTCCAGAACCTCGTCGCCCTTGCGGTGCATCTGGTCCTTGAACGCGAGGTCCTCCTCCCAGGCGGCGTTAACGGCGGCGTCAACCTCGGCGCGGGTGATGTCGCTTCCGGTGAAGCGTCCCTTGCCGTTTGCGGCGTCAGCCTTGCGCTGCACCTGGACGAGCTCGTACAGGCGACGCTTGAGCTCGCTCTTCTTGTCGTACGGGATGAAGGGGTCCATGTACTCGACGGCAGGATCGCTCAGCTCGTCGACGTTGAGGCCCAGCGCCTGAGGGTAGCTCATGACGATCGGGCAGTTGTAGTGGTTGCCCGCCGTCTTGTCCTCCTGGCGCTCCCAGCGGATGCAGGGCATCCAGATGAAGTCGGGGTCCTTCTCCAGAAGGTTCATGATGTGGCCGTGGCTGAGCTTGGCCGGGTAGCAGACGGACTCGGAGGGCATCGACTCGGTGCCGGCCTCGTAGGTCTTGCGCGTGGTGGGGTCGCTCAGCACGACCGAGAAGCCCAGCTTGGTGAAGAACGTGTGCCAGAAGGGGTAGTTCTCGTACATGTTGAGGGCGCGAGGGATGCCCACGGTGCCGCGCGGAGCGCTGTCCGCGGGAAGGCTCTCGCGGTCGAACAGCAGCTTGTTCTTGAAGGCGAACAGGTTCGGGGCCTTGGACTGCTGGCTCTTGGGCTTGCCCGAGCCCTTCTCGCAGCGGTTGCCCGTGACGAAGCGGCGGCCGTTGCCGAAGGAATTGATGGTGAGCAGGCAGTTGTTGGAGCAGCGACCGCAGTGGGCGTTGGTGTGCTTCACCTGCAGGTTGTCGATCTGCTCGCGTGAGAGCAGCTCCGAGGTGCCTGCCGCGCCCGCGCGGTCGCGGGCCAGGAGCGCCGCGCCGTAGGCACCCATGACGCCGGCGATGTCGGGGCGGATGACCTCGCGGCCGGTCAAGAGCTCGAAGGCGCGCAGGGTGGCGTCGCTCATGAAGGTGCCGCCCTGGACGACCACGTACCTGCCGATCTCGTCGTAGTCACGCAGCTTGATGACCTTGAAGAGCGCGTTCTTGATGACGGAGTAGGAAAGGCCCGCGGCGACGTCGCCGATGGTCGCGCCCTCCTTCTGCGCCTGCTTGACGCGGGAGTTCATGAAGACGGTGCAGCGGCTGCCCAGGTCGACGGGCCTCTCGCCGCCCACGGCCGCGCGGGCGAACTCGCGAACGTCCATGCCCATCGAGTCCGCGAAGTTCGCAATGAACGAGCCGCAGCCCGACGAGCATGCCTCGTTGAGGCTGATGTGCTCGATGATGCCGTTCTTGACCTGCAGGCACTTCATGTCCTGGCCGCCGATGTCCAGGATGAAGTTGACGTCGGGCACGAAGGCCTTGGCGCCACGCAGGTGCGCGACGGTCTCAATCTCGCCGGAGTCCGCACCGAGGGCCTCGATCAGGATGCCCTCGCCGTAGCCGGTGGTCGTGACGTGGCCGATCACGCAGTCGTCGCTCAGGTGGTCGTAGATGTCGTCCATGATCTTGCGGGCGGTGCCCAGGACGTCGCCGTTGTTGTTGTCGTACCAGGTGTAGAGAAGTTCGCCCTCCTCGCCCACGACGGCGGCCTTCATCGTGGTGGAGCCTGCGTCGAGGCCGATGAACACGCGGCCGTGGTAGCCGTCGAGCGTGCCCTTGGGAACGACCTCCTTGTCGTGGCGCTCCTTGAAGGCGGCATAGTCCGCCTCGGTGGCGAACAGCGGGTCGAGGCGCTCGACCTCGGAGCCCTGGGTGTCGCCCAGGTTCTTGAGGTCCTCGATGACCTCCGAGAAAGTCACGTACTTATTGGACTCGCCGGCAAGCGCTGCGCCCGTCGCGACGAACAGATGGGCGTTCTGCGGGATGACGCGGTGCTCCTCATCCAGGTTGAGGGTCAGGTAGAAGCGGTGGCGCAGCTCCGAGAGGTACTGAAGCGGGCCGCCCAGGAAGGCGACATAGCCGCGGATGGGGTGGCCGCAGGCGAGGCCCGAGATGGTCTGGTTGGCAACCGCCTGGAAGATGGAGGCGGCCACGTCCTCGCGCGCCGCGCCCTCGTTGAGCAGCGGCTGGACGTCAGACTTGGCGAACACGCCGCAGCGCGACGCTATGGGATAGATGTGCTGCGCGCCCTTGGCCAGCTCGTTGAGGCCGGAGGCGTCGGTCTCCATAAGCGAGGCCATCTGGTCGATGAACGCACCGGTGCCGCCGGCGCAGGTGCCGTTCATGCGCTGCTCGATGCCGTTGTCGAAGTAGATGATCTTGGCGTCCTCGCCGCCCAGCTCGATGGCGCAGTCGGTCTGCGGGATGAGCGCCTCGACCGCGTGCTTGGACGCGATGACCTCCTGCACGAACTCCACGTCGAGCCACTGGGCCAGCAGCATGCCGCCGGAGCCTGTGATGGAGACGCGCATGGGGGCGTCGCCCAGCACGGCGCGGGCCTTCTCGAACACCTGCGCGGCCGTGGCCTTGACGTCGGTGTGGTGGCGCTCGTAGTTGGCGTAGACCAGGTTGTCGTTGTCGTCGATAACGGCGAGCTTGACCGTGGTGGAGCCGACGTCGATGCCCAGGCGCAGGTTCGCATGGGTCAGGTCGATGCGCCTCTTGGGCCTCAGCTCGGCCTCGAACTGCTCGAGCTCGATCGGCTGCTTGCTCTCGACCTGGGCCTTCGTGGAGTCAGAGTGGTTAGTCATCAAGGATCCCCTTCATCTTGAGTGCCGCGACCGCGATGGTCGGGATGTTGAACTCGATGGTCTTGCCGTAGAGGTCGCCGGGGCGGACGAACATGAGCGCCGTCATGACGCGGGCCATGACCTCGACGTTCTCGCGCATGCCACTGGTGAGCCAGCGCACGAGCACGCCGACCTCGGCGGATATCGCATAGGTGAGGTAGTAGTCGAAGAACGCCCCCACGGCCAGCGAGTCGATGCCCTCGGAGGCGCGGCTCTCGACCGTCTCACGCACCATCTGCTCAAGGCGCTTGGCGAACGCGGGGTCGCCGCCGTTTCCCAGAAGCGCCGCAAGGTAGCTGCCGCGCTTCTTGAAGTAGTTGAGCAGCTCGATGGAGCCGGGGCAGGGCTCGAAGCGCCCGATGGACTCCTGGAGGTCGTCCAGATGGGTCGCCGCGATCTTCTCGACCAGCCCGCGCGCCTCGCAGATCGTCTCGTGCTCGATGGCGAAGACCAGATCGGGAATGTCGCGGAAGTGCGAGTAGAACGTGCGACGGGTGACGCCGGCCCGGTCGCTCACGGCGGTCACCGTGACCTGCGAGAGGTCGCCGGTCTCCTCGATCTCGCGCGCCAGGGCGTCGCGCAGGGCACGCCGGGTGCGCGTCGTGCGCCTGTCGGGCGCCGACGCGGCCGCGTCCGGAAGCGGCGAGCCGCCTTGCATGGGCCATTGCATCTTGTGGTGCTCCGTTCCTTCACAGGCTGTGCAGTTTTACACAGCCTGTGAAGTATTGCACAGGGTGAGAAGGAACGCTGCCCCGCTCGGACGACTTCCACAGACGAACCATGATGGCGGACATGGCCCCACAACATGCAGAATCACTCTTTTGTTATGCGTAACAGTGCTGTTTTGAAACATCGACTTTCGGTATGTTTGCATTTCTCATACCTGTTTATAACGCCTTTGTTACGGCTTTGCGATTGATTGCGCGGGACGCGCACGGCGGGCGCAAACTTTCCTGCAACGCACGGAGCAACCCCCGGGCGCAGGCAGGCGACCGAACGGCCGCGAAAGCAAATAGGGACGGAGACCCACATGGCTGACATCACACGCAAGAACCACCCGCTCGACGCCCTCGTCTCGCGACGAAACTTTGTCGCCCTCTGCGGAGCGGGAGCAGCCGGACTGGGCCTCGCCGCATGCGGCGCGCAGCCGTCCGGCGACGGGTCCGCGGACTCCGCCAAGAGCGAGAGCGGCTACACCCTCGTCGAGGGGGGCAAGCTCATCGGCGTCTCCGACATGGCCTATCCCCCGCTGGAGTCCATTCCCGACGGCGGCAGCGAGCCCGAAGGTTTCGAGATCGACATGATGGACGCCCTCGCAAAGAAGCTCGGCCTCCAGATGAAGTGGCTGCCAGCGACTAAGTTCGACACGATAATCCCGCTGATCAAGCAGGGCGGGAAGGCCGACGTGGGCGTCTCGGCGTTCACGATCACCGACGAGCGCAGGCAGGAGATCGACTTCACCGACTCCTACCTCGACTCCAACCAGGGCCTGGTGGCCCCCAAGGCCGCCGGCGAGCTGAGCGAGGAGAAGCTCAACGTCGCGGGCACCCAGATTGCGGTCCAGTCCGGCACTACCGGCGAGGCCTGGGTGAAGGAGAACCTCCCCGAGGCCACCTGCGTGCCCCTGGACGACGCCATCCAGGCGATGACCGGCGTCCAGACGGGGCTCTACGCAGCCTGCGTAGCGGACCTGCCCGTCATGTCCTACTTGTGCAAGGAGTCCTACACCGACCTGCAGGTCGCCATCGAGATCCCCACGGGCGAGCAGTACGGCATCGTAGTGAGCAAGGACAACCAGCAGCTGACCAAGGACCTCGACAAGGCCATCGCCGAGATGCAGAGCGACGGCACCATGGACGAGCTCCAGCAAAAGTGGTTCGGCACCACGCTCTAGCGCAGGGCCGCCCCAGACACCGGCGCGTCCGGCGCCGACAGCCAAACAGCCAATCAACTACCAGAGCCCGCCGCGCGCGGGGTTGGGAGAAACAGCAACATGAACTCGAACGCACTTTCCCGCAGGAACTTCGTCCAGCTCGTCGGCCTCGGCCTCGCCGGCATGGGGGCCGCCGGCCTGGCGGGCTGCGCCGGCCAGAGCGCCCCGGCGGACTCGTCCGCCAAGGACGACGACGGCTTCAAGCTGGTCGAAGACGGCAAGCTCACGCTCGTCTCCAACTTCTACTTCCCGCCCTTCGTCTCGATGAACGAGAAGACCGGTGACTACGAGGGCTTCGACGTCGACCTCTACAAGGCCATCTGCGAGAAGCTCTCGCTCGAGCCCAACATCCTGCCGACGGTTCAGTTCGACACCATCATCCCGACCATCAAACAGGGCGGCAAGGCCGACGTCTCGCTGGGCGCGATCACCATCACCGACGCCCGCGAGCAGGAGATCGACTTCAGCGACCCATACCTCGACTCCAACCAGTCCATCGTCGTGCGCAAGGACGCGACCGCGACGACCACCGAGCAGCTCAATGCCGACGGCATGCAGATCGCCGTCCAGGGCGGCACCTCCGGCGAGGGGTGGGCGAAGGAGAACCTTCCCAAGGCGACCATCGTCCCTCTGGACGACATCATCCAGGCGCTGACCGGCGTACAGTCCAACCTGTACGCGGCCTGCATCACCGACCTGCCCGTCTCGAGCTACGAGATCAAGATTGCCTACAGCGACCTCATGATTCCCGAAGGCGGCGAGATTCCCACCGGCGAGCAGTACGGCGTCGTCATCAGCAAGGACCAGCCCGGCCTTACCAAGGCAATCAACAAGGCCCTCGCCGACATCCAGAGCGACGGCACCATGGACTCCCTGCAGCAGAAGTGGTTCGGCCAGACCCTCTAGCGCAGACGCCCCGGCGGCGCCAGCGGCTCGGCAGCGCCGCCCGCAGGCGACCATAGGCACAAGCAGCACCCCGGGCCCGTCCAGATGGACGGGCCCGGGGTGCCTTGGTTGCAGAGGCCTTCAATTGCGGAGAAGCGCCCCCTCTCGGCATCACGACCTTCGCTACAGCAGGCCGAGCGCCGTCATCACGGGAACGAGCGCGATGGGCATGAAGGCCGCGGGCAGCATGTTGGCGACCTTGAGGTCGGTCAGCTTCAGCAGGTTCAGGCCGACAGCGAGCAGCAGGAGCGAGCCGGTGACGGCAATCTCGGTGATGACCGCCTGGGTCAGGAGACCGCCGAGCGCTGCCGCAAGGAGGCTGAGCACGCCCTGGTAGACGAAGACGCTCACTGCGACAAAGGGCACGCCGATGCCCATGGTGGCCGCGAAGGGGATGCAGACGACGAGGTCGATCAGGCCCTTGGCGATCAGGGTGGCGTGATCGAGCTGGATGCCGGACTGCAGCGAGCCCACGATGCCCATGGCGCCGGTGCAGCAGAACAGCGTCGCGTTGACGAAGCCCTGCGAGAAGCTGCCCAGGCGCTTGCTGCCCGCGAACGCCGCGTTCAGGCGGCGCTGTGCCCAGTCGCCCAGGCGGTTGACGGCGCCGTCGAGGTCGATGAGGTAGCCGACGAGGCTTCCCAGCGCGACGGCCAGGGTGACCACGACGATGCTGCCGCCCGAGGCCATGCCCTGCACGCCGACGAGCACGACGCAGAGGCCCTGCCCCTTCAGGAGGAAGTCTCCCAGGTCGTCGGAAACGTGACTCTTGAACACGAGGCCAATCAGGCCGCCGACGGCAGCCTCCACGGCGTTGATGAGGGCACCAAGCAGAACCACGGGCACTTCTCCCCTTCTGAATATTGGATAGGATGTCGCCTGCAGACGAGATAGCTGTGCAGAGACTGTCTGAGGATACGCCCCGGGCGGCCCCGCGGGGAGGGCGGCGGGGCACTTCACCGTCAGAACAGACGGGCGGGCGGCCCGCGTGGGGCCGGCCGCCGAGAGCGGCTCGCGTCGCCCCGACCAGTCACCGGGACCAGTAGCCCAGATCAGTCGCCGGGACCAGCTGCCGGGACTGGCCGCAGGGGTCGCTCGGGCTAGTCGCCCAGAAGCTCGATGAGGTCCTCCTTGCGAAGCGAGCCCAGCGAGCTGCCGCCGCCCTCGCCGACCACCTGCTCGGCCAGGTCGGACTTGGCCTCCTGCAGCGCCAGGATGCGGTCCTCGATGGTGTCGCGGGCGATGACCTTGTAGACCGTAACGTCCTTGGTCTGGCCGATGCGGTGGGCGCGGTCGGTCGCCTGGTTTTGCGCGGCCGCGTTCCACCAGGGGTCCGCGTGCACGACGACGTTCGCGCCCGTCAGGTTGAGGCCGGTGCCACCCGCCTTGAGCGAGATCAGGAACACGGGCGTGTCGTCCTTGTTGAAAGCGTTGACCAGCTTTATGCGGCGCTTCTTGGGCGTGGCGCCGGTGAGGACGTAGTAGCTCACGCGACTCTCGTCGAGCTTCCGCGCGATGACGTCCAGGTAGCTCGTGAACTGCGAGAAGACAAGCATCTTCTGCTGCGCGTCGACCGACGCCGAGACGAGGTCCATGATCGCGTCGAGCTTCGCGGAGCCGCCCTCGTAGTCCTCGTAGACCAGGGCGGGGTCGCAGCAGATCTGCCTGAGCCTCATGAGCTCGGCGAGGATCTCCATGCGGTCCTTGCCGAACACGTTGTCGCGGCTCTTGGACAGCGCCACGCGAAGCGCCTGCTCGTGGGCGTGGTAGAGCTTGCGCTGCTCGCCATCGAGCTCCGCGTAGACCACCTGTTCCAGCTTGTCGGGGAGGTCGGTCAGGACCTCGTCCTTGCGGCGGCGCAGCACGAAGGGCGCGACGGTCTCGGAAAGAAGGCGGGCCGCGCTCTCGTCGCCGTCCAGGATGGGCTGCTCGTAGCGCTCGCGGAAGCGGTCATAGGAGGCCAGGAAGCCAGGCATGAGGTAGTCGAAGATGCTCCAGAGCTCGCTCACACGGTTCTCGATGGGCGTGCCCGTGAGCGCAAAGCGGTTCCTGGCGGGGACCAGCTTCACGGTCCTCGCGATGAGGGTGTCGCGATTCTTTATGTACTGCGCCTCGTCGAGCACCTCGCACCAGAAGTCCATCTTCGAGTAGTCCTCGATGTCGCGGCGCAGAAGCTCGTAGGAGGTGATGTAGACGTCGTACCAGTTTTCCTGCCGCAGCTCGGCGCGCTCCTCGGCGCCGCCGGCCACCAGGGCCACGTTCAGCGAGGGCGCGAACTTCTTGATCTCGGAGCGCCAGTTGTAGACCAGGGACGCAGGGCAGACGATGAGCGCAGGCCCCTCCTCCCTTCGGGCCAGCAGCAGCGAGATCATCTGCAGCGACTTGCCCAGGCCCATCTCGTCGGCCAAGATGCCGCCGAAGCCCATGTCACAAAGGGCGCTCAGCCACTGGAAGCCCGCCTTCTGGTATGGGCGCAGGATAGGCGCGACGGATGCGGGCGGCTCGTAGACCGAGGGGTCCACCGCATGGAAGTTATCGATGTAGGTCGAGAAGGACAGGTCCTTCTGGGCGTCCGGGACCATCGAGTCGAGGATGAACGCCTTGTAGGAGGGGATCTCGACCGAGCCGCGGGCAAGGTCCTCGGAGGTGAGACCCAGCTCGTCGGCCAGCTCGGCAGCCTCGCTCAGGTCGACACGCGAGAGGTCGACGAAGGAGCCGTCCGCAAGGCGGTGGAAGCGACGGTGCTGGCGGTAGCTGTCCAGCAGCGCGTAGAGCTCGTTGAGCGGGAGGTCCTCCGCCGAGACCGTGAGGTTGATGAGCTTGGCGCGCACCGAGAGGCCCATGGTGATGCGGGGCGTGGCGGTGGCGGCGAGGCGGTCGTAGGACTCGGTCGTGATGACCGTACCCACCTTCCGAAGCTCGGCCATGCCCTCGAAGACGAAGCGCGCCATGGCGTCGGGGTCGTCGTCGGGAATGCGCGCTACGGAGCTCGTGGCGCCCAGCGTGAAGAAGCGGCCCACGAGAGCGCGGGCGTCAGCCTCGCCCACGACGTCGCGACCGGACTCGATGCTCTCCCCCACCTCGCGTCGGGCGATGTGGTAGCTTGACTCGCCATAGATTGCCAGCACGTCGCAGGTGATTCCCCCGCGCGCGTGGCCGATGCGGAACTCGAGCTCAAGGGGGTCGGGGCGCAGGTCGTCGAGCTCGTCGGGAACATGCACCTTGAAAGTGCGCTCGAGCGAGGGCAGCACGGCCTCCGCGAAGCGGGGCGCGTCGCCGCGAGAGAGCATGAGGTGGCTTGCCACGTTGCCGTAGACGTTGGTCATGAAGTTCGCCACGTCGTTCAGGCGGGACGTGCAGCGGAAGAGCCTGTCGTCCTGCACGGCGTAGAGAAGGCCATCGGACGTGAAGAAGTCGGCCTCGCCCTCGCGGACGATCTCGAAGGCGCCGTCGTCTTTCGTCTCGAAGCCGATGCCCACGTCGGGGTCGCCCTGGCAGACGGTCACGGCGCGCTTTCGCACGACCGCGCCGGAGGGGCTCGTGCCGTCGATGATGACCCGGCGCCCCATCATGAAGTCCACCAGCTCGTCGATCTCGGGCCCGGTGAGGCGCATCTGGCGCCCGATCTTGACCTTGCCGCTGCCCGGCCCGCCGTTGCGGCCGTGGCCGCCGGAGCGCTCGGCCGCAAACGCGCGGCGGTTCTGAACCGCGCGCAGGACGAACGAGGCGATCTTGGCACTGGTGGGCTCGAACATGTCGAGCGTGTGGGTAAAGGCGAGGCAGGTGCCATACGTGTGGTAGCTCCCCCTGGCCAGGTGGTCGGCGAACTCGCTCACGCTGGTGATGACGTAGGACCCCGAGGCCCCGATGATGCGCAGCCGCAGGCAGACGTCGCCATCGCAGTACAGCGTGGGCTCAAGCACGATGCTGCCCGAGGCCGGCTTCTTGCGCGGCACCCTGAGCCGCGGCTTGCGAATGCTGGACTCGATGTAGGAGCTCAGGGCCGACGAGGTGTAGACCTGGTCGACGTGGCCAAAGCCCTCATAGTCATGGGCATGCTCGTTGAAGTCGAGCGCCAGGGCGACGCAATGCTTGCACGCCCCCTTGAAGCGTCCGGACCAGGAGCAGTTGCAGGTGCACTCGACCACCGAGTCGGCCGACTCGTCGAGTACGACGCACGCCTCGTAGTGGTCCTGGTCGTCGACGGAGCCGTCGACGTTCGCGGTCAGGACCGTGTTGCCGCCCTCGTAGGCGCAGGTGCGGTGCCATATTGCTCCCCGCCGTTCGGCAAGGGTCTCGGCGCGGTTCAAAACTGAGTTGCGAGTCACGCGCGCAAGAGCTTCCCTAGAGATCACCGAAGCTGCCTCCAAACGATAAACATACATGTTGTGCAGGCAATTCATGCGTCACCCACACAGAGGGGAGAAGACCTGGGCAAGACGTCCGGACCCTTCCCTCACATAACTTGTGCATCTGTCTAGACTAGCGCGTTTTGGGGTGTCGGCCGGTCTCTTTTTGATTGAGCGGCCAGGGCCGCAAGCCGCGACGCGGGGGCGCTTCTCGGCGGCGCTCTCTATGCAAATGACTACATAGCGTTGTCCATTTACGCGTGGGAATGTCTTTTTTGCCCCATCTGAGCCGTCAACCGTCGATTTGCTGCCGTCTGGAATAAAATATTCTCTGTCTGCCATAAGGTCAGACAACACCGGACAGATGCGCTCGGGGAAGGGCCCAGGGCGCTTTATGTGGTGGAGAGGAGAACCATGCAGTATTCCGCAGAAGTGGAGAAGATGTGCCCCGTCACCAAGGGCGCATACCACGGACCTGCACCCATCCCCGAGGAGGGCAAGTGGGTTCAGGCGAAGCAGATCAGCGACATTGCCGGCTACACGCACGGCATTGGCTGGTGCGCACCCCAGCAGGGCGCCTGCAAGCTCAGCCTCAACGTTAAGGAAGGTGTCATCGAGGAGGCCCTGGTCGAGACCATCGGCTGCTCCGGCATGACGCACTCCGCAGCAATGGCCGCAGAGATCCTCCCGGGAAAGACCATCCTCGAGGCTCTGAACACCGACCTTGTCTGCGACGCCATCAACGTTGCAATGCGCGAGCTCTTCCTGCAGATCGTCTACGGCCGCACGCAGACCGCCTTCTCTGAGGACGGCCTCCCCGTCGGCGCTGGCCTCGACGACCTCGGCAAGGGCCTCCGCTCCATGGTGGGCACCACCTACGGCACCAAGGCCAAGGGCGCTCGTTACCTCGAGCTGGCTCAGGGCTACGTCACGCACCTCGCCCTCAACGAGAACAACGAGATCATCGGCTTCGAGTTCCTCAACCTCGGCAAGTTCACCGATGCCATCAAGTCTGGCACCGATGCCAAGCAGGCCGTCGAGGACGCTATGGGTCGCTATGGCCAGTGGGACAACCCCGCCAAGGTCATCGATCCCCGCGAAGAGTAGAGAAAGGAGCTGAGCATACATGGCAGTTACGTTCGAAGGCTATGAGCGTCGCATCGACAAGATCAACGAGACGCTGGCAAAGTACGGCATCGCTGACCTCGAGGAAGCCCTCAAGCTCTGCACCGACAAGGGTTTCAACCCGTATGACATCACCGAGGATGTCCAGTCCATCGCGTTCGAGAACGCCAAGTGGGCTTACACGCTCGGCTGCGCTATTGCTCTGAAGAAGGCCGAGAAGGGCGAGGTCACCAACGCCTCCGAGGCAGCCGCCGCCATCGGCGAGGGCCTGCAGGCCTTCTGCGTCCCCGGCTCCGTGGCCGAGGACCGCAAGGTCGGTCTCGGCCACGGCAACCTGGGCGCAATGCTGCTCGGCGAGGACACCGAGTGCTTCGCGTTCCTGGCTGGCCACGAGTCCTTCGCAGCCGCTGAGGGTGCCATCGGCATCGCCAACAACGCCAACAAGGCCCGCAAGAAGCCGCTGCGCGTCATCCTCAACGGCCTCGGCAAGGATGCGGCCCAGATCATCGCCCGCATCAACGGCTTCACCTACGTCCAGACCCAGTTCGACTACTTCACGGGCGAGCTGAAGGTCGTCAAGACGATCCCGTACTCCGATGGTCCCCGCGCCAAGGTCAACTGCTACGGCGCCGACGACGTCCGCGAGGGCGTTGCCATCATGTGGCACGAGAACGTTGACATCTCCATCACCGGCAACTCCACGAACCCGACCCGCTTCCAGCACCCCGTTGCGGGCACCTACTTCAAGGAGCGCACGCTGGCTGGCAAGAAGTACTTCTCCGTCGCCTCTGGTGGCGGCACCGGCCGTACGCTGCACCCGGACAACATGGCTGCCGGCCCCGCCTCTTACGGCATGACCGACACCATGGGCCGCATGCATTCCAGCGCCCAGTTCGCCGGCTCCTCCTCCGTCCCCGCGCACGTCGACATGATGGGCCTGATTGGCATGGGCAACAACCCCATGGTCGGCTGTACCGTCGCCTGCGCCGTCGCTGTCGAGGGCGCCATCAAGGCCTAGGTTCGCATCGAACCCTGAGCCCCCTTGGACTCACGAGACCCGTCACCTTGGTGGCGGGTCTTTTTCTGTTACGGCCCCTCGCGAGGCGAGAATAGTAAGGCGCCGACCGAACTGCGACGGCACACCGGTCGCCTCTTTCTGCGCGCAGCCCCAGCCGCGCGAGCCCCTGCCCTACTCGCCCGCAGCCTCCACGGCGGACGCACGCTTAGAGCACAGCTGGAAGTAGCGTTCGAAGACCGTCTCCATCACGTAGTAGAAGCAGAGCCTGCTGGTCAGGTCCATGCTGTCGTAGACGATGTGCTTGTCCATGGCGTAGAGCGCAATGTCAGCCTGCTTGGCAAGCTTGTTCTTCGAGAGTCCCGTCAGCGTGATGAGGGTCGCGCCGTGGGACTTTGCAATGGCGGCCGCCTCGACCGACAGCCTGGTCTGTCCGGTCACGCTCACCACGAACACCACGTTGGGAGCCTCCGCGCGTTTGGCGGCATGACGCATCACGTGGCGTTCGGTGTAGACGACCGAGTCCTTACCCATGATCGTGAGGCGCCGGCTCATGTCCTCGCACGGAAGCGCCGAGAGTCCCGACGCGAAGAAGTCCACGCGCCGCGCACCGTCCAGGGCGTGCACCACCTGGTCCACGACTTCGTCGTTGAGCAGCTCGTGGGTGCGGATGATCTGCTCGTCCAGACTCGTGCGCTCCATGACAAAGCCAGCCTCCTGAAGGGAGAGCAGGTACGAGGTCTTGAGGTCGTTGAACCCCTTGTATCCCAGCTTGTGCGCCAGGCGCGTGATGGTGTTGGGCGCGACGTAGAAGTGGTCCGCGAGAGAGCGGGCCGTCAGCTCTCCCACACCCTCCTTGCTCGCAATAACGTAGCGGAGAATGTCCGCATCCAGGTCGTTGAGCTTTTCGGCGTTCTCCGCGACGGCCTCATAGAATTCCACGAGCGCTCCAGTCATCCGATGTGTATGGATACACAGACCTGTGTCACAACTCGAAAAGTGTATCGCCGAGCCGAATGGCTATGCAACCCGCACTTTTTTTGCACCCATACGGTAAAACGGATTGCGTCGCGGCGAGACGAAATCCCGGGAGCGTCAACACTGCCGCATTGCTGGAAGCAAATGGCTCCAAACCAAGGAAAGTGGTTTTCGATGAAGGACAAGCTCAACATCGTTATCGTCGGCGGCGGCTCCACCTGGTGCCCCGGCATCCTCAAGTCGCTCACCAAGCACCAGGACATCTTCCCGCTCAACCGCGTAATCATGTTCGACACGGACGCAGAGCGCCAGGCCGTGATCGGCGAGTTCGGCAAGATCCTGTTCCGCGAGGAGGCCCCCGAGGTCGAGTTCGACTACACAACCGACAAGGACGTGGCATACGAGGATGTCGACTTCGTTCTGTGCCAGATTCGTACCGGCGGCTACGACATGCGCTCCAAGGACGAGAAGATCCCCCTGCACATGGGCCTCATCGGTCAGGAGACCGTCGGTGCCGGCGGCATGGCCTACGGCATCCGTTCAATGACCGACATGATCGAGATCGTTAAGGACGTCCGTGCCCACAGCCCCAAAGCTTGGATCATCAACTACACCAACCCCGCAGCGCTCGTGGCCTACGGCCTGCAGAAGGCCTTCCCAAAGGAGGACCACATCCTCAACATCTGCGATCAGCCCGTCAATCTGCTGCGCTCCTATGGCCGTCTGCTGGGCCGCGACTCAAGCGAGTTCGAGCCCGTCTACTTCGGCCTGAACCATTTCGGCTGGTTCACGCACCTCTACGACAAGGATGGCGTCGACCTCGTCCCGACCGTCAAGAAGTTCGTTAAGGAGAACGGCTTCAAGCCGGTCGACGCCGAGCAGCGCGACCAGTCCTGGCTCGACACCTACGCGATGGTCGCCGACATGCTCCAGGACTTCCCCGACTACCTGCCCAACACCTACCTGCAGTACTACCTCTATCCCAAGTACAAGCTCGCTCACCTCGACCCCGACTACACCCGCAGCGACGAGGTCATCAACGGGCGCGAGAAGCGCGTCTTCGCCGAGTGTCGCCGCGTCGCCGAGGTCGGCACCGCCAAGGACTCCTCGGTAGTCCAGAATGACGCGCACGGCGACATGATCGTCGAGGTCTCCTCGGCCATCTACCGCAACACGCGCCAGACCTTCATCGTCATGGTCAAGAACGACGGCATCGTCAAGGACTTCCCGGACGACGCGATGGTCGAGGTCGCGGCAAGCGTCGGCGTAAACGGCCCCCAACCCTACGCCGTCGGCGAGATCGGCACCTTCTACCACGGCCTAATGGTCAACCAGTACTCCTACGAGCGCCTTGCGATCGAGGCCTACTTCGAGCACTCCTACGAGAAGGCGCTCCAGGCCCTCACGCTCAACCGCCTCGTCAACGACGCCAAGGACGCCCGCGCCATCCTCGACAAGCTCATCGAGGCCAACAAGGACTACTGGCCCGAGCTCAGCTAGTCGCCCACGTGCGGAAGGCACGGCAAACCTAAGATTCAGTGGAGAGTAGTGAGAGGAATCAAGATGAATAAAGAAGAGGTGCTTGGAAAGTTCCAGCGCTTGGGCAAAGTCCTCATGACGCCCGTGCTCATCCTGCCTATCGCTGGCATCCTCGTTGGCCTGGGCAACGCGTTCACGAGCAAGTCGCTTATCGCCGTGGCACCCTGGCTCGGTACCATCGTGCCGACCATGATCTTCACGCTCTGCAAGGTCGCAGGCAACGTGGTCATGGGCAACATCCCCGCAATCTTCGCGATCTGCGTCGCCTACGGCTTCGCGAAATCCGAAAAGGCCACAGCCGCGCTCTGCGGCTTCCTGGGCTACATGACGATGAACACCGTCATGGGCACCTTCCTGACCACCACGGGCGTCATCGACCCCGCGAACCTCGCCACCGGCCAATCCTCCATCCTGGGCGTGAGCACGCTCGACACCGGCGTCATCGGCGGCCTCGCAGTCGGTGCGCTCGTCGCCTGGCTGCACAACCGCTACTACAAGATCGAGCTTCCGCCCGTGCTGTCCATCTTTAACGGCACCCGTTTCATCCCCGCGGTCACGCTCCTCTTCTGCACCGTACTCGGCCTTCTGATGTCCTTCATCTTCCCGCCCATCCAAGGTGCCCTGGGCATGCTGAGCGAGTTCATCCGCAGCACCGGCGCGCTGGGTAGCTTCGTCTACGGCGCGGCCGAGAGGCTCCTGCTCCCCTTCGGCCTGCACCACTTCGTGTACCTGCCCTTCATGTTCACCAGCCTGGGCGGCACTGCCACCATCGACGGTACGGACCTGACAGGCGCGGTGAACATCTACAGCGCCATCCTCAACTCCAGCAGCACGCCCTTTGACATCGAGGTCAGCCGCTTCGTCATGAACGGCAAGGTCATCTTCGCGATGTTCGGCCTCACAGGCGCGGCACTCGCCTTCTACCACACCGCTCTGCCCGAGAACAAGAAGAAGGTCGGCGCGCTCATGATTGCCGTCGTCATCCCCTGCTTCTTCATGGGCATCACCGAGCCGATCGAGTACTCGTTCCTGTTCATCGCCCCCGTTCTCTACGTCTTCCACGCAGTCATGGCAGGCCTCGCCTACGCCCTCACCTACCTGTTGAACTTCAACGTCGCCGGTTCCGCGGCATTCGGCGGCCCGTTCCTCTCGCTGGTGTTCAACGGCATCCTGGGCACTGGCAAGGGCTCCAACTGGCAGGTCATCCTGATCCTGGGCCCCGTCTACTTCGCAGCCTACTACTTCGCCTTCAAGGCCATCATCCTCAAGAAGGGCCTCAAGACCCCGGGCCGCGAAGACGCCTCCGACGAGGACGACGCTCCCCAGGCGACCGTAAGCAGCACCGAGATCAGCAAGGTTATCCCGCAGATCATCCAGGCCGTCGGCGGCGCGCAGAACATCAAGAGCGCCGACGCCTGCTTCACCCGCCTGCGCCTGCAGCTGAACGACATGGACAAGGTTGCAGATGACGGCGTATTCACCCGCGACCTGGGCGCCAACGGCATCGTCCACGTGAGCGGCGGCGTACAGATCGTCTACGGCAACAAGGCCTCGCTCTACGCCACGCAGATGCGCGAAGCCCTCGAGCAGGAGTAGTGACCGGCCATGTTCATCAGGAACCCCTTCTCTCGCTCGCGGCTAGTCACCACCAAGACTGACGGCAAGGCTCCCACAGGCGTCAGCATCGTCAGTCCCGCGACGGGCGAGGCAGAGCCCTTGGAGAAGTGCTCGGACGAGGTGTTCGGCAAGGGCATGATGGGCCCCGGCGCCCTCATCATCCCCAGCGAGGGCAAGATCTTCTCGCCCGTCGACGGCAAGATCGAGGTGCTCTTCGACACGCTCCACGCCTTCGGCTTCAAGACCCCCGAAGGATGCGAGGTCATGCTGCACGTGGGCATCGACACCGTCGAGCTCGGCGGCGCCCCGTTCGTGGCCCACGTCGCCCAGGGCGACACCGTCCGCAAGGGCGACCTGCTGCTCGACATGGACCTCTCGGCCATCGAGGCCGCGGGCAAGAGCAGCGAGACGCTCGTAATCGTGACCGACGCGCACGGCAAGCAGGTCAGCCTCACCAACAACGGCTCCGTGCAGGCGGGCGACCCCATCCTGAGCGTCGCGTAGCCGCACGCGCCCAACAGTCCCCCACCCCCCTGCGAGGCCCCGCTCCGGCGGGGCCTTTCGCTTTCGCAGAAGTGCCACGCCCACAGGCCCGCCACAACTCGGGCCGTGCGGGACCCGCCGCCGTGGCGTCGGGCCCCCTAGTCGAAACACACGGCCCCTCCATACACGCCCCGCATAGAATGTGCTCGCCAATGCATACGAATCGGCGCACCAACGCAGCGCAGTCACAGCAAGGAGCATGAATGGGCGTAATGTCGGGCAACTTCACCGAGGACCTCCGGTTCAGCAAGCTGCTGGCACGCGAGTTTTCCAACAGGCAGTCCGCCATCAGCGAGATCATCAACCTCGAGACCATCCTCACCCTTCCCCGCGGCACCGAGCACTTCGTGAGCGACATCCACGGCGAGCACGAGGCGTTCATACACATCCTCAACAACTGCTCCGGCGTCATCCGCGAGCAGATTCGCGTCATCTTTGACGGCGAGCTGGACGACCATGGACAGGAGGAGCTGCGTACCCTGGTCTACTACCCGCGCGAGAAGCTCGAGCGCATCCACGCGCACGGCCTCGCGACCGACGAGTGGTACCAGGTGAACCTGTACAACCTGGTGCGCCTGGCGCGCTGGATCGCCGGCAAGTACACGCGCTCCAAGGTGCGCAAGTCGATGCCACGCGAGTACGCCTACATACTGGACGAGCTCATGCACGCCACCCGCGACGAGGAGAAGGTCCGCCACGAGTACCACCAGTCGATCCTCCGCTCCATCGTGGGCACGGGCGCGCAGGACGACTTCGTCGAGGCGCTGGCCACACTCATCAAGCGCCTGGCCGTCGACCGTCTGCACGTGGTGGGCGACATCTACGACCGCGGCCCGCACGCGGACCGCATCATCCACGACCTCAAGAACCACCCCTCCGTCGACATCCAGTGGGGCAACCACGACATCGCCTGGATGGGAGCCGCCTGCGGGTCTCTGGCCTGCATCTGCTCCATCGTGCGCACCTGCGTGCGCTACGACACGCTGGACATCCTCGAGAGCGCCTACGGCATCTCCCTGCGCAAGCTGGCGCTGTTCGCAGATGCCACCTACCGCCACGACGACGCCGTCGCACCCATGGAGAAGGCCATCGACGTCATCCTCTTCAAGGTCGAGGGCCAGACCTTCCGCCGCCATCCCGACTGGCGTCTCTCGAGCCACAGGCTGCTGCTCGACAAGATGGACCTCGCCCGCGGCGTCGTGAACGTCAACGAAACCGAGTGGCCGCTTTCGACCACCGACTTCCCCACTGTCGACCCGAAGGACCCCTTCGCGCTCTCGCCCGAAGAGGAAGAGCTGCTCCACGGCATCGCGCAGGCCTTCGGCGAGAGCGGCCGCCTGCACCGCCACATCTCGTTCTTCTACGAGCGCGGCTCGCTCTACCTGGTCCGCGACGGCAACCTGCTGTTCCACGGCTGCATCCCCATGGCGAAGGACGGGTCCTTCTCGCGCGTGATGTGCAACGGCGAGCTGCTGAGCGGCCGGGCCTACATGGACTTCTGCGACCACGTGGCGCGCCGTGCCTGGTCCCAGGGCGACCAGGACGCCCTCGACTGGATGTACTACCTGTGGTGCGGCGCGCACTCGCCGCTCTCGGGCCGCGTGGTCAAGACCTTCGAGCGCGCCTTCGTGCCCGACAAGGCCGCATGGGAGGAGCCGCGCAACCCCTACTACGAGCTCAGCAACGACGAGCGGGTCTGCGAGCGCATACTGGCGGAGTTCGGACTGGCGGGGCCAACCTGCCGCATCATCAACGGCCACACGCCGGTAAAGGCGTCCTCGGGCGAGAGCCCCGTACGCGCGAACGGCCGCAAGCTCGTGATTGACGGCGGCTTCTGCAAGGCCTACCACAAGAAGACGGGCATCGCCGGCTACACGCTGGTCTCGGGCTCGCACGACATGCGCATCAAGGCGCACCGCCCCTTCGACGGCATCGACTCCGCCCTGGACGACAACGCCGACATCATGAGCGAGAGCGACGTCATCTGCCGCTACGACCACCAGGTGCTCGTCGCCGAGACCGACCGCGGCGACGACATCCGCGAGCGCATCGAGGACCTCTCGCACCTGGTGGCGGCCTACCGCGAGGGACTGATCGTCGAGAAGTACGACTAGCCCTTCTCGGGCGCCCCCCTTGCGGGCGTCTGGCACGGAGCCACCACCGGCAACCCGTATAATCGGGAAGAAACGCCACGGCCGTACATGCACGTCGCGCGGCCACACCAAAGGAGCGACATGAGCTTTCTTCCCGTCAGCAAGCAGGACATGGCCGAGCGCGGCTGGGACCAGTGCGACTTCGTCTACGTGTGCGGAGACGCCTACGTGGACCACAGCTCGTTCGGCATGGCCATCATCACGCGCACGCTCGAGGCGCACGGCTACAAGGTCGGCGTCATCTGCCAGCCAGACTGGAAGGACCCCCAGAGCGTCAGGGTGCTGGGCGAGCCGCGCCTGGGCTTCATGGTCTCGAGCGGCAACATGGACTCGATGGTCAACCACTACACCGTCGCCAAGCGCCGCCGCAGCAAGGACTTCTACTCCCCCGGCGGCGTCATGGGCCTGCGCCCCGACCACGCCACCGTGGTCTACTCGAACCTCATCCGCAGCCAGTACAAGCACGCGCCCATCATCCTGGGCGGCATCGAGGCGTCGCTCAGGCGCCTGGCCCACTACGACTACTGGTCGAACGACCTCAAGCGCTCCATCCTGCTCGACTCCGGCGCCGACCTGCTGATCTTCGGCATGGGCGAGAAGAGCGTGGTCGAGGTTGCCGACGCGCTCGACTCGGGCCTGCCCGTCAGCCAGCTGACATGGATCCACGGCACCGCATACAAGACGCGCAACCTGGCGGACCTCGACGACCCCGTCATCCTCCCCACCTGGGAGGAGCTGCGCGCAGACAAGCTCAACTATGCCCGCAGCTTCGGCATCCAGAGCAAGAACCTCGACCCCTTCAGCGCGCACACGCTGGTCGAGGGCTATCCCCACGACGTCTACGTGGTGCAGAACCCACCCAGCATGCCGCTCACCACGCAGGAAATGGACGAGACCTACGAGCTCCCCTACGAGCGCACCTACCACCCCATGTACGAGGGCAGGGGCGGCATCCCCGCCATCAAGGAGGTCAAGTTCTCCATCGCCAACAACCGTGGCTGCCTGGGGCAGTGCAGCTTCTGCGCGCTCAACTTCCACCAGGGCCGCATCATCCAGGCTCGCAGCCACGAGTCGATCCTGGCCGAGGCGCGCCTGATGACCAAGGACCCGGACTTCAAGGGCTACATCAACGACATCGCCGGCCCCACGGCGAACTTCCGCATACCTGCCTGCCAGAAGCAGCTCAAGGCGGGAGCCTGCGTGAATCGCCGCTGCCTGAGTCCAAAGCCTTGCCCCAACCTGCGCGTGACCCATAAGGACCTTGTCAAGCTCCTGCGAGAGCTGCGCGCCATCCCCGGCATCAAGAAGGTCTTCATCCGCAGCGGCATCCGCTTCGACTACGCCATGCTCGACCCCGACCGCAGCTTCATCGAGGAGATCGCCAAGTACCACACCTCGGGCCAGCTGCGCCTTGCGCCCGAGCACATCTCGGACGCCGTGCTCGAGGTCATGGGCAAGCCCAGCAACGATTCCTACCAGGCCTTCTGCAAGGAGTTCTACCGCATCAGCAAGCAGGCCGGAAAGGAGCAGTACGTTCTGCCCTACCTGATGAGCAGTCACCCGGGCTCCACCATGAAGGAGGCCGTCAAGCTTGCCGAGTTCTGCCGCGACCTGGGCTACAACCCCGAGCAGGTGTCCGACTTCTACCCCACGCCCTCGACGGTCTCGACCTGCATCTACTACACGGGCGTCGACCCGCGTACCATGCAGGAGGTCTACTGCCCCACCAACCCGCACGAGAAGGCCATGCAGCGCGCGCTGATCCAGTATCGCAACCCCAAGAACTACGACCTGGTGGTCGAGGCGCTCCACCGCGCGCACCGCGAGGACCTCATCGGCTACGGGCCCAAGTGCCTGGTCCGTCCCGACGGCCCGCACGGCCCGAGGCGCGAGGGCGCCAAGGGCAAGGGCCCCAAGCGAGACGCCAAGGGACAGAAGGGCACGCCGGGCGAGAAGGGCAAGACCCCCCAGCGCAAGCGCGGCAAGAGCGGCAGGCCCGCCAGGGGCGTGGGAGCGTCCCACGGCACCGGAACCAACCCCAAGCAGGGAATCTACGCGGCGCGCGGCAGGCACCACGGAAAGAAGGCGCGCGGAGCCGGCAACGGCCGCGCCGGCAGGCCCCAAGGCGGAAGGTAAGACGTGACCACGGCACCCAATCCCATCGAGGCGCTCGCCCGGGCGTCCGCCAGCCAGACCAAGATCCGCTACGTTCGCTACCACGGCGCGTACGCGCGACCCTGCCCAGCCCCAGCCAAGGCGGACGGCTCGCCGCAGGCTGATTTCACAAGCACGCGGCCAGCTGACGCCACGGACGCGCGACAGCTGGCCATCCTGCGCCACATAGAGCTCCCGCGCATCAGGGAGCGTCTCTGGCACGGAGAGTCCATCCTTCTGGCCACGACCTCGCAGGAGCAGGCCCGGGCGGCGCTGCGCATTGTGCGCGAGGCGCTTGAGGGAGAAGAAATCGACACCGCGCTCGAGGGCGCCAACGTGATCCTGCACCGTCCGCAGTACGACGCCTACGACGCCGTCTATCTGCTGCCGGCCAACCCGGGTCCACAGGCTGGCGCGGGCGCGTTCGCGCTGGGCGGCATCGTCGTCAAGGGCGAGGTCTGCCTCGTCGCGTCGGCGGACGACCCGCAGGCCCAGGCCCTTCTGGCCACGGTTCCCGCAGAACGCCTGGGCGTGGAGGACTCGACGCTCCTCTCGATCTTCGACGACGTGCGCGAGGGCGTCACCACCCTCGAGGGCGAGCCGGTCCCCACCTTCCACCGCCGCGTCGGCCGCACCCTGCGCGAGCTGGACAAGAGCGGCAGCATCCCGCGCCTGTGGTTCAAGAAGAACGTCACGCTCTCGCAGCTCGCCGACCAGGACGGCGCGGGCCTGGGCAGGCTCGCGCGCCAGTGGGACGTGCCCAGCAACGCGTGCTTCGACTTCGCGGTGTTCGACCGCGTCAGCCGCAGGCTCTGCGCGCTGATCGACGTCCGGGCGCCGGGAGCGGCGAGCGACGCCCCGCAGGTCCGGACCAAGGCGCGCTTCGTGCGCGAGGCGCTGGGCGCCGCTGCGGTGACGCTCACGCAGCCCGAAGAGCCCACACACGCGGACGAGGGTGCGAACCCGGATGCCTCGACTTTCTCGTACGTCACCATCCCCACAGACGGCAGCACCTTCCTCGAGACCAAGGAGCTGCGGCTCAAGGCCATGTCGATGAGCCTTGCCGGCAGCCGCTACCTACCCGATGGCACCAAGCTGCCCGTCAGCCTGGCCCACGTGCTGCTGAGCGCCTTCAGGGCGCAGCGCTCGGACGACGAGCGGCGCCTCTACGTAAGCGAGGACGTGCTCAGGGCCGCGCGCGACGCGGGACTGAGCATCTGGCCCAAACCCAAGCCAAAAGACGAGGCCAAGGCCGCCAAGGCCAAGCGAAAGGCCGCCGACGCCGGCGGCGCGACGGCAAGGGACGCAGGCAAGAAGGGCGCGCCCCCCAGGGGCGGCAAGCAGGATGGCACAAGGCAGGACAGCGCCAGGCTCGGCCACGACGGCAAGCAGCCACATGGCAGCGGGCGTGCCGTCGCGCGGAAGCAGAAGGTCAAGCCCGGCTACAAGGCGAAGGCTAAGCGCAAGGCAAGGCGTACGCAGCACGGCCGCGAGGGCGGCAGGCGCTAAGCGAGATCCGCGGCAGGCGCTAAGCGAGATCCGCGGCAGGCACTAGGCGGAATCCGGGGCGAGCGCGGGGCTCGTGCCAACAGGCGCGGGGCCCTCATCCATGGTCCGCTTGAGGTAGTCCGTGAACTCGCGCACGGGCAGCGCCGGCGAGAAGTAGAACCCCTGCTCGTACTCGACGCCCATGTTGAGCACGTCCGAGGCCATGTGCATGGTCTCGACGCCCTCGACCACGACGTCGAAGCCCATGTGCTCGAGCATGTCTATCTGGAAGCGCAGGACCTGGCTCTCGCCCTTGAAGAAGGCGCGGGTGGTCTCGGCGTCGAGCTTGACCTCCGATATGGGCAGGGTCGAAAGGCGAACGATGTTGCTGGTCCCCGAGCCGAAGTCGTCCAGGGCGAACGTCGCGCCCTCGCCTATCAGGCGCAGCATCTGGCTGCGCAGGAGGGTCAGGTCGTCCATGGCGGACTCGGTGATCTCGAAGCAGAAGTCCGAAAGCAAGACGTTGCGACGGGCCGCCTCCTGGATTAGCTCCTCGGCCAGGTTCTCGCTCATACACTGCGCGGGAGAGAGGTTGACGTTGATGCGCTCGATGCCCAGGGCCCGCAGGTCATGCGTAGAGGCAAACAGGCAGGCACCCGCGAACACCTGACGCCCCAGCTCGCGAATGCTGCCGTTCCTTTCGGCCACGGCGACGAAATCCGACGGGGGAACGCTGCCCATCTCGGGATCGTTCAGGCGGGCGAGGGCCTCCGCCCCCGTGATCTGGCGGTCGTGCACGGAGTAGATGGGCTGGAAGAAGACCTCGATGCGCCTCTCGCGCAATGCGCTCATGACCGCGCCCTCGACGGCAGCCTCGCGAATGAGCGCCTCGAGGTAGGAGTCGTTGATCGTGAAGAGGTCCTCTCCCCTGAGTTCGGCCTCCATCAGGGCGCGCACCAGGCACTCGCGAACGACGACGATGTTCGTCTTGTCGACCGAAAGGGGCAGGTATGCCATGGCGACAGTGAAGTCGACCTCGGTCGAGGTGTCCAGCCAGGGCCTGCGGAAGCGCTGACGGATCTCGGACGACAACCTCCTCGCATCCATCTCGCCGCCCTCGCACAGGAGCACGAAGCGGCCCGAGCCGATGTAGAACCCATAGTACTGGGGGAACTGGTGGCGAAGCCAGTCGCCGATCAGGACGATGCCACGGTCGACCTGCGGGACGCCGTAGATTCGCTTGGCGACGGCATAGTTGCGCAGCTGGATGCCAAAGACCGAGAAACGCTCCGCTCGTATCTGGCAGTTGGACACCATCTCGTCGAAGGCGCCGTAGTTGAACAGCGGGACCTTGGGATGGTGGAAGAGGTCAGGGTTCTGAGCGGTCAGGTAGATGACCAGGATTGCCAGCAGGCTAAAGAAGCTCGTCACCAGCGTGTGGGAGAACAGCCCGCGCATGAGGATGGCCGCGACCAGGATGGCGTCGCAGACGTACAGGCTGATGACCAGTCTGAGCTGGGAGCGACGCTGGCAGGTGACCAGCACGAAGAGGAGCGCACCTATGTAGAACCACGTCGACCAGTAGATGCTGGGGTAGAGCCAGGTGTTGTGGTAGCCCTCCCCCGGGTCAAAGTGGAAGATGAGGCCGAACCACGGCGTGGTGACGACCAGCGCCACCATGATCAGGATGGGGACGCAGAGCGCGTTGATGACGCGTATGCCCAGCACGCGCTCTGCGTGGAGCGCCTCGACCGCATAGTAGAAAATCGCCCAGCCCCTGAGCAGGAAGCCCAGGAAGTACAGGATGTTGACCACGTACATGAGCCACAGGGGGAACTGCTCCCATATCTCGTTCATCTCGCACGAGACGATGTCGGATATGGTCATGGCCAGGTTGGCCGCAAGGACCGCGGCGAACGCCCACGACTGCCTGCCGGGAAGGTTGCGACGAGACAGGTAGTAGCCCATCAGAATAATCTGGACCGGGATAGTGGCCAACGCAAAGTCGTAGTTGTACCCGCTGAGCCAATGGAACACCGCAACCACCACGCCCTCTGCCAAAGTGACGTACGCATGCCCGCAAAATATAGAGAGTTGCACCAACAGTTTGGCATAGGGCGACAATATCGTCACCGACGCGGTGACAATTGGCACGATGTGGCAGGCGAGCGCAACAAAGTCACGCTCGCAAGGACTAGCCGGGCAAGAAGAGGTTGGGAAGTGCCAGGATCCGGCTAGCGCATGAACGAGGGCGTCTGGCCGCTTTGGGCGCAGCGGGCGATCTCCTCGAGCGCCTGGGCGACGGCATCGTCGGCACAGGCGCCGATGTGCCAGCGCGCGGTCGCGGCGGCCTCGGGCGTGGCGTTGGCGACGGCCACGGAGTTGGGCACTTCTCGCATGATGGCAAGGTCGTTCTCGGCGTCGCCGAAGAACACGATCTCGTCGGCGCAAACGTCGAGCTCGGTCATGAGGTCGGTGAGCGAGGAGCCCTTGTTGACGCCGCTCGGCAGGATGTCCACCCAGTGCGGGACCGGCTGGACGAAGTCGAACTCGGGACAGAGCTCGGCACCCTTGGCCATGACCTCCTCGACGTCGGCCTGGGTGCCGGCGCAGCCGAAGGTGGCGCCGATGATCTCGAAGTCGGGCACGGCGTCGCAGGCGTGCGCCTCGAACGAGAGGTCGTCGCCCCAGAGCTCGGCAAAGCGCTGGCGGATGCCCATGCACCAGACGGGGTTCTGGGGTGCGCTCTTAAGCGGGTAGGCGCCCACAAAGCAGTCGTCGCGCGTGAGGACGTAGTCGACGAAGCGCTGGAGCGCGGCGTTGTCAATCAGGTGCACGCGGCGCATGTCGCCGTCGACCATGACCTTCTTGCCGTTGGAGAGGATGCCCGTCCGGAAGCAGGAGTCGTCGCCGTCGAAGAACCTGAGCAGCTCGAAGTAGTCGCGCCCGGTGGCGGGGCCGAACTGGACGCCTGCCGCGCGGACGGCCGCGATGGCCTTGCGGGCGCGGGCAGAGACGTGCCCCGCGCCAAAGGGGACGAGGGTGTTGTCCATGTCGGTCAGTACGAGCTTGATCATGCGTCGCCTTTCTGGTTGCGATGACGGGCCACGGGTTTACCTGGGAATGGTACCGCGCGAGAACCCGCGGGCACGCAGCACCGTCGCCACCTGCGCCCTAAGCACACAACCCGCGACCGCCACAAGCTTCGGACTACGGGCTACGCGCCCGGCAGCAGGCGCTCGAGCACCTCGACCATCTGCTCGTGACCCCATATGACGGGCACGGGATACCAGGGAGTCGCCTCCTCGAGGGCGCGGTCGGCCAGAAGGTCGAAGTCGGACGGGTCGAGACGCTCGATGTGCGCGGGAATGCCCAGGCGCTCGTTGAGGGAGCGGATGCCCTCGATCAGGCGCGCGGCGTTCTGGTCGTCAGGCAGGTTGGGGTCGCCCACGCCCGCCGCGTGCGACAGCTGTGCCAGGCGCGCGTGCGCCGCGCTGCCGTAGGCCTCGAGCACCACGGGCATCACGCTTGCGATGGCGCGACCGTGGGGAATGTCGTAGAGCGCGCCGATGCCATGGGCAAGGGCGTGCACGTAGCCCACGAACGCGTTTGTGAGGGCAAGCCCCCCGCCGTACGAGGCGGTCAGCATGCACTCGCGCGCCTCGAGGTCGGACGGGTCGTCCATCACGCGGGGAAGGTTCGAGAAGACCAGGCCCACGGCCTCGAGGGCGGCCTCGGAGGCGACGGGCGGGCAGAAGCGGTTGACGTATGCCTCGACGGCGTGGGAGAGCGCGTCCATGCCGCTATAGGCCGTGACCTCGGGCGGAAGTCCCAGCGTGAGCTGGGCGTCCAGCACCGCCAGGCGGGGCACGAGCCTCGAGTCGCTTATGGGGTACTTGCAGTCGCGTCCGTCGACCACGTCGGTTATGACCGCGGCGGCCGTGACCTCGGAGCCGGTCCCGGCCGTGGTGGGGACGGCGACCAGGGGCGGAAGCATGCCGCGGACGCGCATGACGCCGCGCATCTGGGGAATCGTGAGACCGGGGTTGGCGACGCGCATGCCGATGGCCTTGGCGCAGTCGATGGCCGAGCCGCCACCGAGGGCGACGATGCCGTTGCAGCAGCCCTCCTGGTAGGATGCAAGGCCCTTCTCGACGCACGCGACCGTGGGGTCGGGCTTGACGTCGGAATAGACGGATGCCGCAATGCCGCTGACCTTGAGCGCGCGCTGCAGGGGCTCGATGGTGCCGCGGCGCACCATGCCGGAGGACGTGACGATCAGGACGCTCGTCACGCCCATGCGCGAAAGGGCCTGCGGCAGGCACAGGAGCGAGCCGGGGCCGATGATCCGCCGCTGCTCCCTGAAGCCCGCTCGCAGCGCAAGGGAGGTCCCGAGGTTGAGGGCGCGAGTGCCCATCCTTCGCGAAATGGCAGACAGAGCGCCCATGCCAGATCCTCCTTGCACGCGTCAGCAGAAGATGCGGACACCAAAATCCCGCGTGTCACGCAATGACAATAGTGTAATCAATTAGCGGGGCAATTATTCGGAGAGTGGCGCCTATCTTGCAGTCAAAAGTTCCGCCTACGATCTTCGGAACACAAGGTAGCGGTTGAGCGAGGAGGTCCTTCCGTCAGACGAGAAGTTCCCCAACAGGCGGGCGGAATCCCCCACCGCGCCCGCGAGCCGCTCAACCTCCGCATCGCCGAAGCTGTGGCAGTAGCGCCAGGCGCCCGGAAGCCGCTGCCAGCCCAGGAGGTAGTCGCCCGGACCAAGGTCCTGCGCGTCCAGCCCAAGGGCGTCGAGCGCCTGGGCGGTCGTCGCGCGCGCACGCTCGGCCAGGCCGGGCTCGCTCATGAAGCGCCAGAGCGAGACGCAACAAAGACCCCCGGGGTGCGTCGCGGCCACGAGGCCCTGCAGGAGCCGCTGCCGCGCGGCCTCCCCGGGCACGTGGTGAAGGAAGCCGAAGGAGACCACCAGGTCGAAGCCGCGCCCGAGCTCGGGACCGAGCCCCGCCGTCGCAAGGCGCGTGGGAAGGTCTCCGTCCAGGAGTGCCCCCACCACGTCGACCTTGTGGGTCGCCACGGCCACGCGCCCCGAAGACACGGCGTCAGGGGCCGTCGCCATGAGGTCCTCGCAGTTGTCGACGGCGTGGTAGTCAATGCGCCGCCGTGGGAGCGCTCGTGCCAGGAAGGTCGCAAAGCGCAGGTTGCCTGCGGCAAGGTCGAGCACGCGCAGGGAGGCGCCGCCCGCATCCCACGGGGCGGCCCGGTCGCCCACCAGATGCGACAGGCAGCGGTCCCACCCCGGCCAGCGATTGTGTCGGGTAGCGGAAAACGAGCTCGCCTGCAGGCGGTAGAACTCGCTGTTCAGCCGGCTCATGCGGCGCGCGACGTCGTCGGCCATGTCGTCCATGTCAGGTCTTCTGGTATCCATAGCAGCATTCTAAGCCCAGCCGGCAGCGGACGGCACATGGCGGAAAAGTGGCGAGGGCGCATGCGCGCGCTTCTGGGCCACGCGCGCCCCCACGTCGCGCCCCTATAATGGCTTCCTATGGAAGAACTCTTGCTAGACATACTCGGGCGGCTGCGCGCGCTGCCGCAGGGGCAGGACGCGCTGGGGCACGAGGCGCTCGAGGCCGTGGTCCGCAGGCACAACCGCGGCATCCGTGACAACGCCAAGCACCTCTCGAAGAGACGGATACTCCCCTTCTACCTGCACGTTCGACAGAACGACCCCGACCGCTGGGCCAGCTGGAGCATCGACGAGGAGCTCGAGCGGCGCCTGCTCAAGACGTTGCGCATGAAGCCCCGACGCACGGCCTCGGGCGTCGCGACCATCACGGTCATCACCCGCCCGCAGCCCTGCTCGAGCGACTGCGTCTACTGCCCGTGCGACCTGCGCATGCCCAAGAGCTACCTTTCGAACGAGCCGGCGTGCCAGCGCGCCGAGCGCTCGTTCTTCGACCCGTACCTGCAGGTGACAGCCCGCCTGCGCGCGCTCGACCAGATGGGCCACGCAATCGACAAGATCGAGCTCATCGTGCTGGGCGGCACCTGGAGCGACTACCCACGTGCCTACCAGATCTGGTTCGTTCGCGAGCTCTTCCGCGCGCTCAACGACTGGCCGAACGTGGACCAGGACCGCCACGAGCGCTGGAGGCTCTACCACGACCTGGGCATATCAAGTGACCAGGAAGACCTTGCCGCCTTCGTCGCGGGCGAGCAGGCCAAGGTGGACGCCGGACAGAGCAGCTACAACGAGTCGTTCAGGCGGCTCTTCTCCCAGAGCGAGCCCCACCAGAGGGCCGGCGACGCCATGGCCGCAACGCTGGACGAGCTCTACGCCGAGCACGCGCGCAACGAGCGCGCGGCGCACCGCGTGGTGGGCCTGGTCATCGAGACGCGTCCCGACACCGTGACCCCGCAGGCGCTCGAGCTCTTCCGCCAGCTGGGCTGCACCAAGATCCAGATAGGCATCCAGTCAACACGGCAGGAGATTCTGGACGCAAACCAGAGAGCAACGACAATCGCGCAGGTCAAGCGCGCGTTCTCGCTCATCCGCCTGTACGGCTTCAAGATCCACTCGCACCTGATGGTGAACCTCGTGGGCGCCACGCCCCAGGAGGACAAGCGCGACTTCCAGACCTTCGTGCAAGACGCCGGGTTTCTGCCCGACGAGATCAAGCTCTACCCTTGCGCCCTTGTCGCAGGCACGCGCCTGGTCGGTCTCTACCGGACAGGCGCGTGGCGACCCTACGACGAGGACGAGCTGCTGGACGTGCTGGTAAGCGACACCATGGCCACCCCGCCCTACATCCGCATCAGCCGCATGATTCGCGACATCGGGGCCGACGACATCCTGGCGGGCAACAAGAAGACCAACCTGCGCCAGATGGTCGAGGGCAAGATCGAGCGCGCGGGGCTGGCCGGCAAGGTGCAAGACATCCGCTTCAGGGAGATCAACCAACGCAACATCAGGGCCGACGACCTCACGATGGACGACTACCCGTACGAGACGGCAACCACGCGGGAGCACTTCCTGCAGTGGGTCACGCCACAGGGGCGCATCGCGGGCTTCCTGAGGCTCTCGCTCCCCAAGTGGGAGGCCATCCAGGACGGCCAGACCGACGTCGCCGCGGACGAGCTTCCCACCGGAGCTGGCGAGGCCATGATCCGAGAAGTGCACGTCTACGGAATTGCCGCCCACCTGGGCAAGTCGGACGTCGCGGCGCAGCACCGCGGCCTGGGACGCGCGCTCGTCAGCCGGGCCGTCGACATTGCGCGCGAGGCGGGCTACGCCCGGCTCAACGTGATCAGCTCCGTCGGCACGCGCGAGTACTACCGCCACCTGGGATTTGCAGACGCGGGACTCTACCAGAGCGTCGAGCTCTAGGCGCTTCTCCGCCGCGCGGGACTTACGGACGTCCTGCCGGGCTCGTCACGCCAGGGCCTGCGAGCATTCGTCAAGCACGCCCAGTGGTCGGACCTACCCCACCAGGCCGAGCGAGCTCACCAGCCACAGCCAGAGCGTCAGGGTGACGGCGCAGCCAAACGTGGTCATCATGACGGCGGTCGAGGTGAGGGTGCCGTCGTGCCCCATGTTCTTCGCCATGATGTAGCAGCTCACCGTGCTGGCGGAGCCCAGCATCACCAGCAGCGCCACCAGCTGCTGGTCGCGGAAGCCCATCAGGATGGCAAGCGGCAGGAAGATGGCCACCAGAACGACCAGCTTGATGGCCGTCGCCACGCCGGCGAGCCTCAGGTCTCCCCTGGCGTCCTCGATGCTGAACGAGGCACCCATGGCCATGAGCCCCAGCGGGGTCGCGAGCACGGCCACGTTCTTGAGGGTGCTGGCCGCGATGCCGGGCATCGGCAGGCGCAGGACCGACCAGGCGAGGCCCGCCACGACGCCGATGATGATGGGGTTCTTGGCGATTCCGACCAGGGACTTCCTCACCAGGTCAGCGGTCTGGTCGGCACCCGTGCCCTCGGCGCCGCCCTCGTCGGTCCCCTCGGCGGTCAGCGTCAGCACGGCGACGGCCGCGACGTTGTACAGGGGCACGCTGCCCAGGATCATGAGCGCGCCCATGCTGGTGCTCGCCGAGCCGTAGATGTTCTGGATGAACGCCAGGCCCAGGATTGCCGCAGAGCTGCGGTAGCTCACCTGGATGAACTCTCCGCGACGTGGGCGCTCCGGCACCAGAGCGCGGCCCAGGAGCACGATTGCCGCGATGCTCAGCGTGGTCGCGACCAGGCAGAACAGCACGTAGCGACCGTCCCACGCGTCGGCGAAGTCCTGGGTCGCGAGGTCCCTGAACAGGAGCGCGGGCAGCGCCACCTTGAAGACGAACGCGTTCAGGTACGCGGTGAACCTCTGGTCCATGAGGCCCAGCCTGCGGAACAGCAGGCCGCACAGCATGGTCAGGAAGATGGGCAGGGTTGCGTTGACGCTAAAGAGAAAGCTCTCCAAGGGACACCCCCAGCGAGGTTGCGGTCAAGGGGACGGCGTGCGGACACGCGCCGCCATGACCCGATTGTCTCCCCCGGCGTGCGGCCCGGCCGCCGCGCGCGCGAAACATACCCAAAAACGTAACGTCAGCACAGTTGGGGCGCGGGCCAGGTACCGGGAGCGACCGGGGGGACGACCCGGCAGGCCGCGCACTTCTCGCCCGCACGAGCGCGCAACCACCGGCGCGCTACCCCTCCAGGGCCGAGCGCACCGCCGCCTGCAACTCGGGCACGACCTCCGCCTCGAACCACGGGTTCTTCCGCATCCAGATCCGGTTGCGCGGCGAGGGGTGCACCAGGGGGAAGTACGCGGGGCCAAACGAGCGCCAGTCGCGCACCACGTCCGTGAGCGCCACGGAACCCTTGAGTCCCAGGTACCTGTGGACGGCGTAGCTGCCCACGAGCACGGTCAGCCGAACGTGCGGCATCATGCCCAGAAGCACCGGATGCCACTTCTGCGCGAAGCCCCTGCGCGGCGGCAGGTCCCCGGACTTTCCCGAGCCGGGAAAGTAGAAGTCCATGGGCACAATGGCGACCTTGCGCGCGTCGTAGAACGTTTCGCGGTCGACGCCCAGCCACGAGCGCAGGCGGTCGCCCGACTTGTCGTTCCACGGGACGCCGCTGTCCTGCGCGATGCGCCCGGGCGCCTGCCCTATCACCACCATGCGGGCCTCGGCGCTCGCCGAGTACAGCGGGTCGATTCCCCGCTCGGTGTAGGCGGCGTTCTGCGCGTCGGCCCTGATCGCCTCGAACACGGCGCCGAAGTCGCCGCCAAAGGCGTCCGCGCCCTCCTGACCAATGTCTGGCACTGCCATCGCAACCTCCCGTCGAACCCTTGCAGCCAGATACAGTCTGAACCAACGGGAGGCGCAGTCCGTTGCAGCCGCAACAGAGCCTAAGATCGCAACGGCGCGAGGGGCCGGGAAGCGCCTGTCCCCTCGGCCGGCACTAGTCCTTCGCGGGCGTGGGCGCACCGGGCTGGATGGCCATGAAGCCCTCCTCGCCCGTGCGGATGCGGATGGCGCGGTCGAGCTCGTAGCAGAAGATCTTGCCGTCGCCCACCTCGCCGGTCCAGGCGGCCTCGCGGATCACGTTGATGACCTTCTGGGCCCAGTTGGGCGTCGAGACCACGATCTCGAACTTCACCTTGGGCAGCATCGTCATGGCAGACACGCTGCCGCGCACCTTGTGCGTGTAGCCCATCTGGGTCCCGCAGCCCATCACCTGTGACACGGTGATGCCGCGCACCTCGATCCCAAAGAGGGCCTCCTTGACGTCCTCGAGCTTCTCCTCGCGGACGATTGCCTCGATCTTGAACATGTCAGCCTCCCAACAGGCCGCGCGACCGGACACCCGTGCCAGCCGCGCGACGGTCGCATACCAGCAATCCTAGTCGTCCAGTCCGTTGAACGAGGGGTAGGCGCGCTCGCCGTGCTGCGAGATGTCCAGGCCCACGCGCTCGTCACGCTCGCTCACGCGCAGCGGGACGACCAGGCTCACGACCTTGGCCACGACCAACGTTCCCGCCACGGCGATTGCGATGGTGATCAGGATACTGGCGACCTGCGCCGCGAAGAGCTCCCACTGGCCAAACGCGAGGCCGTCCCAGCGCACGGCGGGATTCACCTGGGACGTGGCGAACACGCCCGTCATCACGCCACCAAAGATGCCACCGATGCCGTGGCAGCCAAAGGCGTCCAGCGCGTCGTCGTAGCCAAAGTGCTTCTTGATGCGAGACACCGCGAAGAAGCAGAGGGGACTCGCGAGGAAGCCAATCACCAGGGCCGCCCACAGGGGCACGAAGCCACAGCCCGGGGTGATGGCCACCAGACCGATGACCAGGCCCGTGCTGGCGCCGACCAGCGTCGGCTTGCCGTCGTGAAGCACGTCCATCAGCAGCCACGAGAGCTCGGCCGTGGCAGAGCTGACGGCCGTCGTCGCAAACGCGTGGCCCGCGAGCTCGTTGGCCGCAAGCGCGCTTCCCGCGTTGAAACCGAACCAGCCAAAGAGCAGCAACGCCGCGCCGATGGCGACCAGCGGGATGTTGTGCACGCGATAGCTCGCCTCGTCGTAGCCCTGACGACGACCCAGAAGCAGGCACAGCACGAGGGCAGACACGCCGGAGGTGATGTGGACCACGTTGCCGCCCGCGAAGTCGACCGACCCCATCTGGGCCAGAAGACCGCCACCCCACACCATGTGCGCCACGGGGTAGTACACCACCAGGGTCCAGAGCACCACGAACAGGAACAGCGCCTTGAAGTTCATGCGACCCGCGATGGCACCGGCAATCAGGGCCGGCGTGATGACCGCGAACATCATCTGGAACAGCGCGTAAACCATCAGCGGGATGCTGGGCGCGTAGCCGTTCGTCGCGTCCTCGACTCCAATCATGAACGGGTACTGCATGCTGCCGATGACGCCGGCCACGTCAGTCCCGAAGCTCAGCGAGAAGCCCAGCACGAACCACATCACAATGGCCACACCAATGCAGAAGAACGACGTCATGATGTTGTTGACGACGTTCTTGCGGCGACCCAGGCCGCCATAGAAGAAGGCAAGGCCTGGCGTCATGAACAGCACAAAGGCCGCGCACAGCAAAACAAAGCCAGTATCGGCAGCATTCATCTTAGTACCCCTTCGTCGTAAGCGAACGGATACATGATTCAACGCTCCGGTTGCCCGTTTGCATCGCGGTCGTTGCAGCCACGTTGCCAAGCGTTTCTACCAAGTCAACCGAACGTTACCGTTGCCTTCCAGACGCGATGCCACGCCGTCACACCCCCACGTAAACCGATGGGGAGAAGTGCGTATGCTCCGAGCACGATTCCTTCCCTCCCCCGGTTCACGTATTCGGTACCAGTTAGCGGAGGCCCCATGACCCCCCACGGGGAACAAAAGAGCGGCGGACGCGCATCGCTCGCATCCGCCGCCCGCTCAAAGAGAGCCATCAACAAATAAGCAAGGGTTAATCGAGGTCCTTCGCCAGCTCGCATCCAATCCTATGCGGGATACCGACGACCAGGGCGTTGCCCATGCAGAACGCTCGATGCCCATCAGTCATGCCAACATTCGTCCAGCCCTTAGGGAAGCCCTGCAGCTGGTCGAGCTCATCAGGGACGAGTCTTCTCATACGTCCGTCTTCCGTCTTGATGATGTGCTTAAAACGGGAGGGGCCAGACCCACCCTCGCCCGTCAGGATGGTCCTGGACGGGTTCTCGAGCAGGTCAGGATAGGCCATTGAGCCCTCAGAGTAGAAGTACGTGAAGCCCGTCTTCTTGTTCACTCTCTCTTCTCGCTTCGACCCCTTGAGGTACTCCCACTTGGGCAGTTGCTCATCCGGCACGTAGAAGGACTCCGGCACCTCTGAAGCCGGGACAATCACGTCTCCCAAGCACCCCAGGCGACCGTCGTAGACTTCCTCAACATCGCAAGTCAGCACTTTTCCGTCAGCCATCACGCCACGGTTGCGGAAGGGCGAGCGCTTCGAACGTTCCTCGTTGAAGTGAAGCGTCGCGTCATACGGGTCAGCAGGAATGCTAACCGTGCCGATTTCCTCGGTCTTTGCAATTGGGAACGCTCGTGTGATAACGCCATCGAAAAGCCTTACCCGCTGATTCCAGGAGGCGTTGCGCTCCGCGAAGATGTAAACGCGCTTGCGCCTCTGGGGGAAGCCGTACTCACCGGAATTGATGACTTGCCACTCGACAGAGTAACCAAGCGAGGACAAGCAGCTGAGGATGATCGAAAAATCGCGACCGCGCTGCGACGCAGGAGACTTCAGGAGCCTGTCAACGTTCTCGAACAGGCAATAGCGCGCGTTCTCGGACGACTTAGATATCTGAATCTGGAGGAATCTGTAGATGTCCCACCAAAGAACGCCTTTCTTTCCCTCGATGCCACCGGCTTGGCTAAGGGGCCTCGCCACGCTGTAGTCCTGGCAGGGGAACCCACCCACGACCATGTCGACGGAAGGAACGTCCCTCTCGCCTGCGTCGACTTCGTCAAGCACCTTATGGATGTCTTCATTGACGACGGAGCCCTCGCCAAAGCGGGTCTCGTAGCATCGGGCCGCAAACTGGCGCGCGTTTGATCCAGGCGGCTCCCACTGGTTTGCCCATACCGTCTTATAAGGTCCCGCGGCGGGCAGGCTCATGCCGGAACCGTTTGGGTCGGTGTAGCCGTCAAGGCCAAGACGGAAGCCACCGACGCCCGCAAAGAGCTCGGCAATCTTAATCTCTTCGGACACGTTTCTCCAATCGCTGCTGTGTCCCAAAACTTGTGAGATCAATAATAACCGATCGACCGGACAAGATCAATCTTGCAAGGCGGCATGGATAAATGCCAAGCAGATGAAAGACGAGTAGCTACCGTCCAAGCGCTTTGGCAATCTCGTCGGCGATGTAGTTAGCATTAAGCCAGAAACTCTTCTTTGGAACTGGCTTGCCATGGGGCTGTGGGCAGGTGTCTTTGCTGTCCCTACCGTGCGTCTTTACAAAGCAGCACCTGTTTTCGGTCGACCTGACCGAGACGATAGCAAGTCCTTCTCTCACGTTTTCCCGCATTTGGTCATAGCAGGCTTTGGCTTCATCGAGGTCGTCATCGGACATCTGCCAGAAGCAGATGTCCGAGAGGCGATATGCACCGTCCTGGTCCTCCCTATAGAGAACGAAAAGGTACATGTTCTGGAGATACGAGTAGAAATCAGAATCCTCGAATTCTCTCTCTTCAAGGTCATAGTAGTTGAATGCCCGAAAGGAAAGGGGCTCCTTAGGCTTGCCGTTCTTCTTAAGACGTATCGTCTTTGGCTCGATTCCTGCTTTAACGAACTCTGCAATCTGTTCGTTTTCGCCAATGCCAAGAATGCGCTTTGTGATTCTCGCACACCTGTCCTTCGAGCAAGATACGCCCATCTTCTTGGCAAGCTCAGCCTCAGTGAGTCCGAAGAACGGTTCGAAGCGTCTGCGCACGAGCTCAAGAAGACCGATAGAGCCCTCATCGGCAGAGCGCCCGATAGCTTTCGCATTTTCAAGAAGGTGATTTTGGACGGACGTCATGTACGAGGCCTTAAACGCCCAAGCTCTTGGCTTCGCGCAGGCTGACGAGAAGGGCTGGGAGCGGCGGACTTTAGAATTCGCTGATTTGGTACAAGCCTCAAGGTAGACGGTATCGGAGCCAGAGATGTCCTCGGCATGGCCGGACCGTACCTTGTTCACAACCGTTTCCCAATCGGCCTTGATCTGTGGGACATCCTCGGGAGGGATTGACCAGACGTCGGCAAGGACAACCTTATAGTCGAGCAAATCAACGTCCTTCTCCCACAGATACGAGATGAGAAGGATGTTGTCAATCTTCTCCATGAGATGACTCGTCTCAAACGTCTCGTTGACGACGCTCATGTAGTCAATCATGCTCAGAACGAGCCGCTCTTTGGCAACTAAGCCACCCTTGGTCGTCCGTTTCAGGGGCGTGCACTTGAGCTCAAGCCCCGCCTCGGAGAAGTCGGGAGCAGAATCGGAGTTCGGAGCATAGTGGAAGTAGTACTCCTCCACAGCGTTGCCAAACGCCCCTTTCCTCCTATGGGGATCATCGAGCTTGGACGCATTGGTCTTCTCACGAAGGCTGTGCCCCACGAGCTTGTGAGCGTATTCGACAATTGAATGAACATCCTTCTCGTCGTATTCCTCGTGTCGCGCCAAGGCGCCCTCCCTTCACGAGCGGCTTTCCAAATCCGAGACAGACACTACCACTTGAAAGTTGCCAAACGAGGGCAATTGAAACCCGAACTCAAGACCCTTCCGCCGCTACTGTCAAACCAACGCTACTGCCAAAAACCTCGCCGCGAGACGAAATGGAACGCCGCTCAACACTGATGACGAAGCCCGCAGCCTATACTTTGTGTACACTTCAAACCCCTGTTGTGCGAGCTTCCAGAGGAGCAACATGAGCCCCGTCGACTTCATGTACTTCTACGTAAAGGACTTCTTCATCCTGCTCTTCCTCGAGCTGGTCATGCTCGTGCTGTTCACAACCAACCCCCGCATCGGATCGAGGCGAGACCGCATCCACGTCCTCAGCCTCATGGCGATATGCCTAGCGCTCTCCGTCGCACGAGAGGTGGACACGATCTTCTCGGACGTCAGCCTGTACCCCTACACCAACATGCCGCGCGCCATCGGCACCTACCTCACCTACGTGCTGGGCGTGGCGTCACTCCTGCTGTTCTTCGAGCTCGCCCTGCCAGACACGCGCAAGGTCCTGCTATTGGCAATCCCCCTCGCGCTGATGGCCATCCTGTACCTGACCATCATCATCTTCCCCACCGCAGAGAACCCCCTCGTCGTCGGCTTCGGGACGGACAACGTCTTCAGGCGAGGTCCTCTGGGCTTCACGTCACACACCCTGAGCGTAATCTACACGCTGGGCCTGATGGGAGTCATCATTCGCAGCGCAGGTTCGGCCAGGCGCGTGGACACCCTGGTCATCGTATCGTGCGGAATCGGCGTCATGTACGCGCTGGCCATCGAGACGCTGGGCATCGCGACCAACGTCCTGTACCCCACCATCCTGATCAGCACGGTCGTCTGGGTCCTGTACTCGTTCATGAAGACGGCGCGCCACGACACGCTCACGAAGCTGATGAACCGCCTGACCTTCCTGGACGACGAGATGCGCGAGAACGGCAGCGTCTGTGCGGTGATCTCCATCGACATGAACGGCCTCAAGCAGATCAACGACGCCAAGGGACACATCGCGGGCGACGACGGGCTGCGCGCCATCGGAAGCGTCTTGGAAAGGTTCTCGAGCGCCGACTGCCGCATGTACCGAACCGGAGGCGACGAGTTCACCGCCCTGTGCCGCAAGATGGACGAAGGCGCCGTTAGGAGAATATGCGACGACGTTCGCGACGGCGTCATACAGAAGGGTTACTCGGTATCGATAGGCTATGCCATGCGAACACCGGGCATGAGCGTGGAGGACGCCTACAAGGCGGCCGACGCCGCGATGTACGAAAGCAAGCGCGCGTACTACCAGCGTGAGGGAAACGATCGCAGGAAGCACCGCGCATAGGAGGAGCGCATGGCTTCCGCTGACACGCGAGACGAAATCCTGAGGCACTTGGACGAAGCGACGCGCAAGCTAAGCCCAAGCTCGACCAACACGTTCAACACGTCGGCCATCGCCTCGCGATGCAACGTAAGCAGGAATCTGGCGAGCCAATACCTCAACGAGCTCGTCCGGGCGGGACTTGTAGTAAAGGTCAACGCGCGACCCGTGCTCTACCTGCACAGACGCGGGCTCGAGCGTTATCTGCAGTCGGAGCTCGACCACACGGAGTTCCCATCGATGCAAGACCTACTGTCTTCCGTCGGCATGGTCGAGCGCAAGGACTTCGAGAAGGCAATCGGATTCGACCTGAGTCTTTCCACCTGCGTGGAGCAGCTCAGGGGAGCAGTCGGCTATCCGCCCTTCGGCCTGCCCGCACTCCTGATAGGCGGTCATGGGTCCGGAAAGGACATGCTAGCCCGTCTGGCTTTTGAGTACGGGACGAACTCGGGCGCGCTCCCCCAGGGCGCGAGCCTGGTGAAGGTAAACTGCACCGCCTACGAAGAGTCGGCCACAAGCTTCGAGGCGGATGTCTTCGGCCAAGATGACACGAACGGTGCAGCGCAACGCTGCACGGGAGGCATCGTCTACCTCAGCCGCGTCGACCACCTGCCGCTGGCCACCCTCGAGACCCTGACCCACCGCATCCTGGAAGACAGTGAGGGCCGCTCGGGCAGAGGCAGCCATCCGGCACGCTTCATCCTAGGAACCGCTCGGCCCCCGGAAAGCCCCGTCGTACAGAACCTCGCCCGCATGATCCCCATAGCCGTAGAGCTCCCCGACTACGCAAAGCGAACCGAACGCGAGCGAACCGCACTGGTCATGCACTGCCTCCATGCCGAGGGGCGACGCGTGGCAGCAGACGTCTCCGTCAGCCGAGGCGCATTGCGCGCACTTGCCTCCTACGACTTCGACGAGAACATAGACGGACTGAGGGCCTGCGTCACCAACTGCTGCGCAAGTGCATTTCTGAGCCGCAAGGATGAGGGCGTGGTGGTCCGCAGCTACAACCTGCCCAGCCACATCCTGGGAAGCAGCACCCCGCTTCCCGACGATGACCAGCTGGTTTCCAGCACGGACCGCGAGCCCAGCGACCCCAGCGGAAGGCTCGTCTCGTTTCTCCAGCGAATAGTGGACTCCTTCGAGGAGCAGCAACAGGGCGAGGTGTCGCTGGGCGAGTTCATGCGTGTGGCGAGCGGCGCCCTGGGATCGTTCCAGGACGCCCAGAACTTCGAGTCCCAGTACGCCAGCCCACGCGTCGCCTCATTCGAGCGCGTGCTCGCTCCCGTAATCGAGGGCATCAACGCCGACTACGGCATCGAGCTTTCCCGTAAGGTGACGCGCTCGCTCGCCCAGTCCCTCTCAATCCAACTGTGGGACGGAACCTACCTGAGCATGTGGCGTGCGAAGAACCGCGCAGCGCTCGAGCGGATATTCCAAACCTTCTCGAACTATTCCGCATCGGCCGGCATCATCGCAAGACAGATAGCCACTAAGGCGCACATCGCCCTTGGAATCGAGTTCGACTGCCTCACGCAGGCGCTCCTGAGCATCGAGGTGGTCGGTGCCATGGGGTCGAGCCCCAGCGTGCGCGACACGCTTGGGGTCATCATCTGCCATGGCTACTCGACCGCCACCAGCATTGCCGACGCTGCCAACCGCATCCTGGGACAGCGCGTCTACGAGGCCATCGACATGCCCTACAGTCAGGAGCTTTCTGACGTCATGGGCCAACTGACGCGACTCGTCGAGCGCTTCGCGTTCTGCAAGACGCTCGCGGTCTTGGTCGACATGGGCTCCCTGGCGCAAGTGGACGAGACCATCCCCAAGCTGGCAAACGGCCAGATGTACGTGGCTGACAATGTGTCAACGGGGCTGGCGCTGGAGGTGGGTTCAGCCCTAATCAACCACGGGAGCGTTGCTGACGCACTCGAGACCTGCGTCGAGGCCTGCAAGCCGACCTACCGTGCCATCGCGAGCCCGCACGGTGGAGATGCCATCGCGTTCTGCTCCGAGGCTGGTTCCGACGCGGCAGACAAGATTCGCCGGTTGGTGCAGGACAGCCTGCCTCAGGACCTTCCCATCAGCCTAATCACCTGCGACTTCCTTGAACTCGCGCAGCGGGGCGACCAGGCAGGGATGTTCTCGAGCCACAACGTGCGACTGATCGTGGGCACGATGGACCCCGGCGTGACGGCGGCCCCCTTCGTGCCACTAGGCGACATAGTGGCGACAGGCGCGAGCGAGGAGCTCGACAAGTCGCTCTCTCGCGCGCTGACCGCCGAGGAGATGGACGAGTTCCACGTCAAGCTGCTGAGAAACCTCACCCTACGAAACGTCGCCGTCTCGATAACCATCCTCAACCCGGAGATCCTCTACCTGGAGGCCGACCGCGCCATGCACGAGCTCGCCCGCCTTTCGGGCGAGTCGATCGAGGTCCGAAAGCAGATTGGCCTCTACGTGCACCTCTGCGGCCTCATCGAGCGGCTGGTGACCAAGAGCTTTGTGGACGACTACCCCGACATGGAGGCCTTCGAGCGCGACCACGCCGACTTCGTCCGCTGGTTCCGCGCAGCCTTCGACGACATGTGCCGCCGCTACCGCGTGACCATCCCAGTGTCCGAGGTGGGCTACGTCTACCACATGCTCCACGAGCCCGACGGTTGCGCCGCAAGCACGGCCATACTTGGGTCCATGGAGGACGAGTAGCACGCAGGGGCACGCATTTCTCCCCGCCCGACTTCTTGCGGCCTCGACACTCCGCCTAGACGCACAGTGTCGAGGCGGAGTGTCGAGAGGCCTCGCAGGCAACATCGTGCGCAACGGTCAGTGTCGAAATGTCACCATGACTGACGATTTCCCTCGTTCAGGCACGCAAGGCGAGCGTCGCGCCGTATCGTGACCCCAGCAAGCGCATTGCAGGACTAGAGGTTTCGGTACGGAAAGGAGTTGCAGCATGAGCATTGTTGCGGGAAGAATCGACTACCGCCTCCTGCACGGGATCGTCCAGGGCTTCTGGTGCCCGACGTACGCCACGCAGCGCACGATGATCATCGACGACGCCACGGCCAACGACGAGGTGCGCAAGTCGGCCATGAGGCTCTCGAAGCCGGCGGGACAGGCGCTGTCGATCATCAACCGCGAGACGGCCTACGCCAACTTCAAGAGCGGCAAGTACGACAACCACACCGTCTTCGTGATCGCGCGCGACCCCCAGACCTTCCTCGACCTGATAGAGCTGGGGCAGAAGGTGCCCATCCTCACGCTGGGCCTCACCGAGCTGCCCCCCGAGGGCACGCCAGGCGTCCTGGCGGGGAGAAGGGCCTTCATCCACGACTCCGAGGTTCCCGTGTACCAGAAGATCGCCCAGGCGGGCACCAAGGTCGAGATCCGCTACATGACGACAGACAAGCCGGTTCCCCTGTCCGAATACGTCGCGGCCTAGCGACTCAACCCAGAAGGAAGGTGGTTGTTGATGTCAGTCAACGTCGTGCAGTTCGTCCTGATCGTCCTGCTGGCGGGCTTCAGGGCCGCAGACCAGTACTCCACCCAGCTCTTCCCCTTCCAGCACGCGCTGATGTGCTGGCTGGTCGGAATCATCCTGGGAGACCCCAACACGGGCCTCGTCGTGGGCGGAACCATCCAGCTGATGTCGATGGGCGCAGCCGGCCTCGGCGGCTCGTCGGCCCCCGACTACGGCATGGCCGGCATGGTCGCGACCGTGCTCGCCTGCGTCACCGGCTCGAGCGACATCTCGGTGGGCCTCGCCGTGGGAGTCGCGGTGGCCATGCTCTACGTCCAGCTGGACGTCATCTTCAAGATCTACAACTCGTGGGTCTTCAAGGTGATCCGCGGCTACTGCGTCAAGCGCGAGTACAGCAAGATGCTCGCCTCGTTCTTCCTCTCGCACGTCTACCTGTTCCTCCAGGGTGCGCTGCCCATGGCCCTCGTTCTGGCCTTCGGCCAGGGCGCCATCGACTCCGTGCTGGCCATCATGCCCGAGTGGTTCACCACAGGTCTCTCCGTCGCCGCGGGTATCCTGCCCGTCACCGGCTTCGCGATGCTCCTGACCTTCATGCCGGTCAACAAGTTCTACGCGTTCCTGATCGTGGGATACGTGCTCTCCGCGTACCTTGGCCTCACGGTCCTGCCCGTCGCCCTGCTGGGCGGAGCCGCAGCCGTCGAGTACTTCAGGCTCAAGTCGAGCGAGGGCGCCGCCCCCGCCGTCGCAACCTCAACCGCCAACGGAGGTGAGCTCGAAGATGAGTAGCTTCTTCAAGCCGAAGGATTTCAAGGACTTTAATGAGGCCCCCAGCCCCGTCCAGCTTCCCGACGGATCGTACGAGCCCGTCCTGACCAAGGAGGACCTCAAGGTCTGCTCAAGGCGCATGTGGCTGATGGACACGGTCTCGTACTCCTACGCCACGCAGAACGCGCCCTGCGCCGCCTTCGCCGCCTACTACGCGCTGCGCAAGATCTACGGCAACGACGAGGACGCCTTCAACAAGGCCATGCTCAACCAGCTGGACTGCGTCTTCAACGCGACGCCTCCCGTGTGCGGCCTGGTCCTGGGTGCGGGCCTCGCCATCGAGGACAAGCAGCACGAGGCCGGCATGCAGGCCGAAAACGACCTCAAGGTCGGCCTGATGGGTCCCATCTCGGGCATCGGCGACGTGTTCATCTGGATCCTGCCCATGACCATCCTGGGCTCCATCGCGGGCTATATGGCCATGCAGGGCAGCCCGGTGGGAATCCTGCTCTGGGTCGCCCTCTGGATGGCCGTGCTCGGCTGGCGCCTGCAGAACTACAACCAGGGCTACGGCGCCGGCGCATCCGTCATCACTAAGCTGGGCGACAAGGTCTCGACCATGACCGACGCCGCGTCCATCCTGGGCCTCACGGTCGTGGGTTCGCTGATCTTCTCGGCAATCTCGATCTACACCCCGCTCACCTTCACCTACGGCGAGATCAGCCTGGCCCTCCAGGTCGGCGTGCTCGACCAGATCTTCCCCAACCTGCTTGCGGTCCTCACCGCGTGCGGCGTCTACAAGCTGATCAAGAAGGGCGTCAAGCTCAACTGGATCATCTTCGGGATCATCGTGATCTGCTGGGCCTGCGCGGCCTTCGGCATCTTGGGCGTCGCCCCCGCGGCATAGCGTCCACGCGCAGCCTCCCCTCCTCTCTCCCCGGCGCGACCAAGGACGGCGGCGCGTCGGGGAGCCCCTTGGGAGGGGCGGTCACTCCCCCGACCGCCCCTCCCAAGGGGTCCGCGCCACGCCAGGCGCGCTTCCGGCCACAGCCACACGCCGCACGGGCGGCAGACAGCGAGGACTGCTTATGAGACACATCGTTTTGGCATCGCACCACCGCTATGCCGAGGGACTTGCCGACACGCTCGCCTTCCTAGGATGCCGCAAGAAGCTGAACGTCATCTGCGCCTACGTGGACGAGAAGCCCCTTGCCCCCATGGTCGACGAGCTGTTCGGGGCCTTCGACCCCCAAGACGAGGTGCTTATCCTGACCGACATACTCCAGGGCAGCGTCAACCAGGCCTTCGCCCCGCACATGGGCGAGCGCGTCTTCCTGGTAACGGGAGCGACCGTCTCGCTCGCGCTGGAGCTCTGCCTTGCCGGCGAGCCGCTGACCGCTGAGTCGATCGCCCGCTCGATCGAGCTCGCGCGTCAGTCCATCTGCCTCGTCAACACACTCGACTCGAGCGCCGAGGAGGGTGACGAGTAGTCGAGCGGGCACTTCTCGCCCAGGCGACCAGGTAACCGCTTACCCTGCGACCAGGCGAACGGACGACCATCCACCCAGCGGGCATGCCGCACCCGCGAAAGACAAGAGGAGAAGAGCATGCTCATCGGAGAAGCCATAGACGGCATCAAGGGCTACTGCAAGGGCGTCGACTTCGTGAGCGGAGAGCCCATCGACGACGCGACCACCCGCGACAAGGTGACCTATGGAGCCGAGCACCTGGGAGAGCCGTGCACGGGAATCGTGACGTGCATCTGGCCCACGGCGGACATCATCCGCAGGGCGGGGGAGCTCGGTGCCAACCTGATCGTCTCGCACGAGGCCCTGTTCTGGAACCACGGCGACCGCCAGGACGTCATCGCTCACAACAAGACCTACTTCGCCAAGAAGGCGCTGCTGGACGAGTGGGGCGGCACCGTCTGGCGCTGTCACGACTACATCCACTCCAAGGTCCCCATCGACGAAGGAGGGCGCTACGTCGACGGCATCTTCTACGGCTTCGCCTGGAAGCTCGGCTGGCTGGACTACCGCTGCGAAGACGTACCCATGTCCCTGGACTTCAAGATCCCCCAGACGAGCGGCCGCAAGCTCGCCCAGCACATCGTCAGGAGCCTGGGGCTCAATGGCACCCGCCTGATCGGCGACCCCGACGCGCGCGTGAGCCGCATCCACGTCCCCATGCACGTGACGGGCGACGCCGCCAGCGACACGCGCGAGATCTCGTACGCCGACGCCAACGACGTCGACGCACTGGTGACCATGGAGTTCGTCGACTTCACCACCAGCGAGTACATACGCGACGCAGGTATGCTGGGGCAGAACAAGTGTGCCATCACCGTCGGCCACTTCAACCTTGAGGAACCCGGAATGGAGTACATGACCCACTGGGTCCACGAGGCGCTGGGCAACGACGAGCTGCCCGTGTCCTTCGCTCCCATGCACGACACGTACCAGTACGTCTGCGCATAGGCACAAGTCGCCGCACCACGCGCCTCGGAAAACACGTCCGCCCCGGCCAAAGGGAAACCGGGGCGGACTATCTTTAGGGCACGGTCGCGCGAGGCGACTGTTTCGCATGCATCAATCTACGTGCCCGCAAGACGGCAAATGAGACTAAGCGGTCCGCGCGTCGCTGGCAGAGCGCGCGTTGCTAGCGGTCAGCGTGTTGCCGGCAGACTCCGCGTCGCTGACGGTCTCCCACTCGCAGATGACATCGTCCCACGCGTAGATGGTGTCGCTATGCTCGCCGCGCCCGTTTCGCACGCAGCGCAGGCATTCGACGCCGGGATCCTCCTCTTCCGAGTACTCGACCACGAGGAACGTGAGCCACGCGTCGGCCGAAGAGGTGGGGATGTTTACGTCGACCTGAACGGCCGTCACGACATCCTCCGGGTCATACGGGACGTTCACGAGGTTGTACTCGCAGTCCTCCCAGTCGCGAGCGTCAGGAATCTGCTTGGCCACAAAGTCCCTTATCGTCTCCTCGACCAGACTTTCGTAACGCCACCTCATAGCCATGCCTCCTTGAAGAAGTGTCCAACCGATTTGTCGCCCCGTACTATAGGCCTCCCGGGCGAGCCCGCAACGCACAAGTCGCAATCTGGCCAATTACAAAGTATTTGATACCGCTCGTCTGAATACACGCTTTTGCGATATAGAGAAGTGCAAGCTAATTGCCAGTTTTCTGCTAGCCAGACACATGCACTTCTCTACTAATGCATGAAAGTTATCTGATAGATAAGTGCCAGGAATCGGTCAGCTAAGTGTCAGACACTATCGACCGTGCGCAAGCCAGGCGCGAGCCTGACAACTGGGAGGGGCATCGGTCGCCGGGTCCATTTGTTCGCGAACCAGTAATTCCCAAGAACAAGTTGTGCTGAAAGGGATAGAGTTAGCCTACGTTAACTGTTATGGGGCACGAGAACGGAGCAACCCAATGGACCTGAAGTTTGGCGACATTCAAGAGACCGCGCTGATAACGCTCGCGGTTCGCGCGAGCGAGACCAGCCGACCCAAGCCGCGCATTCGCGACGAGAAAGCGAAAGAGATCATCGAGACCCTAGGCGTCGACGTCAGCAAATACGACCCCTTCATGTCCCACGAGGGGGTCGTCGCGCGCACACTCATGTTCGCCGAGGCCCTGCGCAAGCTGATCGCACAATACCCCGACGCGCTCTGCATCAACCTTGGCTGCGGCTTCGATGACAAGTTCTCCCAGGTAGACAACGGTAAGATCGAGTGGTACGACGTCGACCTTCCCGACCAGATTGCCGTGCGACGCAAGGTCTACGACGATCGCCCCCGCTGCACCATGATGAACGGCAACGCGCTGAGCGGCGAGTGGACTGCCGGCCTGCCGAAGGACCACTCGACCACCATCGTCGTAATGGAAGGCGTGCTCGAGTATTTCACCAAGGGGCAGACCGCGACGTGCCTTCACATGCTCTGCGATTCGTTCGAGCACGGCTACCTGGTCGCCGAGATGAACTCGATGTTCATCGTAAAGCACTCCAAGCAGCATGACGCCATCAAGAACACCAACGCGACCTTCAAGTGGGGCACCGAGAGCGGAGCCGAATTCGTCGAGCTCGAGCCGCGCCTTACCCTGCTCTCCGAGCACAGCTACAACGAGGAGATGCGCAAGTACACCTTCCTCGCCAAGGTCTTCGCGGCAACCGTGGGCAAGAAGAACAACAACCGCCTGGCCGTCTTCAGCTGGTAGCCCGTGCGGGGACGGTCGCCCCGCACGGGGCGCCGTCCTCCACACGCACCGTGGACCAATTGAGCCGGAAGGGTTAGCCTCTTGGCAAGGAACCCGCGACCGGAAGGAAAGCCATGCCACGAGAGAGCAGCAAGACCCTCGTCGTGTACTTCTCGCTCGAGGGAAACACCCGCCTTGTAGCTAACGAGCTGAAGAAGAGGATCGGCGCCGACCTGCTTGAGCTGAGGCCGGCCAAGGCCTACCCCACCGGCGGGTTCACCAAGTTCCTCTGGGGCGGAAAGAGCGTGCTCATGAAGGAGACGCCTGAGCTCGAGCCGTTTTACTTGGACCTTTCGCCCTACGACACCGTCGTGCTGGGAACGCCGATATGGGCAAGCTCGATCGCTCCGCCGCTCAGAACCTTCCTGCAAGACGCCGCCAGATCGCTCGCGAGCAAGCGCGTGGTCGCGTTCGCCTGCTGCGCCGGAGGAGACCCCGGCAAGGCCATCGAGCAGATACAGGAGCTGGCGAACACGAAGGTTCGCGCGACCGCCGTCTTCGTCGACCCGAAGAAGGGCCGCGACGAGAACTGGAACGCCAAGCTGGGCGTGCTTGCGGGGGCCATTCAGGCACGCCTGAGCTAGAGACCACACAACCGCCAGAGAGCATGCGCCCACAGACGAAAGGGCGGGACGACATCTGTAGAGCGCGTATATTCGAAGGGGCATCTGCGCCCTTGCGCGTCGCACGAAGATGAGCGCGAGAGGGGCACGGGCCAGTCGTCATCTAGCTACGCCGCTCGGTACCGTGAGTCAGCAACGCATCACCTGGTCGTTTCGTTCCCCGTCGACAGGAGGCGTCAGATGATCTGTCCAGCTTGTGGTCAAGAGATTCCCGAGAGCAGCAGCTACTGCCTGCACTGCGGAGCGCCCGTGCTCGCCACCCGGTCGCGTCACCGCTGCCCCATGTCTCGCATTCCCCGCAGGCAACGAATGGCCCTGCTGGGCGTCGCGGGGATCGCCGTGCTCGCGGCTGGCATGGGGACGGCATGTGCAATGCGGCGACATTGCCAAAACAAGGCCACTGGGCAGCGCAAACGCGAGAGCCTGAAGAATGTGCAGGAAAACCTGGCAAACTCGCTTTCGCGAATCGAGATTCCACAGCTAGAGAGTCTGCCGATTTCCGACGTATCGACGGTTTCAGCCATCATCCCCGAAGGCCTCGCCCTGTTGAACATGCCGGATACGCCAGGTCTTTCTGACCTGTCGGGCATGCCGGGGACGCTTCCCTCGTTGGTCGAGCTTCATGCGTTGGCGCACGAGCTCGAGGCAGCCGCCCGCTCGCGCGCAACAGCCGCCGCGCGCGGCGCCGCGAAGAGGGCCCTCCGGTCATCGTTCGACAGGAAGGTCCGGCGCGTCCGGCGCCTGCGCGACGCGCTAGTCGTCCTCGCGCAGGCGGTACGCGAGGACGACTAGCGTTTTGCCTCGCAAACGAGGGGCGAGACCGGGCTACTGGATGGGAAGGGCGGCAACGGTCTTATCGCCGCCCTCGTAGACCACCCTGCCACCCGAGATCGTGTACAGGACACCCGTGTTGGCGACCTGTCTCACATCGACCTCTGTCAGGTTCTGGCCGAGCACCACCATATCCGCAAGCTTGTCCTTCTCGATAGACCCAATCTTGTCCTCCATGAAGAGGGCCTTGGCGCCGTTGGTCGTGTAGAACTTGATCATGTCCATTACGCTGACGGCCTCGTTGGGGTTGCGCAGCGTCTTGGGATCGTTCTCGCCCTCGTCGAGGGGCGACTGCTGCGTGGCGCCTGCCTGGATTCCAGTAAGGGGACGAACCTCGAGCGTGATGGGATAGTCGACCGACCCTTTCATCACGATGCCCGCATCGAGCATGGTCTTGACGCGGTACTCCTTGGCAAAGCGCTCGGGGCCGAAGTTGGCCTCCTCCATGTACGAGAAGAACGGGTCGTAGTAGAACCACATGGGCTGCATGGCTCCGATGACCTCGAGGTCGGCCATGCGCTGGATGTCCTCATCCCTCATGAGCGTGGCGTGGGCAATCTGGTGGCGGGCGTCACGCTTGCCGTTCTCCTTCTGGGCGTACTCGAAGGCGTCGAGCGACATGTGCACCGCCTCGTCGCCCATGGCGTGGAGCTCGACCTGGTAGCCAGCCTTGTCGGCGATGGCAACGACCTTGTTCAGGGTCTCCTGGTCGGTGTAGGCGGGACCGCAGTAGCCCGCGCCCATCCCCGCGGCCTCCGTATAGGGCTCAGAGAGCGCCGCCGTCGCGCCCTCGGGAACTCCGTCGAGCAGGGCCTTGATGAGCGTAGTCTTCTGCCAGTCGGAATTGTACTTCTGGGCATCATCCAGGCTCTTGACCGCCTCGAGCACGTCGTCCTCCGAGAAGTTCACGAACGGGCCCGCGCTCACGCGCATGCTGAGCTCTCCGGACTTCTCGAGGTCGTTGACCATCTTCCAGACCTTGTCGGACGCGCCGCCGGCCATCTGGAAGGCCGTGATGCCGTAGGAGTTCATCTCGGCCTCGAACTCCTTGAAGGCAGCATAAACCTGCTCATCCGTATACGAGAAGTGCTCCTTCAACACGTCCGTGAGGCTGAAGCAGTCAGAGAGGTAGCCAGTCGGGTTGCCCTCGGTATCACGGATGATCTTTCCTCCGGCGGGGTCCGGCGTATCCATAGCTCGGCAAGCTGGTCATAGGTACTTGTCCCAAGCAACAGCATGCGTGCCGCAAGGAACGGGACTCTTTGACCCGAAGCCATCTCGTTCATCTCGGGCGATGAAAGCAAAGCTTTACTTTGCGCCGCAGTGGCCACGACGCCCAGACCCTGACCGGCGGCTTCGCTCAGCCCAAGTCCGTACCTCGTCAACACGTCCTGAACGGTAGTCAGGTCTCCCCTAATGGTCCGTTCGCTTGTCTCAAAAGACGCGGCGAGCCTCGAGACACTCAAACACTCGCCGTCAAGCAAGCGCCTTACGATTACCGCCTGTCTTTCGTTGAGCACCGTCATTCCAACCGCCTTTCGAAACAGCAACAACGTATGGTCCAGCCACAACGACAGCAATGTTCACGAGCTTCCGCATTTATGCGACAAGTGACTCTTGCCCTGTGAGAGCTCAAGAATTCCGATGCGCAGGGATAATCACGCCTTGGACAACGCGCAGGTTACGAAGCTTTTTCAACTTGACTGGAGTCTTCAACGAAGCGCAAATGTTCGCTTTGGGCGGCACTTTTGAGTTGCACATTTCCGCCTACCGGATGCAATGGCACGACCTACTTCTCTGGAATCTGGGTGTCCAGAAGCTCCAGATCGTTCACGAGCTTGGAGTCCATATCCGAGAAGTCCTCGCTATACGACGTGTAGCTGCCCGTCGGATCGGACGCCATGTTGGTGAACGAGACGTAATCCGTATAGAGGGTCTTCAACGTCTCGTAGGCTTCCTCACAGTCAGTAGGCGGATCAGTGAGCTGAGACATCAGCTCCTTCGTAGTCTTCTGGTTGTCCGTCAACGTGAGCTTTTGCGACTGGAACGCATCGCTTCCAGTCCACTTTCCCAGCGCATCGTTGAAGTCCGTAGAGAAGTAGGGCCTCACCTCTTCGTCCCATGCGCTGGGGTTGCTCTCAAAGATGGCCGAATGCCAAACATTGAGGGTCGTGTTGCCCATGTTCTCAGCAACTGACGCGCCAGAGAGGATGTAGTCACAGGCGGTGTGAAGGTTGTCGATGTAGTCAAGCCTGCGCTCCTCTTCCTTCTGTTCCGCTTCCGCGGCCGCCTTCTCTTCCTCGATGCGAACGCTCTCGTTGTGCGCGTACACCCCACCGCCGATGCCAGCAAGCACAACGACGGCTGCGGCGATGCAGATTGCCACTTTGTTCCTCTTGCTGAGGGGCATCTTGTGCCTTGTCTTGCCCTTGCCCGGCGTTATGGCGACATCTGAAGGAACAGCCTCGGCAGCAGCCGACGACTCTTCACCCTCCCTGCCTATAACGTCTTTCGCGAACTCAAGCTCAGGAGAGCTCGACTCCTCGTTGTCACCATCGCATCCGTCGGCTGCGATGGCCCCGTTCAACGCCATCAGGCTCTCCGGCGGAGAAGTGCTTTGCAGCAAGACCGCATCCTTCATCCAGCCCGGCCGCCTTCTGATCGTCCAAGGCGGCTTCAGACACGGCGTTGGCCATTTCCTCTTTCGGCGCCTCTTCCTCGTGTTCTTGGTCACTCATATCCGTCTCCTCTTCCTAAACAGTAGGGTCACCTCAAGAAGCCAGCCGTCATGCGAGCCACCTGCCCCATCTACGTGACACACGGGTCATACAGGCTTCTTTCAGCTTCTGGCCGGAAGTTATCACTGCGACCGGACATTATTTACAGCAGCTCCCTATGATGGCCTCACCACGGCTTCGGAAACCGGGAGCTGCCGTGGTGCAGGACGTCAACGGATTCGGCATGGCCGCGCCGGACTAACAACCATGTTTCATTATGTGTCGTGCCACCGAATCCGTTGGCCCCCGGATGGCTGATAGGTTGATGATTTGGGCTTCGAGCCCGTCCCATAATGTCCTGCCGAGAGGGCGCCAGCGACGTTCCCCGCCTCCCATTCGAGAAAGGGGGCAGCCATGGAAGCTGCTCACGGCGTCGTTGTGGGATTCGACGTCGGAAGGTACTCCCACCACATGACGGCCATCGACGCCCATGCCGGGGAGGTGACCGCCAGCAAGCCCGTGGGACAGGACGAGTCCGAGATCCGGTCGGCACTCGAACCGTACGCCGGCACCGACGCGATCGCGGTCGTGGACCAGCCTGGTGACCTCTCGTCCCTGCTCTTCGCGGTGGCACGGGAGATGGGCCTGGACGTCGGGTTCATCACGCCCAAGGCGATGGCCAAGGGCATCGACCTCTACGGAGGCGAGGCGAAGACCGACAGGCGCGACTCGTTCGTGATGGCGGACCTCGCGCTCCGCATCCCCTCGCTCGTGCACGGGGTGTCGGCGCGGCGCGGGGACGCGGAGGAGCTCGCCGCGCTCATGTCCTACGACCGAGAGCTCACCGACGACGCGAGGCGCGCCGCCGCGAGGATACACGGGCTCCTGCTCGCGACGTGCCCCGCCCTGAACGGCGTGTTCGCGGGCCAGAGGGTCAAGCGCAGGCTCCCCTTGGCGCTGCTCGCACGGTACGGGGGCGCGAACGGGCTCGCCTCGGCCGGCAAGGGCAGGGTCAGGAGATGGGTCGGTGCCCAGCGCGGGTTCGGGCATAGAGGCCCCCTGTTCGTGGAGGAGGTCTTCTCGGCCATCGCCTCGCAGAGCGTGGAGATCGTGTCCTCGGCCTTCTACGACGAGCTGATCAAGATCGAGGCCGCCTCGCTCAGGTCCGCCCTGGACGCGCGCGAGAGGGTCGGCCGGCGCGTCGACGAGCTGCTCGCGTCCATGCCCGACGCGCGGGTCCTCCTCTCCATGCCCGGGCTCGGGAGGGTCACGGCGGCCACGTTCATCGCCGAGGTCGGGGACATCTCGAGGTTCTCGAGCGCCGCCAAGCTCGCCGCCTACGCGGGGCTCGCGCCGCGCGTGAGACAGTCGGGTCGCTCCCTCAACTCCGTGACGAAGCCCAGGGCCGGCAACAAGAGGCTCAAGAGGGCCTGGGTGCTCTCCGCCGCGAGGTCGATCGACTTCTGCGAGGAGTCGAGGGCGTACTACGACCGCAAGAGGGCCGAGGGGAGGTGCCACTACTCCGCAGTCATAGCGCTTGCCCGTCGCCGCATCAACGTGGCGTACGCGATGTTGCGCGACGGGCAGCGCTTCGAAAGTCGGCTCGGCTAGCCTGATTCCACCCATGCCTAGCCGTCCGCTGCAGCCCCGATTATACAGGGGCTGCGCGTCAGCATGCGCATTCGTCGCCAGCGCCGAAACCACTCGCAAAACCCATCGAGAAATAGGTTGACATTAATTCCCTCTTGTCAGAACCATGTCAAACAGCAGGGGGCGCCTGGCAGTGTTGCCAGACGCCCCCTCGGGAAACGCGTTCCATTTCGGCCTCGCAACTGGGAGGCCAACAGGACTCCCAAGCTTTACAGCTCCGTGTACTTCTTGGAGCTGCCGCGAGCCTTGTCCACGGGATACTTGCGAGCGTTCTTCTGAATCTTGTCATGCATCAGCTGCACGGGGTCCATGCCCAAGCGGTCCGCCAGCAGCAGGCAGTAGATCATCACGTCGGCAAGCTCTTCTCCGATGGATGCCTCCTTGTCCTTGCACTCGAGGTCGGTGCCCGACCACTGGAAGTTCTCCAGGAGCTCCGACGCCTCGAGGCTCACCGAAATGGCGAGGTCCTTGGGGTTGTGGAACTGTCGCCAATCCCTATCGTCTCGAAAGGCCGCCACTTCGGCCTGGACGTCCTCAAATCTCATCGTTCGCTGTCCTTCCGTGGAGAGAACTGCGCACATTTCGCAGCACCGCTACGTCTCCGTCAAGGCGGCCCTTGTGCCCTCCGTCGCCATCTTCTTCAGGTGATTTCGCAGCCCCTCGTCAACCGCAAAGATATACAGGCCGTGGACGCCTCGCTTCAGAAGCACGTTGAGCTCGTTTCTGAGGTTTGCCTCGGGACGGTCGCTGCCATCAATGGCCTTACTGTTCTTGCTCTTGTTCTTGTTGAAGACCACCTTGCCGTCGCGATACTCGACAGACGGGCCGACGATCACGCCAGCAAAGTTCAGGTCGAAGCCCTGGATGGTATAGGTCGACCCGCACTCCCCCAGCGTGTGGTCCTGCTCGGCCCAAGACTTTCCGCGAACGTCCTCTCCCGGTTCGTGCTTCAGCTGATAGTTCCATGGCATACTGAAGAGCCTGCCCTGGGCGCGCAGCTCCTCCCTGCGCTCATCGAGCAAGGGATCCTCGTCAGCAGAGACCCAGCCGACACCCTCCTGGACGATCTCGACGTTCCACGTCTCGCCCTCGGCCGGGGCCTTCCCGTCCTTGTACTCCCAGTCATATGTCGCCAGCACGCGGGAAAGCCCGTGATCCGTGTCGTCCACCATACGACCAGAGGAGTCAAACGTTATTGCCTTGTCCTCGACAGCTCGCTGGAGCTCGAAGGGCGAGTCGAACACCTTGATTTCGTAAGGCCGGTGCCCGTCCGCAGGAGAATCCTTCGGGATGGGCCCGATGCCCCGCCCCGCCGCAAAGTCGTCAATCCACGCGACGACCTCCTCGCACGCGTCGATTCGGTATTGCTGCTCAAGCATGATGTTGGTGACCCGGCAGTCTGCAGGCCCAATTTGCACCGTGCGCTTGAGTCCGACCGTCTTTCCCCCGTCAAAGCGCTCTTTGGGAAAGAGAAGGTCGCGCATCTCCCGCCCGATCTCCTGCTCCTTCCTGAGCACCTGGTTGGGATCATAGACCGCAACGACTACCCGGGCACGACGCATCACGTCGATCAGCATGTTCCTCGACCCGCGGTAACTCTGGTTTCCAGCTGTCAGCAGCAGGTGTGCCTCGTCGATGAGCGCAACGTCCACGGGGTCCGCGGGAAAGTCCTGCCTGTCGAGCCCCTTGCCATGGCCCGACTCGGAATGCTTGTTGATGAACTCGGTGGGCTTCATGACCACCACGCCGCTCTTGCCCTGCAGGCCGAGCCTCAGCATGATCGAGTTGTAGACGGTCACCTGCTCGTTGTGGTTGACAAGCAGGACCGCGGAGCCCTTCTCACGCGCAGACGACTCGTCTTCCTCATAGTCACGAGCACCAAGCTCGGCAAACTCGTTCTGGAGCCGATAGAAGAGGTGACTCAAAAGGACGGTCTTGCCCGTTCCCGCGACCCCCTCGACCAGAATGAGCGCCCCGCCGGGCTGGGCGTCCGACCCAAGCGCAGCCTTGACCTGCTCCAGGATGGTCCCCTCGGCCTCGCGCTGCTCTGGCCCCAGGCAGTGGAACGGCGACGCCTTGAAGATCGCCGAGTCACGAATGATCGACTCCGCAGGGAACAGCTCTGGGTCGTCCCCGTTCAGCTTACGCCAAATCTGGGACGTGAGCCTGGGCAGCTCCTTGCGAGTGTAGTAGTCATCCTGCGGGTTGCCACGAGAGTTGACCAGGCTGACCCGCTGGGCCCCGGAGGCCAGGATGTAGCTCATGAAGGTGTTCTCGAGGTCGAGCGTGAGCGACTTGTTGAAGTGGCTGTGGGCGATGACGTACATGGACGCATCGTCCGCATGGTTGATGACCCGCCACTTCCGACGGTTGCTCTCGGTCTTGTAGCTAGTCTCGTCCGAATAGTGCTCGACGGTGCGCCGCTCGATGGAGTTGGTCTCGCCAACGTAGACAACGAGTTCCTCGGCCTGGCTCCCATGGCCACCACGACCTCGCACGGCGTCCTTAGCGCGAATGATGTAGACGGTTGGGTACCGCTTGAGGTGGCGGCGGTCGCGACCATCAAGCTCGTGGCCCGCCACGTCCTCGCTCACCTCGTCGACCAGCTGGCCGACGACTCCCTCGTCATTTCGGTAGGCGACCTTGATAACAACCGGCGTCTCGGCCACGCGCGTCTCAACTCCCCTGCTCGGACAAATGGTCTCAGCTCGTGCGCCGCGCCCGCCGACCCCCTCGCCGGCACACGAACTCAATCGTATACGTTACCGCCTATGGGACAAGAGGTGCAGCGGTGCCGACAGTCACCTAGCCGTCAAGTTCCGGGTTATAGACGCAGCACTGCTCGGGCGAGCGCTTTGCGCGATAGAGCGCGCGGTCCGCGCAGGAAAGCAGGTCGCGGTCGTAGCCATGCTCGCCAAACGCCACGCCGGCGCTGACGGAAACCACAGGGATGCCGTTATCGCGGATGCTCAGGAGCTGATTGATTGCGTCGACGCGCCTCAGGAGCTTGCCTTGAAAGGAGGACGGGCAGTCGCGAAGTATGACGGCGAACTCGTCGCCGCCCAAGCGGATCACCTTGTCGCCCGAGCGCATGCTCGACACGAGGGCACGGGCGACCGCACGCAGGACGTCGTCCCCCACGCCATGGCCGAAGCGGTCGTTTATTCCCTTGAATTTGTCGACGTCGAGCAGCACGACCGCAAGCGGGTCGGAGCAGGAGCGTAGCTCAACCATCAGCGAATCGAGCGCAGAGCGGTTGAGCAGGCCCGTGAGGGCGTCGTGCTCGGCCCTATACGAGGCGAGCTCCAGGCTTCGCTTCGCCTCGTCGATGTCCTCGATCGAGAAGAGCACCTTTGCCGGCAGCCCCCGCTCGTCGCGCTCGACGACGATGACGCGCGCCATGACCCAGCCGACCTCGCCCGTCAGGTACTGCATGGAAACATCGTCCCTGTCGCACAGCGTCCGACGTAGGTTGTCGATGTCCAAAAAGGCATGCACCTGCTTGAGGTACATGGGATCGACCGTCCCGTCGATGGCAAGGGGAATCTCGGACAGAGGCCCGACGCGAGACTTGGCGCGCCACGAATGAAGGCCGTTCTCCACCTCGTGGTAGAGGCCAGCCTCGAAATCCCAGAGGTACATGCCCACGTAAACGGACCTGAGGGCCGCGACCATCCGCTGCTCGAGTCCCTCGCGCCTATCTATGTGGTTCGCAACGTAGAGCGCGACCGTCCGGAGCACAACGTAGTCACCATCCAGCAAGGAGGGATTGTCGACGGTCAGGTAGCCCGCCAGGCGCTTACCCGTCCAGAGCGGCGCGATCAGGAGACTCTCGAGGCCCCAGACCTCCAGCAGGCGGCACTTCTGGGGAGACTCCTTGCCAGAGTGGCACGCCCCCCTGCTGATGAGCGAGACGCAGTCGTCGGCCATGGTCTCGGACCAGGCCGAGAAGTCCACCGCTCGCATGCCGTCAAGCTCGTCGAGCTGGCTGGGGACGCCCTCTCGGCACCACTCGCACGCGTCCTCCACAGAACCGCTTGCATGATCGAACTCGAAAACGTATGCGCGGTCACCGCCGTAGTGCTCGCCCAGAGCGGCCAGAATCTCTTGAATGGCATCGTCGGTATCGAATCCGTGGCTCAGCGCATCCAGGCAGCGCTGCAGCGAGCCTTTGATCCGCGAGTCGCTGGACTTGGCAGAAACGTCTTCCATACAGCCTCCCTGTAAAGAGTCGGCCGACCTCATACAGAAGGATATCCCCCGCCCGTCCTCAGCTGCACCGAGGCCCGGGCGCCAATCCATCGAGCGCAACAACACATCCGCCTGCGGCCATCGCACGTGGCCGCCATCCGGCTGCGGCTGCTCCGCCGGATGCCGCGAGCAAGCGCGGGCGAGGCGCTTCTCTACCAGCGAAGTGACAGGCAGGTGATGCTGCCGTCAATCTTGCGGTACTCGCTCATGTCAACGGTGGCGACGTCGTAGCCCCACTCCTCGAGCTGCGCCTGCACGCGCGGGTAGCCGGCGGCCATGATGACCTTGTCGTTGATGCGGACGCAGTCTGCGCCGTAGGCCTCCTCGTCGGGAACCTCGAAGACGTTCCTGAACTGGCCGCGGCGGTACGCCGGCGCGGCCTTGAACTCGCCGGAGACCAGCAGGTTGCCGTCCTCGACGTAGGTGCCGCCGGTCTTGAGGTGCAGGATGTGCTCGACGGGCACCTGCTCGGCGGTGTAGCCCCACTCAGCCAGGAAGCCGGCGAACTGGCGGAAGCCCTCGTCGTTGGTGCGCGACGAGCGCCCCACGTAGTAGTGGTCGTCCACCATCATGACGTCGCCACCCTCGAGCGTGGCCGGCGCGCTCAGCCGCTTGATCTGGTCGGGCGAGAAGAATTCCCTCAGCGTCGGCAGCATGAGCTCCGCCTCCGCGCGGCGGCTGTCGGTCGCAGGAATGTCCACCACGACGCCCTTGGGCGTGATGACGCAGGTGTCCTCGACGAAGACGCTGTCCGGATAGCCCTCGAGCGCGGGGAGCACCGTCACCTCGACGCCCGCGCCCTCTAGGGCCGCAACGTAGTCGTCGTGCTGCTCGAGCGCCAGCTCGTAGTCAGGCTTGCCCAGCTGGGGGTTGGTGGTGATGCCCTCTATCAGACGCCTGCACGGGCGGCGGACGATCGCGTGCGAGAAGTTGCTGGCCATGGGTCTTCCTTCCTCTGCCATGCCTGCCGAGGAGCCCGTCCCCGGCGTCGGTTTGACGTGCGAAGCATACGACTCGCCCGGCGCCAGGCCCGCCGCGCAGGCGCGGGAGTTACGAATTCGATACGCAGCACCATCCGTCCGGCGGACGTCACGTCGCCGCGTACGGCATCGCCCGCAGCAAAGCGCTATCGGGCACGGGGAAAGCCCGCACGCACGGCATCCAGGATCTGGGCGCAGCGCACGGACGCACCGTGCGGCATGACCGGCGACTCGACAGTGCCCGTGCGCACCATCCGGTTGAAGTGCTCGAGCTCGCCGAAGAAGTCGTCCACCACGTAGGGCGCGTCGATGCGCCGTGGCTCCTCCCCCGCGACCAGGACCGTGGCGGCCTGGGGGCGGTGCAGGTCCTCCACCACGATGCGGCCGCGCTCTCCCACGATCTCGCAGCGGCGCGGCTTGGCCCTGTCCATGGCGCACTCGAGCAACGCGGGAACGCCACCCAGCTTGAGTCGAGCGCCCACGTAGGCGTCGACGGTCGCGCCGCCATCGTCGCAGCCCCGGGCGGGAACGGTGGCGACGTCGACGGACTCGAGCGCGATCGCTCCGGGAAGAAGTGCCTCCAGCCACGAGGCGCAGTATATCCCGCAGTCCAGAAGCGTCCCTCCCTGCACGGAATCGAAGATGTAGCTGCTATTTGAGTCGCGGAAGTGCTGCAGCGCGTCGTTGCACAGGCTCGCCTCGACCGAGCGCACCCTGCCGACGACGCCGACCGAGACCTCCCGCATGACCTCTCGCGCCGCGGGAGTGAAGCGCGCCTTCATGGCCTCCATGAAGGGCACCCCGGCCTCGCGCGCGGCGGCCGTGATACGCCGGGCGTCCTCGGAGCTCAGGGCCAGGGGCTTCTCGCACAGCACGGGCTTTCCGGCAGAGAGGGCCCTCAGGCACCACTCAAGGTGCATGCCGTGGGGAAGCGCAAGGTAGACCGCATCGACCCTGGAGTCGGCCAGCAGCTCGTCGTGGCTTCCGTAGCCACGGGCGCCCGCAGCCCCAACCTGGTCCAAGAACACGTCGGCCCGCTCCTTGGTCCGACGGCTCGCGGCCACTAGGACGCTGTCCTCGGACGCCGCGACGCTCGCGGCAAAGCGACGGGCGATCCCGCCCGCGCCCAGGATGCCCCAGCGAACCGGCGCGAGGCACCTCCCCCTTGGCATTTCCTGCGTCTTTGGCATGGCCGCCCCCTTCTGTCAGGCCACCCGTGCGAACAAGTCTCTCTGTCGCATGGTACCCCAGGGCGTTCGGCAGAAAAACCTGCTACGGAAACGCGATAGTCAGACTATCATTATTTGGCCGATTACGGTAACATTTTTACGAACGGGGTCTTTTGTCAAACCCCTCAAGGCGGGAGTCGGGTAAGACAGAAATGGACACGCTCAAGCGCTATTGGCGCGACCTACATGAGTCAATCTACGTCGGCGTCGCCGAGCGGGTCATCTGCAACGTCACGGCCGTCGTCGCAGTCGTGATCACCCTGTTCGCCCTCGTGTCGGTCATCCTCAACGTCGCCACAGGCAGACGCGAGATGATGCTCAGCGGTGTGATCTTCACCTTCTGCGGGGCCATAGCGACCTGGCTGAGCGCCATCAAGAGGAGCCGCTTCGCCGCATCCTTGCTCATCCTGGTCACTTGCGCCCTCGGATTCACCTACTACGCCATCCAAGGCTCCAACAACGGATTCGCCATTCTCTGGGTCATGCTGCTTCCCCTGGGAACCATGTACTTCTGCGACGTCATCGTGGGAGTCTACGCGTCGCTCCTGTTCGAGCTCCTGTTCGTCGTCCTGTTCTGGTCGCCACTCAGCGCGTACGTGTCCTCCAACTACACGACGACCTTCGTCACGCACTTCCCGATCCTGTTCCTGCTCAACGTGATCATGAGCGCCTGCGCCATGATCGAGTACCACCTGAGCGCCCTGGGCCGCCTGCGCATCGCCAACGGCCTGCACGACGAGGTGGAGCGCCTGACCCGCAAGGACCGCGAGCGCCTGCGGCAGATGGAGCTCATGAGCGAGGAAGCTGTCCAGACGCTGGCGACCGTGGTCGATGCCAAGGACCGCTACACGCAGGGCCACTCCCACCGCGTCGCGGAATACTCGGTGCTTCTCGCCCGCGAGCTGGGCCTTCCCGAAGACGAGGTCAATGTGCTGCGCCTCGAGGCGCTCCTGCACGACGTGGGCAAGATCGGCATCCCCGACACCATCCTCAACAAGCCCGGCAGCCTGACCGAGATCGAGTACGGCATCATCCAGTCCCACACCGAGCAGGGCGCCGACATCCTGTCGCACGCCAGCACCATCCCAGGAGCCAAAGACGTCGCTCTGAGCCACCACGAGCGCTACGACGGGAAGGGCTACCCCCATCGCCTTAGCGGAGAAGAGATTCCGCCGCACGCCCGGCTCGTCTGCGTGTGCGACGCCTACGACGCCATGCGCTCGGACCGCATCTACCGAAACGCCATCCCCATCGAGACGGTGCGCGAGCGCATGGTCGAGGGCCGCGGCGCGCAGTTCGACCCCACTTACCTGGACGCCTTCATCCGGCTCCTGGACGGCGGCGCGCTTGCGGCCGTCGAGTCGAAGCAGGTCGTGGAATCACCCCTCTACAGCGACGAGAGCCCGGACTCGCTCAGGATGGTCGACGAGTTCCTCTCGCACGTGGTCGCCACCGACAAGCGCAACGCCTACAGCATCTCGCGCGACGAGTTTGCCGAGCTCTGCGCCTGCATGCGCACCATCAGCAGGTGCCAGGGGCGCGAGCTGACGCCCATCATGGTGAGCCTGAGGCCGCGCGAGGGAGCCAGCGTGAACATCAATCGCGAGAAGAACGCGGTCAACGCGATGGAGCTCGCCATCCGCAAGACGGCGGACACCGAGGTCATCTGTGCTACCTGCTCGCAGACCCAGACCATCGCCCTCTTCCCCAGGACCGAGGGGCAAGGCGACGTGAAGGTCCTCATGGAGCATGTCTTCTCGAACTTCTACAAGATCTTCGACGGCAGCGAGTTCGAGCTCGACTACGAGGTCTTCGAGGCGGAGTAGCGCACGGGCAGGCCCCTGCCAGCGGACGGCCAGTAGCGCCCTAGTAGGCAGCCTCTATCTGACGCATGCGCTCCAACAGCCAGCGGTTGGCGGGCACCAGGATGCCATGGCGCTCGGCGCGGCGAATCACCTCTCCGGCAAACTCGTCCACCTCGCTGGGCACGCGGTTGATGCGGTCCTGTCCCATCGAGGGCGTCGATCCCTGGTCAAGCCCGAGCTCAAGCTCGATGGACACGTTTATGACGTGGTCGTCCAGCTCCACGCCCTCGGCGCGGGCGAGCGCGACGACCTCACGCATGGCGGCGACGAGCATGCGGAAGGGCTCTGCCGCCTGGTCTCCCAGGATGCCTCCGTAGGGAAGGCCATATGCGGCACAGCATTGGTTGATGCCCACGTTGAGCACGAACTTCTCCCACATGGTGCGCCTGATGTCGTTCTCCGCCACAAGCGGGATTCCAGCACGGCCCATGAGCTCGCGCGCACGCTCGAACGTGGCGGCCGGGGTCCGCTCGAAGCGGCCTACGTGCAGGGCGCCGGGCTTGGTGTAGCTCAGGTCGCAGCCATAGCGCGCGGCGTCCATCCCCCTCGCCACGCAGGGGACGACGCGCTCCCAGCCAAAGCGCCCGGCGATGACCTCCTCGCTGCGCACTCCGTTGAGGACCGACACGATGGGCGTGTCGTCGCGAAGGAGCGGGCCCATCAGGTCGAGCGCCGCGGAGAGCCCGGTCGCCTTCGTCGCGACGATGACGAGGTCGGCCTTGCCCGCCCGCTCGGGAGTGGCGTCGGCAAAGTCTCGCGGCTGCCCGTTGACGGTGTAGGCGTCCTTTGCGTGGCGCGCCAGGCGGGCCGCGTCCATAACGAACACCACGGCGTCCCGCCCGAGCTCCGAGCAGACCGCGTCCGCATACAGAAGGCCCAGTGCCCCCTTGCCGACGATTGCGATGCGCATGCTGGACTCCCCCCGCGGCGCAAGCGCGCCGCCCTCGACTCATCGGCACAAGCCTACGCCACGTACCGCGACTGACGCCAGAGTGCACGCCCAAGCGTTGCCAAGGCGAAATCTGCCTGCCAGACGCAGGCCGTCAGCCGCACGCAAGCCGTGTACCAGCGCGAGCGGAACGCCCGGACCAGAGGCCTCGCCGCACAGCCGTCTGTCGCAAAGCTGACGGATAGAGAAAACCGTGAGTTCGCGAGTAGTACCCTTAAGGGCACGGGCTCACGGGAGGGCAGCCCAAGCCCCTCTCGCACGTCCAAGCAACAGCCTCGCGCGCAGCCGCGCGCGACACAACCCATTCGGACGAGAGGGGCTCTACCATGCAGATTGCAGACGGCATTCACTACATTGGCGTAAACGACCACGACATCGACCTGTTCGAGGGGCAGTTCGTCGTGCCCGACGGCATGGCCTACAACTCGTATGCCATCGTCGACCAGAAGATCGCCGTTATGGACAGCGTCGACCAGCACTTCGGTCAGGAGTGGATCCAGAATCTTGAGACGGCGCTCGACGGCCGCGAGCCGGACTACCTCATCGTCCAGCACATGGAGCCTGACCACAGCGCGAACGTCTCGCTGTTCATGGAGCGCTACCCCCAGGCGACGGTCGTCGCGAGCGTCGGCGCCTTCAACATGATGGCCAACTACTTCGGCACCAAGTACGAGGGCCGCAACATGGTCATCAAGGAGGGCAGCACGCTCAGCCTGGGCACGCACGAGCTCAGCTTCGTAGCGGCGCCCCTGGTCCACTGGCCCGAGGTCATGTTCACCTACGACGCGACGGCGAAGGTGCTCTTCTCGGCCGACGCCTTCGGCAAGTTCGGCGCGCTCGACGTGGAGCAGGACTGGGACTGCGAGGCCAGGCGCTACTACTTCGGCATCGTCGGCAAGTTTGGCAAGAACGTCCAGGCGGTGCTCAAGAAGGTGGCGCCCCTGGACATCCAGACCATCTGCCCGCTGCACGGTCCCGTGCTCTCGGGCGACCTCACGCACTACCTGAGCCAGTACGACACCTGGTCCAGCTACGGCGTCGAGACGCCGGGCGTCGTAATCGCCTACACGAGCGTCTACGGGCACACCAGGCAGACGGTCGAGGAGCTCGCCGCGGCGCTTAGCAAGAAGGGCGCGCAGCGCGTGGTCGTGACCGACCTCGCCCGCGACGACCAGGCCGAGGCCCTGGAGGACGCCTTCCGTCACAGCGTGCTGGTGCTTGCGACCACCACCTACAACGGCGGCTTCTTCCCCACCATGCACGAGTTCGTGAGCCGCCTTGTGGACCACAACTTCCAGAGGCGCACCGTCGCCTTCGTCCAGAACGGCTCGTGGATGCCGGCCGCCGCGAAGGGCATGCGCGCCCTGTTGGAGCAGTGCGCCGGTATCGACTTCGCTCAGAACGTCGTGACCGTCAAGGGCTCCCTCGACGACGAGTCGCGCGCGCAGATCGACGCCCTCGCCGACGAGCTGGTTGCCAAGATCTAGCCACCCCGGACCCGGACGCGGCCGAATGGCAGGCAAGGGGCGCCAGCATGCGGGCCGATGGAGGCGCGACCCGACCAAACGCAAGAATAAAGAGGACGGCGCGGCAGTCCCGGATGGGAGCGCCACGCCGTCCTCCCCCGCTGAGGGATGCGGGTTATCCTAGAGGCAAGCTGGGGGCGAGAAGGGGTTCGCTTACTTGCCGTAGGACTCGTCTGAGCAGATCTCCTCGAACCACTTCTTGTAGAGATCCGGTCGCCAGTCGGTTCCACCGACGGAGGGGTTGTGCTTGTAGAGGAACCTCGTCGCGAGCGAGAGGTCGATTGTGGCGGTGTACATGGCCTCCTCGTCGGAGCCGGGCGCGACGAACGGGCCACCCGCGTAGTAGTGATAGTCCCAGGTGCCCTTACCCGGGCCGAGGACGGAGCTTCCGTCCCAGAACCAGTTGTCCTTGTCGAGGCCGGCCAGGTTCGCGCTCGCAATGAAGATGCCCTCGCGGATGACCTGCGCGTGGATGGTGTCGTCCATCAGGTGCTCGCCGTGGGCGTGGCACACGGCCGTGGGGTTGAGGTAGAGCCTGCAGCCCTTGGCGACATAGTAGTCCATCAGCTCTGGGAAGCAGTAGGTGTCGTAGCAGATGGCGATGCCCACCGGACCCCACGGGGTGTCCAGGATGAAGGGCTTGTCGCCGCGCGTCGCCCAGTTGGGCTCCGGAGCCGGCAGGTGAATCTTATGGTAGGAGCCCACGAGGCCCTCGGGCGAGAAGACCGCGAGGCCGTTGTAGACGACGTCGGACTTCTCGTCGTCGCGGATGGGCATGCCGAAGACCACGTAGAGGCCGAGCTCCTTGGCCTTTGCGGCGACGATCTCGCTGGTGGGGCCAGGCACGGTCTCGGCGAGCTTGTGCTGCATCTTCTCCGCGACGGGAACGTCGGGCTCGTCATCGTAGCTGGTCAGGGCCATCTCGGGAAGGAGCAGGAGGTCAGAGCCCTTCTTGGCAGCGGCCTCCATGTAGCCCAGGATGCGGTTGAGGTTGCGCTCCTTGTCGCCCCATTCGGCGTGGAACGCAACGGTCGATATGGTGATGATGTCCTTGTACATAACTACCCCTTCCGTCGTACGTCAGAACGTGACTACAGGTATAGGGGTCTGGCATTGCGCGAGGGTTAGGCCACCGTTTCGCCAAGCTCGCAGCGTCGTAAAGCGCATCTCTCGCCTGCGTTGCGGCCAATCGACGCAAACGTTACAAAAAAGGGAGGCCCGACCGTTTTGAACTGAACCGCCTCCCTTTTCTTGGACATGAGAAAAGGGAGGCTTCTTTCATGACCCGAAGAACTTTGTACGACGCCGCCACGAGGTCGAAAGCCGCCGAGCTCTACGACGCGGGGAACGGTGTCAAAGCCATCTCCAGCCTGATCGGTGTTCCCTACGAGGCCGTGAGAAAATGGATCGACACGTACAGATCCGTCGGCATCGAGGGGCTGACAGACATGGGAAAGAAATACGCCGTCTACTCATATGAGACCAAGGTCGCCGCCGCGCGCGCCGTCGTCGACGAGGGCATGACGAAGCCCGAGGCCATGGAGAGGTTCGGCATAGCCTCGACGACCCCGTTGAAGGACTGGATG